>JAQBQD010000078.1 GCA_028287185.1 Gemmatimonadota bacterium | reverse complement strand
TCGACCGCGCGCGTCCACACCGGAGATGGCATCCGCCCCTGGACCATCGCGGGGCCGGAGGTGGCGGCGAACGCGAGCGGGACCTCGCTGCCCAACCCGAGCACCGCCGGTGCGCCGGCGACCGGCAGCAGCACGGGCGCCGGCGCGGGGACGCCGCCTCCAGCGTAGGCATCGCGGCCATCACGACGTGGATCGGGGCAGCCTCGCGCAACGCGACGCTGCCCCGATCTGCATCCACCGTCTTAGGGTCTACGTGGTGCCGCGGATCCCTTCCTCCAGCAGCACTTCGCTGGTCACGCGATCCGCCAGCGCGTCGTCCGGCTGCACCAGGCGGCTGCGCTTCCAGTCGCCCTTGGCGTAGACGCCCATCGTCACCAGCGCGATCAGTACGTACGAGATGGGAAAGGCCCACCAGATGCCGCGCGCGCCCATCGACGTGTGCTTCGACAGGACGTACGCCAGCGGAAACTGGAGCACCCACTGCGACACCAGCGTGAGCACCATGGTCATCACCATGTTGCCCGACGCGCGCAGCACGCCGGTCATGGCGAGCTGCGCCCCCAGGAAGCCCCACGACAGCGAGACGGTGCGCAGGAAGGTGGTGCCCGCCGCGATCACGTCCGCGTCGCCGGGAACGAAGAACGCGATCAGGTGCGGCGCGAAGACGTAGGCCAGGATACCCATCGCCGTGAGGATCCCGAAGCCCAGCGACGCGCCCAGCCGCCCGATGCGGGACGCCCGCTCCACCTGTCCCGCGCCGATGTTCTGCCCCACGAGCGTGGACACCGCCATCGACAGGCCCATCGCGGGGATCATCACCACCTGCAGGATCGTGGATCCCACGCCGTACGCCGCCACCGTGAGCGTGCCGAAGCTGGTGATGAGGAAGGTGAGCACCGTCAGGCCGAGCGCGCGCGCGGACTGCTCGATGGAGGCCGGGAAGCCCAGGAAGAACGCCCGCTTGATGTAGGCGGGGTCGGGCACGAAGTCGCGCCATGCCAGGTGGATGCCGTACCTGCCGCGCAGCAGCACCACCAGCGCGATCACGGCGGCCAGGCTCTGCGTGCTGAGCGTGGCCAGCGCGGCGCCCATCACGCCCATGGCGGGCACCGGGCCGAAGCCGAAGATGAAGAACGGGTCGAGGACGAAGTTCAGCACCACCGTGCCCAGGACGATGAAGACGGGGAACCGCGCCTCGCCCACGCCGCGCATGATGGACTGGAACATGAAGAAGAAGAAGTTGAACACCAGCCCCGCGAACGACACCCGCATGAACCCCAGCGCCCCGCGGTACACGTCGGGCGCCACGCCCATCACCCGCAGCAGCATCGGGGCGCACAGGTAGCCCACGCCGCCCAGCACCAGCGACACCAGCACCACCATCAGCAGCGTCTGCGCGGCCACGTGGTCCACCATCTCCTGGTTCCCGGCGCCGTAGTACTGGGCGATCAGGGTCGACCCGGCGATGGCCAGCCCGGCGCCCAGGGCGATGGTGAGGAAGGTGACCGGCGTGGAGACGGAGACCGCCGCCACCGCCGCGCCGCCCAGCCGCCCCACCCAGAACGCATCGATGAGCTGATAGCCCGCCTGCAGGATGTTGGCGAGCGCGATGGGGATCGCCAGCGTCGTCAGCGAGCGGAGGATCGGCCCTTCCAGCAGGTTCCGCGACGGTTGAGCCATGTGGATGGAGGACGGGGATCGGGATGTCCGGCCGTCGGGCCGACCTGGCCGCGGCGCGGATCGGGACCGGGATGCACCTCATCCCCGGCGGTCCGCCCTCGGGCAATTCCCCTGCCATTCCCTGGAGCGGTCGACCAATTCGGGCATGTTCGGCCGTTCTCCGGACCGGACGCCGCGTCTCGGCCTCGCGAGAGGAGCGCGGTCGTTGGGATGACGGCTGGCCGCGAATCGAGGAAGCCGCCGGACGTCGCCCCGATTCGGCGGCGGTTCGAACGGCGGCGACGGGGAGGCCTCAGTCCCCGTCGGACGGTTGCAGCGCCTCTACGTATCCGCGCAGGACCCGCCGCATCTCGACGGCGACGGCCTCCTTCGAGCCCGCGGCGGCGAGCACGCGCTCGGTCCGCAGCCCCCCCACGATGGCCACGACGATGGCGGCCGCCCGTGCGGCGGTGCCGGCGTCCAGGGCGGGGTGGCGCCGGGCCAGCATCCACGCGGCGTGCGCCTCCACCACCGCGGTCAGCCGCTCGCCCTGGTCGGCCAGGCGCCTCAGGTTCGCGGGCTCGCGCATGATGCGCGGCAGGTCCGGGTGCCGCCGCACGTACGCGTCCACGGGGTCCAGGAACGCGCGCACCGCTCCCTCCGCCGACGCCGCGGCCGCCCCGGCGAGCGCCGTCCGCTCCTCCGCCAGGGATGCGCGCAGCGTGTCGATGTGCCGCTCCACCAGCGCGATGAGCACGCTCTCGCGATCGGGGAAGAAGTGGTACATGGAGCCCTTGGAGGCCCCCGCCCGGTCGCTGATGGCCTGGACCGTCACGGCCTCGGGCCCCACCTCCTCGATCAGGCCGGCGGCGGCGTCCAGGATCTCGGCGTAGCGCCGCTGCCCGCGCTCCTGGCGGGGAGGGCGGGGGCGGGCGGACAGGGGAACGGCGGCATCGGTCTTGGTCGGCATCGGCTCCGGACGTGCGGGGGCGGTCGCCACGAACACTACCGACGCAGAGGGATTCTTGACAAGTGGACCGAGTCGTCTAGATTTCCTGTAACTAGACTGTTCGGTCTACTATCGGCCCCTCCCGCTCGGGACCGCCGCTCCGCAGGTGATTCGAAGGATCCGCCATGAGCCTCCACGCGCCCGCTGCCCCACCAGACGCCGCGCGCCCCTCCGCGCCCTTCGTCACCGCGCCGCCGCCCGTGCACGACGCGTGGACGGCCGAGGACGGCGATCCGCACAAGTACCTGATCGCCTTCGCCGTCGTCGTCGCCGCGCTGATGCAGGTGATCGACAGCTCCATCGTGAACGTGGCGCTGCCCGACATGATGGGGAACCTGGGGGCCAGCCTGGACGAGATCGCGTGGGTCACCACCGGCTACATCCTGGCCAGCGTGATCGTGATCCCCCTCACCGGCTGGCTGGGCGCGTTCTTCGGGCGCAAGCGCTACTTCGTGGGCTCCATCGCGCTCTTCACCCTGGCGAGCCTGTTCTGCGGCGAGGCGCACTCGCTGGGCGCGCTGATCTTCTGGCGAATCGTGCAGGGGGTGGGCGGCGGCGCGCTGATGGTGGTGAGCCAGGCCGTGCTGCTGGAGGCGTTCCCCAAGCGCCAGGCGGGGACGGCCATGGCGCTGTTCGGCCTGGGCGTGATGGTGGGCCCCACCATCGGCCCCACCCTGGGCGGATGGCTCACCGACAACTACGGGTGGCCCTGGATCTTCTTCATCAACCTGCCCGTGGGCGCGCTGGCGGCCTTCCTCATCGCCCGCTACGTGCACGATCCCGCCGGCCTCAAGCGCCCGCCCTCGGTGGACGCGCTGGGGATCGGGCTGCTGGCGGTGAGCGTGGGATCGCTGCAGTACCTGCTGGAGCACGGGCAGCGCGAGGACTGGTTCGACTCGCGCCTGATCACCACGCTGGCGGTGGTGGGCGTGGTCGGCGGCGTGCTCCTGGTGATCCGGGAGCTGACCACGCGCTACCCGGTGATCGACTTCCGCGTGCTGCGGCACCGCACCGTGTGGGTGGGCACGCTGCTGGGGATCGTGATGGGGGTGGGGCTCTACGCCTCGGTGTTCACGCTGCCCGTGTTCCTGCAGGGGATGCTGCACATGACCGCGCAGCAGACCGGGATCGTGATGCTGCCCGGTGCGCTCGCCACCGCGGTGTCGATGGCCGTCGCCGGGCGGCTCACGGAGCGGATGGACGCGCGCGTCCTGGTGGGCGTGGGCGCCGGGCTCTTCGCGCTGGCGATGATCCAGCTTTCCCGCATCACGGCCCAGAGCGGCGCCGGCGACTTCTTCTGGCCGCTGCTCTTCCGCGGCTTCGGGCTGGGGCTGATGTTCGTGCCGCTCACCACCATCACGCTGGGCGCCCTCTCGCCCGCCGAGCTGCCGCAGGGCGCGGGGCTGTACAACTTCTTCCGCCAGCTGGGCGGCTCGTTCGGCATCGCCGGCATCGCCACGCTGCTCACGCGGTACACGGCGCAGTTCAAGGCCATCCTGGCCGAGCACCTGGTGGTCACCAGCCCCGCCACGCTGGGCCGGCTTCACCAGCTCACGCAGGCGATGGTGGCCCGCGGCGCGGACGCGGCCACGGCCCAGCGGCGCGCGTACATGCTGCTGGACGGCACGCTGGGCGTGCAGGCCAGCGTGATCGCCTACGGACGCATCTACGTGCTGAGCGCGGTGATCATCGTGGCGCTCATCCCGCTGCTGGGCCTGGTGGGCCGCGCCAGCGGCGGCGGCGACGCGGCGCACCTGGCGATGGAGTAGGCTCGGAGGCATTCCGTCCGCGACGGCCGGCCGAGCCCGCGCGTCGGCGGATCGCCGGTCGGAGTCGATCGCGGAGGTTCCGTCGATGGACCGGGGTCGTCGGGGAGCGCGGTTCGACCGGTCGCAATCACCGGAACGGACAGGACTTGCGGCTGCTTTCGATGGATGGGCGCGGGGTTGTCGCGGGCGGGTGCGGAGGGTAGCTTGTGCGGCTTCGCGGCCCGGTTGGCGGGGCGCGGCCCCGACCTGCAGGAAGCGTTGACCATGGACCGTTCGACCGCTGCCGTGCTCCGCGAGCACCCGCTGCTGGCCTCGCTGGACGACGCGGAGCTGGCGCAGCTCGCCGCCCTGGCCGAGGTCAAGGCCTGCCCGCCGGGCACCTACGTGTTCCGCGAAAGCCAGCCGCGGCGCGCCTTCGGCATCCTGCTGCGGGGCCGCATCGAGATCGTCAAGGGGCTGGTGGGCCGTCCCGAGGTGCTGCACGTGCTGACGGAGGGCGAGTCGTACGGCGAGGGCAGCCTGCTGGACGAGTACCCGCACTCCACCTCGGGCCTGGTGACGGAGGACGCCGAGGTGCTGGAGGTGCCCCGCGCCGCCATCCGCGAGATCGCCGAGCGCGCACCGGTCCTGTACGGCAAGCTGGCGCTGGCGGCGGCACAGGTCATCTCCGGGCGGCTGCGGCACGCCAACGTGCGGCTCACGGGGCGGGGCGCGGGCTACCTGTCGGGCGAGCTGCGCACCGAGCACGACCTGCTGGGCGAGCGGCAGCTCTCCGTGGACCTGTACTACGGCGTGCAGACGCTGCGGGCGGTGGAGAACTTCTCCATCACGGGCATCCCCATCTCGCAGTACGCCGGGCTGGTGCACGCGCTGGCCGCCATCAAGGAGGCCGCGGCCCAGGCCAACGCCCAGCTGGGGCTGCTGGCGCCCGAGGTGGAGGACGCCATCGTGCGCGCCTGCCGCGAGATCCGCGAGGGGCGCCTGCACGAGCAGTTCGTGGTGGACGTGGTGCAGGGCGGGGCGGGGACCAGCACGAACATGAACGCGAACGAGGTGATCGCCAACCGCGCGCTGGAGCTGCTGGGGCACCGCAAGGGCGAGTACCAGTTCGTGCACCCCAACGACCACGTCAACCTGTCGCAGTCCACCAACGACGTGTACCCGACGGCGTTGAAGATCGCGGCCAACTGGGCCATCCGCGACCTGGTGGCGGCGCTGGGCGAGCTGCGCGCCGCCTTCGCCGCCAAGGGCGACGAGTTCGCCGACGCGCTGAAGATGGGCCGCACGCAGCTGCAGGACGCGGTGCCCATGACGCTGGGCCAGGAGTTCCACGCCTTCGCCGTCACCATCGGCGAGGACATGGAGCGGCTGGGCGAGGCGGCGGCGCTGGTGCGCGAGATCAACATGGGCGCCACGGCCATCGGCACGGGCATCAACACCGACCCGCGCTACACGCCGCTGGTCTGCGAGAAGCTGCGCGCCGCCACCGGGCTGGACCTGACCACGGCGCCCAACCTGATCGAGGCGACGGCGGACACGGGCGCCTTCGTGCAGCTATCCGGCGTGCTGAAGCGCGTGGCCGTGAAGCTCAGCAAGATCTGCAACGACCTGCGCCTGCTCTCGTCGGGCCCGCGCACGGGGCTGAACGAGATCAACCTGCCGCCCATGCAGCCGGGCTCGTCCATCATGCCGGGCAAGGTGAACCCGGTGATCCCCGAGGTGGTGAACCAGGTGTGCTTCCAGGTGGTGGGCAACGACCTCACCATCACCATGGCGGCCGAGGCGGGCCAGCTCCAGCTCAACGTCTTCGAGCCCGTGATCGGCTTCAACCTCTTCCAGTCGGTGGACATGCTGACGCGCGCGGCCATCGTGCTGCGCGAGCGTTGCGTGCTGGGCATCACCGCCAACCGCGAGCGCCTGCGCTGGATGGTGGAGAACTCCATCGGCCTGGTCACCGCGCTGGTGCCCTTCATCGGCTACGAGAGGTCCGCCGCGCTTGCGAAGGAGGCGCTGCACACCGGCCGCGGCGTGTACGAGCTGGTGCGCGAGAAGGGCTGGCTGTCGCAGGCCGAGCTGGACGAGATCCTGTCGCCCGACGCCATGACCAAGCCCCGCGCGATGCCGCACCCGGTGGCGTAGGGACCAAGTCAAGTCTCTCCGCGACCCTGGCCTACAAGGACGCCGCGTCCTACGGCGTACGGCGGATCGCCGGCTCAGAAGGCGCGCGATCTCCTGGAGCAGCTCACGCGTCTCGCCGCATGGGTGGAAGGCGAGCTTCGGCGCTGACGCGTGTCGATCGGCGGTGCCACGCGAGAAAACACGAAGGGCGCCGTCCAGCGACGGCGCCCTTCGTGTCTGGCGGATTCCTGGCGGCCGCTACTGCGCCTGCGTGGCGGTGCAGCTCAGGCAGGTGTTGAACGTGCAGGTCTGGAGGCACGAGCCGCCGTCGCAGGTGTCCATGCCGGTCCAGACGACGGGGTCGGACACGACGGCCACGCGGTCGGCGGGGGCGGCGGCGAACAGCTCGGCGCACTCGGCCAGCGACGGGAAGATCTGCCCGAACGCCGTGCCGCGCCGCGGGTCCGGAGCGGCGGTGTCGAACGTCTCCACGGCCAGCATCTCGAGGTCCAGCGTCAGCTTCTTCATCGGCTTCCCTTGTGGATCATGTGGGCGGGTCGCACGTAGCCGCACAGGCGTTAGGGGCGGCAGGCGGAGGGCGAGCCGCGAAATCCATCGCGCGCGCGGAACGGTGGGAGCCGCAGTCTAGCGCCCGCATTGGGCCGCCGCAATGCCATCGGTGGAGACTTCTGAATGGAGACTCCGTCGTCCTCCAACTCAGGATTCGATCAAGAATTCTCGGGCAGTGCGGCTTCGGCGGACAACGCGTCCGTCGGCGGATTCGGATTGCTTCACGTCACGATTGGTCGACGACCATCATCCGCCGAACCTCTCGCATCGGGATCGGTCCTCGCTCCATCGACGGATCGCCTGTTCCGACGTGACGCCTTGCCGACCCCCGCATCACCTCAGATCGTGTAGCGCACGCCGAGCTGGATCTGGTACGGGTCGCCCTGCTTGCGGAGGACGCCGACGTTCTCGTTGACCGTGTAGCGGTAGCGGCGGGTGACGGGATCGAAGCCGGTGACGTTGAGCAGGTTGAGGCGCTGGGTGACGGGGTTGGATGCGGAGATGCCGGCCGGAAGGAGATACTGGCCACCCCACTGGTGGTTGAGGAGGTTTGCGGCGTTGTACACGTCCACCACCAGCTCCGCGGGCCGTCCGCCCACGCGCGGGAGCGAGCGGCTGACGCGCGCATCCACCCGCCACACCCAGGGCGCATACACGGCGTTGCGGCCGGCGATGGAGCCCAGGTTCCGGCGGATGTAGTCGCGCGCGACGTTGTCGGGGTTCGCCAGCACCTTGCGCATGGACGCGGCGACGGCGGCGGGGGTGGCCGGGTCGTCGGGATCGAACAGGAATGCCAGGTCGTTGCCGTTGTAGTCGTCGCCGTTGATGTCGCCGTTCACCGTCAGGGAGAAGGGCCGCCCCGTGCTGCCCACATAGCGCGCCCCCACGCGGAAGCCCGCCAGCGGCGGAAGCGTGCCGAACACCACCAGCTTGTGCCGGAAGTCGGTGTCCGCCGCACCGTACGCGCCCGACAGGTCGCGAGGGTCGCCCTGCACCGGCGTGAGCAGCGGCGCCGAGCGGGCGATGCAGCAGTTGAACGACGAGTTGTCGCGCGTGCGGTTGAAGGTGTACGACGCGCTCACCGCCCCGTCGCGCGGAAGCCGGAGCGCGGCGTTGAGCACCACCGCGCGCTGGTTCAGCACGCCGTCCGACACCAGCTCCAGCACGTGGGTGAAGTCCGGCGAGCGCACGGCGTTGCGGAAGCTGGTGCGCCCGCGCGAGTCGATGGTGCCGGCGGGCACGAAGACGGGGCGCCCGTCCTCGTTGTCGATTCCGAACGCGGGCGACTCGCGGAGGTTGCGGTCCAGGTAGTGGTAGTTGCCCCGCGTGCGCGCCACCACCGCCGTCGCGCCGAGCGACAGGCGGCCGCCCACGCGGTGCTGGAACGCCGCGCTGGCCTTCCACGTCGTCGGCGTCTGGAAGTCCGGCGAGGTCAGGTTGACGTACGCCGGCACCGCCGCGCCCGCCGGGAACCCGGGCACGGTGGACGGGTCCGCGCGGTAGGCGGGATAGTTGGGCACGGGCGCCGCCGTGCCTTCGAGCACCAGGTCGCCCAGGTCGGTGCCGCTGTTGAAGAGGCTGTTGGCCTGGAGGTAGTAGTGAGGCTGCGCGGCGAAGGCGCCCGCGCCGATGCGCAGCAGGTCGCCGCCGTCGCCGCGCACGTCCCAGGTGAGCTGGGCGCGGGGCTGCACGTTGTTCCAGTCGCCGGGCGTGCGGTCGGTGCGCAGGCCCAGGTCGCGTTCCAGCAACGGGTTGGCCGCAGCGGAGGTGAGGAAGCGGGTGACGTCGTACCGCAGGCCGAGCGTGGCGTTCACGCGCTCGTCCGGCCGCCACTCGGCCTGGGCGAAGGCGCCTGCGTCCAGCACGTACTGCCGCGCCGTGCCTTCGCCCGTGCCCAGCGGCACCTGGCGCGAGTAGCGCGAAGGCTTCAGCGCGTCCAGGTCGGCCAGCGACTCGAACTCGAAGAGGCCGCCCTGCTCCACGGGGATGTACGTGCTCAGGTGGGTGAGCGTGTTGTCCGTGCCCAGGGTGAACAGGCGCCGGCCGCGCTGCCAGTACGTGGTGTTGACGAGCTGCAGCTCCCGCTCGCCCGAGCGCTCGGGCGCCAGGCGGTTGCCGCCGAACTGCACCCGCACGTCGCCCGCGGTGCCGTCGGGCAGCGCCGAGCGGATGCGCACGAAGCCGCGCGGAGCGTAGCTGTTGGGCGTCAGGCGCCGGTGGCTGGCCGAGTATCCCAGCTTCAGCTCGTTCTGCACGCCGTCGCGCAGGTTGGAGCGCACCGCGAGCAGGAGCTGGTTGTCCAGCGAGCGGATGCTGCTGCGCGACTCCAGCAGCGAGAGCGCCTGGTCGCCCACGTCGTTGTTGGGGCTGTCCCAGGCGCTCAGGTTCTCGCGCAGCGTCACGCGGTGGCGGCGGCCCGCCTGCCAGTCCAGCCGCGCGAACAGCGTGTTGGCGACGGGCGCGCGGCTGAACACGCCCGACTGCTTGCCCTGCACGCCGTAGCGGCGGCGCAGGATGTCCTGCAGCCGCGCCAGCGAGTCGCGCGCGAGGCCCGCGTCCACCTCGTCCGCCGGGGCGCGCAGGTCGGCGATGAACAGCGGCTCGCGCGAGTCCTGGCGGTCGAAGGCGGCGAACAGGTGCAGCTTGCTGCGGATGACGGGCCCGCTCACGCTGCCGCCCCACTGCACGGCCGAGTAGCTGCGGTCGCCCCGGTCGCGGCCCACGTAGTCGTAGGGCGCGCTCAGCCGGTCGTCGCGGCCGTACCCGAAGACGCTGGCCGTCCAGCGGTTGGTGCCCCCCCGCGTGGCCACGTTGAACGCGCCGCCCCCCTGCCTCCCCTGCGCCACGTCGTACACGTTGGTCACCACCTCGAACTCGCGGATGGCCTCCATCGACACCGTGTACGGTCCGCGCCCCAGCTCGCCGCCGCGCAGCATGTTGCGCGCTTGCAGCCCGTCCACGCGCACGTCCGTGGAGGTCGCCCGCTGCCCGCCGATGGAAAGGCCGGCGCCCACCGTGGGGTCCAGCACCGCCAGATCGGTGAAGTTGCGCGCCACCGTGGGCAGCCCCTGCATCTCCGCCGCGCCCACGGGCGTACTGCCCCCCAGCCGCTCCAGGCGCCGCGCCGCCACCGCGTCCGCCCGCACCACCACCGGCGCCAGCGCCGCCGCCTCGGCCTCCATCTCCAGCCGCACCACCTGCCGCGTCCCCAGCCGCAGCTCGTAGCCCGTGCGCGACAGGGGCGCGCGGCCGGCGTGCTCAGCGCGCACCGCGTACGGCCCGCCCAGCGGAAGCTGCACGAACGAGAAGCGCCCATCCGCCTCCGTCCGCGCGCTCGTGGTGAACCCCGTCGCCTCGTTCCGCACCGTCACGGTCGCGCCCGCCAGCGGCTGCCCTTCCGCCGAGAGCACGCGTCCCACGATGGCGGCGTCCGTCGTCTGCGCCGCGGCTTGGAACGGGACGCGGGTCAAGGCCGCGGCAATGACCAGCAGCGGCAGTAGATAACGCCGGCGGGGGGCGCGCATGGGGAGTCTCGGGTGGGTCCGGGGAGGTGGCGCCGGGCAGGAAGACAGCCATCGCGAGTGTACGTCCCCGGACGAAAGGCGTCAAGAATGTTGCCGATCCGTGCGATGCCGGCATCCTCGTCCACGCTGATCCGCCGCCCCGTATCCCCCGTGATCATGCAGGTTCGCCGCAGTCCCCTGTTCGCGTAGATTGCGCCATGTGAGGTTTCTCTCCCTCGATGATCGAAGAAGCGGGCTTGCGGCGGGCCGGCCCAGCGTGCAACCTCATCGCGCTCGCGCGGTGTCCCTCCCTCGACCGAGATCATCGATGCTTCGTCGACGCTCCCTGCAGACGCTCGCCCTTCTCGCCACGCTCACCGCCATCCCGGCCCCCGCGCGCGCGCAGACGCCGGACTTCCACGGGATGGACGCGTACGTGGCGAAGGCGGTGGCGGACTGGAAGGTGCCGGGGCTGGCCATCGCCATCGTGCGCGGCGACTCGGTGGTGTACGCGCGGGGGTTCGGGGTGCGGGCGCTGGGGCGGCCGGAGCGGGTGGACGAGCACACGCTGTTCGCCATCGGCAGCGACACCAAGGCGTTCACGGCCACGGCGCTGGCGATGCTGGTGGACGAGGGGAAGGTGGCCTGGGACGATCCCGTGACCAAGTACGTCCCCACGCTGCGGCTGGCCGACCCCTACGTGCAGCACGAGCTGACCGTGCGCGACCTGCTCACGCACCGAAGCGGGCTGCCGAACACGGACGCGGCGTGGTATGCGACCGGGCTGTCCGCGGACGAGGTGATCCGCCGCCTGCGCTTCGCGAAGCCCGCCACCAGCTTCCGCGCGGGCTACGAGTACCAGAACGCCATGTTCGCGCTGGCCGGCCGCGTGGTCGCCAGCGCCTCGGGCATGCCGTGGGACGAGTTCGTGCGCCGCAGCATCCTGGCGCCGCTGGGCATGCGCGAGACGGTGATCGGGGTGCGCGGCCTGGCCTCGGCCGCGGACGTGGCGATGCCGCACGCGGAGGTGGACGACACGCTGCGCGCCATCGCCTACCGCGACCTGGACGCCGTCGCTCCCGCGGGCGCCATCAACAGCAGCGTGGCCGACATGGCGCGCTGGATCCGCTTTCAGCTCGACAGCGCGCGCGTAGGGCAGGAGCGGCTGGTGAAGGCGGGGACCTTCGGGGAGACGTGGACGCCGCAGTTCACGATCCCCGCCGCGCGCTACTACCCGGCGGCGGCGCTGGCGCACGCGCACTTCACCGGGTACGGCCTGGGCTGGTTCCTGCAGGACTACCGCGGCCGGCTGCTGGCCATGCATACCGGCAGCATCGACGGGATGAGCGCCATCGTGGGCCTGCTGCCCGAGGCGCACGCGGGCGTGGTCGTGCTCGCCAACAGCGACCACGCGGAGCTGCGGCACGCGCTGATGTACCGCGCGCTGGACCTGGCCGCCGGCGACTCCACGCGCGACTGGAGCGCGGAGGTGATGCGCCTCTACGCGCCGGGCATCGAGCGGGCGAAGGCGGCGGAGCGCGCCCGCATGGCCGCCCGGGTGCGCGGCACACATCCCAGCCGCCCGCTGGCCGCGTACGCCGCCACCTACGCGGACCCGGACAGCGTGCTCGACGCGATGACGGTTTCGGTGGACGCCGGACGGCTGGTGCTTCGCGGCGGCGGGGCATGGGTGGCGGACCTGGAGCACTGGAGCTACGACACCTGGCGCGCGCGCTGGCGCGACCGCGTGCTGGGCAATGCATTCGTCACCTTCACGCTCGATTCCGCGGGGAAGCCCGCGGCGATCGAGGTGGAGGGCCTGGCGCGGTTCGTCCGCAGGCCGGACGCGCCGGCAACCCCGACTCCCTAGGCGGTGGATGGACGGCCTTCGACCGGCGCGCGCATGACGGAGCTGGCCCGCTTCGACGCCCTGGGCCCGCACGGCGAGGGCCGCTCGTTCCTGTTCCGCGGCGTCCGCGGCGTGGTGGAGGCGCGGCGCATGGACGAGGTGGTGCCCGCGCTGCGCGAGGTGGAGCGCGCGGTGGCGGGCGGGCTGCACGCGGCGGGCTTCGTCGTGTACGAGGCGGCGCCCGCCTTCGACCGCGCGCTTGCCGTGCGGCCGGCGGACGAGCGGCTTCCGCTGCTGCGCTTCGCCCTGTTCGCCGAGCGCGCGGAAGGAGCGCCGCCTTCCGCGGACGAGGCGGCGGCGGACGCCTTCTCGCTGGGCGCATGGACGGCGTCCACGTCGGAGGAGCAGTACGTGGCCGACGTGGAGCGCATCCGCGAGTGGATCGCGGCGGGCGACACGTACCAGGTGAACCACACCTTCCGCCTGCGCGCCCCCTTCTCCGGCAGCGACGCGGCGCTCTACGCGCGCATGGTGCTGGCGCAGCGGGCGGCCTACTGCGCGCACCTGCGCTTCGGCGCCACGAGCATCCTCTCCGTATCGCCCGAGCTGTTCTTCCGCCGCCGCGCGGACGACCTGACGCTGCGGCCCATGAAGGGCACGCGCCGCCGCGGCCGCTGGCCGGGCGAGGACGACGCGCTGGCGGCCGAGCTGCCGGCCTCGGCCAAGGACCGGGCCGAGAACGTGATGATCGTGGACCTGCTTCGGAACGACGCCGGGCGCGTGGCCCGCTTCGGCAGTGTGCACGTGCCGCGGCTGCTGGACGTGGAGCGGTACGAGACGGTTCACCAGATGACCTCCACCATCCGGGCCGAGCTGCGGCGCGGCACTACGCTGGCCGAGGTGTTCGGCGCGCTCTTCCCGTGCGGCTCCATCACGGGCGCTCCCAAGGTGCGCACCTCGCAGATCATCGCGGCGCTCGAGGGCTCGCCGCGCGGCGTCTACACCGGCGCGGTGGGCTTCGCGTCCCCCGGCGAGGCGGTGTTCAACGTCGCGATCCGCACGCTGGTGATCGACCTGGACGGGGGCACGGCCGAGCTGGGCGTGGGTAGCGGCATCACCTACGATTCGGACGCGGCGGAGGAGTTCCGCGAGTGCCTGTCGAAGGCCGAGTTCGCCCGCCGCACTCCGCACGACTTCCGGCTGCTGGAGACGATCCTCCGCGAGCCGGACGGCACCTTCTTCCTGCTGGACGGCCACCTGGACCGCCTGCGCGAGTCCGCCCGCTACTTCGGCTTCCGCTTCGATGCCGTCCTCGCCGGGCGCCGCCTGGACGACGCGGTCCGCGCGGCCGACGGACCCCTGCGCGTGCGCCTGACCCTCGCGCGGGACGGCGAGCTCCGCGTGGACGCGCAGCCGCTGTCGCCGCTTCCGGCGACGGGCCGGCGGGGCGGGGGATTGGATGCGGTTGCCTCGACGGCGTCGGAGCGAGCCTCCGATCGCACGGAGTCCTTCGGGTCCGTGGATGCGATGGAGCTTCCGCGGCCGGTGGACGGAACCGGGCCGGACGAGCCCCCACCGGTGCGCGTGGCGTTCTCGACCGACGCGGTGGACAGCCGGGATGCGCTGCTGTATCACAAGACCACGCGTCGCGAGCCGTACGAGCGCCGTGCCGCCGCGCGCCCCGACTGCGGCGACGTGCTGCTGGTGAACGAGCGTGGCGAGGTGACGGAATCCACCATCGCCAACATCGTCACCCGCATCGACGGCGAGCTGTGGACGCCGCCCATGGAGTGCGGCCTGCTGCCCGGCGTCTTCCGCGCCGCGCTTCTGCGCCGCGGCGACGTTCGCGAGCGGGTGCTGACGGTGGATGACGTCCGAGGCGCGGCCGCGGTGTATCTCGTCAGCTCCGTCCGAAAGTGGCGCCGCGCGACGGTGATCGACTGACGTCTGTGGGGTCGCCGGAAGTGCGTCACAAGAATCTGCAGGTACAAGCGAGGGGAGACCGGCGGCTACCGATCTCCCCTCGCCTGCGTTCGTGCGGTGGAAGGCGCCGCGAGCAGGCGCCGTCTTCGACGCACCGTCAAAGCACCGGGACGGCGGGTGCGCTGGTTGACGTTCCGTAGTGCGAGCTCTGCACGGTGGCGGGCCCGGTCTGCGGGATCTGCACGATGAACACGTGGTCGTACTCGGGGTCCGTGATGTCGGGCACGGTCTGGCCGCTCAACGCCAGCACGATCGCGGGAACGGTGTTGCTGTGGCCCACCACGAGCACGGTCTTGCCCTGCTGCTGCGTCATGATCTCGCGTGCCAGGTCCAGCGCGTAGGTCGCCATGTTCTCGGCCGCGATCGGCCGTTCCGTCACCGTCACGCCCGCCGCCGCGGCGGCCGGCTCCGCCGTCAGGTGCGTGCGCTTGAACTGCGTGGTGTAGACGGCCGACACGGTGGCTTCGCTCAGGAGTTGGGCGAGCGCGGCGGCGCGGGCCGTGCCGGCGGGACTGAGAGTGGGGTCGCGCGGATCGTCGGTGGCCTTCTCGGCGTGCCGCACCACGACCACCGTCGTCGTGCCCGGCGCGGTCGCGGGCATCTGCGCGGCGAGCGCGGCCGGCGCGGTGAGCACCGCCGTCGCCAGCGCGGCGAGCGAGAGGAAGCGGCGGACGCGGGGATTGTGCATCGGTTGATCCTGGGGAGATGTCGTGTGGCGGGTCGGACTGGAGGATAAGCACACGGCAGGCGGCGGTCCAGGGATTCGGCCCGCTCATCGAACCGGGTCGGTCACACGCGCGAGCTCGACGTGACGTGGCGGCTTGTCGGAAATGCATCGCGTGCATATCCTTCCGCCTCCGCGCGGCGGGCCATCGGATGTTCACCGAGGCCCGAGCTCGGACGCCGCACCGCTCCCCGGTTGGGCGGATCTCCAGAAATCCTGAGCACGTACGGGAATAGCATGGTTTCGCACGAGGAGAAGAAGGACGCCCGCGAGAGCCTGAACGCAGCGCTCACCGGGTTCGGGGTCGGCATCGTCTGGATCGCCATCGTCGCGGTGGTCTCCTACCAGATCGCGATGCACACCGTCTGACCCCGGGTTCGGCGTCGATGCAAACGGCCGCGCTCCTCACCGGGCGCGGCCGTTCGCGTTGCATCCACCGGAGCACAGTTCGCGTGGCTCGTCGACACGATTTGCGGTGCCGATGGGCGAATTCTTCGGCCCCGATTCACGTTGACCCACAACGGCTTGCATCGAACGGTAGATTGATGGGACCGATGTGTGCTGTGGCCTGAAGCCGTCCATCGAACGGTGCGTGAACGTTCAGCGGACGTCCGTCCCCCGCGCCCGCGTGCCCGTTGCGCGCGGCGGGTCCGCACCGGCACTATTCGCCCGTACTCCCGCATCGGCCTCGCCGCCGCTGCCGTCCCCCCGCACCGCCGGAGCACATGATCACGAGCGACCTGCTGCTGCGGATCCCGCTGCTGGCCAACGTGCCGCTGCCGGAGCGCGAGACCATCGCCAGCCGCGCCGCCGATGTGGTGCTCCAGGCGGGCGAATGGCTGCTGCGCGAGGGCGAGACGCCGTCGTTCCACATGCTGCTGTCGGGGCGGGTGGCCGTGCACAAGGCGTTCGGGGGGACCGAGCAGGTGATCGGCACCTTCGGCGAGGGCGACTACTTCGGCGAGGTGCCGCTGCTGCTGGGCACCACGGCGGTCGCCGGCATCCGCGCGCTGGAGCCCCTGCGCGTGGCGCGCCTAGAGCCGGACGACTTCCACGAGCTGCTGCTGAGCTGCAAGGTGCTGAACGCGCAGCTCATGCAGACCATGGCCCAGCGCGTCGAGAGGCTTCAGCAGGTGGCGGCAGAGCCCCACGCGCCGAACGCGATGGTGGTGGGCCGCCGGATGGACCTGGCGTGCTACGACCTGCGCGACTTCCTGTCGCGCAACCACGTGCCGTTCACCTGGGTGGACCCTGACGCCCCCGGCGCCGCCGCCCGCCTGCCCGCGGACTTCCGCGAGTCGGACGCAGGGCCCAGCGTGCTCACCGCGAGCGGGCGCCGCCTGGACGCGCCGTCGTTCCGCGTGCTGGCCGACGCCGTGGGCCTGCAGACGGTGCCGCGCGAGGCCGAGTACGACGTGGCCGTGGTGGGGTGCGGGCCGGCGGGGCTGGCGGCCGCCGTGTACGGAAGCTCGGAAGGGCTTTCCACGCTCGCGATGGAGCAGGTGGCGCCGGGCGGGCAGGCCGGCACCTCGTCGCGCATCGAGAACTACCTGGGGTTTCCCACGGGCCTTTCGGGCGACGAGCTGAGCATGCGGGCGTGGCAGCAGGCCCGGCGCTTCGGCACCGAGATGGTGGTGGCGCGCTCCATCGTCGGCATCCGGCCGGGCGCGGAGGGAGGGCTGCACGAAGTGGTGCTGGACTGCGGCGCCAGCGTGCGCTGCCGGGCCGTGGTGCTGGCGACGGGCGTGGCGTGGCGCCGGCTGGAGGTGCCGGGCGCGGACGCGCTGGTGGGGCGCGGCGTGTACTACGGCGCCGCGCGCACCGAGGCGCTGGGCACGCGCGGGCGCGACATCTACCTCATCGGCGGCGGCAACTCGGCGGGGCAGGCGGCCATGCTGTTCTCCAGCTACGCGCGCACGGTCACGCTGCTGGTGCGCGGCGGCTCGCTGGGGCAGGGCATGTCGCGCTACCTGGTGGACCAGCTCGCCGCCAAGGCCAACGTGCACGTGCGCCTGCACACGCAGGTGGTGGAGGTGGAAGGCGGCGACCGCCTGGAGGCCATCGTGGTGGAGAGCGGCCCCGAGCGCCGGCGCGAGCGGCTGCCCACGCAGTCGCTCTTCGCGCTGATCGGCGCCCGCGCCGACACCGGGTGGCTGCCCGACGCGGTGGTGCGCGACGCGTTCGGCTTCGTGTGCACGGGGCGCGACGTGCTGGACGTGCTGGCCGCCCGCGGCGCCGGCGAGTGGCCCCGCGAGCGCGACCCGTACCTGCTGGAGACCAGCGTCCCCGGCATCTTCGCCGCCGGCGACGTGCGCCACGGCTCGGTGAAGCGCGTGGCGGCCGGCGTCGGCGAGGGCAGCATGTCCATCGCCTTCGTCCACGAGTACCTGGCCGAGCTGGCCGCGGCGCGTTCGGCCGACGGACCCACCGCCGCCGCCGCCGGAACCGTGGCTCCCGCCGTATCGGCCGAGCCGGCTCCGATCGACCGGCCGGCGCCGGAGCCGGCGGTCGCGGGTGGATGATCGCAGGCTCGACATCCGTGCTTCGCAGATCGAACCGATTCCCGGACCGATGACGATCACTTCGATGCCGCTGGATACGACGTGGCGATGAACCGCGGATTCCGGCTCGCCCCCCTCCTCGCCGCCACGGTCGCGCTGGGGGCGTCTGCGTGCTCGCCGGCGTACGTGCTGCGCGCGGGCTGGGAGGAGGCGAAGATCCTGCACCGGCGTCACCCCATCGCGCAGATCGTGGCCGACCCGCGCACCCCGCCGGAGCGCCGCGGGAAGCTGCAGCTCGTGCTGGACGCCCGCGCCTACGCGCACGACTCGCTGGGGCTGAAGGTCGGCAAGAGCTACACGCTGTTCAGCGAGGTGAGGTCCGACACGCTGGCGCTGGTGCTTTCCGCCGCGCGCAAGGACCGCTTCCAGGGCTACTCGTGGTGGTTCCCCATCGTCGGCCGCGTGCCGTACAAGGGCTTCTTCCGCGAGGCGGACGCGCGCAGGGAGATGCGGAAGCTGGAGGCGCGCGGGTACGACACCTACCTGCGGCCCACGACGGCGTTCAGCACGCTGGGCTGGTTCACCGACCCGCTGCTCTCCACCCTGCTCCAGTACGACTCGGTGGAGCTGGGCAACACGGTGATCCACGAGGTGACGCACAACACCATTTACGTGGGCGGCCAGGCCATGTTCAACGAGAGCCTGGCCAACTTCGTGGGCGGCCGCGGGGCCATCCGCTTCTTCTGCGGGCGCGAGGGGCCGCAGTCCACCCACTGCCGGCGCGCGCAGGACGAGTGGGCCGACGACCTCGTGACGGGCGCCTTCATGAGCGACATGGTGGGCCGCCTGGAGGCGCTGTACGCGCGGACGGACCTGACGCCGGCGCAGAAGGTGGAGCGCCGCGAAGACATCTTCGACCAGGCGAAGGCCGACTACCGCACCCGCATCCAGCCGCAGTTCCGCGCGGGCACGTACTCCGGCTTCCTTACGGCGCCGCTCAACAACGCCACGCTCATCTCCCGGCGCCTCTACTACGGCCGCCTGGACCTGTTCGAGCGCGTGCTCCGGTCCCGCGGCGGCGACCTTCCGAAGACGATCGCCGACATCGTCGCCGCGGCGAAGGGATCGAAGGACCCGTACGCGGCGGTGGAGGCACTTCTTCCCCCTGGACAGGGGTTGTAGATTCCGGGGCGTTTCCGCAGGTTGGGAACGCCCGTAACCGATGCCGCCGGCGCGGATGCCACTCCGCCGGCGGCGTTTTCTAGCGCCAGCGAAGGACCCCTCTCCGTCCCGTCCACCGTTCGATCCGATCGAGGACGGCGCCGGATGCGGTGGATGGAGAGCCCGAACGCCTCGAATGACGATTCCGCGTCCTACCGGACGGGGGATTCGGCATCGAAAAGCCACTACGGAAGACGACCATGTCGAGCGAAGCGCAGTATCCGGACAGCTACAACCCGGCCGAGGTGGAGCGGAAGTGGCAGGCGCGCTGGGACGAGCGGGGCACCAACTCGTTCACGGACGAGGAGCTGCGCACCGCCGAGCGGCCCTTCTACAACCTGATGATGTTCCCGTACCCCTCGGCCGAGGGGCTGCACGTGGGCAACATCTACGCGTTCACGGGCGCGGACATCTTCGGGCGCTTCAAGCGGCTGCAGGGCTTCGACGTGTTCGAGCCCATCGGCTTCGACGCGTTCGGCATCCACTCCGAGAACTTCGCGCTCAAGCAGGGCATCCACCCCTCCGAGCTGATCCCGCGCAACGTGGAGCGCTTCACCCGGCAGCTTCGCCGCGTGGGCTTCATGTACGACTGGAACCACACGGTGGACACAACGCATCCCAGCTACTACCGCTGGACGCAGTGGATCTTCTTGCAGCTCTACAAGTTCGGGCTGGCCGAGAAGAAGGAGGCGCCCGTCAACTGGTGCCCGTCGTGCCAGACGGTGCTGGCCAACGAGCAGGTCATCGGCGGCCACTGCGAGCGGTGCGACACGGCCGTGGAGATGCGCTTCCTCTCGCAGTGGTTCTTCAAGATCACGCAGTACGCCGGCAAGCTGCTGGACAACCTGCCGTCGATGGACTGGTCCGACACCACCCGCAAGGCGCAGGAGAACTGGATCGGCCGCAGCGAGGGCGCCGAGCTGGAGTTCCCCATCGCGCGCCGGAAGGTGGCCGAGGACCGGCACGCGCCCGCGATGATCGAGCCCGAGCGGCCGACGATCCGCGTCTTCACCACGCGGCCCGACACCGTCTTCGGGGCCACCTACATGGTGCTCGCCCCGGAGCACCCGCTGGTGGACCGCATCGCCGCGCCCGAGCAGCGCGCCCAGGTGGACGCGTACCGCCAGCGCGTGGCATCCACCGACCTGGTGACGCGCAAGAAGACGGACAAGACCAAGACGGGCGTGGACACCGGCGCCCGCGCGGTGAACCCGGCGACCGGGCGGGAGATCCCCGTCTGGATCGCCGACTACGTGCTGATGGAGTACGGCACGGGCGCCATCATGGCCGTGCCCGGCCACGACGAGCGCGACTTCGAGTTCGCCACCGAGTTCGGCCTTCCTATCGTCCGCGTCGTCGCGGGCGAGGATGGCTCCGCGGAGTCGCCGCCGGCGGAGGCGTACACCGGGCCCGGGAAGCTGGTGAACTCCGGCGAGTTCGACGGGCTGCCGGCGGACGAGGCCAGGCGCAGGGTGACGGAGTGGCTGGCCGCGAAGGGGCTGGCCGAGGCGCGGGTGAACTACCGCCTGCACGACTGGACCATCTCGCGGCAGCGGTACTGGGGCCCGCCCATCCCCATCCTGTACTGCGACGGGTGCGGCACCGTGCCCGTGCCCGAGGACCAGCTTCCCGTGCTGCTGCCGCCCATCGACGACTTCAAGCCGGACTCGTCGGGCATCTCGCCCCTGGCGCGGCACAAGGAGTGGTACCTGACCGACTGCCCGCGGTGCGGCGGCCCCGCGCGGCGCGAGACGGACGTGTCGGACACCTTCCTGGACTCGGCGTGGTACTTCCTGCGCTATCCGTCCGTGGGGCTCGACCATGCGCCGTTCGATCCCGTGATCACCCAGCGCTGGACGCCGGTGGACAGCTACATCGGCGGCAACGAGCACGCGGTGCTGCACCTGCTGTACGCGCGCTTCGTGACCATGGCGCTCAAGGACATGGGATACGTGCACTTCGAGGAGCCCTTCCAGCGCTTCCGGGCGCACGGGCTCATCATCAAGGAGGGCGCGAAGATGTCCAAGTCCAAGGGCAACGTGGTGGTGCCCGACGCGTACATCGCCGAGTACGGCGCGGACACCTTCCGCACCTTCCTGATGTTCCTGGGCCCGTACCAGGAGGGCGGCGACTTCCGCGACGCCGGGCTGGCGGGGCCGTACCACTTCCTCAACCGGCTGTGGGACACGGCGATCTCCGCGCGCGACCTGCCGCTGGATGCAGGGGTCGAGCAGAAGCTGCACGCCACCATCAAGAAGGTGACGGAGGACCTGGAGGCGCTCTCGTACAACACCGCCATCGCGGCGATGATGGAGTACCTGAACGCCGTCCGCACCGGCGGCCGCACCCCGGAGCGCGCCGCCGTGGAGCCCCTGGTGGTGCTCATCGCCCCCTTCGCCCCGCACATGGCCGAGGAGCTGTGGGAGCGCCTGGGTCTGGGCACGGACGACGCGTCGATCTTCGATGCTGCGACGTGGCCGGCGTTCGACCCGTCGAAGGCGGTGGCGGACACGGTGGAGTTCGTGGTGCAGGTCAACGGCAAGCTGCGCGCGCGCATCCCCATGGCCCGCGGCATCACCGAGGCCGACGCCCGCGACGCCGCGCTGGCCCACGAGCACGTGCGCGGCTTCATCGAGGGCAAGGAGGTCCGCAAGCTCGTCTTCGTCCCCGACCGCCTGGTGAACGTCGTCGTCGGTTGATGGCCGACGCGGGAGGGTCGACGGATGGATGTCGACGGATGAGGGTCGACGCATGATGGATACGTGAGCGAGGGCCGTGTCTCGGTTGGAGGCGCGGCCCTCGTTTCTCTTACCCGGGGCGGCCTCTCGCGCACGCAAGCGGGCGGGTGTTCTCATGCCGATGCTGTCGCGGTTCGGATCGGGCGAGCGTAGTCCGGCTTCCGTTCCCGCGCGGCGGAGCCTCCACGGGAGGCGTGGGGCACTCGTTGCCGCGGTGCCGCGGTTTCATCCGCCCGGGCGGGGACGGTACGGATTCCAGCATCCATCCGGCTGCTCATCCCCCGGCCAACGTTCCCCGCCGGCAAACGGTCAAAGCTTGGAAGGCCGCGACCGTTCCGCACCACGCCGGCGGGAGCCCTGAACGGGAGCGTTTACGGCGCCCCTCGGGGTCGCTATCTTCGGACCATACCCCACCTCCGCAACCCGGGATGAAGAAGAGCCCCGCCCAGGCACCCGCCGCGCAGATCCGGCTCAGCGCCTACCCACCCGCGCCGGCCCGCATCGACCTCCAGAGCCGTCCGCTCCCGGGGCGGCTGGCACTGGCGCTGCTGGTGCTGGGCGCATGCTGGGCGCCCATCCCCTGGCTGGCGGCGCTGCGTCCGCGCTACCCGTGGGCCGCCATCGCGCTCTGCCTGGGCGTGTACCTGGCGCAGCGGGTGTGGACGGGGCGCTACCGGGTGCGCTCGTTCCTGGGCGTGTGCCCGCGCTGCGGGCGGCACCTGCGCATCGACGCGGGCACGGCCATCGACCTTCCCCACACCCTCACCTGCGCGGGCTGCCACTTCGAGCCGCGCCTGGAGGTGGACTTCCGCCTCGCTGCCGCGCGCACGGCTCCCGCGGCCGGGACGACGGTGCGCCACCTGGAGGGCGAGTGCGCCGGGTCGTGGCACGAGCACTGGCACCAGGACGAGCCGTACCTGGAGTGCGCGGCGTGCGGCGCCCGGCACTTCGCCACCCCGCAGCTTCGCCGCGCCGCCGCCGCCGAGAACGCCCGCGGCGACCTGCTGGCCCGCCTGGCCGACGAGGGCCGCTTCCTCGAGTAGCCGCCGCCCCCTCCCGCGGCCCCACGCCGCGCCCCGCCCGCCGCGCACCCGCCCTCGATGTCCCCCAGCCGCATCCTGCTGCTCGCCACCCTCCTTCCCATCGCCGCGCTCCGCCCGGGCGCCGGGGGCGCACAGGCGCGCACGCCGCCGCTGCTGCCCATCTCCGCGCTCCGCGCCGACGCCGACGGCGACCGCGTGCCCGACCGCCTGGGCGACACGGTGCGCATCGCGGGGCGCGTCACGGTGGCCACGGGGTCGCTGGCGCGCGACTGGCTGGAGGTGTTCGTGCAGGACGCCACGGGAGGCATCGACGTGTACGACCGCGCCATCCCCTTCGTCATGGAGGGCGGGGACAGCGTGGAGGTCACGGGCGTGGTGGGGCAGTACAACGGGCTCACCCAGCTCGTCCACCCCCGCATCCGCCTGGTGCGCGCCTCGCAGCGCCTGCCGCCGCCCCGCACCATCGCGTTCACGCGCGCGGGCGCCGAGCGCTGGGAGGGCAGCTTCGTCCGCGTGCGGGGGCGCGTGCTGGACCGCGAGGCGCGGGGCGCGGGCGAGGCCATGCGGCTGGCCGCGGGGCCCGGGCCGGACGACGTGTTGGAGGTGTACGTGCCGCGCAGGCACGACCCGCCGGTGCCGCTGGATGGCTACGAGCCGGGGCAGCAGGTGGAGGTGGTGGGCGTGCTGGGCCAGTACGACACCGGGGCGGCGCTGGACCGCCAGTACCAGCTCTATCCCCGCATCCCCGGCGACATCACCAGCCTGAGCGTCACCCCGCGCACCTACCGCCGGGTGGCGCTGGCGACGGTGTTCGCGCTCTGCCTGGTGCTCACCTGGGTGGCCGCGCTGCGTCTTCAAGTGCGTCGCCGGACGGGCCAGCTGCGCGCCAGCGAGGCCCGTTTCCGGGCCATCTACGAAGGCGCGCTGGACGGCATCCTGGTGCAGGCGCCCGACGGCCGGGTGGCGGACGCCAACCCCGCCGCCACCCGCCTGCTGGGCCGCACCCTGGACGAGCTGCGCGGCGCACGCGTGGGCGACCTGCTGGCCGAGCTGCCGGTGGAGGGCGCCGAGGAGGGCGGCACCCGCGAGCGCGAGGGCCGCGTGCGGCGTCCCGACGGCGGAACGGTGGAGGTGGCCATCACGCGGGCGCTGGTGCGCTTCGAGCGCGAGCCGCGGGTGCTCACCCTGCTGCACGACATCACCCTCCGCAAGCACGCCGAGGCGCGGCTGCGCGAGGCCAAGGACGAGGCCGAGCGCGCCAACCGCGCCAAGAGCGACTTCCTGTCGCGCATGAGCCACGAGCTGCGCACCCCGCTCAACGCCATCCTGGGCTTCGCGCAGCTCCTCACCCTGGGCGAGCGCAGCCCGGGGGACCGCGAGAGCGCGGACCAGATCCTGCGCGGCGGCCGCCACCTGCTGGACCTCATCAACGAGGTGCTGGACATCGCCCGCATCGAGTCCGGGCGCCTGGCCCTGTCGCCCGAGCCCGTGCCGCTGCGCGAGCTGCTGGACAGCGCGCTGGGCCTGGTGCGGCCCGCGGCCGACGCGCGGGGCATCGCGCTGGGGGGCGAGCTGTGCGACGACGGGTGCCACGTGCTGGCCGACCGGCGGCGGCTCACGCAGGTGGTGCTGAACCTGCTCTCCAACGCCATCAAGTACGACCGCCCCGGCGGCCGCGTCACCCTGCGCGCCCGCCCCGGCGCCCCCGGCCGCGTGCGGGTGGAGGTCGCTGACACGGGTCCCGGCATCTCCGCGGACGACATCGCCCGCCTCTTCGTGCCCTTCGAGCGCCTGGGCGCCGAGCGGCGGGGGGTGGAGGGCGAGGGGATCGGGCTCGCCCTGTCGCACGGGCTGATGCGCGCCATGGGCGGAGAGCTGGGCGTGGACAGCGCGCCGGGCGAAGGGAGCACCTTCTGGATCGACCTGGCGGCGTGGGACTGCGCATCCGACGACGCTGCGGCCGGCGCCGGGGCGGGGGCGGCCGACGACCGCGACGGCGATGGGACCCACGGCGGCACGGCGCGGCGCGTGCTGTACATCGAGGACAACCCGTCCAACTACAAGCTGGTGGAGCGGGTGCTGGCCGCGCGCCCCCGGCTGCGGCTGGCGACGGCGGGGACGGGTGCCGGCGGCCTGGCCGCGGCGCAGCAGGCGCCGCCCCACCTGGTGCTGCTGGACCTGCACCTGCCCGACATGCACGGCAGCGAGGTGTACGAGCGGCTGCGGGCCTCGCCTGCGACGGCGCACGTGCCGGTGGTGGTCATCAGCGCCGACGCCACGGCGGCGCACATCGACGCGCTGCTGGCACGCGGGGTGGCGGCGTACCTCACCAAGCCGCTGGACGTGGGCGAGTTCCTGCGCGTGCTGGACACCGTGGCATGGGACGGGGAGGCGGGATGACGGACGACCGGAGGCCGGACGAAGCGGGCGAGCCCCTGCATCGGGCGCGCATCCTCATCATCGACGACGAAGCGGCCAACGTGCGGCTGCTGGAGCGGCTGCTGGCCCACGAAGGGTGCGCCGGCGCGGTCTCCCTCACCGACCCGCGCGAGGCGCTGGCGCTGTTCGAGGTTTACCAGCCCGACCTGGTGCTGCTGGACCTGCACATGCCCCACCGCGACGGCCTGGAGGTGCTGGCCGACCTGCGCGGCGCCACCCCCCCCGGCAGCTTCGTCCCCATCCTGGTCCTCACCGCCGACGTCACCTCCCGCGCCAAGACGGCGGCCCTGTCCGGCGGCGCCAGCGACTTCCTGGTGAAGCCGCTGGACACGGCCGAGGTGCTGCTGCGCATCCGCAACCTGCTGCGCATGCGGCAGATGCACTCCGAGCTGTCGCGCGAGAACGAGCGCCTGGACGCCGGCGTACGCGCCCGCACCCACGAGCTGGAGGAGGCGCAGCACGAGATCCTGGCGCGCCTGGCCCGCGCCGCCGAGTACCGCGACGACTTCACCGGCGACCACACCCAGCGCGTGGGCGACCTGGCCGCCCGAATCGCCGGCGCGCTGCACCTGCCGCCGGACGAGGTGGAGATCATCCGCCGCGCCGCCCCGCTGCACGACGTGGGCAAGATCGGCATCCCCGACTCCATCCTCACCAAGCCCAGCGTGCTCACCCTCGAGGAGCGGATGGTGATGCAGCGCCACACCGTCATCGGCGCCGACATCCTGGGCGGCAGCCGCTTCGCCCCCCTGCAGCGCGCCGCCGAGATCGCCCTCACCCACCACCTGCGCTGGGACGGCACCGGCTACCCCACCGGCGCCGCGGGCGAGGAGATCCCCGTCTCCGGCCGCATCGTCGCCGTCGCCGACGTCTTCGACGCCCTCATCCACGAGCGCCCGTACAAGGCCGCCTGGCCCGTCCCCGCCGCCCTGGCCGAGGTCCGCGACCAGCGCGGCCGGCAGTTCGACCCCCACGTCGTCGACGCCTTCCTCGCCCTCGCCGACGCCCCCGGCTTCCCCGCCTGACCCCGCCCTCTCCTCGAGATCGCCGGCCGCCGCCGCGGAGTTCCGCAGCCGCGCGGAACGAGCCCACGCAGGTGGGCGGATACGTTGTCGCAGCCCCGGGATTCATCCCGAGGGCGCCCCCCGGATGCCTGCCACTGACGCTGCTCCGCATCCATTCGCCCTGCGGACGCGCGTCGTCGACGATTGGGATCGGTGGATCGGTGGATCGGTGGATCGGTGGATCGGTGGATCGGTGGATCGGTGGATCGGTGGATCGGTGGATCGGTGGATCGGTGGATCGGTGGATCGGTGGATCGGTGGATCGGTGGAT
>JAQBQD010000075.1 GCA_028287185.1 Gemmatimonadota bacterium | reverse complement strand
GCCGCGGCGGGCGGCGCCCACGGGGGGCGCCTGCCGCGCCGGCCGGCGTGCGCCCGCGGCCCATGCCGGAGACGAACGTTCGCCGGATCGTCTGGCGCAACGCGGACGTGGCGCGCGTGCTCTCCATGGGCGCGCTCTTCCTCTTCCTGTGGAAGTTCTTCTGGATGGTGCACGCGGCGCTCTTCCTGGCGCTGCTGGCCACCCTCATCGCCGTGGTGCTGCACGCGCCGGCGCGCCTGCTTTCGCGCTGGCTCCCTTTCCGCTTCGCCTTCCTGCTCGTCGTCCTGTGCTTCGCGGCCGCCCTCGTGGGGCTGCTGGTGAAGCTCGTGCCCCAGGTGGTGGACCAGACGACGCTGCTGGCGCGCCAGCTTCCCGACGCGCTGAGCTCCGTGGCGGACTGGTACAAGCAGAAGACGGGCGCCCCGCCCGACCCCGCGCTGGCCGCCAGCATCAGCCGGCAGGCCGGGGAGTTCGCGGGGCGCTTCGTGCCCCTGGCGTTCAACGCCATCGGCACGGTGCTTGGGGCGGCGGCGGTGCTGGTGCTGGCGGTGTGCCTGGCCGCGCAGCCGGAGCTGTACCGCGGCCTGCTGCTGGGCGTCACGCCGCGCGAGACGCGCGAGCGCTGGGAGCGCCTGTACGACGAGGCGGGGCGCAGCGTGCGCGCCTGGATGATCGGCAAGTCGCTGGAGATGCTGCTGGTGGGGGTGGCGACGGTGGTGGGGCTCACCCTGTTCGGGGTGCCGGGGGCGCTGGCGCTGGGAGCCTTCGCGGGGCTGCTGGAGTTCATCCCTAACCTGGGCCCCACGGTGGGTGCGGCGCCCGCGGTGCTCGCGGCCTTCGCCGTGTCGCCGTCGAAGGCGTTGTGGGTGGCGGTCTACTTCATGGTGCAGCAGCAGGTGGCGGCGGCGCTCTTCCTTCCGCTGGTGGAGCGGAAGGCGGTGCGCATTCCGCCGGCCGTGCTCCTGGTCTGGCAGCTCATGCTGGCCGTCGGCTTCGGGCTGCTGGCGCTGTTCGTGGCCACGCCGCTGCTGGCGGTGATCGTGGTGGCCGTGCGCGTGCTGCACGTGGAGCCCGCCGAGGCGCGCCAGCAGTGGGACCGCCGCGAGCCGGGCGCCGCGCTGCCGGACGAGGCGGCGGCGGGCGCTCCGGGAGCGGTACCGTAGCTTCGCCGCGCCTGATCCTGCATTCCTCGGACAGACGGCGTTCGTCCAGTCGGAGCTTGGGTCGGGACCGCGCTTTCCCGGAAGTCGGGGTGCGTTGTCGGTTCGGAAAGCTGCTTGACAGGTTCCCGAGCTTCCACTATAGTGAGAGTTAGGGCCGCATAGGCCGATCTGGAACCCGGGCGCGAAGGAGACCTGAGTGGTCGATCTCGGGTCTATTTTTCTGTTCACCTGGAAAAACCGCACCGGAGGTTTGCGTGGTCGAGATTCAGCTTGGCGAGAACGATCGTCTGGACTGGGCACTGAAGCAGTTCCGCCGCCGCATGATCCGTTCGGGCCTGTTCAAGGACATGCGCCGGAAGCGCTTCTACGAGAAGCCCAGCGAGGCGAAGAAGGCCAAGTCGAAGGCCGCGCAGCGCCGCCGCGCCAAGGACCGCCGCAACGCCCGCCGCGGCACGCAGTTCTAGCCCGCGCGGCGCGATGGTCGGCACGCCCGAGAGGGGCGCTCCACACGGAGCGCCCCTCTTCCGTTGTCCGCCGATGGCCGACGACGAGGCGCTACCGCCGCTCCGCCGGGAGGGCGCGGACGACGAGCTGGTCCTGACGGAAGTGGCGCTCCAGGTCGGTGCGGCAGGCACTCCACCCGGCGCGGTCCAGGGCGTCGTCCATGACCTCCACGATGGCGATCTGGCCGGGCTCCACGTCGCCGCCCCGCTCCTTCCAGGCGCCGGAGGCGGCGCGCAGGTAGGCCGTGACGCCGCCGAAGCGCTCGGTGAGCTCGGCCCGCATGCGGTGGAACGGCTCGCGCCCGAACGGCGGGTCGTCGTTGTCGTACCGCGGAAGCAGGATCGGGTCGAGGTGCATGGCGGCTCGGTGGGGAGGCGGTGGATGCCGGACGGCGGGCGGTTCGTCGAGCCGGCACACCGCGGCCGGCGTCGGACGGCGCGGCGGCGGACGTTGCGGCGGGGACGGTGGCGGTCGATGCAGTCGAGGGGCGGCGGCGGATACGGGACGCGGTCCCCGGCGTGAAGCCGGGGATGGACGAAGCGTTCGCGGCCGGACGGGGTATCCTCCAAGGACGGTGCGGAGGCAGACCCGCGGGCGGTTTCGCGGGGCTACCGCAGCGGCCGGGGAGACCCCGGACGGAGGGCGGCAGCCGTACCGCCGCCCGGAGGAGGAGGCTCGCCGGCCCCGCTCCGGAGACCGGCGGGGCAGTTTCCGCCGGGCTCCGGAGCGGTCCCCCGCACGTCGCGGGAACGCCCGCTCCGACGCCACACGATCCGCCGACGAACCTTCCGAACCCCGCCTGCGCCGCTACTCGCGGACAGTGACGGTGACGGGGGTGGAGAGGCGCACCTCTTCGGTATGCGTGACGCGGTTGAGCACGCGGCGGAACCACGAGGGCGGACGCGGGGCTCCGCCGTTCTCCATGACGATGCGCGCCAGGTCCGTGACCTCTCCGTTGCGCATGCGGACGCACCCGTGCGACTCGGCCTGCCCCAGCGAGTCCTCTTCGCGCGTGCCGTGGATGTAGTAATCCGGCTCCTGGAAGAAGAGCTTGACGCGCCCCATGGGGTTGCGGGGGCTGCCCGGCGCGCGGGGCTGCCTGCCCCGGGCCCACTTGGCGTCGGGCGGGACCCAGCGCGGGTTCCACACCAGGTGCCGGATGCTGAAGCTGCCGGTGGGCGTGGGGTGCGCGTCGGTGCCGATGGCGACGGAGTAGGTGCGAACCACGTCGTCGCCCTGCTGCACGTAGAGCTTGCGGTCGGACAGGTCCACCGTGAGCGACACGCTGCTGCGGGCGCCGGCGGCGGCCGGTGCATCCTGCGCGCCCACGCCGGACGTCGCGGCCGAGACCACGAGCACGGCGGGCAGCGACGCGGCCAAAAGCTTACGGGTGAATGACATAGTCCCTCATGAGCGGATTCGCGGAACCCCGTTCGATCCGCCGCCGAGTAGCCAGGATCGTGCCAAACAGATGCCGCGACGAGGGTTGCGGTTCTCCCGCGCGGATGCTGGCGGCGCGGGGGTCTGGATGTTGCCTTCCCCACACACCATGGACGCCGGCCACGCCGCCGGCACGCTCGACCGTTCTCGTTGGCCGCAGCACCCGCGGCCGGCCGCGCCCCACGCTGCCGCCGGCCCCCGTTCCGTCACGCGCATCGCGCGAGGAGGGCGCTTTGAGCCAGCCGTATCCTACCCGCCCCGTGGGCCGACCGATGGAGCTTCGCACGCTGGGCCGCAGCGGGCTGGAGGTGTCGCGCCTGGGGCTGGGCCTGGCCGCCATCGGCCGTCCCGGCTACATCAACCTGGGCCACGCGCAGGACCTGCACGGCCAGTACAGCGTGCTGGCGATGGAGGCGCGCGCCCACCGCGTGCTGGACGCGGCGTGGGCGGCGGGCATCCGCTACTTCGACGCGGCCCGCGCGTACGGCCGTGCCGAGCGATTCCTGGGATCGTGGCTGGTGCTGCGCGACCGCGAGCCGGACGCCGTGGCGGTGGGCTCCAAGTGGGGCATCGCCTACGCGGCCGACTGGGAGGTGCGCGCCCGCACCCACGAGACGCGCGACCACTCGGCGCAGGCGCTGGCGCGGCAGCTGGTGGAGACGCGCGAGCTGCTGGGGCTGCACCTGGACCTGTACCACGTGCACTCGGCGACGCTGGAGAACGGCGTGCTGGAGGACGCGGAGGTGGCGCGGGCGCTGGCGGGGCTGAAGGCGCAGGGCGTGGCCGTCGGCCTTTCGGTCACCGGCCCCGGGCAGGCGGACGCCGTCCGCCGCGCGGCTGGGATGCGGGTGGACGGGGAGCCGCTCTTCGACGTGGTGCAGGCGACGTGGAACCTGCTGGAGACGTCGGCGGGCGATGCGCTGCGCGAGGCGCACGCGGCGGGGATGGGGGTGATCGTGAAGGAGGGCCTGGCCAACGGGCGCCTGACGGAGCGCAACGCGGAGGCGGCGTTCGCGCCACGGATGGAGCTGCTGCGCCGCGAGGCCGCGCGCCTGGGCACCACGGTGGACGCGCTGGCGCTGGCGGCGGCGCTCGCCCAGCCGTGGGCCGACGTGGTGCTGAGCGGGGCCGCGATGCCCGACCAGGTGGCGAGCAACGCGGCCGCGCTGGAGGTGCCCTGGGATGCGGAGGCGGCGGCCCGCCTGGCGGTGCTGGAGGCGGCGCCGGAGGAGTACTGGGAGACGCGGAAGGGGCTGCGCTGGAACTGAGGACGGGGCGGGGGTCTTCGCAGTTCGGAAGGAAGGTTTCGGCGGGAGACGGGCGGCTGAAGCCGCGCCAACGACTGCGCGAAGCCTCCCTGCGGAGGCTGGCTCCGGGGGGGATCTCGGCTCCCCGCTGCACGCACGTGGGGGTGGCGCGGCGAGGTGCCGGGGCGGAAACCGCATCACCATCGACGCCGTGCTCCGTCTCCGCGACCAGGGTCGCCTCCAGACGGTTGAAACCGCGGATCGGCGGCGGAGATCAGTAGGTCAGCAGCGCGTCCACGTCGTATCCGTCCAGCGCCTTCCGGCCGTCCAGGAACGACAGCTCGATGACGAAGGCGGCGCCGACGACGGCGCCGCCCAGCTCCTCGATCAGCTCCACCGTGGCCTTCGCGGTGCCGCCCGTGGCCAGAAGGTCGTCCACCAGCAGCACGCGCTGGCCGTGGTCCACCGCGTCGCGGTGCAGCTCCAGCGTGTTGCTGCCGTACTCCAGCGCGTACTGCCGGCTGATGCGCTCGGCGGGCAGCTTGCCGGGCTTGCGCACGGGCACGAACCCCACGCCCAGCGCCATCGCCAGCGGCGCCCCGAACACGAATCCGCGCGACTCCACGCCGGCGACGACCTCCACCCCCGCTCCGCCCCACCGCAGCGCCAGCGCGTCCGTCACCTGGCGCAGGCCGGAAGGGTCGCGCAGCAGCGGGGTGACGTCGCGGAACAGGATGCCCGGCAGGGGAAAGTCGGGCACGGCGCGGATCAGCTCCTTCAGGTGCTCCAAGGCGGGCTCCGGGGAACGGGGGACGGGGGACGGGCGCGCGGCCGCGGCACGTGGTTGACGCGCCGCGCGGCAGATTGGCGACGCGAATCTACTCCGGCGCGGCGCGGCGGGACAGTGTGGGCGGTGGGGATTGACCGGCCGCCGGGCGGGGCTTATCGTCCGCCGGCCGGGGCGCGGGGGCAAGCTCCGCGCGCAGGTCCGGCACGCCCACGGCCCGGGGGGACATGTTCTACAGCATCACGGAAGGGATCCGGGTCACCGCCAGCCCGTACTTCCTGGAAAGCCACTCCGACCCCGGCGAGCCCCGCTACGTGTTCGCGTACCGCATGCGCATCGAGAACGTGGGCACGGCGCCCGCGCAGCTCCTGTGGCGGCACTGGCACATCCACGATCCCGTGGGCGGGGACAGCGAGGTGGAGGGTGAGGGCGTGGTGGGCGAGCAGCCGCTCATCCACCCCGGCGGGGTGCACGAATACCAGAGCTTCTGCGTCTTGAAGGCGCCGCGGGGGCACATGGAGGGCTCGTACCAGCTCCGCCGCCCAGACGGCTCCACCTTCCTGGCCGCCATCCCCCGCTTCGTCCTCCAGCATCCTTCGGAGTAGCGCGCCGGAGATGGAGGATGATCTGGAATTCGTGAATCCAGCGGGTCTTCGGACGAGCCGGATTCCACGTGGATGCTCGTGGAGCCGCGGTCGATCCGCCGATTCCGAGGACGGGTTCCGGATGATGTGGATGGTCGCGGAGGTCGATGGACGACAGCCCGACGACCGGGAGCGCGCCAGGGCGGTGCGCTCCCGTTTCGTTGACGGCTACAGGGCCGCGGGCTGGCGGTGGTAGTTGAAGGCGCCGGTGAAGTCCGAGCCCTCCAGGTCCGCGCCCTCCAGGTCGGCCTCGTCCAGGTCGGCGCCCGTCAGTCTCGCGCCCCGCAGGCTGGCTCCGCGGAGCACGCAGCCTTCCAGCGTGGCACCCTCCAGGTCGGCCCCGGCCAGGTCCGCTCCGTCCAGCAGCGCCCCGTTGAGCGTGGCGCGGCCCAGGTGCGCGTTGCGGAAGCTGGCTCCGTGCGCGCGGACGCCGGCCAGGTCCGCGGTGCTCAGGTCCGCGCCGTCCAGGTTGGCCTGGGCCAGCTCGGCGTGGCGAAGGTTTGCGCCCACCAGGCTGGCGCCTTCCAGGCGGGCCTCGCGCAGGTCGGCGTGGGCCAGGCTGCCCTCGTCCACCACCGCGCCCGTGAGCACGGCGCCGCGCATGGCGGCGCGCGTAAGGTCCGCGCCCGTCATCCGCGCGCGGGTGAGGTTGGCGGCGGTGAGGTCGGGGGGCTTCTGCGCGCCGGTGCGGAGGCAGTTGGCGTCGCGCAGGATGGCGTCGGTGAGGTCCGCGCCCGACAGGTCGGCGCCGCACAGGCTGGCGCCGGCAAGGTCGGCGCCCACCAGCCGCACGCCCGCAAGCCGCGCGTCCTTCAGGCAGGCCCGGGTGAGGTCCGCCCCGGAAAGGTCCAGCCCGGCCAGATCGGCCCCGGTGAGGTCGGCCCCGGCGAAGGCGCGGTCGCCGGCGGCCAGGCGGCGCGCCACCTCCTCGCGCGGGACGGGCGGGGCGGTGGCGGCACCGGAGGGGCCGCCACCCGTGAAGACGCTGAAGGCGCGCGCGACGATCCCCATGCTTCCCTCCTGTGGACTCGCGGATGCAGGCCCCGGCCCGGACGCCCGTCCCTGGACGGCGCCGGCCGGAAGGGGGGCGAAGCCCCGTCCGTCCACGCTGCACCATCCATTCCGCCGCGGCAAGGGTTTTCGTGCGGCGGCCGCGGCGGGCGGGCTCTGGAATGAGCGCGGGCGGGCCGCGCCGGCGTGGCGCGGCCCGCCCGCCGTGCGTTCGTCCGGGGCCGGCGCGGGGTGCTACTCCAGCGCGGCGTCCAGCTCGATGGGGACGGCGGCGAGCGCCTTCGAGACGGGGCAGGCGGCCTTGGTGGCCTCGGCGAGCTGCTGGAAGGCGGCCGCGTCCATGCCGGGAACGGTGGCGCGCACCTTCAGCTTGATCCCCGTGATCTTGAACCCATCGGCCTGCTTCTCCACGGTGCAGGCCGCGTCGCTGCGCACGCGGGTGCCGGTGTGGCCCGCCTGCTCCAGCCCCACGGACAGGGCCATGCTGTAGCACGCCGCTTCGGCCGCGGCCAGCAGCTCCTCGGGGTTGGAGCCGCCGGCGTCGCCGAAGCGCGAGCCGAAGGAGTACGAGGCCGAGACGGCGCCGCTTTCCCCCTCGAAGCTTCCCTTGCCGCCCTGCAGTCCGCCTTCCCAGATCGCGTGCGCTCTTCTCGTGGGCATGAGCCGCCTCCCGGTTTCGGTGCCGTTCCCTGCCGCCCGACGGGGACGGCGGACACCAACGATACCCCCCGGCCACGGACCGCGCCAGCCCGTGCCGATCGCGCGGGCGCGCCGCCACGCGGGGGACGTCCCGCGAGTCTCGACGGCGTTCACATGAAGGCTTAGATTGCCGCGTGGCGCCGGTTCCGGCCGGCGCCGACCGGTCCGGCCGTGCTGCGTCGCCCATCGCTCCGCGCCGGAGCATTCGTCCCCGTCAACGGCAATCGATCCGTGGAACTGGAACCGGAAGAGGCGCTCACCGTGGGGATGGGTCTGGCGGTGCTGGTCGCGGGGTGTGGCTGGCTGGTGTGGCGCACCACGAAACCGGAGTCGCGGCGAATCGCGCAGGCCGCGGTCATCGCCGTGCCGACGGCGTTCGTATGGGCGTTCCTGCGGGTCGCGGTGGGGCTGGCCAGCGCATGGATGGGCCTCGCGCTCCCGGTGGGCGCGATCTGCATCCTGGGGGGAATGGCGATCCTGCTGGCGGGCGAGGCCGGGGGGGCCGGGATCGTCGCCGTGGGCGCCGCGTGCCTGGTGCTCTGGTTCGCCGCCGTGCTCGTGAACAACCTGCGACACCGCTGACGCGGGAATCGGAGAACACCGCCGGCCGCCGAGCGAACCACGCCCCCCGAGGAGGCTCGGCGAATCCGCGGATGGCGGATACGGAGAAGGGCCGCTCGTTTCCGGGCGGCCCTTCTCTGCACGTCGGCTGGGGCTGCGGCTGAGGCTACGCCTGGAAGCCGTGGCGCTGGGCCAGCTCGCCCAGCCAGGGCGGCACGGGCACGCCGTCCATCTCGTGCGCGCCGCGGAGCACCTCCAGCATCTCGAGCATGGCGGCGCGGCGCTGCGGGGCGGGAAGGTCGCGCACCAGGGCGGTGAGCGCGTCGTCGGCCAGGTCGGTGCTGACCTCGGCGCCGGCCCCAATCCCTTCGCGGCCCCACCAGTCCACCAGCTTGCGGCGGATGCCGGAGTAGGGCTCGGCGCCGCGCAGGAACTTCTCCAGCCCCGTGGGGCTCATCCCGATGCGGCGGGCCACGTGCCGCAGCGAGGTGGCCTGCACCTGGATGGCGACGGTGCGGCGCACGCGGTCCAGGGGGACCGGGGGATACTTCGGTTCGTCCATCGCGGCCTCCCTCGGTGTGGCTGGGCGCGGCGAGCCGGCGCCCAAAGTAGACGGAGTTGACGATCAGTCTACTCTGTCCACATCGTCCGCACAAGGGGGGTGCCGGGACGGGCTGCGGCGCAAAGGGCGGCCCCTTCCGGAGCCGCCCCCGGCCGCCTACTCCGCGCCGCCTTCCGGCTCGAACGCCATGGCCGCGGAGTTCATGCAGAAGCGCTGGCCCGTGGGCGCCGGGCCGTCGTCGAAGACGTGGCCCAGGTGGGCGTCGCAGCGCGCGCACACCACCTCGGTGCGGCGCATGAAGAAGGTGTTGTCCTTTTCCGTCCGCACCGCGTCGGGCGCGGCGGGGCGGGTGAAGCTGGGCCACCCGGTGCCCGACTCGAACTTGTCGTCCGACCGGAACAGCGGCTCGCCGCAGCAGACGCAGCGGTAGGTGCCCGCCGCGTGGTTGTCCCAGGTCTCGCCGGTGAACGCGCGCTCGGTACCCTTCTTCCGCGCCACGCGGTACTGCTCGGGGGTGAGCTGCGCCTTCCACTCCGCATCGCTCTTCACGACCCTGTCCTTCACGGCCACCTCCGCGCTTGTGCCTCCGGGCCACCCGCCCGGCTCGTCCATCCCATACCCCACCAAGCCGCACGCGCCCCGGAAGGTTCCCGCGCGCCGCGGCTGCATCCACCGCCTGCGCCACTACTTGCGCTTCTTCGTCCGCGCCCGGCGGGCGGCGTCCAGGGCGCCGTGCATCCACGGCCGCAGCGCATCCGGATCCTCCAGCAGCTCCTCCGCCACCCCGTAGTACTGCATGGGCTTCCCGGGATCGCCGTACGGCAGGAACGGGCCCGAGCCCGCCGCCTCGAACGCCGGCCGGTTGCCGTCATCGACCTTGAAGTACACCGCGTCCCCCGCGACCAGCGCGAAGAACAGCCCGTCGGAATAGACGCCCACCCCGCCGAACATGCTCTTCGCGGTCACGGGCGCCACGCGGCCGAGCTGCTCCAGGACGTACTCGCGATAGGCGGCGGAGACGGGCATGGTCCGGTACGCTGATTGGGGGTGGGTTCGAGCGGAGGCGCCGGTCGCGAGACCAACCGCCGCCGGCGCGATGAATCCCAGGGTGCGACGGCGTATCCGCGCGGGGCGGGCGGCGGAACGCGGGAGCGCGCGCGTTCCGCCGAGCACGGGGTCGTGCTACCGGTGCCCGCGCGCGCGAACGATCCGGAAGCCCGTGACCTGGACGTCCAGGTTGTGGTTCAGGCGCAGGCCCGCGATGCCGGAGACGGGCCCGGTGTGGTCGGCCGGCAGCACCTGCACGGCGGTGCCGTTCACGAACAGGTGCACGCCGTCGGGCAGGACGCGCATCTCCAGTGCGTTGGTGGCGCGGCCCGCGGCGTCGGCCTTCGCGATGGCGGCGTTGTCCGTCCAGTCGGTGATGGTGTGCACCTCGGCGCCGGCGCGGTGCTTCACCAGGTACTTCCCGTCGCCCCGCACCTCGAAGTACAGGTAGCTCTGGTTGGCGCCGTGCAGGTCCGTGCCGGCCAGGAAGAGGCCGTACGCCTCGGGGTGCGTGGGCGCCTTGGTCTGCGTGAAGGTGCCGCGGACGGTGTACGTGCCCGACGCGCTGTCCGCCGGCTGCCAGAGGATGGCGGCGGGGCCGGCCGTGAAGTGGTATCCCGCGCGTTCACGAACGAATCGCAGGTTGGCGGCGTTGGCCTGGGGACGGTCAAGGCGCATCTGCCAGCCGGCGGGCAGCGGCGCACCCTGCACCGCGGCGTCGTGGTCGTGCCCGGCCATCGGCGCCGGCGCGGGCGGGCTGGCCTGCGCCGCGAGCGGGCCGGCGAGGGCGAGGAGCGAGGCGGCGAGAACGAATCTGCGCATGGGCGGCTCGGGGGCTGGGGGGTCGGTGGAGAGGTCGATCGGGATCGGTCCAGCACAGGAACGCTCGACGGGCCGTCGGCGGGACGGTCGAGCGGCGGTCCGCCGTGCGCGTCAGTCGGGCTTGGGAGCGGCGGGTGCGGGGGCGGCATTGTCGGACATGATGATCTGCATCAGCTCGGGCATGTGCGCCTGCATGCGGCGCTGCGAGCTTTCCTGCGTGCGCCGCATCATCTCGGGCAGGCTGGACAGCACCTTGCGGCCCACGGGGGTACGGTAGAAGTCGGTGAGCTGGCGGATCTCCGTCTCGGTGAAGAGGTCGGACCAGCTCTGCACGGCGTCGGCCTTCACGCTGTCCCACGGGGCCACGCGCATCACCCAGGCGCGCATCTCGGCCGCGTGGCGGGCCACGGCGGGGTTTGCGGACTGCGCGGCGAGGGAGGCCTCGACGCCGTCGCGGTACGTCTTCTCCATGTCCATCACCCGCAGCATCTCGTCGATGGCGGCGCGCTTGGCGGCGGAGACCGGCCCGTGCGGCACCGTGTCCGCCCGCGCGGCCGCGGCTCCCTGCGCGGCGAGGGGGCCGGCGAGGAGCAGGGTGGATGCGGCGGCGATCAGGAGGCGCATGGGCTCGGTGGGGGGATGGGGGTGGACCGGGGCCGTCCGCCGAGCGGACGCCGTGGAACGCTCAATCTACGCCTCCGCGGGATGAACGGTAGGTGCTCGCGGTGCAGGTCGGCGCCGGGGCACGCGCGTGCGGCCGGCGGAGGGGATGGATCTCCGGCGTGGAGCCCGGCGCGGGCTACACGTGCGGGGCGCCGCGCCAGTCCACGCGCGGGTTCTCGGAGTAGGTGCGCAGCGCGGACACGTAGACGAAGTCGCGCTCGGGCCAGCGGAAGGCGGCCAGGTAGCCGCCGTAGACGCAGCCGCCGTCGATGTTGATGGTGTTGCCGGCGCGCAGCGGCTCGGGCACGGGCTCGTGGCCGTACACGGCGACGGGCTCGTCCACGCCCGGCGTCCAGGTGGAGGTCCACCCCGTCTGCGGCTGGTGCACGCCGCCGCGGCCCGTGTGCCCGGCCACCCCGTAGATGATCTGCGCCTCCGTGGCCTGGTCGTCGCGCCCCACGCGGTCGCGCGGCAGGGCGGCGTGGAACACCACCAGGCGCCCTCCGGCCAGGATCAGGTGCCGGGGCAGCGAGCCCAGGAAGTCGCGCACCCGCTCCCGGAAGGGCTGGCCGGCGCGGTCCAGGTCGCGCAGGGTGTCGCCCAGCCCGCTGCGCACGTCCACGTGGTTGCCGCGCAGGTAGTGCAGCAGCTTGATGCAGTGGTTGCCGGGCACGGCCAGCGCCGAGCCGCGCGCGTGCATGGCCATCACCCGGCGGAAGACGCCCGCGCTCTCGGGCCCGCGGTCGGCGAAGTCGCCCACCAGCACGGCGATGCGGCCGTGCGGGTGGATGCGCGCGCCGGTGTCGTTGGGCGCGCGGTATCCCAGGCGGTCCAGCAGCAGGTCCAGCTCGGCCAGGCAGCCGTGCACGTCGCCGATCACGTCGAAGGGGCCGGCGTACGGCAGCGGCGGCGGAAGGGTGAAGCGGATGACGGGAAGCAGGTCGGTGTCCACGTCGCCGAAGAAGACGACGCGCGACCACCCCTCGCCCGGGCCCGCGCCCACGTGGGCGGCCGTGAACTCGCGCACGCGCCCCACCTGCGCGCGGAGCTGCTTGCCGCCCAGCGGCTTGCTGCCGGCGCGGTTGCGGTACTGCGCCAGCTCGGCGGGGATGTGGAAGCACACGGCCACCGCCGGCCGCCCGTGCCGCCGGCAGATCTCCAGGATGCGCGCGCGGGCCTCGGGCTCCAGGAAGGTGCCGTCCAGCACCGTCGTGAGCCCGCGCCGGGCGCGCGGCTCCAGGATGCGGAGCAGCACGTCGAACGCCTCGGCGGTGGCGCCGTCGTCGGTGTCGGTGCCACTCACCAGGCGGCGCAGGCGGTCCATCCCCAGCACCTGCTCGGGGCGGAAGTTGCGCTCGGCCCAGTCGGTCTTGCCCGATCCCGACGAGCCCACGGTGACCAGCACCGAGCCGGGCTCGATGCGCAGCACGCGGTCCTCGTACAGCGGGGGAGCGATGGGGTCTGGTCTGGTCACGCGGGTTCCACGATTCTCGGCGCCGTCGTCTCGTCCACCCGCCTGCTACCCCGCGGTGCGCCCGGAGATGCGTCCGTTGCGCGGCGCGCGCGGGCGGCGAAGGCGGCGCTCAGGACCATTCCTCGCGCTCGTCGTCCAGCATGCGCGCGCGGCGGCGTGCGGCGATGTCGTGCAGGCGGCGGTCCTCGTCCGTCTCCAGCGTCAGCGCGGGCACGGGGCTGGGGCGTCCGTCCGTCCCCAGGGCCACGAAGGTGAGCCAGCAGCGGTTGGTGCGCCGCTTCACGCCCGTCATCAGGTCCTCGGCCTCCACCGTCACCACGATGTCCATGCTGGTGCGGCCGGCGCTCGCCATCCTTCCCGCGGCGACCACGTACTCGCCGGCGAAGACGGGCTCGCGGAACTCCACGCGGTCGATGCTGACCGTCACCACCGGCTTCCGCGCGTGCCGCCGGGCCACCACGCCGCCCACCTTGTCCACCAGTGCCAGGATGGCGCCGCCGAAGACGGTGCCGTTGTTGTTGAGCTGGTCGGGCATCATGCTCTCGCCCAGCACCGACTCGGATTCGCGCGGGGTCCTGGCGGCGGGCGGGGCGGGCGGTTCGGTGGGCATGCGCGGCGTTCGGCTCCGGCGGCGGGGACGCGTGCGGCGGCGGGGATCGCGGCGCGGCAAGATGCCGGGGGATGCGCGGCGAAGCAAGGCCGGCGATGCGGCGTCCGTCTCCGCGTCCGTCGGCATGCCGCTCCACCGCACGCACGTCGATCCACCGCGCCGGCCGGATCGGGATCAGTCGTCGATCAGGGTCGCGAGCGCCGCCGCCAGCACGCGGAGCGCGATCGGCGGAACTCGCCCGTCCGCGTCCGCGTCGGGATCGTACGCGGAGAGGCAGATCGCCTCCAGCCGCAACGCCCGGCCGACGCGCCGGACGGCATCCACCAGCTCCGCCGCCCGCAGGCCGTCCGGCGCCGCGAAGGCGTTGGCGTTCGCGTCGCGCGGATCGAGCGTGTCGAGGTCCACGTGCAGGTACACGCGCGCGGCGCGTCCACGAAGCTCCGCCAGCGCGGCGTCGAATGCGCCGCCGCCGCGCACCTCCGCCGCGGAAAGCCGCGTGATCCGTGACGCGCGGAGCAGCGCATCCTCCTCCGCGTCGACGTCCCGCGAGGCGATCAGCAGCACGTTCCGCTCCGGCACCGGCGCGCCGACGACCCGGCCGGCGAGCGCCCGCCAGCATCGCCCCACCAGCGTCGCCAGCGACATCCCGTCCAGGAAGCCGCTCGCGCTGGTGTCCGGCGTGTTGAAGTCCCCGTGCGCGTCCATCCACACGACGCCCAGCGCATCCGCGGACGGCCTTGCATCCGCCGAGACTTCGCTGGATCCGACCGCATCGACCGAACGAAAGTCGATCATCGCCGACGCAGCCACAGAGCCTTCGCGGTCGACCGGATCGACGTTGTCGATCGAACCAAGCGAAGCAGCTGGGTGGGATGAATCGACCGAATCGACCAAATCGACCGAATCGACCGAATCGACCGAAACCGTCGAGTCCCCCGTTCCAGCCGCGGCCTGCAGCCCGCCGACGATGCCGAGGGCCGCGCCGCAGTTGCCGGTGAGGATGACCGGCAGATCGCCGTGGAGCCTGGCGTCGCGCACGCGCTCGCGGACGTGGTACCAGACGGAGAACGAGGTGGCGACCTCGGTCGGGAAGCCGCGGCTGGCGAGGAAGTCGGGATGCTCGCCGACCGTCTCCACCCGCACCTCGTGGCCCAGCGCGCGCAGGCCGTCCGCCAGCCCGGCGGCCAGCAGTGCGTGCGGGCCGCGGCCCATGCGCCGGTCGCGGTGGCCCGCGTCGTAGGGCACGGCGAGGATGCGGACGTCCATCGGCGTCAGCGGCCGCCGGGGATGGCACCCGTCCAGCGCGCGACGCGTCCGCCGGCGCCCACCGCCCAGCCGGCGCGCGGGCCCGCGAACGAGACCGCATGGAAGCCCCCGCTGTCCGCCGCGATCCACGACGCGCCGTCATCCACCGACCAGCCGGTGCCCGCGGGGCCGACGACCACCAGCGTGGGCCGCGCGGCGCCCGGCACGTACACCGCGCCCTCGCGCACCCCGGCCGGCGACGGCGGTGGGCCCAGCATCCACGTGCGCCCGCCGTCCGCGGAGCGCGCCGCCTGTCCGCCCGCGCGCTCGCTGCGGTAGTCGCCTCCCACCACGACGCCGTGACCCGCGTCGCGGAACGCCACGCCGAACGCGCCGGAGGATGCGCTGCCGGCGGCGATGGGCAGCGTGTCCACCGTCCACGTGGCGCCGCGGTCCTCGGTGCGCAGCACGCGGGCGACGGCGCCGCCGCCGGTGACGATCCACGCGCGGCCGCTTCCCTGCACCGCCACCGCCGTCCCACTGGCCGCGAACGCCGCCTCGCCCGGCAGCGGGACGGGCGCGCGCTCCGCCGACACCGTCGTCCAGCTCCGCCCGCCGTCCGCCGTGGTGACGATGAGGAAGCGGCCGCCCACGGGGTCGCTGAACGCGATGCCGTCGCGCGCGTTCCAGAACGCCATCCCATCGAAGAACGCCGCCGTGTCCGCCGCCTGGTACGCCGCCGCCCAGTGCCGCCCGCCGTCCTCCGTGCGGTAGACGCGCGCCGGCTGCCCGGCGGTGAGCAGCAGCGCGCGGTCCGCGCTGAACGCCTGCACGTCGCGGAACTCCACGCCCGTCATGCCCGGCACCGTGTCCGCGCGCCACGTCGCGCCGCCGTCCACCGTCCGGAGGTAGGTGCCGCCGCTGCCGCCGGCCCACGCCACGTTCTCGTCCACCGCGCTGACGCCGCGCAGCGACGCCGTGCTGCCGCTGGCCTGCATGCGCCACGCGCCGACAACCGCGGGCACCGCCGATCCCACGGGCGGAGCCGCCGGCCTGCATGCCGCCGCGGCGAGGAGGAGCGTCGAAAGGGCGGATCGGCGGATCTGGAGAGGAAGCATCGGCAGGAAGGTGTCGTGGGAGAAGTGCGTCCGTCGACCGACGCGATCGGGAGCGGGCGATGAGTCTCCGCCGGCGAGCCGCCCGTCCGCGGATCGAGCGCCCGACGGGTCGCGGGACGGGCGCAGCCGATGGATGGACCGCCGGCGGCCAGGCCCCGCTACTCGTCGTCGTCCACGGCGGAGGCGTCTCCGGGCGCGACCATCTCCACGGCGTCGCCGGCGACGAGCCAGCCCTCGCGCAGCACGCGGGCGTAGATGCGCGACTCGCCAGGGTGCACCTTCTGCGAGATGCGCGTGAAGCGGCCGTCGTGGAACGAGGCGGAGATGTTGCGGCAGGGCGCGGTATAGCGCGTCAGCTCCACCTCCACCTGCCCGCCCAGCCGCAGCCGCGCCCCGGGCAGCATCCGCGTCCAGTCGATGCCGCGCAGGGTCACGTTCTCGCCCGCCGTCCCCGGCGCGATGGGGTGCCCCTCGCCCCGGAGCCGCTCGATCACCTCGATGCCGTACAGGCACAGCGCGCGCTCGGGTCCGCCGTGCACGTCCGTGTTGCGCTGCCGGTCGCCGAACAGCCCCTCACCGCTCAGGTACGCGCGGTCCACCGGCAGCTTGGGCACGCCGCCGTCGGAGGTGTTGATCTGGAGGATGATGCCGGGCACGGGGCAGCGGGTGCGGGTGGGAACGTGGGATGAGAGGCTCGCGGACGCGACGACCGGCCGCGGCTGCACGGGGACAGACTGGGGCCGGGGTGGGCGCGGGTCAAGGCGCGGGCGGCGGGGATCGCGCACCCGTGTCTCCCCGGCCCTTGCCGCTCGAGGATTCAGCCGCACGCCGTCCCGGGTGGTCCATCCGCCCGCGCCGGACGGGCCGACGCCACGCGGGGATGCGCGAAGGGCCCCGCGGGCGGCGGGGCCCTTCGCGTGGCGCGGGCGGAGCCGTTCCCCGCCCTACTCCGCCGGGAACCCGCGGCCCGCGGGAAGGACGGGCTCGCCCAGGTCGCCGCGGACGAGCACGCGGCGCAGCACCGCGGCGTGGGCCTTCGCCTCGGACGCCTGGTCCGCGAAGCGCTGGGCGATGGCGGCCTGGCCGCGGCGCTCCATGCGCTCGGCCATGCGCGCCGCCAGCAGGGCGCGCTCCTCCAGCACCTGGAGCGCCGCCCACACGGCCGCCTCCACCGCCTCGGCCTGCTCGGAGTACAGCGTCTGGGGCGAGTACGCGTGCCCCACGCGGCAGCGGAAGTGCAGCGCGTCGTCGTCGCCCACCTCCCACAGCGAGCCGTGGCACTCGGGGCAGGTGAGGCTGCTCAGCACGCCCGGGCGGTCGTAGGCGGCGTGCGCCCCCTCGTCCATCTCGTCGATGCTCACCTCCACCTCCTCCTCGGCGCTCATGCCCGGCGCCGCGCCGGCAGGCTCCTGCGCCACCAGCTCCACCAGGAGCGAAGCGATGCGCGACAGGGGCACCACGTGGTCCACCCGCACGTTCTCGATGGCGCTGGACGGCATGCTGGGGTAGACCGCGTCCGCCGGGTCCTGCACCACAGCCAGCCCGCCGCACGACTTCACCACCCCCAGCCCCACCGTGCCGTCGTCCAGCATGCCCGACAGGACCACCCCCACCACCCGGCGCCCGTACGCCCGCGCGGCGCTGCGGAAGAGCGGGTCCACGGCGGGGCGGGTGGCGTTCTCGCGGGGGCCGCGCACCACCTCCACCCGGCCGCGGCGCAGCATCAGGTGGTGGTCCGTGGGCGCCACGTAGATGCGGCCCGGCACGACGAGCTCGCCGTCCACCGCGTGGGCGGCGGGCAGGGGGCCGCTGCGCGACAGGATGGCCGGCAGCACGCTGGTGGCGTTGGCGGGAATGTGCACCACCACGAGCACGGCGGCGGGAAGCCCGGCGGGAAGGCCGGACACCAGCGTCGAGAGCGCCTCCACGCCGCCCGCGGAGGCGCCGATGACGATGATCTCGTGTCCGGCCACGTTGGAAGAGGCGCGGGAAGCAGAGGTGCCGGGGCCGCGACGCGTGCGGGGGGCCACGGCGGGGGTGCCGCCGCAGGGGCGTAGCAAGTGTCATGCTTGCGCGGACGGTGAGCCGGCCGGCGCATTGACACTCGTGGACGCCGAGCGCATCATTGAGGCAGATTCCCATGCCATGCAGAACCCCCCGGCGGCCCGCGCCCACGCCCCGTCACAGGTCCGGCGCCGCACCCCGCCTCTCCGCCGCAGATCGCCCGGCCGGCCCGCGTCCGAGGGGGCGCACCCCAACGCCCCGCGCTCATGACATCCCCGGTCACCGACGCCGGCTTCGAAGCGCTCCTCGAATACCTGAAGCGCCGCCGCAGCTTCGACTTCACCGGCTACAAGCGCTCCACCCTCAGCCGTCGGGTGGAGAAGCGCATGTCGATGGTGGACGTCGCCACCCACGCGGACTACGTGGACTTCCTGGAGGTCCACCCCGAGGAGTTCGAGCAGCTCTTCAACACCATCCTCATCAACGTCACCAGCTTCTTCCGCGACCCCGAGGCGTGGGAGGCGCTGACCCGCGACGTGGTGCCTGCGCTGGCCGAGCGCAGCGGGGGCGGGCCCATCCGCGTGTGGAGCGCGGGGTGCGCGTCGGGCCAGGAGACGTACACGCTGGTGATGGCGCTGGCCGAGGCGCTGGGCCACGACGCCTTCCGCGAGCGGGTGAAGGTGTACGCCACCGACCTGGACGACGAGGCGCTGGGGCAGGCGCGGTCGGCCGTCTACTCGGCGAAGGAGATGGAGGGGCTGCCGGACGAGCTGCGCGCGCGCTACTTCGAGCCCGGCCCCGACGACACCGCCGTGTTCCGGGGCGACCTGCGGCGCCACGTCATCTTCGGGCGGCACGACCTGGTGCAGGACGCCCCCATCTCGCACCTGGACCTGCTGGTCTGCCGCAACACCCTCATGTACTTCAACGCCGAGGTCCAGTCGCGGATCCTGGCGCGCTTCCACTTCGCCCTGAACACGGACGGCATCCTCTTCCTGGGCAAGGCCGAGATGATGCGCACGCACGCGGGCCTGTTCGCTCCGGTGAACCTGAAGGCGCGCCTCTTCGCCAAGATCGCCCGCACCCACCTGCGCGAGCGCCTGGTGATGATGGGCCAGGCGAGCGAGCCCCCCGCGCAGCGCGACGGGCTGCACGCGCGGCTGCGGGACGCCGCGCTGGCGGCGGGCCCGGCGGCGCAGGTGGTGGTGGACCCGCGCGGGGCGCTGGTGCTGGCCAACGACCCCGCGCGCCGGCTGTTCGACCTCTCCGAGGCCGACGTCGGCCGCCCCATCCAGGACCTGAAGCTGTCGTACCGGCCCCTGGACCTGCGCTCGCGCATGGACCTGGCGCTGGCGGAGGGACGCGCGGTGGCGGTGACGGGCGTGGAGCACCCCGGCCCGGACGGCGAGCCCCGCACCTTCGACGTGCAGATCACCCCCCTGCTGTCCGGGGGCCGGTCCGCCCTCGGCGTCTCCATCGCCTTCGTGGACGTCACCCGCTCGCAGCGCCTGCAGAGCGAGCTGGAGGGCACCAACCAGGAGCTGGAGACGGCCTACGAGGAGCTCCAGAGCACCAACGAGGAGCTGGAGACCACCAACGAGGAGCTCCAGAGCACCATCGAGGAGCTGGAGACCACGAACGAGGAGCTCCAGAGCACCAACGAGGAGCTGGAGACGATGAACGAGGAGCTCCAGTCCACCAACGAGGAGCTGGAGACCATCAACGACGAGCTGCGCCGGCGCACCGAGGAGCTGAACACGGTGAACGCGTACATGTCGTCCATCCTCACCTCGTTGCGCGTGGGCGTGGTGGTGATCGACCGCGAGCTGCGGGTGAGGGTGTGGAACCGCAAGGCCGAGGACCTGTGGGGCCTGCGGGCGGACGAGGTGGACGGGCACCCGGTGCTGAACCTGGACATCGGCCTGCCCATGGACGGGCTGAAGGCCACCATCCGCGCGGCGCTGGACGGCCGCGTCGAGCCGCACGAGGTGGTGCTGGACGCCACCAACCGGCGCGGCCGCGCCATCCGCTGCCGGGTCACGGGCACGCCGCTGACGACTAAGGACCGCGAGGTGCGCGGCGCCATCCTGCTGATGGAGGAGTGGACGGGGGACGGGCACGCGGCGTAGGGCACCAGGGCGCGGCGCCGAGGTCCGGCGCCGCGCGGACGGGAACTCCGGGAGAAAGGCCAGGCGCGCGGATGGACCCCTTCGACCGCTTCTCGGCACGGGTGGACGGCACCCGCCGGCGTGCCCACGACCTGCAGCGGCGCTCGCGCGCCGCGGCGGCCGACGAGCCGCTGATGGACGAGGCGCTGGAGACGCTCCAGTCCTCGCTCGAGGAGCTTCGGGTGAGCGAGGAGGAGCTGCGCGTGCAGACCGAGGAGCTGGCGTCCTCGCGCATGCTGCTGGAGGCCGAGCGCGAGCGCTACCGCGAGCTCTTCGACCTGGCGCCGGACCCGTACCTGGTGACGGACGCGCGGGGCGTGGTGAGCGAGGCCAACCACGCCGCCGCCACGCTCCTGGGGGTGCCCGCCGACGCGCTTTGCGGGCGGCCGCTGGCCGTCTTCGTGCCCGCCGGCGAGCGCGCCGCCTTCCGCGAGGGCGTGGCCCG
>JAQBQD010000019.1 GCA_028287185.1 Gemmatimonadota bacterium | reverse complement strand
GACGCGGCGCCCGCGGACGCCTTTCGCGTGGGCGAGGCGCTGCCGCCCGCCGCGCGGCCGCTGCTGCGCGACCTGGGCGTGCTGGAGCGCTTCCAGGCGGACGGCCACCTGCCGTGCTGGGGCAACGTGTCCGCGTGGGGATCGGGCGGGCCGCGGGTGCACGACCACGTCTTCGATCCGCACGGCCACGGCTGGCACCTGGACCGCGCGCGCTTCGACGCCCTGCTCCGCGACGCCGCGGCCGGTGCGGGGGCGGAGGTCGTGGCGGGGGCGGAGGTGGTCGAGGCGAAGCGGGCGGATGGAGGGTGGATCGTCCAGCTCCGCGATGGCGGCGGCACGCGGGTGATCCACGCCGGCTGGCTGGTCGATGCCACGGGCAGGCGCTCCGCCGTCGCGCGGCGGCAGGGCGCGGTCCGGGTGCCCGCGGACGGGCTGGTGGCGTTCTGGGCGCGTTTCCGTCCGTCGGCGGAGGGCGACCGCGATGCCCGGACGGTGGTGGAGGCGGCGCCGGACGGATGGTGGTACACGGCCCTGGTGCCGTCCGGCGAGCGCGTGGCGGCGTTCCTCACGGATGGGGACCTTGCCGACCGGGCGGCGCTGCTGTCGCCCGGCACCTTCGCCGCCCGCGCGCGGGAGACGGCGCTCGTGGGGGGCATCCTCGCCGCCCGTGGATACGGCATCCACGGCCGCCCGCGCGGGTCCGGCGCCGGGAGCGCGCGGCTGGACCGGTGCGCAGGCGAGGGATGGGCGGCCGTGGGCGACGCGGCGCTGTCATTCGATCCCCTGTCGTCGCAAGGCATCCTCAACTCGCTGTACACGGGAGTGCGCGCCGGGCAGGCCATCGACCGCGCGCTGGGGGGCGACCCGGACGGCATCGCGGAGTACGTCCGGCGAGTCGACCAGGTCTACGCCGCCTACCTGCGCAACCGGCTCGCCTACTATGCGGCCGAGACGCGCTGGGCGGACCGGCCGTTCTGGCGGCGGCGGAGTGGGGCGGAATCCACGGCGGAGACGGTGGCATCCGCGAGCGGCTGACGACGTCCTCTCCCGGCAACGGGTAGCGAGGAAGGCGGATCGGGGGAGCAGGCGTCGATGCCTGCTCCCCTTCGTCGCCTCGGGATCACAGATCGCTCTCTGTGATGAATATTGACGTATCTTCGGCGGCCGCCTAGCTTAGGCACAGCCCCGAAAACGCCAATAAAGTTCACCAATGCGATGACGTCTCCTCCGGCGCTTGCTCCTCGTCTCCGCTCCACTCGGCGACCGTTCTCTCCCACCGTTGCAGGATCAAGCACCCGCACCCGCCGTCCAGCCCGGACGCCATCGGCACTCGGCACCACGGGCCGGCCCACGCTGCACTGAACGCCTGGCGGAAGCGTCATGGAGTACCACGACCTGGACATCGTTCTCCTTCCCGGCCGCGACGGCGGCTACGTGCGCCTGGCCCGCTGCTGCGCGCGCCACGGCGAGCGGCAGGAAACCGTCGCCACCGACATGGGTGAGGTGGCGCGGGCGGTCCGCTGCCTGGACGACCCCGGCGGGGCCGGGGTGGACGCCGCCGCACAGCGCGCGCTCGGGCTTGTGCTGTACGGCGGGCTGCTGGGGGAGGGCGGCGTTGGGAGGCAGCTGGACCGTTGCATCGGCGGCGCGCAGATGCAGGACGGCGCCGGGGTGCGGGTGCGGCTCAACCTGGACCAGGTCCCCGCGCTGGCCGCGATCCCGTGGGAGTTCCTGTATCTGGCCGCGGACGAGCGCTTCCTGGCGTCGTCCGTCGAGACCCCGCTGGTGCGCTACCTCCAGAGCCCGGTGCCCAACCTGGGGCTGGAGGTGCGCCTGCCCGTGCGGGTGCTCGTGGTGCTTCCGGAGAACGCCGCGGCGGGAGAGAGCCCGCTGGACCTGGCGCGCGAGAAGGCGGTGCTGCAGCGCGCGCTGCAGCCGCTGGTGCGCTCCGACTCGGCGGACGTGCGGTTCCTGGAGCGCCGGGTGACGCGGGGGCGGCTGCGCGCCGCGCTGCGCGGGGGGCTACCCGAACTGGGCGAAGATCCGTTCCAGATCGTGTGCTATGCGGGCCACGGGCACCACGACGAGAGCCGCGCCTGCCTCTTCCTGGACGCGGAGGGCGGCGGGCCCGACGAGGTGGACGACCGCTGGCTGTCGGAGCTGTTCGAGGGGGGCGGCGGACAGGTCAAGCTGGTGGTGCTGAACGCCTGCCAGGGGGCCACCGTCTCGGCGCTGCGCCCGTTCGCGGGGCTGGCGCCGCGCCTGGTGAAGGTGGGCGTGCCCGCGGTGGTGGCCATGCAGTACCCCGTTCGCGACGACGAGGCGCTGTCGTTCGCGGAGGTGTTCTACGGCAGCCTGTTCCGCGGGCCGTCGAAAGGGCGGATCGAGGTGGCGCTGGGCGAGGCGAGGCGGGCGCTGCGCCAGGACTTTCCCGGCAGCCGCGGGTGGGGCGCGCCGGTGCTGTACATGCGCGCCGGCGGCTACCTGTTCACCCCCACCACCGGAAGCCCGCTGGCGGACCTTCCCGTCACCCGGCAGGAGGCTGATACCCAGCGCGAGGCCGTCCGCGAGCACCAGCGCAGCATCCGGGCGCTCCGCGCCGCGCCCGGGAGCAGCGACACCGCGGAGCTGCTGGCCCGCGAGCGGCGCGAGATGGGGAACGCCCGCGCCCGGCTCCGCCTGCGGGTAGCCGCGGCGGGGGTCGTGCTGCTCGTGGCGGTGGCCGTCACCGCGCTGGCGGCCGTGCTCCCGTTCGAAAGGCTGCCCCCCGCGGTGCGGGTCGAGGCGTACGCGGCCTGGCTGGAGGGCATCCTGCCGGGCGATCCGCTGGACGAGCGCATCGTGCGCGTCCCCATCACCGCGCACACCCAGGCGGTGCTGGGCCGGGGCTTCGACGCGGCCTCCATCGGCGCGTGGCGGGCCGACCACGGGCGGGTGCTGGATGCGCTCTCCAAGGCCGGCGCCCGCGTGGTGGCGTTCTCGCTCTACTTTCCCGCGCCCAGCCCGGGCGACACGGCGTTCGCGCGGGCCATCCGCGACGCGCGGCGGCGGGGAACGCGCGTGGTGGTGGGCTTCAACGACTGGGACGGCCCGCTGCCCCGCATCGCGCCGCTGCTGCGCGACGCCGGCCCGGACTGGGGCGCGGTGTGCCTGGGGGCGGACGGCACGGGGACGGACCGGGTCATCCCGCTGGTGTCGTTCGGGGGCCGCGGCCGCGACGCCACGACGGCGGTGCCGGCATTCGCCACCGCGGTTGTGGCCGCGTACCGGGGCGACCGGCTGGCGGGGGTGGATCTGGAGCGGCGGCAGGCCGTGTTCACGGACGGCGCCCGCACCCGCGCCATGCGCTTCTGGCGCGTGGAAACCGACCAGGAGACGGCGGGATGCCCCGCCCTGGCCGCCAACAGCACCGTCGCCACGGCCATCATCACCTTCTCGCCGGCCGCGGTGTTCGAGTCTCCCCGCCACCTGCTGCCCTACGCGGACCTCCTGGGCCCCGGCGCGGCGCGGGCCGCCGAACGGGCGCGAGGGAGGATCGCGATCGTGGGGCGCGAGCTTCCGGGCGACCTGCACGAGATCTTCCGGCTGGGCCACGAGAAGCGCTACGGCGAGGACCTGCAGGCCGACGCCGTGAACTCGGTGCTCCGCGGCGCGACCCTGCGGCCGCTGGGGGAGTGGGGCCAGCTCGCTGCCGCGGCCGGCGCCGGAGCCGGCGGGGCCGCCGTCGCGCTCTTCGCCCGCGGG
>JAQBQD010000014.1 GCA_028287185.1 Gemmatimonadota bacterium | reverse complement strand
GCTCAGCACCGCCACCCGCGGCGCGCCGCCGCGGGCCGCGGCGGCCTTCGGCGCCGGAGCCGCGATCTCGGCCGCGGGCGCCGGCCGCGGAACGGTGCCGGCGGGCGCGCGGGACTCCACCTCGCGGCGCAGGGCGGCCACCGTCTGCCACACGCGGCCCCCCACGTCGCGCCCGCTGGGGGCGCCGGCGGCCAGCGCGCTCTCGATGGACCGGGCCAGGCGCGTGCCCTCGTGCGAGCCGAAGGTGCCCAGCGCCCCCGCAAGGCGATGCGCCTCGCGCTCGGCGTCCTCGCGCAGCTCGCGGGGTACGCTGCCCGTGGCGAGCATCGCCTTGACCGCCTTCTCCACCGTCTCGATGCGCGCGAAGATGGTGGGCATCGCGCGCTCCCACACCGCCGCGAGCGCCGCGCTCACGGCTTCGGGCGGCCCGGCCGCGCCCATCCCCGCCGCGGCGGGCGCCGGCTGGGGCATGGAGGTTCCCGCCGCGGTCGACGCGTCCACCGCCGCCGGTGCCTGCGACGCTGCGGAAGGGGCGGGTTCGCCGGCGTCCGACGCGGCCTCGGCCTGGATCAGCGCGCCCACGTGGCGGGCCAGCTCGCCGCGGTCCAGCGGGGCCAGGAGGATGCGGTCCACGCGCAGCTCCGAGACCATCCGCCGCAGCGCCTCCTCGTCGTGGGCGTCCGCGATGGGGTCAACCGTGAGCACCACGGGCAGCGACCGGCCCCGCGAGCTGGCCCGGGCGTAGCGGATCACCCGGTCCGCCGGAAGCCCTTCCACCGAGGCGTCGATGACCAGTGCCGCCCAGATGCCCTCGCTCAGCACCGCCAGCGCGTCGTCGCCGGTGTAGGCGACCTCCACGGCCACGCCGGGAAGCCGCTGGGCCAGCCATCCCGCCAGGCGATCGGGAAGTCCTGCGATCAGGATGCGGTGCATCGGCCGTGTGCCAGGTGAAGGGGTCCGTGGCTGCGCCTGCGCTTCCCGCGTACGGCGCAGCGGGACCCGTCGAACTTGGCAGGACGCCGCCCATTGTGCAACATGCGGCTCCGTCCATCCCCACCCGCCTGGTGCGGAGCCCCAGAAGCGGGCGCCGCGCGGCGACATGGTGGCGTATCCGGTTCGGGGAACGTACCTTGCAAGGATCGAACGACACCCCTCCGAGGAACATTCGGCCAGGCGCGGCGTACTGCTGCGTACTCCTCCCGGATCGAACGTCCGTTCCAGCCCTGCGCGCCTCGCGCCGGGCGCGCGTACCGGCACCCGCAGCGAAGGTCCCCCGCATGCAGCGACCCACCACCTGCCACCTCTTCGGCTTCACGGCCGCCGCCGCCGTCGCCCTCCTTGGCGTCACTGCCTGGACGGTCGCCAACCGCGGCCCGATGGACCTGCGCGGCTCGTCGGCCAGCGCGTACGCGCACTCGCGCACGCTGACGGCCACGTCGCTGGACTCCGCTTCCGCGCGCAGGGACCGCACCAGCCACCACCACGAGGTGCGCCGGGAGCTGGGCTCGATCCTTCGCCTGGGCTCCCTGCTCCACAAGTAGGCCGAAGGCCCTTCCCCCGCCGGGCGTCCGCAGGCGCTCCGCAGAAGCGCGGGTGAGTTTCGAGGGTCGTGGTACGGCATCGATATGGAAGATGAGGACCTCCGGCGATCGCGCATCGCCTGGAGGTCCTTCGTCGTTCGAGGCGCGAGCTTAGGCTCGGCCCCTCTCGTGTTTCCCCTGTCGACTGCCTCTGCCCCCGTCGGAGGCGGGATCCTGCCCGTTGACCCCGTCGCACGTCGGAGCTACCTTTCTCTACATAGGGGAGGGGGGTATATGGATCGGTCGATAGGAGGTCCTATGGAAGAGATGATGACGGCGCGGAAGCCGACCGCCATCGACCCCGTCTGCGGGATGAAGGTGGAGCCGGAGACCGCAGCGGCCTCGGCCGACCACGCCGGGCGCGCGTACCACTTCTGCTCCACCGGCTGCCGCGACCGGTTCGTCGCCGAGCCCGAGCGGTTTGTGGGCGATCGCACCGGGCCGACGGATGCCGAGACGCCGTCGCCTCCGTCGAGCGACGGCACGGCGGAGGCTCCCGCGCGTCCCGCAGCGACCGACGCGCCGTCCGCCGCCGCCGGCCCGATGGTGCAGCTCACGACGAGCAGGCGCCCGGCCGCGCGTCGATCGGCCGACGCGGCAGGGGCTGCGGACGGAAGCGGCGCCATCTCCGGAACGAGTGGCGGAACCGGCGGCGAGCGCGTTGACCTGCCGATCACGGGGATGACGTGCGCCGCGTGCGCGCGGCGGGTGGAGACGTCGCTGTCGCGGGCGCCCGGCGTGCGGCGCGCGGCGGTGAACTTCGCGACGGCGCGGGCCACGGTGGAGTACGACGCGGCGGGCACCGGCGTGCGCGACCTGGCGGCGGCCGTGCGAAACGCGGGCTACGGTGTGGCCGGCGGTGCCCGCGCGGAGTTCGTGGTGGACGATACCGCTCGCCCCAGTGGCAGCGCGGCGCCGCTGGAGAAGCACCTGGTGGGACGGAGGGGAGTGCTGTCCGCGGACTTCAACCCGGCGACGATGGAGGTGCGGGTGGAGTACCTGCCCGGCGCCACCGACCCGGCCGCCCTGCGCCGCGCGCTGGAGGAGTTCGGCTACCGGGTGCGCGAGCTGCCGGTCGACGGCGGACCGGTGCAGGTGGAGGACGTGGAGGGGGACGCGCGGCGCGCGGAGTACGAGGACCTTCGCCGGCGCTTCGCCGTTGCCGCCGTGCTCTCGCTGCCGCTGCTGGTGATCGCCATGTCGCACGGGCGCATCCCGTGGCTGGCGTTCCGCGGGGTGGAGTGGGTGCAGCTCGCGCTGGCGATGCCCGTGGTGCTGTGGGCGGGGGCGCAGTTCCACCGCGGCGCCTGGGCGGCGCTGCGGCACCGCGCGGCGGACATGAACACGCTGATCGCCGTCGGCACCGGCACGGCGTACCTGTACTCGCTGGCCGCCACGCTGCTGCCCGGCGCCTTCGCCCGCGGCGGGCCGATGGTGGGGATGGCGGGGATGGCGGGGATGGACGGCGCGCCGCGGCCGCCCGTGTACTTCGAGGCGGCGGCGGTGATCGTGGCGCTGCTGCTGCTGGGGCGCATGCTGGAGGCGCGCGCCAAGGGCCGCACGGGCGAGGCCATCCGCCGGCTGGCGGGCCTGCAGGCGCGCACCGCGCGCGTGGTCCGCGGAGGTATGGAGGCCGACGTGCCGGTGGAGGAGGTGGCGCCGGGGGACGTCGTCGTCGTGCGCCCCGGCGAGAAGGTGCCGGTGGACGGGGTGGTGGCCCAGGGCCGGTCCGCGGTGGACGAGTCCATGCTGACGGGCGAGAGCATGCCGGTGGAGAAGGCGCCGGGCGACCCCGTCTTCGGCGCCACGCTGAACCGCACCGGGAGCTTCCGCTTCACGGCGACGAAGGTGGGGCGCGACACGGCCTTGCAGCAGATCGTGCGGATGGTGCAGGACGCGCAGGGCAGCAAGGCGCCCATCGCGCGGCTGGCGGACCGGGTGAGCGGCATCTTCACTCCCGTGGTGATCTGCATCGCCATTGCAACCTTCGCCGCGTGGTTCGTGCTGGCGCCCGTGGAGACGCGCTTCACGGACGCGCTGGTGGCGTTCGTCTCGGTGCTCATCATCGCCTGCCCCTGCGCGCTGGGCCTCGCGACGCCCACCGCCATCCTCGTCGGCACCGGCAAGGGCGCGGAGAACGGCGTGCTGGTGAAGGGCGGCGAGAGCCTGGAGACGGCGCACCGGCTGGACACCCTGGTGCTGGACAAGACGGGCACGCTGACGACCGGCCGCCCCTCGCTGACGGACGTGCTGCCGGCGGATGGGGGGAGCGCGGACGACCTGCTTCGCCTGGCCGCTTCCGCCGAGAGCGGTAGCGAGCACCCGCTGGGGGAGGCCGTCGTCCGTGGCGCGGGGGAGCGCGGGCTGGTGCTGGTGGATGCGACGGAGTTCGACGCCGTGGCCGGCCACGGCGTGCGCGCCACCGTCGGCGGACGCGGGGTGCTCCTGGGCAACGCGCGGCTGATGCGCGAGCACGGCATCGACGTGGCGCCCTGGAACGCGCGTGCGGAGGCGCTGGCGGACGACGGCAAGACGCCCGTCTTCGCGGCGGTGGACGGCGCGCTGGCGGGCATGCTGGCCGTGGCGGACACGCCGCGGCCCGAGGCCGCGCAGGCCGTGGCGGCCCTGCGCGCGATGGGGATGGAGATCGTGATGCTGACGGGCGATGGGCGGCGCACGGCCGAGGCGGTGGCGCGGCGCGTGGGCATCGACCGCGTGCTGGCCGAGGTGCTGCCCGACGGCAAGGCGGCCGAGATCCGGCGGCTGCAGGGGGAGGGCCGCAAGGTGGGGATGGTGGGCGACGGCATCAACGACGCGCCCGCGCTGGCGCAGGCGGACGTGGGCATCGCCATCGGCACCGGGACGGACGTGGCGATGGCGGCGGCGGACATCACCCTCATCCGCGGCGACCTGCGCGGCGTGGCGACGGCCGTCGCGCTGAGCCGCGCCACCCTTCGCACCGTGCGCCAGAACCTGTTCTGGGCCTTCGCCTACAACGTGGTCGGCATCCCCGTCGCCGCCGGCGTGCTGTATCCGCTCACGGGCTGGCTGCTGTCGCCCGTGCTGGCCAGCGCGGCCATGTCGCTCAGCAGCGTGAGCGTGGTGAGCAACAGCCTGCGCTTGCGCCGCTTCCGCGCGCCCCTGGACGGAGGGAGATGACCGTGGATACGACCGAGATCGGCGTGCTGGTGGGCGCCGCCGCGCTGATCGCGCTGGTGCTGTGGTTCTTCTTCGGCGAGCGGCAGGCCGTGCGCGCATCCGATGCCGCGGACGGCGGAGCGCAGCACGTGAAGGTGACGGTGAAGGGCGGCTACACTCCCGACGTGATCGTGGTGCAGCAGGGCCGGCCCGTGCGGCTGGACTTCTACCGCGACGAGACGGCGTCGTGCAGCGAGACGGTGGTGTTCGGCGACTTCGGCATCGCCCGCGACCTGCCCGCCTTCCGCACCACGCCCGTGGAGTTCACGCCGCAGGAGGCCGGCGAGTTCACCTTCACCTGCGGCATGAGCATGCTCCGCGGCAAGCTGATCGTGGAGCCCGCGGCGGGCTGATCCGCCGATCTCCGGATCGCGCGAGATCGCGAAGAAGCCTCCGCGCTCTGGGCGGGGGCTTTTTCGCTGTAGCCGGGGGGTCCGGGAAACCTGTCGCATGGCGGGTTCTGCGGAGAGACTGGGGTTCGGCGCACGCGGGTGGATGGGGATGTAGCCTCGGCACACTCCCGGTCCCCCGTCCGGCGTGCGGGAGACGCCCCGCGGGCCCGCATCGTGCACCCCGGCCCCTTGCATCCTTATCAAGAATGATTATTGTTGGCGTCGTCCAGCGAGCTTCCCACGAGAGAATAGAGTGAACCGATGACGGATTCCGAGGCGCACCGCTCACGCTTCGTGCTTCAGGTGGTGCAGCCGGCGCTGATGGGGCTGATGGACGGCTCGGTGAGCACGCTCGCGCCCATCTTCGCCGCCGCGGCCATGACCGGCAAGCCGCGGCAGGCGTTCATCGTGGGCATGGCCGCGTCGGTGGGCGCCGGCATCAGCATGGGCCTGGCCGAGGCGCTTTCCGACGACGGCGAGCTGACGGGGCGCGGGCATCCCTGGGCGCGCGGGCTCATCACGGGCCTGGCGACGGTGCTGGGCGGCATCTTCCACACGCTTCCCTTCCTGATCGGCGACATTCGCGTGGCGCTGCACCTGGCCTACGCCATCGTGGTGGTGGAGCTGTTCGCCATTGCGTACATCCGCTTCCACTACATGCGCAGCCCCCTGGGCCGCACCATCGCGCAGGTGCTGGTGGGCGGCGCGCTCGTCTTCTTCACGGGCCTGTGGATGGGCCAGTGGGGCGGCGGAGGCTGACGGGTCGACATCGACCAGGACGGCAAGTGCGCGAAGGCGGCCGGGACACTCGTCTCCGGCCGCCTTCGGCTTTATCATGCGTGGCGGCGGCGTCCCACGCCGTCGGTGACTGCCGGCTTTTCTGCAGAAGCCTCTGCTTGTCCTCACACCGTCGAGATCCCCCACCATGTGCGGACGATTCGGAGTGCCGTTTCGCGGCGACGAACTTGCGGCGGCGCTGGATGCGCAGTGGCGCGGCGAGCCGCTGCAGGGCCCGCGCTGGAACGTGGCGCCCACGCAACACGCGCCGGTGCTCTTTCTGGCGGACGGCGCGCGGCGGCTGGAGATGACGCGCTGGGGGCTGATCCCCTCGTGGGCCAAGGACGCGTCCATCGGCAGCAAGATGATCAACGCGCGCGCCGAGACGGTGGCCGAGAAGCCGTCCTTCCGCGCGGCGTTCCGCAAGCGGCGCTGCCTGGTGCCCATGGCGGGTTTCTTCGAGTGGAAGCGCGACGGGAAGGACAAGGTGCCGCACTGGATCCACCCCGCCGCCGGGCCGGTGCTCACGGTCGCGGGCCTGTGGGAGCGCTGGCATCCCGTAGGCGCCGAGCCCGTCACCACGTTCACGGTGCTGACGACGGCGGCCAACGGCTTCATGGCGGCGCTGCACGAGCGGATGCCCGTGATCGTCGCCCCCGCGGAGCGCGACCGCTGGCTGGACGCGGAGGCGCCGGAGGCCGAGCTGCTCGCCCTGCTCCGCGCCGCGCCGGACGACCTGCTGGCCGCGCACGCGGTCTCGACGCGCGTCAACGACGCCCGCCACGACGACGCCGGCCTGGTGGAGGGCCGGAGCTGAGCACCGGCTCGGCTCGCCGGCTTCGACTCGGGTCCGACACGGACGGAATGATGCGTTGTGCAACAACATTGCACGAAGGGGGGCGCTCGCATTAGTCTGTATCCGGTCGTCCGCCGCCGCCCATCTCCCGTTTTCCCCCGTAGCTTCCGATGATCGAGCCGACCGCGTACCTTGGCGCCGCCCGGTTGGCGATCACCATTGCGCGTACAGGCGCCCGGTATGGCGGGCCGCCGTTGCGCCGCGCGAACATCATGCTGCAGCGCGGCTCGCGCTGCTTCGGCATTCCGCGCGGGCGCACGTCCATCGTGGTTCCCAAGACCCACGACGGGGAAGGCGAGCTGCGGCGCGGGGACGGCGACTACCAGTGCGCCAGCATGATCGGGGACCTGTTCGCCGGCTTCGGGTACAAGCGGGGGAAGGTGTGGGAGATCCGCGAGCTCACGCCGCCCGCCGTGCCGTCGGACGAGGTCCTTCGCGAGAACCTGTTCGTGGTCTGCGGGCCGGCGGGCAACCCGCTGACGCAGCGCGTGCTGGCCGACTTTCCCGACCTGCTGCACTCCGTCGAGTTCCACCGGCCCAACGGCGGTCCCGGCGAGCTGCACTGGCGCAACCACGCCTTCCGCAGCGGCGACCGCACGGACTTCGCGGTGCTCGCCGTAAAGCGGAACCCGTACAACCCCGGCTCGCGGGTGGCGCTGCTCTTCGGGCTGCGCGGGATCGGAACTCTCGCCGCTGGACAGGTGTTCGCCGATGCGCGGCACGAAGCCCTGCGGAGGCACATCGAGAAGGAGTTCGGGGCGGCTGGCGGCGACCTGGAGTGCGTGCTGCACGTGTCGCACAACGCCGACCGCAGCGGCGTGGCGGACGTTCGCGTGGCGGGCTTCGCCGACGGAGAGCCCCTCCAGCGCGCCGCACCGCAGCCGGTCGCGCCGCCCATCCCGGCCGCCGCTCCGCCCGCGGGGGATTCGCCCGCGGCGCGGCCGCTCCAGGCGCTCTACGACTGGTTGAAGCAGCAGCCGCGCCAACTGGTGGTCTCGCAGATGGAGCGCGAGATGGTGGTGACGCGCGACTGGGGCCTGCGGATGCGCGAGGAGGAGGACTGGCACGCGCACGAGGCGGAGATCTACGCACGGGGAAAGCTCTACAAGGGAGACGCCGACCTGCCCGGCATGGACGGGCTGAGGTTCGACGCCGTGGTGACGAACGGACGCGGGCGGCTTGCGGTGCTGCCGGCGGAGCACCGTCCCCACGAGAAGACCTTCCTGCTCTTCCCCCTGCCTCCCGTGGCGCCCGGCGCGGAGGCGCCGCGCATCCGGCTCACCGCGGAGTGGCCGGCCGGGGCCACCCGGCTGCGCGAGCTGAACGTGCGGGACGACTATCGCTTCATCGTGACCCCGCACGCGGCGAGGCCCGTGGACCAGGTGAAGGTGCGGATCGCGTTCGACGTGCCCGACGCGCGGTTCAGGGTCGTCGAGCAGTTCCAGCTCCCGCCCGGACATGTGGCAAACGGAGAGTACGGCATTGCGTCACCGTACGAGATCACGCTGACGGCGGTTACGCCGGGCACACGGCTTGCTTTCGCCGTGGAGCGCGTGCAATGAGTGGCTGCGCGCGGCATGCCAGAACCATGGTTCTTGACATTCCCTCGGCCCCGGCATTACAGTCATGCAGGGCCGCACGTGGCGCGGCGGGAGTGGCTCGCCGGCCCGGCCTTTTCCAGGAGCACACATGACGGAGCAAGGCGTCACTTCCGGCGGGTTCTGAGGCTTCGGCTCCCCCCGGGAGCACCACCCTCGGCGGGCCCGCCGGTAACGGGCCCGGAGCGATCGCCGCCCCAGGCGCGGCACTCCACCCAACGCGAGACAGGTCTCCCGCCCTTCGGCCGGAGACCTGTTCGCGTTTCGGGCCCGGTCTTCCGCACGCTCCGCCGCTTCCCTGGTCCGTCCGCCGCCGCGGGCACCGCACCTCGGAGCGGGCGACATCGGGACGTAGCCTGTTCCCGTTCCGTAACGCGCGAAGGGCGCGGCCACGCAGGCCGCGCCCCTTCGTCCTCCCATCCACCCATCGCTCGGAATTGGTGTACCGTCTCGGATGTCGTCGGATGCTGGTTCGCCCGAAAACCGCCCCCGTGCCGCGAGGATGTCGGTCAGTACGCGCCGCGGATGACCTGGGCGTTGGCGCTGACCTCCACCTCCAGGTCGCGGCCGCGGATGGCCATCAGCTCCACGCCGGGAATGGACATTCCCTCGCCCAGCCAGACGCCGGGCTTGAGCGCGATCCCGCGGATCTCCACGCGGGACAGGGGCGAGAAGCCGTCGGGGAGCACCGAGAAGATCTTGCTGAACGGAACTCGCATGGGGATGCCTGCCGGAAGATGCGTTTCTGCCGCGGCGTCGGGCCGGCCGCGTTCGACGTCTGCATGTAAGCACGCCGTGTGCCGAAATCGGCACATCTCCCATCCGAATGTCGTTCATCGTCTTAGCAGATCGTGGCGGGCTCCGTGTGTTTCCGTTGCGTACCGTCGATGGATCCACTGTTGCCGAATGGGAACACGCCGGCGTCCGGATGCCGGCCGTTCCCAGCGTGGAACCTCCGCCTGGTCAGAGGATTTGGAGATGCCGCGCGGGCGACGCGTTCGATGGCGGCGGCCGCGCCTCGGCCGGTCCCGCGGGCGGGCTCACCGGCGCCGCGGGAGGCCTGGGGTGCGTGGGCGGAAGCGTCACCGGCGCCGTGACCGGCTACGTGGCGTCCGCCCCTCATGTGTCGCTCGTCGACGCATCGGGCCTGTCCTGCGACCCCTGGTGCTCCGTGCGTGGATCAGCGCCCGCTTTCCAGCCGCTCGTTGGACGTAGTCGCACGCCAGGCACCGTAGATTCCGCAGAAAAGGGCGGCAGCCGGGATCAGGAACGCTTCGCCGATCACCGTTGGAAGCAGTATTCCGAAAAATAGTACAAAGATTCCCACGCACATGAAGAAGTCCTTCCAACTTTCCAGGTAGAGTCCCACACCGATTCCCTGAAGCAGGAATCCGAGCACGAAGGCGATCACCGGATTCTTTCTGCCCTTTAGCGGCTCCAGGTCGTTGAGAACTTCCGATGTGCGCTTCGCCGCAGTGTTCGCCGCACGCCAATGATTGGTTGGCATGGAACCTCCTTGCAGTGAAATGTTGGTGGTGGAATATCTGTGATGTCCTCCGTCTGCACCTGCCGTTTGGTCATAGCACAGGTGTTCAGTTCGAGTGGTGGATTTCGACCATTAAGGCGGAGCCAACGAAAGGTTCCTGCTGAATCAAGAGAAATGTCGCTGGCGGTTCATGGACTCTCCCAATCGAATGATTCCATGGTGTGCAGGTGATCACCGGTCCTGATAAGCCGATCCAGTGGTTGAAGGGAGTAGCTATGCGTTCGGTGGCCCGATTCGTTGTATTGTCGCATTGCACACGATGGTACGGGTAAGCTGTCTGGATGAAGTTGTCCAGCAAACCTTTGTTGCCTGCGGCCTCACGGAGGGGGGTGTCGCTGTGTACAACTGCCGTTCACAACGCTGGAGATGGATGCCGGCGCGTGCGTGAACGGGACCAAGTCCGTAACGCAGGCGCCGCGCCTACGTTACTCCGCCCGCCCCACCGCCCATCCCGAATCTCGCCCGCCCGGCCCGTACGGCACGAAGCGCTGCATGCCGAACCCGCCCGCGCGCATCTCGTCCGCAACTTCGGCGGCGGTGAAGTGGTGCAGGTAGTTGGGCACGAGGTCGTCGCCCACGTCCACCGGCGGGCGGCCCAGCACGCGGCGCACGCGGTTGGCGATGCGGGCCACCCGGTGCGGACCGGGCGCACTTTCCTCGCGCGTCCAGAACGACAGCAGCAGCGGCGCGCCGTCCATCATCCGCTCCCGCAGCCCGCGCAGGAAATGCACGCGCCGCTCGCGTCCGGCGATGAGCATGTACGCGCTCCATCCCACCACGGCGCCGTCGTACGGCCCGCCCTCCGCGGGCGCCCGGTCGCGGGGGATGGGGCGGATCTCGGCGGCGACTCCGGCGCGGGCGAGCAGGCCGGCGGCATACTCCACCAGGGCCGGGTTGCACTCGTACGAATCCACCCCGAAGCCCATCCGCGCCAGCGCCACCGTCTCGCGCCCGCCGCCGGCGCCCACGAGCAGAAGGCGCTCGCGGCCCCGGAACCAGCCCGCCAGCGCCTCCTTCTCCCACGCGAACAGGCCGCCCAGGTTGTGCGCGTCGTCGCGGTACGATCCCGGGCCGCGGTACATCAGCTCGTCCAGCGCGTGCAGCGATGCGTGCGACAGCGCCCCCAGCCAGAAGCCCGTGAACGCGGCGGGCGCCGGCGCGCCCAGCCGGCGGTGCACGCGGCGCAGCAGGTCGTACGCCCGCACGGGCAGCGGCGCGCGGAAGCCGCTCATGCCGGCGGAAGCGCGCGCACGAAGTGCAGCACCACGTCGCCCACCGTCTGCAGCGACTCGGCGTCGCAACTCTCCACCGTGTCGGCGAGCGTGTGCCAGTGCGGGTAGGCGTAGTCGATCAGCACGATGGAGGGGATGCCGGCGCGGTTCAGGAACACGTGGTCGTCGGTGATGCGCATGGCCGGGCCGTGGAAGCGCGCGTCCAGCCCCAGCGCCGCGGCGGACGCGTGCACGCGATTCCACAGCGACGGCGCGTGGACGATGCTGTTGATCTCGGCCGTGCAGCGCAGGTTGCGTCCGCCCACCATGTCCAGCAGCACCGCCGCCCGCGGCCGCCACCGCGCGAACCCCGGCATCCCCGCCGCGCGGGCGAAGATGCGCGAGCCGTAGTAGTAGTCCCCCAGGTCCTCGCCGTCGAAGAGGCAGAAGCCCACGCTGCGCGGCGGCCGGCGGGCGTGCAGCGCGCGCGCCAGCTCCAGCAGCACCGCCACGCCCGACGCGCCGTCGTTCGCCCCGGGAACCGGCAGGTGCCGGCGCGCGGGGTCGGGATCGGAGTCCGCCACGGGCCGCGTGTCCCAGTGCGCGCAGATCATCAGCTCCGGCGCCGCGCCTTCTCTCGCCGGGGCACCGTCGGGGTCGATGCGGCCGAAGAGGTTCGCCATCTCGTACGCCTGTCCCGCTCCCGCGCCGCGGGGCACCTTCTGCCGCCACGCCTGCACGGCGGTCTCGTCCGTCCATCGCGCCAGCTCCGCCAGCAGCGCCTCCTTCGCCCGCGCGTGGCCGACGCTTCCCGGGCTGCGGGGGCCCAGCTCGCATTGCGCCCGCAGCAGCGCGAACGCCCGCGCCCCGTCGAACGCATCCGCGTCCTCGGCGGGCGCGTCGGCGGATGCCGGGACGAACGACGTCGGCGGACGGTCCGACGCAGGCGCGGGCTCCATGCGCGTGCGCGGCTGCCGGGCGCGGATGAGGGCGCGCACCCAGGCGTCGGCGGCGCGGCGTCGCAGAGCGGAAAGCGGACGGCGGAACGGGATCTTCAATCGGACGCGGATGGAGGTGGATGGGGCGGCGGAGGATGCGGCCGAGCCGCAAAGTGCCTTCCCGAAACGGGCGATGTCAAATCCGTCGGACGAAATTCTCGCACGCCGGGACGCGCGGCCCCACATTGCGCGGGCGTGCACGGCGCACGACGCCACTCCCTCCGCAGACCCGGGCACCGACCATGGCCGACTTTCCCTATGCCGAGCTGTTCAAGCGGCGGCAGCACGAGCGCAGGAGCAACATCAACGAGATCGTGGAGGAGGCGAGCACCTTCGGGCAGCGTGCGGCCGACGCGGTGGCGGCGCGCATGGGGTCGTGGCAGTTCATCATCATCCAGTCCATCCTGCTGGCGTGCTGGATCGTGCTGAACGTGACGGCATGGCTGCGCCACTGGGACCCGTACCCGTTCATCCTGATGAACCTGGTGCTTTCCATGCAGGCCGCGTACGCCGCGCCCATCATCATGATGAGCCAGAACCGCCAGGCCCAGCGCGACCGCCTGGAGGCGCACAACGACTTCCTGATGGACTGCAAGGCCGAGGAGGAGGTGCGCCAGATCATGGACCACCTGGAGAACCAGGACAGCATGCTGCGCGAGATCCTGGTGCGCCTGGAGGCCCACGCCGTGGACACGAGGGAGATCGGCGCCGAGGTGGAGCGCACCGAGCAGGAGGTGCTTCGCCTGCCCGGCGCCGGCTGATCCGCGTCCGGCCACTCCACCCTGCCACGCGTCGGCCGCCTCGTCCCGCGCGCGCATCCGGCGCCCCTCACGACCACCGACGACACGGCCTGGGATGACGATGCGCCACCGGAGCCTCGCGCTGGCAGCCCTGCTCGCGGCCGCCCTCGCCCCCACGCCGGCCGCGGGGCAGGGCGACGGCGTTGCGCGCTTCAACCGCCTGGTGGATGGGATGGACGTGGCGGGCGACGCGCGGCCAACCTTCGCCGCGCCCGAGCACCCGCCCGCGCGGGTGGCGGCGGTGTGGGAGGCGATGGACTCCGTGGTGCTGCGCCAGCTCGCGCGCGGCGGCGTGGAGGGCGTGAACCCGGTGCTTGCGCGGCTGCACGGCTTCCAGCCGTCAGACCCCGGCGACGGGCAGACGGTGGGCGCCGCCACGTTCTACGGGCGCCTTCCGCGCGAGCTGCCGAGCTACTTCGTGTTCGCGCTCGACTCCGCCGGCACGCGGGCGCTGGGGGTGTACTCGCTCGGCTTCAACGCGCCGGGCCGCATCGCGGCCTACGCGCGGCGCGGCGGACGGTGGACGCGGGTGGGCGCGGCGGAGGGCCGGTGGCCCATGCAGCCCTTCCTGCTGCAGCGCGCGGGCGGGGGATTCGGCATCGCGACGGTGGAGACCTTCGTCGGCGGCGACCGGCAGGACTGCTGGCTGAAGCTGTGGACGCTGGACGGCGCCGGCCTCCGCCGCGACCGCGCCTTCCCCCGGCGGATGGTGGACTGCGAGGCGCGCGGCGAGCCCGGCGCCATCCGCGTCGCCTTCGACGACTTTCCCGTGGCGCTGGACGCGGGTGTCATGGGCGCGCGTCTGCGCTGGCTGCGCACGCTGCGGCTGGAGGGCGGTGCGTGGAGCGTGGTGGACGAGCGCGCGAACCCCTGGGTGCACCTGCCCGAGCAGTACTACGTCGCGGTGATGAGCCACCGCCCCGCCCAGGCGCGGACGCTGCTGGCGGACTCCTCACTGGCGGCGTCGCTGGGGGTCGGGCGCACGGGCGTGTTCGCCGATTCTGGCGACCTGGCCGCCGGCTCGGGCTCCATCACCATCGGCCGGCCCGTGGGCGGGCTCGTCCGCTACCAGCGCGTCGAGTCCCGGCGCGGCGCGGACGGCGTGTGGCGGATCGTCCGAGTGGCGGCGGCGGCGGAGCCGGACGCGGCGAAGTAAAGATCTCCGGCCCGGGGGTGTGGCGGAGAGGGCCGCGGACGCTCTCCCGTCGGGTGGCCGGAGCGTGGCGCGGGACCCTCCCGGCGCCGGCCGGGTACGCCGGGCCCGAGCACGCGCTCCGGCGGTGGGAACCCGTCGAAAACGTAAGGTGCGGCGGGCGTTGTCCCGTTCGCGCGGGCGCTCTATGTTGCTCGCGGCAGCGGTGCCGCCGGCCGTCTCGGGGGACGGCGCGGCGGGACACCGGGCCGCGGGCACGCCACACTTCAACGCAGAGCGGGCTCCACCCATGCGCATCCTCGTCGTCGAAGACGATCCGCAGCTCCTGCAGCTCCTGACCGAGGGGTTCCGCGAGCACGGCATCGAGGTGGTCACCGCGTCCACCTTCCAGGAGGGCCGCGAGCGCGCCTTCATGGGCGGGTACGCGGTCATCGTGCTGGACATCATGCTGCCCGGCGGCAGCGGGGTGGAGCTGTGCACGCGGCTGCGCAACGGCGGCGTGTCCACGCCCGTCATCATGCTCACCGCGCGCGACACGGTGGACGACAAGGTCACCGGCCTGGCCTCGGGAGCCGACGACTACCTGGTGAAGCCCTTCGCCTTCCGCGAGCTGCACGCGCGGGTGCAGGCGCTGGCGCGGCGGCCCGTGGGGCTGCTGCCCAGCGTGTTCACCCTGGAGGACCTGGAGGTGGACCTGCGCACCCGCAAGGTGAAGCGCGCCGGGGCCGAGGTGGCGCTCACCACCAAGGAGTTCGAGCTGCTGGACCTGTTCATCCGCAACGCGGGCGCCGTGGTGGACCGCGCCGCCATCACCGCCCACGTGTGGGACGACAACCACGACCCGTTCACCAACGCGCTGGAGGTGCTGGTGCGCCGCCTGCGCCGCAAGATCGACGACGACTACGACCTGAAGCTGATCCACACCGTCCGGGGCGCCGGCTACCGTCTGGGCACCTGACCCTCCGCGCGGGTGGATGCGGCCGGCGGGCGGGTCGGTGGATGCGAACGCGGGGATTCGCTTTTCCGGCCGGCGCGGGTAGAATGCGGGGGAGCTTCGCGCCGGTGGATGCGCGGGGCTCCCTCCGCGCGTTCCGGGGATGACGGAGACGTCGGGCGGGGGCCGGTCCGACCTTGACCGGCGCCGCCCATCTCGTCCCATCCGCGCATCCGCGACGTGACGTGACCCCGTGGACGGAAGGGCATCCGTCTCCGCTTCCCCGACGCGGCCTCCGCCGGCCCCGAACCTCCGCCGTCCCACGCCGTGAAGCTGCTCCCGCTGCGCCCCCGCACTCCGCTGGACCGCCTGCGCCTGCGCCTGACGGCGTGGTACGTGGGGATGTTCGCGGGCAGCATGCTCATCATGCGCCTGCTGCTGGTGTGGAGCTTCGCGCGGCAGGTTTCGATGGACCTGGACCGGTCGCTGCGCGGAACGACGGAGGACATGCTGCGCGCCGTGCGCATCCGCGAGGCCGAGGGGGCGCCGTCGCGGCTGGCCGTGCTGGACGCCGTGGACGCGCTGGACGATCCCAACCGGCCGCTCTACCTGTTCGACGGCGCCCGCCGCTCGCTGCGCCCCCGCGACGCCGAGCCCCGCATCCGGGCGGCCGCGGCCACGGCGCTGCGGGCGGGGCAGGTGGACTACGAGTTCACCACCGCCGGCGGGCAGCGCTGGCGCCTGTTCGGCCAGCTCTTCCGCGCGCAGGACGGCACGCCGTACGTGGTGGTGGCCGTGGCCGACCTGGCCGAGATCGACGCCGAGCGCGCCCGCCTGGTGCAGACGCTGCTGCTGAACGCCGCGCTGGCGCTGGTGCTGATGACGGGGGGCGGGCTGTGGCTGGCCCGCATCTCGGTGCGCCCGGTGGAGGCGGTGATGGAGCACATGCGCCGCTTCATGGCCGACGCCGCGCACGAGCTGCGCACCCCGCTGGCCGTGCTGCGCGGCCGCGCCGAGCTGGCGCTGGAGCAGGAACGCCCCCCCGCCGCCTACCAGTCCGCCCTCGCCGAGATCCTGCGCGAGTCCGAGCGGCTGGGCAGCATCGTGGAGCACCTGTTCACCCTGGCCCGCGCCGACGCGGGTGAGCGCCAGGCCGCGCACGAGCCCTTCTACCTGGACGACGTGGCGAGCGACGCAGTGCAGGCCGCCGGCGTGCTGGCCCGCGCCAGGGGCGTGCGGCTGGAGCTGGGCACCTACGAGGAGGCGCCGCTCGTGGGCGACCCCGGCCTGGTGCGGCAGCTCCTGATGCTGCTGCTGGACAATGCCGTGAAGTTCACCCCGGCGGGCGGCACCGTGCGCGTGGACGTGTCCGCCGAGGGGGGGCGGCCCGCGGTGGTGGTGCAGGACACCGGAGCCGGCATCGCGCCCGAGGCGCTACCGCACGTGTTCGACCGCTTCTATCGCGAGGACCCGGCGCGCACCCGCACGGGCGGCGCCGGGCTGGGCCTTTCCATCGCGCGCTGGATCGCGGACCAGCACGGCGCCGAGCTGGCCATCGAGTCGCAGCCGGGCCGCGGCACCCGCGTGACGGTGAGGTTCCCCGCGCGGGTGTAATCCCTTGGACAGCTAGGGCCGTGTATGTTCGCGGACCCGAGCCCCGGCCCCGGCGCGTTCCAGCGCCCGCCGCGGGCTCCGTCCTCCGCGCGCGGAGGCAGGCGGCACCGCAGCGAAGGAGTGGGATGACGGCGCGCCTCATCGCCGTGCTCGCGGTGGCGGCCGTGCTGGCTGCGGCGCCCCGCATCGTGCAGCAGGACCCCCCTGGCCCGCCCATCCGGGAGTCGCGTCCCGGCCTGGCGGCCCGCGCCCCCGTGCGCCCCGCCGCCGCGCGCCGCCTGGCGCTGGCCCGGTACCCCGGCGCACGCATCGTCACCGAGGTGCTGCGCGAGCGCGGGCGCCGGCTGATGTACGTGTTCGGCCTGCGCCTGGAAGGCTCGCCGCGCGCGCTGGAGGTGCTGGTGGATGCCGCCACCGGCCGCGTGATCGGCATCCCCCTGGAGCCCGAGCCCGCCCACCGCTCCGCCTTCTGATCCGATCGTCGCGACGGCCGTCCGCGCACGGGGTGCGGATATGCGGCCGGACGCTTTGGACGGTCGGCGGGTGGAATGCTCCACGATGCCCGACGGCAGGATCGCCCGGGGGCGCTCGCGCAGGCGGGCGCCCCCGAGGCGTTTGCGTGGGATCGGGGCCGCAACGGCAACACGAAGTCCACCTTCGCAGATGCAACCTTCCGCGCGGCGGCGGCCTTCCCCGCGCGGCGCCGTCGCGGGGTGGCGGCCGGCGGAACTTCGGGTGCGGGGGCGCGGGTATTCCGCGGGGATGGAGGGCGCCGACGGTCACCGCCGCGTCCCGTGCCGTGGAAAGGCAAGACGCGGATGCGGACTCCGCCCTCGCCTCCGGTGGCGGCGTCCGGCCGCGCGCGCCCCTGTTCTCGCCGCGCGAACGCATGTAGTCTGCGAAGGCGGACGTCGTGTGCCCGTTCAGCGAATCCATCTCCCGACAGGCCGTCCGAGCATCCCTTCGCCCCGATGAGGACTCCCATCCCCACCCGGCCGTCCGTGCCCCCGATCGAAACCCCTGCGCCGGTCCCCGCGGCCCGAGCGCCGGCCGCTTTCCCTCTGCGGCGGCGCATCCCGGCATGAAGCGCCTGCGCTGGCTCTCGCCCGCGCTGGGGGTGCTGCTGTTCGCGGCGGCGCTCTGGGTGCTGCGGCGCGAGCTGCAGGGCATCAGCTACCGGCGCGTGCGGGCCACGCTGGCGGCGCTCCCGCCCTCGGCGCTGGCGTGGTCGCTGCTGTTCGCGGCCGCCAACTACGCGGTACTCACCGGCTTCGACAACCTGGCCTTCCGCTACGTGGGGCGGAAGGTGCGCTGGTGGAAGGTGGCGCTGGTGTCGTTCACGGGCTACGCCATCAGCAACAGCGTGGGCTTCGCGCTCATCTCGGGCACCTCGGTCCGCTACCGCTTCTACTCGCGGTGGGGGCTGACGGCGGCCGAGATCTCGCGCGTGGTGGTGTTCTACGTCGGCACCTTCTGGATCGGGCTGCTGGTGCTGGGCGGGTGGAGCCTGGGGTTCGATCCCCATCCCGCCCTGCTGCGCCTTCCCGGCGGCGGCGCCGTCCGCATCCTGGGGCTGCTGATGCTGGCGGCGGCGGCCGGCTACGCGGTGCTGGCCGCCGTGCGCCGCGCGCCCTTCCGCCTGCGCGGCACCGAGGTGGCGCTGCCGCCCGCGCCGGTGGTGGCGGGGCAGTTCGTGCTGTCGTGCCTGGACTGGGCGCTGGCGGCGGGCGTGTTCTACGTGCTGCTGCCCCCCACGCGCCTGACCTTCACCCAGTTCCTCACCGCCTTCCTGGCGGCGCAGGTGCTGGGGCTGCTGTCGCACGTGCCCGGGGGCGCCGGCGTGTTCGAGGGCGCCATGGTGCTGCTGCTGCGCCCCTACCTGTCGCCCGAGCACATCCTGTCGTCGCTGGTGCTGTACCGCATCGTCTACTACCTGCTCCCGCTGGCCGCCGCGCTGGCGGTGCTCACCGTGGACGAGGTGCGCATCCGCGGGCACGGGCTGGCGCGCTGGGGCAGCGCCTTCGGGGCGCTCAGCCTGCAGCTGGCGCCCAAGGTGCTGGCGGTGTTCGTCTTCCTGGCGGGCTCGGTGCTGCTCTTCTCCGGTGCCACCCCCACCGAGCGGGCGCGCATCTACCTGCTGTCGCGGTACGTACCGCTGGCGGTGATCGAGGCGTCGTACTTCCTGGGCAGCATCGTGGGGGTGGGCCTACTGGTGGCCAGCAACGGCGTGGCGCGGCGGCTGGACGGCGCCTTCTACGTGGCGGCCGTCCTGCTGCTCGCGGGCGTCGCCACCTCGCTGCTCAAGGGCGTGGACTGGGAGGAGGCGCTGCTGCTGTCGCTGCTGCTGGGCGCGCTGGTGCCCAGCCGCGCGGCCTTCGACCGGCGCACCACGTTCTGGGAGGGGCGCTTCTCGCCGGGGTGGATCGTGGGCGTGGTGTCGGTGCTGGGCGCCTCGGTGTGGCTGGGCGCCTTCGCCTTCAAGCACGTGGAGTACAGCGACGAGCTCTGGTGGCGCTTCGCCGCCGAGGCCGACGCCCCGCGCTTCCTGCGCGCCACCGTCGGCGCCACGGTGGCCGTGCTGGCGTTCGGCGTGCTGCGCATGCTGCGGCCTGCGCCGGCGGAGATCCACCTGCCCGGCGAGGCGGACCTGGCGGACGCCGAGGCCATCATCGCCCGGCAGGGCAGCACGGTGCCCTTCCTCGTCTGGCTGCGCGACAAGACGGTGCTGTTCAACGAGGCGCGCACCGCGTTCCTCATGTACGGCGTGCAGGGCAAGACGTGGGTGGTGATGGGCGATCCCGTGGGCGGCACCCCGGCCGAGGCGGCGGCGCTCATCCGCGCCTTCTTCGAGCGCTGCGACGACTACGGCGGCGTGCCCGTCTTCTACCAGGTGCGGAAGGAGCGCCTGCACCAGTACGCCGACTTCGGGCTCACCTTCGTGAAGCTGGGCGAGGAGGCGTTCGTGGGCTTGCCGGACTTCACCCTGGACGGCGCGGATCGCAAGCCCTTCCGCCTGGCGCTGAACCGCTTCGCCCGCGCCGGCCTCGCGTTCCGCATCGTGGAGGGAGAGGAGACCGAGAGGCTGATGCCGCAGCTCCGCGCCGTGTCGGACGACTGGCTGGCGCAGAAGGAGGCGTCCGAGAAGGGGTTCTCGCTCGGCTTCTTCGACGAAGCGTACGTCCGCCGCTTTCCCGTCGCGGTGGTGGAGGAGGAGGGCCGCGTCGCCGCCTTCGCCACCGTGTGGCCCGGGCCCGACCACACGGAGCTTTCCGTGGACCTCATGCGCTACCGCGAGCCGGGACCCAGGAACGTGATGGAGGCGCTTCTGCTGCACCTGATGCTGTGGGGCCGCGAGCAGGGCTACCAGCGCTTCAACCTGGGGATGGCGCCGCTGTCGGGCCTGGAGATCTCGGCCATCTCGCCCACCTGGACGCGCGTGGGCCACTTCCTGTTCCACCGCGGCGAGCGGCTGTACAGCTTCCAGGGCCTGCGGCAGTACAAGGAGAAGTTCCACCCCGATTGGGAGCCGCGCTACCTGGCCTATCCCGGCGGCCTGGCCCTGCCGCGCGTGACGGCCGACGTCAGCGCCCTCATCGCCGGCGGATATCGGCGCATCTTCCGCCGCCGGAGCCACGCGTGAGGGCGATTCGGTCGATACGGCGCGTTCGGCGGACGCGGTCGATCCCGTTCGCGGACCGCGCATCGCCCGTCCGGACGGCGGACGCGTCCGGAGGCGCCCGATGAAGCGCCGCCGGCTGCATCCGCGGGCGATGCTGTGGACGGCGCTCGGCGCGGCGGTGGTCTTCACCGCGGCGGCGCTGTACCTGCGCGACGGCTTCCTGGCGGGTCGCGGCCGGCCGGGCGTGGACGACCTGCCGCTGGTGGAGTATCCCGTGTCCGGCCCGTCGCGCGGCGACCTGATGGCGGTGGTGATGAGCGGCGACGGGGGGTGGAGCCCCATCGCCCGCAACCTCTCGTCGCGCCTGGCGCGCGCGGGCATCCCGGTCGTGGGATGGAACAGCCTGCGCTATTACTGGCACCCGCGCAGCCCGCAGGAGGCGTCCGAGGACCTGCAGAAGATCGTGGACGTGTACGGCCCGCGCTGGCACCGGCGGCGCGTGCTGCTGGTGGGCGTCTCGTTCGGCGCCGACGCGCTGCCCTTCCTGGTGAACCTGCTGCCGGCGCAGGAGCGGGGGCAGGTGGCGGGCGTGGCGCTGCTCTCGTTCGGCCGCGACGCGGCGTTCGAGTTCCACCTGCGCGACTGGCTGCGCGCCCGGCCCCCCACGCGCTACTTCACCATCCCCGAGGCGCGCCGCCTGGCCGGCACCCCGCTGCTCTGCGTCTACGGCACGGGCGACGACGTGACGCGGGTGGGCTGCCCGCTCCTGCGCGCGACGGGCGCCCACGTGGTGCAGCTTCCCGGCGGCCACGACTTTGCCGGGGACTACGCGCGGGTGGCGGCCCTCGTCGTCCCGCGCCGGAACCCCGCCGGCGGGTTGCCGGGATACCGGGTCCGCGCGCGGATCCGGTAGCGCACGGCGTTGCTCTCACGTCGCGACTCTCGGGCGAGCGGTCGAGGTCGATGTCGCGCGGCGGCCCCCGTGGACGACGGGGCGATGGGAGGATCGGTCGATGAAGCCGGTCGCGTCGACGTCGATGGCCGAGCCTTGGCCGGTGCCGATCCACCGCGCTCGGTCGATCGACCCCGCCGGTCGCGCCGGCCTTCATCTCACGCGGTGCATGGAACTTGCACCTGCGCCGGGCTCGCGAACTTTAGACGCGCCCGTACGCACACGCACCACGGAGAGATACCCATGCGCCGCTTCCACGCTCTCGCAGTTTCGCTGCTGCTCACCGCAGCGCCCGCGGCCGCCCAGGAGGCCGTCTCGGACGCCGCCGCGCCCGCCGCGCCGTCCGCCGCGGTCGAGACCACTACTCCCGCGCAGGCCCCCGTCGCCCTCGAGGCGCCGCGCCACGACAAGCGCCTGGACGTGGACCGCGACCAGGCCCGCCAGAGCATGAGCGCCGCCTCGCAGAAGCAGGCGCCCGGCCCCCTGGCCGGCCATCCCTGGTGGTGGCTGGTGACGGCCGTGGCCGTGGGCGTGGTCATCGCCGTGATCGTCGCGGGCTGATCCGGCATCCAGGTCGAGCAACGCGAGGGCGCGGACGGTTTCCGCGCCCTCGTCGTTTCCGTCGTTTCCGTCGATCCGCCGAGCCGTGCTCGAAGGCTGGTGGAGAGGGCGCGGTCCGCCTACCATCCACGAACCGCCGACCGCGCACGGCCGGCTCGTCCACCGTCCTTCCATCGACCGACATCGCGTGACGGAAACGTCTTCCCCCCCACCCGTGCCCGAGACCGGCGGACGGCTGCTTCGCGGCAACGTGCTGTGGCTCAGCGTCGTCAGCTTCCTGAACGACAGCGCCAGCGAGATGATCTATCCGCTGCTGCCGCTCTTTCTCACGCAGGTGCTGGGCGTGGGGCCGGCCTTCCTGGGCGTGCTGGAGGGGGTGACGGAAAGCGCGTCCAGCCTCCTGAAGCTGGCCGGCGGCTGGTTCGCGGACCGCTTCGGCCGGCGCAAGCCGCTGATGGTGGCCGGGTACGCCATCGCCACCTTCGGGCGGCCGCTGATCGGGGTGGCGACGGCGGGGTGGCAGGTGCTGGGCATCCGCTTCGCCGACCGCGTGGGCAAGGGCCTCCGTTCCGCCCCGCGCGACGCGCTGCTGACGGACTCGGTGCCCGAGGCGCGCCGCGGCGCCGCGTTCGGCATCCACCGCGCGGCCGACCACGCGGGCGCCGTCGTCGGGCCGCTGATGGCCGCGGGCCTGCTCTACTTCTATCACGACCGCCTGCGCCTGGTCTTCCTGCTGGCCATCGTCCCCGGCCTGGCGACGCTGGCCGCCCTGCTGTGGAAGGTGCGCGAGGAGGGCGTCCGCGCCGTCGCGAGGGACGCGTCCGCCGCGGGCCTGCCCAGGCCGCGGCTGCGCGACCTGGGGCCGGCGTTCCCGCGCTACCTGGCCGTGCTCTTCCTCTTCACGCTGGGAAACGCGTCCGATGCCTTCCTGCTGCTTCGCGCGCGCGACGCGGGGGTGGCGGACGCGATGATCCCCCTGCTGTGGGGCGCCCTGCACGTGAGCAAGATGACGTTCAACGTGCTGGGCGGCCGTCTGGGTGACCGCATCGGGCCGCGCATTCCCATCGTGGCCGGCTGGCTGGTGTACGCGGGCGTGTACGCCGGCTTCGCGGTCGTCGCGGTGCAGTGGCAGGTGTGGGCGCTGTTCCTGGTGTACGGCCTGTTCTATGGATTGACGGAGCCCACGGAGAAGGCGCTGGTGGCCTCCATCGCGCCGGCGGGGCAGCGGGGCAGCGCGTTCGGCGCGTACCACTTCGCGATCGGACTGGGCGCGCTGCCGGCCAGCCTGATCTTCGGGCTGCTCTGGGAGCGGATGGGCGCGCCTGCTGCGTTCGGCGCCGGCGCGGCCCTGGCGCTGGTCGCGGCGCTGCTGCTGCCGCTCGTGCTGCCCCGGGGCCGCGGGCCGAGATCGGCGGAAGCGGCGGCGTAATGGCCATGTAAGGCGCGGTGTTAGAACTTCCGGCGCGGTGCGGAGTATCTTCTGCCGCGCGACGCGCGCCGTCCGGTGCGCCGCAGTCACCCCGTGGAGGGCACCCCATGCCGTTCGGCCTCGGATTCGGCGAGACCATCCTCATCCTCGCCATCGTCCTGATCTTCTTCGGCCCGCGCCGCATGCCCGAGATGGGCGCCTCGCTGGGCAAGGGCATCCGCGACTTCAAGCGCGCGCTGAACGGCCTTTCCGCCGAGCTGCAGGACGGCGGCACGCCCACCATCCACCAGCAGCCCTTCGCTTCCCCGCCCGCCGCCGTGCCGCCGCCCGCCGTGGTCGCGAGCCCCGCGCTGCTCTCCGCCGAGGTCACGGCCATGGCCCCCGGCTTCGCCTCCGAGGCGGTGGTCGATTCGGTGACGGCGCCCGTCGGCCAGATCGCGGCGGACCATCCCACGCTGCAGCGCACCCTGCACGACGCGCCCGCGGCGGAGCCCGCCGGCATCCACGCCGCCGGTGAGCCGGCTTCCCTGGACGCCGGGCACCCCGTCGCCGCGCCCACGCCGGGCGACACGGCGCTGGAGGCGGCGCACTCCGGAGGCACGCCCCCGGCCGCGTAGGCGCCAAAGGCGATCGGCGGGGCGGATCCTCCGCGCACGCGACAACATGCGTCATCCCGAATTTTTTCCTTTCGGAGATGACGAGCGAGAAAGTACGATCGCCCTCCGATGGGTCACGTCCATCGGAGGGCTATCGTATGCAGACGAGCGCGCTGTCGACACCAGCACTCCCATCCTACCTGGTACAGTGAAACGGGGCAGGTCAACCTACGCCGCCTGCCGCACCAGGTCCTCCAGGCGGTCGTAGGAAACCTGCATCCCAGTCTCCATCCCGCTCTCCAGAATGGCGTCGCGCACCTCGCGGCTGGGGTGGGTGGCCAGCAGCTTCATGGTGGTGACGCCGTCGACCTCCTCCAGCGTCATGTCCAGCACCGGGTAGTCGCCCTGCCCCGCCCACTCCGCCAGCGCGGCCCATTCCGCGGGCGAGATGTCCTCCGGCTTCGTGTCGGGGACGCCCTCGTACATCTCGGTGTTCACCAGGCGCCGCGGCGCGTCGATCTCGAGATACTCGCCGTGGAAGCCGACCTCCATCACCCGGTCGCGGATGACGAAACGCCAGCGGCCGCCCACCCGCAGATCGATCTCGCAGACGAGCCACTCGGAGGTCTCGAAGCCCCACCAGCGCTTCACCAGCTCCGGCGTGGTGAACGCCTTGAAGACGAGCGCGGCCGGCGCGTCGAAGAGGCGGGTCACCAGGTACTGGGCGTCCGAAGGCAGGGTGATGACGGCGGAGCCGTGGCGGTTGGGGACGGCGGTGGCGCTCATGGGCCTTCCTCCATCGATTGAAGTTCGGCGACCAGGTCGTCGAGCCGGTCGAGCCGCGTGTTCCAGGTGCGCTCGAAGGTGCGGACCCAGTCGTGGATGGGCTTCAGCGCCGGTCCGTTCACCCGGTACCAGTGGTGCCGCCCCTCCACGCGGACGAGCACGAGCCCGACCGCCCGCAGCACGGCGAGGTGCTTGGACACCTGCGGCTGGCTCATCCCGAGCCGGTCGACCAGTTCGCCGACGGTTGCCTCCGCGGTGCCGAGCGCATCGAGGAGATCGCGTCGGCTCGCTTCCGCGACGGCGTTGAACGCGTCCGCTGTCGTAGGTCTGCGAGCCATGGGTCGAAATATATACCTATATCGGAATGTATCAAGTGTGCCACATTCCGCCGGTCGCTCGGGCGGGTAATCCGCGGTAGCGGTTCTGCAGCAGCACTTCGACAGTTGCGCCCAGCGCCCTCATCAGCCTGCTATCGATCTGTTCGTCGAGCTGCTTCAGCAACGGGGCGAGGAACCCCTCCAGCGCACCCAGGGCTCGCGGTCCAGCGCGACGTCCAGGAAGACGTTGATGTCGACGAGAAGGATCACGCGCCGTACTTGTCTTCCAGGTAGCGATGGTAGTCGTCGATCCCGACGGGCTCGTGGGTCGCGGCGATGCCCAGGAGCCGCCGGACGGTAGGCGTAAGCTGCTCGTCCTCGGCGTCATCGGCCGGAAGGCTGGCCAGGAAAGCGTCGACCAGCTTGGAGATGCTGGTCGCGTGGCGCTTGCTGTATCGGCGCCCACGGTCGATGGACGAAGACTCCAGCGAGAGATTCAGGCTTTCCTTCATGGGATCCTCCAAGTAGATGCGCATCTTGTTGACGAAGTCATGCGCATCTTTCCGTCCGGGCGTCAAGTCTCCCGGACGGAGATCGCCTGCGCGGGCATCGCGTGCGATTCGTGGCCACCAGCAGAATACCAAACCCCGTCCCGCCCTTGCGCCCTCCCCGGCCCGGAAGCAGCTTTGGAGCAAAGCGTTAGGTCCGATCCCCGCATCCGGCATCATGCCTCAGCCGCCGTCCCGTCCGCCGCGCAAGCCACCCGCACCGCCCGCCGCGCGGCACCCGGCGGGGGGGATGCAGGCCATCGCCAGCACGCTGCGCCAGCTTTCGCGCGAGCAGGCGCTGGTGCGCGGAGGGCGGGCGCTGCGGGTGATGAACCAGGTGGACGGCTTCGACTGCCCGGGGTGCGCGTGGCCCGAGCCGCGGCAGCGCTCGTTCGCGGAGTTCTGCGAGAACGGCGCGAAGGCCGTGGCGGCGGAGGCGACGGCAAAGCGCTGCGGCCCCGCCTTCTTCGCGGCGCACACCGTCGCGGACCTGCGCTCGCGCACGGACTATTGGCTGGAGCAGCAGGGGCGGCTCACGCACCCGCTCATCCGGCGCGCGGGGGCGAACCGCTTCGAGCCCATCGGCTGGGACGAGGCGTTCGCGCGCGCGGCGGCGGCGCTCCGCGGGCTCCCCGACCCGGACCAGGCGGCGTTCTACACGTCCGGGCGTACCAGCAACGAGGCGGCGTTCCTGTACCAGCTCATGGGGCGCATGCTGGGAACCAACAACTTCCCCGACTGCTCCAACCTTTGCCACGAGTCCAGCGGCGTCGGGCTCAAGCGCACCATCGGGATCGGCAAGGGCTCCGTCCAGCTCGACGACTTCGAGAAGGCCGACGCCATCTTCGTCATCGGCCAGAACCCGGGCACCAACCACCCGCGCATGCTGAGCGCCCTGCAGGCGGCGCGCAAGCGGGGGGCGCAGATCGTGGCCATCAACCCCCTGCGCGAGGTGGGGCTGGAGTCGTTCATCCACCCGCAGCAGGCGTTCGCCACGCTCCTGGGTACGGCGTCGCCCATCGCGTCGCTCTACCTCCAGCCCAGGGTCGGCTCGGACGTGGCGGTGCTGAAGGGGATGATGAAGCACGTGCTGGCCGCCGAGCGCGCCGCCCCAGGCACCGTGCTGGACCACGCCTTCCTGCGCGAGCACACCGTCGGCCTCGACGCGCTGGTCGCCGACCTGGACGTGACGCGCTGGGACCGGATCGAGGAGGAGTGCGGGCTGGCCGAGGCCGAGATCGCCCGCGCGTCGGACGTCTACCTCCGCTCCGGCGCGACCATCGTCACCTGGGCGATGGGGCTCACGCAGCACGAGAACGCGGTGGACAACGTGGTCGCCATCGCCGACCTGCTGCTGCTGCGCGGCAACCTCGGCCGCCCGGGCGCCGGCGTCTGTCCCGTGCGCGGCCACAGCAACGTGCAGGGCGACCGCACGGTGGGCATCGACCACACGCCCCCCGCCGCCTTCCTCGACGCGCTGGAGCAGGCGTTCGGCTTCGCGGCTCCAAGAGGTGCGGGGCTGGACGTGGTCGGAGCGATCCGCGCGATGGACGAAGGTGGCGTCCGCTTCTTCATGTCGATGGGCGGCAACTTCCTGTCCGCGTCGCCCGACACGGAGATGACGGCGCGGGGGCTGGAGCGGGTGGGCACGCGCGTCTTCGTGCTCACCAAGCTCAACCGGAGCTGCCTCTCCACCGCCGGCGAGACGATGGTGTGGCCCTGCCTGGGCCGCACCGAGCGGGACGTGCAGGGGGGCGGCGAGCAGATGGTGACGGTGGAGGACTCCATGAGCTGCGTCCACTCGTCGCGCGGAACGCTGGCGCCCGCGTCGCCGCACCTGCGCAGCGAGCCGGCCATCGTCGCCGGGCTGGCGTGCGCCGTCTTCGGGCAGGAGTCGGCGGTGGACTGGGATGCGCTCGCGGCGGACTACGACCGCATCCGCGACGCCATCGAGCGCGTTCTGCCGGCGTTCTGGGGATACAACCGCCGCGTGCGCGAGCCGGGCGGCTTCATCCTCCGCCATTCCGCCGCGCACCGCGAGTGGAGCACGGAAAGCGGCCGCGCGCAGCTCGTCCCCGTGCCCCTGCCGGAGATCCGCCTGCGGCCGGGCGAGCTGCGGCTCTTCACCATCCGCTCGCACGACCAGTACAACACCACCATCTACGGCCTGGACGACCGCTACCGCGGCATCCGCGGGCAGCGGCGCGTGGTGCTGATGCACCCGGACGACCTGGGCGAGCGCGGCATCGAGCCCGGCGCCGAGGTGGACGTCCGCTCCGTGTCGGCCGACGGTGTGGAGCGCCTGGCGCCCCGCTTCCGCGCGCTGGAGTACGACGTGCCGCGCGGGTGCTGCGCCGCGTACTTCCCCGAGGCGAACGTCCTGGTCCCCATCGGCAGCACCGCGCGCGGCAGCGGCACGCCGTCGTCCAAGATGGTGCCCGTCACCGTCGCGCAGGCGACCAGCGCGTGGCGCGTGGAGGGCGCGGATGAGCGGCTGGTGTCGACGGACGGAGGCTTCTCGACCGCTTCGGCCGACGGGTGAGCGTCCGCCCCGGCAGCAGCGTCCGCGCGCGGGTGGAGGAGGTGGCCGTCCGCGACGGCATGCCCGTCCGCCGCGCCCGCGAGGATGCCCTGGCGACGGAGGAGCCGCTGGAGATCCGCCTGGTCCGCGTGTCGAAGACCGTCGCCGGACGCGTGCCTCCCGGCGCCGCGCGGCCGCTGGCGGTGACCATGCGCACGCCCGGCGCGGACTTCGAGCTGGCGGCGGGCTTCCTCTTCGCGGAAGGCATCGTCGCGCGGCGCGAGGATGTCGCCGCCGTCTCGTACTGCACGGGCGGCGAGCAGCGGTACAACGTGGTCAACGTCGTGCTGGCGGATTCCGTGGACTTCGATCTCGATGCGCCGCCGCGGCCGTTCCTGTCGACCTCCGCCTGTGGGGTGTGCGGCAAGGCGTCCATCGAGGCGGCGCTTGGGATGGCGTGCGAATCCATCGAATCCGACGTGGTGGTGGATGCGGAGACGCTGCTGGCGCTGCCCGCGCGGTTGCGCGAGGCGCAGGCGGTGTTCGAGCGCACGGGCGGGCTGCACGCGGCGGCGCTCTTCACCGCCGCGGGCGAGCTGCTGCGCGTGCGCGAGGACGTGGGGCGGCACAACGCGCTGGACAAGCTGGTCGGCGCTTCGCTCCTCGCGGGCGAGCTGCCGCTGGGCGTGCACGTGGTGCTGGTGAGCGGGCGCCTGAGCTTCGAGCTGGCGCAGAAGGCGGCGCGCGCGGGCGTGGCGGTGCTGGCGGGCGTGTCCGCGCCGTCCAGCCTGGCGGTGGATACGGCGAGGTCGGTGGGGATGACGCTGGTGGGCTTCCTGCGGGAATCCCGCTTCAACGTATATGCCGGGGGCGAGCGCATCGCCGCCGGCCGGGGCACCCTGAGCGGAGGATGAGGATGCGGCGACGGACACGGGCGGGAGCGGTGCTGGCGATGGCCGCGCTGGCGGCGGCGTGCGGCGGGGACGGCGGCGAGCTGCGCGATGCCACGCGCACGCGCCAGGAGCAGCAGGCCGCGCAGATGGACTCGCTGGCGCGCGACTCGGCCGCCGCCGCGCAGGCCCGCGGCGGCGACACCGTCCTCGCCGTCCCCGTGTTCGCGGACCCGCCGGCGGACACGGCCAGGGCCGCCGCGGCGCCGGTGGACAGCACGACCGCTCCGGCCCCCGCGCCGGCCGACACCTCCGCGGGCGGACAGGCTGCCGCGCCGCCGCCCGCGGG
>JAQBQD010000215.1 GCA_028287185.1 Gemmatimonadota bacterium | reverse complement strand
GGCGAGGGGGCGGCGGCGGCGCGGCGGGCGGCCGTCTCCTTGGCGGCGAAGAAGCGCACCATCTGCGCGGCGATGCCGGCGGGGACGCGGCCGCCCTGCCCGCCTTCGTGCACGTAGACCACCACCGTGTAGCGCGCCTTGCGGTCGGGGCCCACGATGAGCCCGGCGAACCACCCCTCGGGCACGGCGCCGCGGCGGATGTCGGCGGTGCCCGTCTTGCCGCCCATGTCCCAGCCCGTGCCCTCCAGCAGCGGCACGGTGCTGATGGCGGTGCCCTCGTGCACCACGCCGATCATGGCGTCCAGCAGGCGGGCCGCCGTCTCGGGCTTCATCACCCGGCGCCCCTCGGGCTTCTCGGGCACGCGGTCGGCCTCCATGGTGGGCTGCAGCATCACCCCCCCGTTGCCGATGGCCTGCACGAAGCGCGAGATGGCGATGGGGGTCACGTCCACGGGGCCCTGGCCGATGGCGATCTGCGCCCAGTCGAACGGCTTGCCCGTCATGCGCACCCGCGAAGGCGAGGGGCTCATCCGCCGGGCCCACGTATCCGACGACGTGTTCCAGAAGTCGTGCGCGGTGTCCACCGGGGCGTGCGCGCTGTAGGGCAGGAAGCCGAAGCGGCGGAACTGGTCCTCGAAGACGCGCTGGCCCAGCTCGTCGCGCGCCATCAGCGCCATCTGGATCGCCAGCGTGTTGCACGAGACGACGAGCATCCCGCGCGGCGCCTCGAGCGAGGCGAACTCGTGGCTCTCGAAGTTGCGGATGGGCTTGCCGTTCACGTTCACGAAGGGCGGGCACGACATCATCCGGTCACCCATCCCGTGGTCCCACCAGATGGCGGACAGGGCGAGCTTGAAGACGGAGCCCGGGGGGGCGTAGCGCTTGATGCCGTACGGCGGCTGCGAGGCGCTTCCCGTGCCCACGTACGCCACCAGCGCGCCGGTCGCCACGTCCTGGATGATCACGGTGCCCGGCTTGCCGGTTGCGCGCAGCAGCGACCAGGCGCGGCGGGTGACGTCGGAGCAGAGGGTGAGCTTGAGGTCCGTGCCCGCGGGGTGCAGCTCGGTGGACTCGCGGAAGCCGCGGGGCTGGCGCAGGCGGCGGGTGAAGGTGCGCTCCACGGTGTAGTCGCGCACCTCTGCGCTGTCGCCGCCGCCCACGAAGTTGGCGCCGGCCTCGCCCAGCGGGTACACGCGCTGCACCTCGCCGTCGGTGACGCCGTAGCGGGCCAGGGCTTCGCCGTCCTTGCCGGTGCAGTCCATCACCCAGCCGCGCAGCTCGGCGCGGTTCAGCTCGGCCTGGCGGGGGTCGCCGTACTTGGAGTACGCGGCGCGCCCCTCCTCGATCTCGTCGCGGTGCGCCAGCAGGCGCGAGTGGCCCCACGCGTACACGCCCGCCAGCAGGATCATCCCGATCCCCAGCCGCACGGCCCACCGCTCGCCGCCGCGGAAGGCGTTGCGCAGCCAGGCCAGGATGCCCAGCAGGGCGCCCGCGGCGAAGACGAGCAGGATGGCGCGGAGCGCCCAGTTGAGCGCGCTGTCGACCACGGCTCAGTCCACCCGCGCCAGGCGCAGCACGGTGTTGCCCATGCGGAGGGTATCGCCGACGCTCATCGTCCGGTCCTGGTGGGGAGGAATGGGCGTCTCGTTCACGAAGGTGCGGTTCTTGGAGTCCAGGTCGGTGACCGTCACCTGCCCGCCCGACACGCGGATGCGGGCGTGGCGCCCCGACATGTAGCGGTCGCCCAGCGCCAGCACGCCCGGCTCGCCCCGGCGTCCCACCACGGCCTCGCCCTGGATGCGCACGGGGTCGCGCAGCGTCTCGCTGGACACCACCTCCAGCGTGGCGCTTCCGGAGGCCGTCGCGGTGCGCGGCGGGTCGGGCACCAGCGGGCGCTCCATGCCCGATGAGGGCGCGGCGGGCTGGCCGGGCTGGGCGGGGGCGGCCGGCCCGTCCAGCCCCAGCGGCTTCACGAAGGCGAACTCGCGCTTGGTGTCCAGCAGCAGCAGCTCCACCCGCATCCCCGCGCGGGCGATGCCGTTGTCCTGCGCCCACTGCGCCGAGAAGCGGCGCAGGTGGTCGGCCTCGTCGCGGGCCCACATGGGGGCGTTCATCCCCTCGGGCACCAGGTCGGTGGACACGTAGACGCGCAGGTCGGGGGCGGTGCGCCGGTCGGCATACCGCCGCAGGGCGTCGCGCACCCCGTCCTCGAGCTGCTGTCGCAGCGTGGGCCGCAGGAGCTTGCGGAAGGCGTTCAGCATTTCTGTTGATCCGGTTCGGTTTGGCGCCGCGGTGCGTTCGCAATATCAGGACCGCGCGGGGTAGCGGCAAGCAGGCGTCCGGCCGCGCGGTCAACGTGGGAGGACGGAGGCGGGTCGCGGAGCTTCCACGAGGCGTACGGAGCAGGCGCGCGCGGCGTTTCGGAGCGGGATCGGCGAGACGTGAAGTCGCACGAAGGCGGATCAGCGGGGCAGTCGATGATCGGGTGGTCGGATCAGTCGAATGGGTCGGATCAGTCAGGTCAGGCAGATCGAGGTTGGATGGTCGAGGAATGCATCGCCCGAACCGAATCGCGCATCGGGGTGAGGTCCGCGTGTGCGGCGAGCATCCGGTGGGGGCGAGCCGTCCATGGGATGAACCCCGTGGCTGGGCCTACGATCGCGCTTTCGCGGGGCCCGGCAGCAGGCGCGGGAGGGTGATCCGGCGCGGAACGGCTGCGGTGTTCCCTTCTCTGCTTGTGGGAGAAGGTGGCGAGCCCCAGCGAGCCAGATTAGGGCCCAAACGGCCGCCCGGCGGGGTGCCGGACGGCCGTCGACGGTGCGGTGGGTAGCTTTCGGGAGACGCGTGGGCGGACGCGGAGTGAGGTTTTTCGTGGGTTTGCCGCCGTCAGCCCGCGAGCGCGACGGCGGGCTTCGGATTGGGCGAGATGGCGTCCGTAAAGGCCTTCAGGCGGTCGGCGACGGCGGCAGCGTTCACGTCGCGGCGCGAGGCGATGGCGTGCATGAGGTGGCACACCTCGCCGCGCAGGGCGGCGTGGTCCGCCTGCGACGCATCGTGCGAATCCAGCACGGCGTCGGCGATGGTCCACACGCGGCGCGGGTCGGCCTCGGGGCGGCGCAGCAGGGCCACCAGCGCGTAGACCTGGATGCGGAGCTGCATGCGAAGGGCGGTCTGCCGTTCCATTGGTTCCTCTCTCGGCCTCGGTCCCGTTCCCGTCCGGCGGGCGCCGGGGGGACAGGTTGAATCAACCGCCGCCGCCCATCACGCCAAGCACCTCGACGTAACGGCTCGGGAACGGGTGTGCGAGCGGAATGCGACACCGGACGGATCCGACGAGGGAGAGCTCCCACGGGAGGGTGTCCGAGAAGGCGAACTCGGAGGCGTGGGATTCGTCGGAGGCGATCGGCGCCGGCCTCGCTCCCGCTCGATTCCCGCCGCCGGGGCGACCTTCCACCGCAGTGGGCCCCCGGTTCGACCCGCGGTGAGAGCCGGGATGGAGGGCGAACGGCCCCGCCCGCCTGCTCGTCGAAATCCCCTTACGCGCATTGCCACGTGTGGAACATTTCCCGACAGATACTTGTGCGGAATGCGGCTTCTTGTGAGTTTTATCGCCCGGCACCAACCCTCCCGGCGGTCCGCTACGGCCTGGCGCGGTTCGCCGCCGTGCAGGACGCCGCCCGCCCGCCGCACCTCATCATCTCGTTGAAGGAACCGCGCACATGACCGAGCCCGCCGCCCCCAAGCCTGCCGACGACGGCGACTTCAACCGCCTGTGGGCGGGGCAGACGGTGTCCGTGATGGGATCGCAGGTGTCGGGCGTCGCCATGCCGCTCATCGCCGCGATCCTGCTGAAGGCCACGCCGGCGCAGATGGGGTTCCTGGTCGCCATCCCCTTCCTTCCCAACCTGCTGGTGGGCCTGCCCGCCGGCGCGTGGGTGGAGCGCGTGCGCAAGCGTCCCGTGCTGATCTCGGGCGACCTGATGCGGGCGCTGCTGGTGGGGATGATCCCGGTGCTGAGCCTGCTGGGGGTGCTGCGCATCGAGCACCTGTACGTGATGGCCCTGCTGGGCGGCACCATCGGCGTGTTCTTCGACGTGGCGTCCACCGCCCTGCTGCCGGCGCTGGTGGCGCGGGAGCGGCTGGTGGTGGCCAACGGGCGCCTGCAGTCCAGCCGCGCCGTGGCCCAGATCGCCGGCCCCAGCCTGGGCGGCCTGCTGGTGGCGCTGCTCACGGCGCCCGTGGCGGTGACGGTGGACGCGGTCTCGTTCCTGGTGTCGGCGCTGCTCACCACCAGCATCCGCCGCCGCGAGCCCGCGCCCGCCGCCTCGGCGCACGCGTCGGGCCTGTGGGCGGACGTGGGCGAGGGGATGCGCTTCGTGTTCCGCGAGCCCATCCTGCGGCCGGCGCTGGGCTGGGTGGCCAGCATCAACCTGTGCATGGCCGTGCTCATGGCGGAGTACGTGCTCTACCTGACGCGGGTGCTGGGCTTCGGGCCGCGGCTGGTGGGGCTGTCGCTCACGTCGCTGGGCGTGGGCTCCATCATCGGCGCCACCTTCGCGCAGCGGCTGGCGCGGCGCATCGGGGTGGGCGGCAGCATCCTGGGCGCGGCGCTGCTGGCGGGCGTGGCGGGTCTGCTGCTCACGGCCGTCACGGCCCCGCTGCCGGCCGCCGCCGCGGGGCAGGTCTCCGCGCTGATCCTGTTCGGGCTGGGCACCACCATCGCCAACGTCAACCTCATCAGCCTGTTCCAGGCCGTCGCGCCGCCGCGGCTGCTGGCGCGCACCATCGCCACCATCCGCTTCGTCACCTGGGGCGTCATTCCCGCGGGTGCGCTGGCGGGGGGGGCGCTGGCGACGCGCTTCGGCATCCGCCCCACGCTGTTCGCGGCGATGGTGGGCGTGCTGCTCTCCGCCGGCTGGGTGCTGTTCTCGCGCCTGCGCTCGCTGGCCGAGGTGCCGCCGCAGGCCGAGGATCCCGAGGAGGCGCCCTCCTCCTCCGTGGCGGCCGCGCTGGCCGAAGAGGCGCTGGAGCCCGCGGTCTGACCCGCGGCCGCGCGGCGCGGCGGACGGCCCTCGACGGGCCGCTTGCTTGACGCTATGTCCTTCGACGGTTATCGTTTGACCGCACGAACGACCCCAGCGGAGCCGCAAGGAGCATGGACAAGGAGCAGTTCTCGCGCATCGCCAAGGCGCTCGCCGACCCCAGGCGCTTCGAGATCCTGGAGGCCATCGCGTGCCAGGACGAGATGCCCTGCAAGAACCTGGTGGAGGGCTTCCCCATCTCGCAGGCCACCATCTCGCACCACGTGAAGGAACTGGCGACGGCCGGGCTGATCGAGGTTCGGCGCGAGGCGCAGTGCTGCCACTACCGCCCGCGGCCCGGCGTGATCGCCGAGTACCTGGAGGAAGCCGCCCGCCGCCTGGGCGCCGAGGCCACCGCCGCCGCGGAGTAGCCGGCGCCGGCGCATCCAGCCAGCCCGCAGGCAGAACGCCCGGAGCCCACTCGGCTTCGGGCGTTCTTGCATCCGGCGAGCGGACCTTGGCGGAGGCGGCCGTCGGCGAGGGTTCCAGCCGCGGCGGAGGGAAGGATCGAGAGGCATCGTAGGTTATTTGGCGCGATATTTCGATCCGAAACGGATGATTATCTACTGCGTTTGTTGACGATGTCTCCGCAATCGACATGAACAGCGCGTCCTATGCGCCGTCGGACGTTTATCACAGGCGCGGAAATTGCGCGCCCAGAATGCTCCGTCCGATACGACGCCCCGCAGGTCCGGACCATCATGTGGCCTTCGACGGGCGTCGATCCACATCAGCAGGGAGATACCCATGCGCAAGCTCACGCTACAGCCGGAGTCGCTGCAGGTGGAGTCGTTCGTGATGGACCACGAGCCGGCCGACCGCGGCACGGTGCACGCCCACGACTCGCGCATCACCGAGTTCTGCAAGACGTGGAACTGTCCATACACCTACGGCTGCGGCGGCGGCACGTACACCTGCCAGGCCCACGACGGGGACGCCGCGGCGAACGAAGAGGGCCGCGTCATCTAGCCGAACGCCCGTCGACCGGCAGCCGCCCGTCGAAGAAGCGCCTCCACCCGATCGGGCGGAGGCGCTTCTGCTCCATCATCGTTGATACGACTCCGCACACCACCTTCCCCGCGACCAAGCCGGCCACGCACAGCCCGTTTCAACGGACTTCGCGCTGCCCCAACCGCGGGGCCTCGGCTCCCGCCGGAGCGCGAGGGTTCGACGCGTCCGGGGCCAAGCACTCAGAACCGGATCTCCACGTGCACCGCCCCCGTGGACGCGCCGCCCCACACGGGCAGGTCCGCGGATAGCGTGCCGCCCACGGCGTACGAGCGCCCAAAGCCCATGGCGCCGGCATCCGAGGCGCGGCTCAGGCGCAGCTCATAGGTGCCGTCGGAGACGCCGCCGCGCCCGGCGTCGAATCCCCACACGGCGCCGTCGTACCGCACCCAGACGGTGCTGCCCCGCGACGCATCCGCCGCCGTGTGCACCGCGCCGGCCGCGGGCGCGCCGGGGAAGCCCACGTCCACCTGCACCTCGGGCCGGTTCAGCACCTGCTCGGCGGGGTTGGATGCGATGCGCACGCGGCTCCAGCCGTTGCCCTCCGCCGACGCCTGCACGAAGCCGCACCCGTACACGCCGCTCACCGCGCCGGAGAGGACGACCTGGCAGTTCGGCAGCTCCGGCGTCTGCGCGTAGTCCCGTCGCTCGCGATGGCGCGGATGCTCGGGCTGCTGCGGGGGAGCCGCGGGTGCCGCCGTGCCCCGCGCGGGCGGCGGGGGCTGCGCCGGCTTCCACACGTGCTGGGCAGCGGCCGGGGACGGGGCGAGCCCGGCGGAGAATGCCAGCGCGATCAGCAGCGTAGGACGGCGGAAGTGCATGGCGCCTCGGGTGATGCGGGACCGCGAACGCAGGGCCGCATCTCTGAACCCTGCACGTGGGGCGGGGTTCCCCCCGACAGGCGCCGGACGGCCCGCCGTCGATGCGCATGGACAGGGAGCGATGCGTTCCGGGGCACGGTGCGCGGCGGTACGAATCCTGCCCGATGCCCACCCCTGCGCCGGCACGGGGCCGGTGCGCTGGAGACGGCCGGACCCGCGCCCGCTGCAGGCCCCTCCGTCCCCTCCCGCTCGGCATGCTTCGGTGCGGAGGGCGTGATGCGGATCCTGGTGGCGGACGACGAGCCGGCGAGCGCGGCGGGGCTGACGGCACTGCTGGAGATCGTGGGGCACGAGGTGGTGGGCCCGGCCCGCGACGGCGACGAGGCCGTGGCGCTGGCGTTGCGCGAGCGGCCCGACCTGGCGATCCTGGACATCGACATGCCCCGGCTGTCGGGGCTGGACGCCGCGGCCCGAATCGCACGCACGCGGCCCGTGCCCGTCATCCTGCTCAGCGCGCACCGCGAGCCCGAGTACCTGGAGCGCGCGGCGTCGCTGCCCGTGTTCAACTACCTGACCAAGCCCTGTGCCCCGGACTCCCTCATCCCCGCCATCCGCATCGCCCGCGCGCGCTTCGAGGAGTGGTCGTCGCTGCGCGGGCGCGTGGGCGAGCTGACGCAGCGCATGGAGGAGCGCACCGTCGTCGAGCGCGCCAAGGGCATCCTCATGCGCGCCCGCGGGATCGGCGAGGACGAGGCGTACGTGCTGATGCGGCGCCAGAGCCAGCAGCAGAGCCGGTCCATGACGCAGATCGCCCGCGCGCTGGTGGCGGGCGAGGGCTTCGTCGTGCGCGCGGGGCCCATGAAGGCGAAGGCCGCGCCCGGTTGAGCCCCTTCCCCGCCGCCACGCTCCAGGTCGTGCCCGTGGGCGACACCGCCGTTCCCCCCTGGCTGCTGGACGAGCTGGCGGGGCGCATGGCCGCGCGCGTCACCCTCGGGGCCCCGCTGCCGGTACAGGCGGGGTGGGTGGACGCGGAGCGGGGGCAGATGCGCTCCGATGCCGTGGTGGACGCGCTGATCGGCCGGGCGAACGGGCGGTCGGACGACCCCGAGCGGCACTGGCTGCTGGCCGTGGCGGACGCGGACCTGTACGCGCCGGGCCGGGACTTCGTGTTCGGCGAGGCCACGGTGGGCGGGTGCTGCGCGGTGATCGGGCTGGCGCGCCTGCGCACGCAGGGCGGCGGCGACCCGGGCCTCTTCCGCCGCCGCGTGCTGGCCGAGGCGGTGCACGAGCTGGGGCACGTGGCGGGGCTTCCGCACTGCGCGCGAGAGCGGTGCGTCATGTTCTTCTCCGCCACGCTGGCCGACACGGACCGCAAAGGATTCGAGCCATGCCAGGCCTGCGCTGCCGCGCTTCAAGGACTTGGCGCGAAACGAAGCGCTTGACTGTTGCATCGGATGGCGATTAGGTTGGTGCCGACGCATGGTTCCCCCGTATCCATGCGCCCTCACGGGGCTTCCGCCCGGTGCGCCGCACCGCCGCCGCCGACATCATGATCACGTACTCCCACCGCTCATTGAGACGCGCCTACCTGGAGTGGGTCGAGGAGCAGGTCGAGGCGTTCAAGGATCGCGTGCCGCGGGGCCAGCTTCTGGACCTTGCGGACGAGGTCTGCACCGATCTGCGGGTCAGCCGCGGGGGGCAATACCAGCTCACCGAGCTGCTTCTCTGCTCCGCCATCAACCGGCGCATCTACAAGCTGCTCAAGCTCCCCGGCTTCCGCGCCTGGTGCGAGCTGCAGCGGCAGGACGCCATGGCCCCGCGCGAGCCCGCGTCGTACGACCTGCTGGCCGCGCTGGAGGCCGGCGGGCCCGCGCCGCAGACCACGCCGGCGCCCCTGCCCGTCTCCCGCATCGCGTCCATCGCCTGTGTCAGTTGAACACGCCGTGTGCTCCAAATTTGACACGGCGGACGCGGGCCGGACTCGCTACTCGCACGGCAAGCTGTTGTAGCGAAACGAGATGGAAATTCGCCGCACCGGGTACGCCCCGTGCACGGAATGGGTGGCCGAGCGCCGAGCGCGTGGTCGCCCCTTCCTTTTTCCACGGCAGTAGCGCAATGCAGATCAAGAGCTTTCGGATGATGGACAATCCGGCGGAAGATACGGACGCCGTGGGCATCGTGGTCCAGGGAGGCCGCTTCACCGCCAAGGAGCCCAGCACGCTGGCCTTCGTGTGGGGCCGCGAGGTGAATCCCGCGCCCTCCCTTCCGTTCGGCCGCTGGAAGGCCGGCTACCGCGCCGCCTGATCCCGACCCGACCGCCCGCCGCACCCGGTGCGGGCTGCGCATACGATCCGCGAGAGGCGGAGGAGCCACGGCTCTTCCGCCTCTCGCCGCATGGGGTCTCACCGGCGATCCTCCAGTCGCGACTCCCCCTGTTTCCCGGATCGTAGATCGGACTGCCGCCTCCTCACGCCGCTCGTCGTCGCCCCTTGAAGCCGAGGCTACGCGTCAGCGCTCGAAAACGCGTGCGTCGGCCCGGTTTACGCGCCGGACCCCGAAGGCCGTGACCCTGACACGGGATGCGGCTCGCAGGTGCGGCGCGTACAATGTCCGGCACGTCGTCCGGATCTGGGCGATAGACGTCGGACACCGAGTGAACCCGGGAGCGTGCGCGGTGAGTGAGGGCGGGCGGCGGGTGGCCGTGGTGGGCGCGGGGGCGGCGGGCCTGGCGGCGGCGCACCGGCTGGC
>JAQBQD010000178.1 GCA_028287185.1 Gemmatimonadota bacterium | reverse complement strand
CGCCTGCGCCGCCGCGGTGGACGGGGGTGGCGCCGAGCCGGGCGACGTGGCGGGCGTGGCGCTGGCCGACCTGGTGGACGCCTGCGCGCGGGGCCCGCTCACCCGCAAGGGCGTGCTTCCCCCGCGCCGCGGCCACCGCACGCCGGGCGACGGGTGGCTGGTGGAGCTGCTGCACGGCGCCGGGTTCCGCTACACGCCGGACGGCGCGCCCGGAGAGCTGTTCAGGGCGCTCGCCGCGTGGTCGCGCCCGCTCACCGCGCCCACCGCGGGCCTCCGCACCTGCTTCCGCCTGTCGGCCCCCGCCGAACCGCCCCCCGGCGACGGGAACGCGGCCGGGAATGGGACGCCCACCGCCGACGGCGTGTGGCGGCTGGACGTGCTGCTGCAGGCCGTCGACGACCCCAGCCTGCTGGTGTCGGCCGCCCAGGTGTGGCGCACGCAGGGGCCGCTCACCGTCTTCCGCCGCGTGCTGGACGACCCGCAGGAGCGCCTGTTGGGCGACCTGGGGCGCGCGCTGCGGCTGTATCCCGGCCTGGCCCCGGTGCTGCGCAGCCCCCGGCCCAGCGGCATGGAGCTGGACGCGGAGGGCGCCTACCGCTTCCTGCGCGAAGCGGCGCCTGCGCTGGCGCAGGCGGGCTTCGGCCTGCACGTGCCGCCCTGGTGGACCAAGCCCGCCGCGCGGCTGGGCGTGAAGCTGCGCGCCACCCCGTCGGCGGGCGGCGGCGCGACCGGGGGGATGGGGATGGACACCCTGTGCGCGTACGACTGGCAGGTGTCGCTGGGGGGCCATACCCTCACCGCCGCCGAGTTCCGCGCGCTGGCGGCCATGAAGGTGCCGCTGGTGCGCGTGCGCGGCGCCTGGGTCGAGCTGCGGCCCGACGAGGTGGAGGCCGCGCTGGGCATGTTCGACCGGGGACGCGGCGGGCAGATGACGGCGACCGAGGTGCTGCGTCTGGCCATGGGGGCCGACGCCCCCGCCGGGCTGCCGCTGCAGGGCGTGGAGGCGGACGGGTGGCTGGGCGAACTGCTGGCCTCCGCGGGCGACGCCGGGATCGCGGACGTGCCCGCGCCGCCGGGCTTCACCGGGAAGCTGCGCCCCTACCAGCGCCGCGGCCTGGCGTGGATGGCCTTCCTGGACCGCCTGGGCCTGGGCGCCTGCCTGGCGGACGACATGGGCCTGGGCAAGACCGTGCAGCTCCTGGCGCTCCTGCTGGCCCGGCGGGCCGAGGGGGACGCAGGCGCGCCCACGCTGCTCGTCTGCCCCATGTCGCTGCTGGCCAACTGGCAGCGCGAAGCCGCCCGCTTCGCCCCGGCGCTGCGGGTGCACGTGCACCACGGCGTGGGCCGCGCCGGCGGCGGCGAGGTGAAGGCGGCCGCCGAAGCGGGCGACCTGTTCCTCACCACCTACGCCCTGGCCGCCCGCGACCAGGCCGCGCTGGCCGAGGTGGCGTGGGGGCGCGTGGTACTGGACGAGGCGCAGAACGTCAAGAACTCCGCCGCGCGGCAGGCGCAGGCCGTGCGCGCCTTCCGCGCCCCGCGCCGCATCGCCCTCACGGGCACCCCGGTGGAGAACCGGCTGGCCGAGCTGTGGTCCATCCTGGACTTCCTGAACCCCGGGCTGCTGGGCACCGCCGCCGACTTCCGCCGCCGCTTCGCCACGCCCATCGAGAAGCACCGCGACGCCGACCGCGCCGCCCAGCTCCAGCGGCTCACCGGGCCGTTCGTGCTGCGCCGCCTGAAGACGGACCGCCGCATCATCCGCGACCTGCCCGCCAAGCTGGAGATGAAGGTGTACTGCACCCTCACCCCCGAGCAGGCGTCGCTCTACCAGGCCACGGTGGACGAGATGATGCAGCGGGTGGAGGAGAGCGAGGGGATCGAGCGCCGCGGGCTGGTGCTGGCCACCCTGCTGCGCCTCAAGCAGGTGTGCAACCACCCCGCCCACCTCCTGGGCGACCGCTCGGCGCTGGCCGGCCGGTCGGGCAAGCTGGAGCGGCTGGAGGAGATCGTGTCCGAGGTGCTCGCGCTTGGCGACCGCGCGCTCGTCTTCACCCAGTTCGCCGAGATGGGCCACCTGCTGCGGCTGCGGCTGGAAGAGCGCTTCGCCCGCGAGGTGCCCTTCCTGCACGGCGGCACGGCCCGCGCCGCCCGCGACGCGATGGTGGCGCGCTTCCAGGCGGGGGACGGGCCGCCCGTCCTGCTCCTTTCGCTCAAGGCCGGCGGCACGGGCCTGAACCTGACCGCCGCCAACCACGTCGTGCACTTCGACCGATGGTGGAACCCGGCCGTGGAGGACCAGGCCACCGACCGCGCCTTCCGCATCGGGCAGCGGCGCGACGTGCAGGTGCGCAAGCTGGTGTGCGCCGGCACGCTGGAGGAACGGATCGACGAGATGATCGAGGACAAGAAGAAGCTCGCCGCCAGCGTGCTGGGCAGCGGCGAGGCGTGGCTGACGGAGCTGTCCACCGCCGAGCTGCGCCGCGTGGTGGCGCTGGGCGACGAGGCGCGGGGCTGAGATGACGGAGCGAGGGCGATGAGCGACTGGTGGAGCTACGAAGGGGGCCCGCGGCGGCCCGCGCCCAACGGCATCCGCGCGCGCAGCCAGCGCGGCGCCATCGGCGAGAGCTGGTGGTCGAAGCGCTTCCTGGACGCCCTGGCGCAGGTGGCCGACACCTCGCGCCTGGGCCGGGGGCGCAGCTACGCCCGCAGCGGGCAGGTGATGCGCCTGAAGGTGGAGCCCGGGAGGGTGAGCGCCGCCGTGCAAGGCTCGCGCGCCACCCCCTACTCCGTCCGTGTCTCCCTCGTCCCCTTCACCGACGCCCAGTGGGAGCGGGCCGAGGGCGAGCTGGCCGCCCAGGCCCTCTTCCTGGCGGCGCTCCTGGCGGGCGAGATGCCGCGCGACGTGGAGGCCGCGTTCGCCGCCGTGGGACTTCATCTGTTCCCCGCCTCGCCCGCGGAGCTGTCCAGCGACTGCTCCTGCCCGGACTGGGCCGACCCCTGCAAGCACACCGCGGCCGTCTACTACATCCTGGCCGAGGCCTTCGACGCCGATCCCTTCCTCGTGCTCGCCTGGCGGGGGCGCCCCCGCGAAGCCCTGCTGGAGCGCCTGCGCGAGCTGCGCGCCGCCGCCCTGGCCGCCGAAGACGCCGCCCCGCCGCCGGACGACGAAGGGTCGGAAGCCGCGCTCGACGCCGGCGCCGAAACGCCTGCTCCTCCCGCCGAGGCGCCCCGCACCGGCGGGTTCTGGACCGCCGGCCCCGAGCTCTTCGGCTTCCGCTACGCGCCCGTCGCCCCGGCGGTTCCCGACGCCGTCATCCGCCAGCTCGGCCCCCTACCCGAGGCGGCGGGCGGCGGCACCGTCTCCGAGGCGCTGACCGCCGCCTACCGCGCCTTCACCGCCGCCGCCGAGCGCACTGCGGCGGGCGACGAGGGCAAGCCGTAGCGCGATTCGCCGCCGGCTTGGTGGGACGCGGCTCGGTTCGAGGAACGACGGCGGGGTGCCGGCATCGCTGCCGGCACCCTTTTCGGTTCTTCGTCCAGAGCTTGCGGGTCTACCGAGTCTGTGGAGTCTCGAGATGTGCCTGTCGATCTGCGGAACGGACTGCGGGCTGCGAGATGCGGGGGAGCTGCCGGCCACGCCGATCATCGGAATACACAATGGAGGAGGGACGGAGCCCAACCCGCGGCACCGTCCCTCTTCCGTTCATCCACCGACCTGCCGGAAACCTACCGCTCGCCGGCCTCCTCCTCGCCTCTGTCCTCCGTGCCCGCCGGCGGCGGGGAGGGATCGTCCTTCACCTCCAGCAGCCGCGGGACCACCGGCAGCTGGTGGTGGGCGCGGGCGGCCTCGTTGAAGCGGGGCAGGTCGCCGGCCACCACCGCGTCCAGCCGGCGCAGGTGCACGGCCAGGCGGCGCGACAGCTCGTCCAGCACGGTGTAGGTGGCGGCCGTGGGCCGGCTCTCCGCGCTCTCCACCACGCCCTGCAGCGCGGCGATCTGGTTGTTCAGGCGGATGGGGAAGTTGAGCGGGTCCTGGTTGCTTTCCAGCCGCGTGTTGTAGATGGAGTCCTCCACCCCCAGCAGCGCGGCCTTGACCGCGTCGGCCGCAGGCGCCAGCGACGAGTCCTTGGCCACGCGCTCGTCCACCTGCTGGCGGATGCCGCGGATGAGCAGCACGGCCGAGTCCGCCTCGCTCACCCGGTCGCGAATGCGCGACGCCACCCGGAACTGCTCCTCCAGGTCCGCCTGCGTCACCGTGGTCAGCCGCGGGTCCTTGAGCACGCGGAACGCCTGCTCCCGCGCCTGGCCGTCCACCGTCAGGCGCACGCGGTAGGCGCCGGGCACGGCGCGCGGGCCGCGCAGGCTGGCCGCCCACAGCACCACCTTCGGGAAGCCGCGGGGGCCGGGGTAGCGCAGGTCCCAGGTGAACTTGTGCGTCCCCGCCTTCACCGGGACCCTGGGATCGCGCGGCACCGGCGGGCCGTCCTCGTCGTCATCGTCCGACGAAGGCGTCGCGCCGGCGCCCTTCACGGCCGAGTCCGCCGGCGTGCCCGTGAAGGTGCGGATCACGTGGCCGGCCGAGTCCATGAACTCCAGCGTCACGCGGCGGGCGGGACGCTTCAGCGTGTAGAAGACGGAGACACCGGGATCCACCGCCCGCACCGGGTCCGCCGGCGCGTACAGCCACACGGGCGCCGCGGCCACCTGCGGGGTGAGCTGCCGCAGCGGCCCGATGCCGTCCATCACGTAGAACGAGCGGCCATGCGTGGCGATCACCAGGTCGCTGCCCCGCACCTCGATGTCCGCGACCTGTGTGACGGGGAGGTTGCGGCGCAGCGGCTGCCAGTGCGCGCCGTCGTCCCACGACACGTGGATGCCGTTCTCCGTGCCCGCGTACAGCAGGCCCGGGCGGACGGGGTCCTCGCGCACGGCCCGCGCGAAGTCGCCCGCGGGGATGCCGTCGGTGATGCGCGTCCAGGTGCGCCCGCCGTCGGCCGTGCGGTAGATGTAGGGCGCGCGGTCGTCCTGCTGGTAGCGGTTGGCGGCCACGTACGCCCGGTTCACGTCGTGCGGCGAGGCCTCCACCAGCGAGATGCGGGCGAACTCGCCCAGCCCCGGCGGCGTCACGTCCTGCCACGTCGCGCCGCCGTCCCGCGTCACCTGCACCTTCCCGTCGTCCGACCCCGTCCAGATCGTCCCTGCGTCCCGCGGCGAGGGGGCGATGGTGAAGAGCGTTCCGTACGTCTCCACGCCCGTCTGGTCCAGCGTGATGGGCCCGCCCGAGGGGCCCAGCGTCTTCGGGTCGCCGCGGGTCAGGTCGGGCGAGATGCGCTGCCACGTCTGCCCTTCGTCGGCCGAGCGCCACAGGTGCTGCGATCCCACGTAGAGCACGCCCGGCTCTACGCGCGAGAAGACGATGGGGTACGTCCACTGGAAGCGCTCGCGGATGTCCTGCGACGAGTAGCCCATGGGGTTCTCGGGCCACACCTGCACGTTGCGCAGCTGGTTCGTCCGCCGGTCGAACCGCGTGAGCAGGCCGCCGTAGCTGCCCGCGTAGAACACGTCCGGGTTGCGGGGATCGGGCGCGATGTAGCCGCTCTCGCCGCCGCCCACGGGAAAGTACGCGCTGCCGCTGCCCCGGCTGGGTACGCACGCGGTGGAGTTGTCCTGCTGCGCCCCGCACACCTCGTAGGGGAAGCGCGCCGTGGTCGCCACGTGGTACATCTGCGCCGTGGGGTAGTCCTGGTCCGTCCACGACTCTCCGCCGCTGACGGAGACGTTGGCGCCGCCGTCGTTGGCCTCGATCATCCGCCGCGGATCGTTGCCGGCGATCCACAGGTCGTGGTTGTCGCCGTGCGGCACACGGATGCTCTTGGGGAAGGTCTTTCCGCCGTCCGTGGACTTCCACACGGCCGTGTTGAGCACGTACACGGTGGAGGTGTCGCGCGGGTCGGCGTAGATGCGCGAGTAATAGAAGGCGCGCTGCCGCAGCTTGCGCTCCTGGTTCAGCCGCGTCCACGTCGCCCCCGCGTCGTCCGAGCGGAACACGCCGCCGTCGCGCGCCTCCACGATGGCCCACACGCGCCGCGGGTTGGCGCCCGAGACCGTCATCCCGATCTTGCCCAGCGTGCCCGTGGGCAGCCCGGGGTTGCGGGTGATCTCCGTCCAGGTGTCGCCCCCGTCCGTGCTGCGGAAGATGCCGCTGCCGGGGCCGCCGCTGGAAAGCGACCACGGGGTGCGGCTCACGTCCCAGAACGCCGCGAACATCGTCCGCGGGTCGCCCGGCGCCACCACAAGCTCGATGGCGCCCGTGCGGTCGTTGCGGAACAGCACGTTCTTCCAGGTGCGCCCGCCGTCCGTGGTGCGGAAGACGCCGCGCTCCGCGCTGGGGCCGTACGGGTGCCCCAGCGCCGCCACGAGCACCCGGTCGCAGTCCGTGGGGTCGATGCGGATCCTGGCAACCGTCTGCGTGCCCTCCAGCCCCACGCGCCCCCAGTGCTTGCCGCCGTCGGCCGAGCGGTACACGCCGTCGCCCTGCATCACGTTGCCGCGCAGCTCCGTCTCGCCCAGGCCGGCGTACACCACGTCGGGGTTCTTCTCGCACACCGCCACGGCGCCCACGGACGAGCTGGTGAAGGCGCTGTCGGACACCGGCTTCCAGGTGGTGCCGCCGTCCGCCGTCTTCCACAGCCCGCCGCCCGTGGCGCCGAAGTAGTACTCGTTGGGCCGCGCCGCGCTGCCCGCCGCCGCGATGGAGCGCCCGCCGCGGTTGGGCCCGATGCCGCGCCAGCGCAGCGCCGAGAAGAGCGCCGTGTCGTACGCGGCAGCTTGCGCGACGGGCGACGCGGCGGGCGAGCGCCCCTGCGCCCGCGCCGCGGGAACCGTCGCCAGCGCCAGCAGCGCCGCAGCGCCTGCGGCGCGATACGGACGGAAAGCTCCTGCCATTCGGTTGCCTCCGGAAAGTTGGGAGCGCCGCGGCTCCGCCCGTCCCGGTCCACGCGAGGTGGAAAGGCGGGAGGGAAAGCTCCGGCGATGGGGTCTGAATCCTTGTATACGTACGTTCGTCCGGCGCTCCCTGCAAGACGCCGGACGGAGGGATGCCTCTCCATCGCCGGAGGCGGCGGCGCGGACGGGCGTCAGCCGGGAGTCGTCGATGCGGCGGGGCGCGTCCACGGCGGGCGGGCGGCCAGCGTGCGGGCGTAGGCGGGGCACCACTCGCGGTGTGCGCCCGGCAGGTAGCCGGTGCTCACGAGCATCTCGTTCACGATCTCGCCGCCGGTGAACACGAAGGTCTTCTTGAACAGCCGCTGCCACTCCGCACGCGCCAGCGGGTGGTGCGCGTCCAGCCATCCCGCGAACGAGCCGTGCGTTTCGCGCAGGCGCAGGATGCGGCCGGCGTTCTCGATGGCCGCGTTCACCTTCAGCCGGTTGCGGATGATGCCCGCGTCCGCCATCAGCCGCGCGCGGTCCGCGTCGCCGTACGCCGCCACGGTTTCGATGTGGAAGCCGCCGTACGCGCGGCGGAAGCCCTCGCGCTTCTTGAGGATGGTGAGCCACGACAGCCCCGCCTGGTTGATCTCCAGGACCAGCCGCTCGAACAGCGCGTCGTCGTCCGCGATGGGAAAGCCGTACTCGTGGTCGTGGTACGGACCGTGGACGGGATGCGAGGCGGCGGCGCAGTAGCCGGGCGGTTCGGATGCGGCGGGTTCCATCGCAGGGGGCCTCGGTCGGGTGGAGATGGAGAGCGGCGGTTCGCAACCGGGGAATCGCCCATCGGCCGAACATAGTCCGAAGATGCCGGATGCGCGAGAGGGCGCGCAGCCGTCGCCGCGCGCCCTCCCTGGGTCCCGTCGAAACCTCTGCCGAACCCGTCGATCAGCGCCGGTCGGCGGAGGTGCGCGCCGCCGCGGCGGCGGCCTTGGAGATGCGGCCGGGGCCCTGGTAGGGGTTGGATCCGCCGGTGCCCAGCACGTGGCTGGTGTAGCTGCTGCTGGGGCGCTCGCCGCGGCGCACCACGCGGGCCACGTTGTCCTCGCCGCGGTTGTAGGCCGTGACGGCCAGGTGCACGTCGCCGTCGAACATGTCCAGCAGCATGCGCATGTAGCGGAAGCCCACGCGCAGGTTGGTCTCGGGGTCCATCAGCGACGTCTCGCCGCGCGCCGTGCGGCTGTAGCGGCGGAAGGTGCTGGGCATGAGCTGCATGAGCCCCGCCGCGCCGCTGTGGTTGCGCGCCCGCGGGTTGAAGCCGCTCTCCACGCGCACCAGCCGGAAGCCCAGCTCGGGATCCACGCCCTCGGCCTTGGCGGTCGCGACGATGGTGCGCGCCAGGTCGGGCGAGATGCCGTAGCGGCCCGAGTAGCGGAACTCGGGCACGGCGGACGAGGTGATCATCCCCATCTCGGCGTGCAGCCCATCGAAGATCTTGCGGCCGATGGACGTCGTCGGCGCGGCCGGCTGGGCCGCGGGCTCACCCGTCTGCGCGGCGGCCGGCACCGATGCGGCCGCGCACGCCAGGGCGGCCCCCAGCACGAAAGCTCGTCGCCGCCCGCCGCCCCGTCGGGGGCCGCCGGCGTGCAGGATCGGAAGGTTCAACGCAGTACCTCCGTTGCGGGTTCCGGTCCGAATGACCTTGGTTGAACGAGAAGCATAGTGCGGGTGCCCGGAACGCCGGGTCAACCTTGTTGACGCCCGCCGCTCGAACACCCGCCCATGCCGGGAATGCCTATCCTGCTGGGCTGTATCACTTTGCACGTCTCGTGCCCCACTGATCCATCGGAGCCCATATCGACCGGTGTTTATTCACCTGAGCGCCCATAAGGAGCGAATCCGGACGTTCGTCCGGCGAAGCACGCCCTCTCCGCGGCCACCGTGACCCCTCCGGGGGACAGCCGGAGCAGAAAGCGAGCGTCCACGCCGTGTTTCATGACGACCAGAATCCATACATACCGCCGGGCTTGCTTCCTTCGAGGAGCCCACGGCGGCGTTCCGTGCAACCGGTTCGGATCAAAGACGATCCATCACGCGCCCGCGTCTCGCAGCACCTTCTTGAGCGAGTTGCGCTCCTGCATCGCCGGTCCCCACAGGTCGCCGACCTCGGCGAGCCGTGCGGGGAGCGTGAGGATCGTGAACGCCGCCGGCTCCAGCGCGGGCGTAAGCTCCGTCCAGCGCAGCGGCGTGGACACGCGCGCGCCGTCGATGGGGCGCACGGCGTAGGCGGCCGCGACCGTCTTGCCCACATCGTTCTGCCCGAAGTCCACGTAGATGGTGCCCGCCGGCCGCGCCTTGATGCTGCGCTCCACGGTGGCGATCTCCGGGTGCCTCTCCGCGACCCGCGCGGCGACGAGCTGCGCGACCAGGGCCGCCGCGCCCGCCGGCGTCTTCGCCGCAAGGGGGATGTAGATGTGCAGCCCGCGCTTGCCGGACGTCTTGGCCGCGGCGGACAGGCCCAGCGCATCCAGCTCCTCCTTCACCAGCAGCGCGATGTTCACCACGCGAGAGAACGGCGCACCATCGCCGGGATCCAGGTCGATGACGGAGTAGTCGGCGAATTGCGGGTGCTGGATGCGCGAGTGCCACGGATCGACGGAGATGCTGGCGAGCTGCGCGCAGTACAGCAAGGTGGCCAGGTCTCCGCCTACCAGCCGGCGCGCCTCCTCGCCCGTGGCCGTCTCCACCTCGCCCACGCGCACCGCGGGCGGCGGGTCGTCGGGCGCCTTCTGCTGGAAGAAGGTGAATCGGTCGATGCCGTCGGGCGAACGCTTCAGCGACAGCGGCCGGTCCTTCATCAGCGGCAGAAGGTAGGGCGAGACCAGCGCGTAGTGCCGCATCAGGTCGCCCTTGGTGATGCCGTCCCTTGGGAACAGCACCTTTTGCAGGCTCGACACCTTCAGCGCCTTCCCCCGCCCCAGCGACAGCGTCCCGTCTCCACCCTCCGCCTCGATGGCGGAAAGCCGCTCGACCACTTCCACCGGCGCACCCGGCACCACCGTCTCCGCTGACGGCAGACCTGTTGGGTGCACGGCCTTCTTCGCCGGCCGCGGCGCCTGCTCCGCCGCTCGATCCGCAGAACCACCATCGTTCGCGCGCTCCACCGCCTTCTTCACGGCCGCCTTCTTCGCCGGCTTCGGGGTCGCCTTGGACTTCGATCTCGAACCTTGATCGACGGGCTCGCCTGGATCATCCGGGCCCGTTGACGTATCCGCCGCCATCGCCTTCGTGCGCTTCGCAACCACGCGACCTCCTCCGCTGGTGGCCTGCACGCTGTGGGGCTCGCGCGTGACCTCGCGGGCCGGCTTGTCGTCGCGGGTGCCCAGGTAGATGGGCTGGCGCAGCTTTCCGTCGGCCGTCCACTCGGTGAACCGCACCTCCACCACCACCTCGGGCCGCACCCAGTGCGCGGGTCCGTCGGTCCTCACCTTCTCCGCGAAGGGCGAGGTCTCGGATTCCAGCGGCCGCAGCAGGTCGCGCATCGTCTTCAATCCCTTCGTGTCGAACCCGCCGCCCACCTTTCCGGCGTAGAGCAGGCGATCGCCCTGGAAGTAGCCCACCAGCAGCGCCCCCAGGTGCTGCCGCGTGTTGCGTGGCTCCGTCCACCCGCCCACGACGAACTCCTGCCGGCTCTCCACCTTCAGCTTGAGCCACGCGTCGCTGCGCACGCCGGGGCGGTAGGTGGAGTCGGTGCGCTTGGCGATCACGCCCTCCCACCCCAGATCGCGCGCCTGCTCCAGCCGCTTCTCGCCGCCGCCCTTCCAGCTTTCCCCCAGCCGCAGGTGCTTCACACGCCGGCCCTTGAGCACGGCCTCCAGCCGCTTTCGCCGCGCGGACCACGGCTCGTTCAGCAGCACGTCCCCATCGTCGAGCAGGATGTCGAACGCCAGCAGGGCGGAGGGATGCGACTCGGCCAGCCGCGCGATCTCCCGCGCTCCCGTGCGGTGCATGCGCCCCTGCAGCGCCTGGAAGCGCGCGGGCTTGCCGGCGTCGTCCAGCGCCACGATCTCGCCGTCCAGCACCAGCGCGTGCCCCAGCTTCTCCGCCAGCGCGCGAAGCGCCCGGACCACCTCGGGGAAGGGCTTCGTCTTGTCCTTGCCGTTCCGCGTGACCAGGCGCGCCTCGCCGGGAGTGGCGTAGGCGAGCACGCGGATGCCGTCGTACTTGGGCTCGAACGCCCACCCCGCGCCCGCCGGCACCCGAGTTCCGATGCTGGCGTACATCGGCTCCAGCGCGGCCCCGGCATCGGCCGCGCGCGACCGGGCCTCCACGACGGAAGCCGACTCCTTCGACGCATCGGGCGCTTCCCTGGCCGCCTTCCGGGATGCCTTCGGGGCGCCGGGCTTTGCCTTGCCCGCGGCCTTCTTCGCCGCCTCGGCGACGGACGCGGCGGCGGATTTCGCCTTGGGCGGCGTGCGGTTGGAGTGCCAGACGCGAGTCCCACCGGCGATCTCGTCCATCGTGCGGCCCGTGTCCACGGACGTGTCCACCTGGGCCACGATGTCGCGCTCGGGGTCGGCGTAGTCGTCGGTGCGCTTGAAGAGCAGCCACTGCGGCTTGGAGCCGTCGTCCTCACCGGCGCGCGTGCGGATGAGCGTGAACTCGCCCCGCAGGCGCTCGCCGTGGAGCACGATGTCCAGATGACCCTTCGCGAGCTGGCGCTGAAGCTCGGCCTCGGGGCCGCCGGCGCCGGGCTCCGCGGGGCCGTACGTCCCCCGGTCCCACAGCATCACCGTGCCGCCGCCGTACTCGCCGGCGGGGATGGTGCCCTCGAAGGTGTTGTAGGCGATGGGATGGTCCTCCACCTGCACCGCCAGGCGCTTGACGGCGGGGTCCAGGCTGGGGCCCTTGGGCACGGCCCAGCTCTTCATGACCCCACCCATCTCCAGGCGAAAGTCGAAGTGCAGGTGGCTGGCCGCGTGCTTCTGGATGATGAACCGCAGCGCGTCGTGGTGCGGCCGGTCCGCCGCGCCGCCGCCCGCCGGCTCGGCCGTCTTCGCGAAGTCGCGCTTCCGGCGGTACTCCGTCAGCTTCTCGCGCGGGGACGCCTTCTCCTTGGCAGCCATGCCTTACGCGCTCCGCCGAGCCGGGGAGGTGCGCGCCGCCTTCTTCGGCTTCGTGGAGGTCGAGGACTTCGGCGACTTCCCGGCGGACTTCCGCGGCGCCGCGTCCTTCGCAGATCCCGACTTCCTCGCCGCCGACTTCCTCGCGGCACCCGACTTCTTCGCGGTCGATCCGCCTCCGCCTCGGCGTCCTTCCGCCGCGTCCAGGCTGGCCTTCAGGCGCGACATCAGGTCGATGACGCCGCCGTCTTCGGGCTCCGGCTCGGCGGGCGCGGCCACGGGCTTGCCGCGGCCCTTCGCGCGGATGATGCGCATCAGGTTCTCGCGGTACTCGTCGTGGTACTTCTCGGGATCGAACCCCGACGCCATCGCCCCCACCAGCTCCTCGGCGATCTTCAACTCGCGCCCGGTGGCGAGCTGGGCGCGGGGGAACTTGAGGTCGCGCGTATCCACCAGCTCGCTCGCGAAGCGCATGGTCTCCAGCACCAGCGCCTCTCCCACGGTCTTGAGCGCGGCCAGGTGCTGCTTCTGGCGGATCATCACCTTGCCCACGCCCACCATCCCCGTACGCCGCAACGCCTCGCGCAGGATGGCGTACGCCTTGTCGCCGCCCTGGCCGGGAGTCAGGTAGTAGGGCGTGTCGAAGTAGCGCGGATCGATCTCGCCCTCCTTCACGAAGTCGCAGATCTCGAACGCGCGCGAGGACCTCAGCGCGGCGGCGCGGAAGTCCTCGTCGGTCATCACCACGTAGCGTCCCTTCTCCAGCTCGAAGCCCTTCACGATCTCTTCCCACGCCACCGGATGGCCGGACTCGTCCATCCGCTCCATGTGCACGGGCGTCAGGTCATCCGCGTTCAGCAGGCGGAACGGCACATGGTCGGCGCGCACGGCCGGCCTCATCTCCACGGGAAAGCCGACCAGCCCGAATTGGATGGTGCCCTTCCAGATGGACCGGCTGGCCATGGCTCTGCTCCCGGCTTGCGGAATTCGGCGCTCGAATCCGGCGCAGACGGGCAAGGACGGTGCCGATGCGGAACGAAGGGCCGCTTAACCCGCCGGCGCGCCGGGGCGGCGGCCGCGTACGGTCGTCTCGGAGCCGCAACCGCCTCCGGCCGAGATGCGCGCGCGAGCGAACAGGCGGCGGAAGATGAGCGCGCGGCCCGCGACTGCCGGGCGTCGGCTCGGGGGGAAACAGGGAAGGGACGCAGGATTGCCCTCGCCGGCAGCGATCGGCAACGGGTCTTCGGCATGTATCGGCAACCCCATGACTCGTTTGGTCCATCACCTCCGGGCGCCGAGCTCACCTAGCTCACGCGCTTGCCGGAAGACCAGGAACCCGCCGGAGGGGGATCGCGGGGGGGGGGGGGCGGACGTCACGGCCGCTCGAATCGCCGCGTGGTGACCACGAGCGCGTTGGGGAAGCCGTACTTCTCGCGCGTGGAAGGGCCGCGCTCCACCTCCACGGCGGACACCACGTCGGGCGTGAGCTTCAGCGTGCTCCAGCCCTCGGCGCTGGGGCCCTGGAGGTCGCAACCGTCGTAGACGCCGGATGCGCGGCGGGTGCCGTCCACCACCAGCGCCACCGTGTCGCCGATCACGAACGACTGTGGCCGCGCGACATTCCTCGGGTCGCGGCCGGGGAGCACCTCCAGCGACAGCCGCGGGGTGCTCGCCGGAAGAGGAACCGTCACACGCCGCGTGGTGACCGCCGCCACGCCGGGCACCGCCGCCGCCACGTCGTGGGTGCCGGTGGGCACGTAGCACAGCGCGAACTCACCTGCGCCGTTCGTCACTCCCTGCTGCTGGATTCCGGCGATGGACACCGTCGCGCCGGGCACGGGCCGGCCGGTGCCCTGCACCACCACCACGCCCCGGAGCTGGTGCGTGCCGCCGCCACCGTTTACCGACGAGCACTTCTGTGCGCCCGACACCGCGGCGACGAATCCGATGAAAGCTGCCGTCCGAAGTCTTCTCAACGCGTCCCCTGTCTCGATCGACAAACCAGCAGGAGCCCTTGCCCTTCCGCCGTGAAGCCGACGGAAGCTCGACGCCCCGCTTCCACCCATGGACCGTCCGCAGCCCTATCGCCCGGCAGCCGAAGGAAGGGCCGGCGCGGGCGCCACGTCCTCGCGCGGGTACAGCATGTACTTGGCCCGCACGCGCTTCCACGCCACGTCCTCCACCTCCCAGCGGCGGAAGATGTCGCGCGGGTCCTCGCCGGCGCGCACCGCGGCGGGGGCCCACTCGCTGCCCAGCATCTGGAGCATGCGCCCCATCCCCAGCTGCTCGGGGTTCATCTTCCGGATCTCGGAAAGGAAGACGAGCGCCGTGAGCACGGGCCGGTACGCGTCGCGGTCCGTCACGCGCAGGCGCACGCCGTGGCACTCGCGCCCGGGAAACTGCATCCACCCGGCGCCGCGCGGGGTGAAGTCCGCGCGCTCGAAGCGCACGCCGGGCAGGTCGTACGCCTGCACGCGGCGCAGCAGCTCGGCGCCGTCCACGTACGGCGCGCCCACGTAGCTGAACGGGTCCGCCGTGCCGCGGCCGATGGAAAGGTTGGCCGTCTCCAGCATCACCAGGCCGCTGAACGAGAGCGCGGCCGTGAGCGAGCGGATGTTGGGCGAGGGGTTGATCCACGGCAGCCCCGTCTCGTCGAACCACTCGTCGCCCGTCCATCCCTGCACCGGCACCACGCGCAGGTCCACGCCCAGGTGGAACTCTCCGTTCACGTAGCGCGCCAGCTCGCCCGGCGTCATGCCGTGGCGCAGGGGAACGGGATACGCGCCGGTGATGAGCGGGCCCCGCGTGCGCATCTCCCACTGCATGAGCGGCCCCTCCACCGCCGAGGTGACGGGGTTCGGCCGGTCCAGGACGACGAACGGGATGTGCTGCGCGGCCGCGGCCTCCATCGCCATCGTCATCGTCCACACGTAGGTGTACGGCCGCGCGCCGATGTCCTGCATGTCGAAGAGCAGCACGTCGATGCCGGCCAGCATGGCCGGCGTGGGCTTCTGCGTGCGGCCGTACAGCGAGTACACGGGCAGCCCCGTGCGCGGGTCGCGTCCGGTGCCGATGGGCTCGCCGCCGTCCACCGTGCCGCGGATGCCGTGCTCGCCGGCGAACAGCGCCACGAGCTGCACGTCCGGGTGTCCGTACAGCAGGTCCACGCCGCTGCGCCCGTCCGCCGTCACCGCCGTCTGGTTGGTGATGAGCCCCACGCGCCTGCCCCGCAGCAGGTGCAGCGAGTCGCGCAGCAGCACCTCCAGCCCCGGCAGCACGCGCTCGTGCACGGGGGCGGCGCTCGGCAGCGTGTCCCCCGGCACGAATGCGGCGGATCCAGGGCGCAGAACGAGCGGCGGTGAACCGGCCGTTCCGGGGGCGATCCGCCGCGCGGCGGGAATGCCGGCCAGCAGCAGGGCGGCCGCCGTCGCGGCGATGCGGGCGCGGTACAGCACGGAAAGCATGTGCGGGATACGGCTTGGGTGATGCGGGGCGTGGCAGTGGATGCGCATGCGTGCACCCCGGCCTGTACCCGCGGCGGGTGCGGAAGGTGCCCCGCAGCTCCACCCGCTACAGCGCCTTGGACAGGATCCCGCCCAGGGCGTTCGCGGTGAACATCGGCTTCTGCGCGTCGATCTGCTCCTGGGGCACGCCCAGGCCGGCGTACTGCGCCTCCACGATCGCGGCGTTGTGCTGCGTCGCCGCGGCGTCCACAGCATACCCGTGGTGCGTGTAGAAGCCCGTGGGGTCCGCGTTCGCCTTCACGTTGCTGTTCGGGCTGGTTCGCGCCGGCGTGACGGAGGGCACCAGGTAGATGAGACCCGCACCGCGCTGCCCCGCCTTGGCTTCCACCATCCCCAGGAGGGCGTTGCCGAACCCGCGGTAGATGTTGGCCGGCCCGTCGCGCGTCAGGCTCAGGTTGAAGATGCCCGACAGGTAGCAGACGACGCCCGCCTGGCGCCCCAGCACGTGCGCCTGCGTGTAGGCTGCGTCCGCGGCGGGCGCCGCCACCAACCCCTTGTTCTCCAGCGTGAAGTTCGCGTATCCGATGATTCCATCCTCCAGGGGCGTGCTCACCTCCACGCGTCCCCCGGCCGCGGAGTCGGCCGCCCAGGCGAAGGCGTATTCGCCCACGTCCGCACCGATGGCGTAGTACGTCGGCTCCTCTACGGCTGCGGGCTTCGACTTGCCCACCCCGCGCTGCACCAGGCCGCGTGCCCCCAGCAGCCCCGCGACCGCGTGGTTGCCCACCGTGCGCTGCAGGTGCAGCACCTCTCCGGCCGTGAGCCGGCCGCCGGCCGCGGAACGGCGCAGCACCTCCGCGGCGAGCGCAGGGGCTGCCGCCGGACGCCGGTCCGGGGGGACGGGCCGGCCCACCCGCTCCGTCCGTTCCGCCTCGGCGCGCGGTCCTGGCTTCGTGTACATGCCGTCCCCTTCCCCCAGGCGTAGTCGATGGATGATCGTCCCTCCGCAATGTGCGCGTCGCGATGCACCCCGACAACGGCTTCGGTCTCGGCCGCGGAGCTATCCCTCCGGACCCAGCCGCCGCTCCACAGTCACCACCTCGCGGAAGCCGCGGCAGGCGCAGGGTGCGTGCGGGGGTGAACGGACGGCGCCACGATCGGCGCGCATGGCCGCCCTCTGACGGAACCGGCGGGCGGGTGCGCCGGGGACGAATTCCCTTGCCTTCGGGCGGCCATCCACCGAGAATGGAAAGGCCGCCGGCGGCGGTCCCCTCCGCGCCCGGCCCCCCTCGGAACGCACCCCTCCATGAAGGCCGCTCCCAACGACGGCGGGCTGATCGCCTACGTCGGGCTCGTCTGCCAGATCGGCGGCGCCCTGCTGCTGGTCACCCTGTTCCTACTCCTGCGCGTGCATGCCCGGCGGCGGCCGTACTTCCGCGTGTGGGGCGCGGCGTGGATGGCGGCGGCGGCGGCGCTCTCGTCCGTCACCGCGCTCTACCTGGCGCCCGGGGCGTCCGGCGCCGGGGGCGGCTCGTTCGCCGTCTTCTTCCTCTACCAGTTCTTCAAGCTCCTCTACGTGGGCCTGCTGCTGGGGGGCACGCTGGCGTTCGTCCGCGGGGTGCGCATGCGGCGGTACCTGGGCCCGCTGGTGGGCGTGTCGGCCGCCTACGCGCTGCTCTCGGCCGCCCTTTCGGCCGACCTGAACCGGGTGGTGGTGTGGCACGCGCCGGTCGCGGCGGCCGCGTTCACCGGGTGCTGCCTGGCGCTGGTGGGGCTGCCCGCCTCGCGCGCCACGCTGGGCACGCGCGCCACGGGGGTGTTCTTCGGGATGCTGGGCGGGATGTGGGCGCTGTACGCCGTGGCCTTCGCGGGCGTCGAGCGCGGCGTGGACGGGCTGCCGGGCGAGATGATGCGCGCCGTGGCCTTCCACAATTCGTACGTGGACCTGCTGCTGCAGATGCTGCTGGGATACGGGATGGTGGTGCTGCTGATGGAGGACGCCCGGCGCGAGACGGACGCCGCCCACGCGCAGCTCGCCGTGGCGCACGACCACCTTCAGCGCCTGGCCCTGTACGACCAGCTCACGGGCACCCTCAACCGCCGCGCGCTGGCCGAGGGCGTGGGCACCGAGGCGGCGCGCGGGGGCTTCGGGGCGGTGGTGATGCTGGACCTGGACAACCTGAAGGTGGCCAACGACACCTGGGGCCACGCCACGGGAGACGCCCTGCTGCAGCGCGCCGCCGACGTGCTTCGCGCCGCCACCCGCCCGTCGGACCGGCTGTATCGGTGGGGCGGCGACGAGTTCCTGCTGGTGCTGCCCGGTGCCCGCAGCGAGGAGGTGCTTCCGCGCCTGGAGGACGCGCTGTCGTGCGCCGACGCCGAGCTGGATCCCGAGGAGCGCGGCCGCCTGCGCCTTCTCGCCAGCCTGGGCGCCGCCGACTACGGCGGCGCCGAGGAGCTGGAGGAGGCCATCCGCACCGCGGACCTGGCGATGTACGAGGCCAAGGCCCTGCACAAGCGCGCCTGCCCCGCCCCCGATCCCACCCCCGCCGGGCCGCCGCTGGAGCCCGCGTCGTGAGGAGCTCGCGGACCCCGCCGACGGAACGCACGGCTGGGCTCGTCCGATGAAGGAGACTCCCCGCGCGAAGGTCGCAGCCCCGACTCCGCGCTGACCGGCGCCGATCCGATCCGCGAGGGGCGAGGTCGCGTCCCCTTCATCGTTGCACTTGACAACTAGTCGCGCGAAAGCAATCTTCTCCTCCATGAGCACCTCTTCCCACACCGCGACCGTGGCCCCGCCCGCGGGGATGAGCGAGGCGGCGGACTTTCACCGCACGCTGCAGGACCTCATCCGCCTGCACGGCTCGCGCGACCGCGAGCGCGCGGCCCTGTACGACGTGACGCCGGCGGGCGCGCGGACGGTGGAGCTTCTCGACCGGCTGGGCGCCATCTCGCTGAACGCGCTGGCGACGGAGCTGTTCGTGGACAAGAGCACCGCCAGCCGCGTGGTGGGATGCCTGGAGGACAACGGCTACGTGCGCCGCCTGTGCGACCCCGACGACCGCCGCGCGTTGCGCCTGGAGCTCACGGGCGACGGCATCGCGCTGGCACGGCAGCTCCACGCGGACGCCGTGTGGGAGATGAACGCGCTGCTTTCCTCGTTCGACGCCGACGCCCGCCGCGACACGCTGTCCTTTCTCCGCCGCCTGACGCGCACCTCCGCCATGCACGCGGGCGTCACCGAGGCCACCTGCTGCCGCGAGGAGGGGTGATGCCCGCGCCTTCGAACCCCGACCGCGCCTGGGCGCAAGCCATCCGTCCCGCGGAAGGCGGCGATCTGCCGGACATGCTCGCGCTGCTCGTGGCCGCCGACCTGCCGGAGGCGGGATTGCGCGCCGCGTTCCCGCTCGGCTTCCTGGTGGCGCACGCGCCGGACGGCACGCTGGCGGGCGCCGCCGGCGTGGAGGCGCACGGGTCCGCGGGGCTGCTGCGCTCCGTGGCCGTTCACCCGCGGCACCGGGGAAGCGGGCTGGGCCAGGCGCTCGCTGCCGCGGCCGTGGCGTGGGCGCGCTCGGCCGGCGTGCGCGAGCTGTTCCTGCTCACCACCACCGCCGACGGCTTCTTCCCCCGCCTGGGCTTCGCCGTGGAGGACCGCGCACGGGTGCCGGACGCGCTCCTGCGGTCCGAGGAGTTCCGCGGGGCCTGCCCGGCGAGCGCCGTGCTGATGCACCGCTCGCTTATGGACGCCTGAGCGGCTTTTTTGTACCACTATAGTTGCATTTGCCAACCGCATGCGATCGCGTGCGGAGAACACCCCCGAACCGCGGGAGGGGACGATGGAAAGAGGAGGAGCGGAAGGCCTGGTGCTGGCGCTGCAGGGAGTGATCGCCGCGTGGCTGGTTCGGCGCGAGGACCGCGTGGCCACGCAACGGCGCCGGGGCCTCAGGGCGCTGTCGTTCCCCACGGCCCTGCGTGGCCGCCCACGAAGGCGGCGACGCGACGCCCGCCTGCTGCTGACGCGGGCGCGGGTTTGCGTGGGCGGCCTCAAAGGGTGCACCTTGGGGCCGCTCGCGTTCGTCCGGCGGAACCGCGGCGAGGCGATGCGGATCCACGCGTGGCCGTCGACATTCGATGGATCGCCCCCGGAGATCCAACACCCGAAGCGGAGAGTGATGCAGCGACTGGTGCTTTTCGACATCGACGGGACTCTGCTGACGGCGGACGGGGCGGGGCGGCGCGCGGTGCACGAGGCGATGATGGAGGTCTACGGACCACGGGTCCCATCGACGCGTACTCGTTCGCCGGGCGCACCGATCCGCAGATCGTGGGGGAGCTGCTGCGCGCGGAGGGGTGGGAGCAAGCCGCGGTGGAGGCGCGCTTTCCCGCGATGTGGACGGCGTACCTCGGCAACCTGCGGAGAGTGGTGGAGCGCACGGAGGTGCGTGCGCTTCCAGGCATCCCCGCCCTGCTGGACCGCGTGGAGGGCGGCGGGCCGCATGTGGTGCTGGGGCTTCTCACGGGCAACGTGGCGCAGGGTGCCGCCATCAAGCTGCGCGCGGCCGGCATCGATCCGGCTCGGTTCACGGTGGGCGCGTACGGATCGGACCACGCCGACCGCCCGGAGCTGCCCGCCGTCGCCGTCCGCCGCGCCCGGGAGCTGATCGGCATCGACTATCGCGGCAAGGAGGTCGTCATCATCGGCGACACGCCGTTCGACGTGAGCTGCGGCCACCACCTGGGAGTCCGCACGCTCGCGGTCGCCACCGGCATGCACTCCGCGGACGACCTGCGCGCCTGCGACCCGGACCACGTCTTCGCGGACCTGTCGGACACCGATGCCGTGTGGAAGGCCATCGCGGAGTGAATCGAGCGAATACGAGCCGTTCGTCGAGGGGGAGAGTCGAGCCATGCGGCCATGAAGGAGAAGCGCCCCGCCGACTGCTCGCCGGCGGGGCGCTTCCGTCGAGTCGATCTCGCCTACACAGTTGATCGATTCGGTCGATGCGGTGGATTCAGCGATGGGGATACGCAGTGTCTTCCCGGCATCCCATTCACCTGACGTGCTGTCTCCGTCGAGCCGGTCTGAAGAACGTTCAGCTCACCTCCACCACCTCCCCGTCGGCCACCACGAACACGCGGTCGCCCGCGGCGGGCGCCACCTCCGCCACGCCGGTGAAGCCGCCGAACGCGGGCAGCACGGCACCCCACGCGCCGAACCAGAAGCACGGCAGCCGCGCGCGCTGGCGGCCGCGGCCGGTGAGGAGCACGGCGGGGTGCACGTGGCCGGCCAACACGTACCCGTGCGGTGCCGGGTCGGGGTGGTGCGCCAGCACGAAGGGCGCCTCCAGCAGCGGCGGATCGACGCAGCGGATCTGCATCTCCTTGGGCGGGTCGCCCGCGCCGCGGTCGTGGTTTCCGCGCACGAGCACGAGATCCACCGTTGCCCGTCGCCGCTGCCATTCGCCCAGCGATTGGAACGTCGCCGGCGCGCGTCCCTGGCGGGCGTGCAGGAAGTCGCCCAGGAAGACGACACGGCCTGCGCCCGTGCGGTCCAGCGCGCGGTCCAGCCGCGCCAGCCCTTCCGCCGTGGTGCCGCCGGGCACGGGCAGGCCGCCGGCGCGGAAGGCCGCCGCCTTGCCGAAGTGGGTGTCCGCCACCAGCAGCGTGCCCGCGCGCGGCCAGAGCACCGCCCGCTCCGGCAGCAGCACCAGGCGCTCGCCGGCAACGACGATCTCCGCGTCCCCCGACTGCACGTCCGACTCTCCCCGAACGGACGGCCCGCTCACCCGGCGGCCCGCTCCAGCGCGAGCTGCATCTTCCGCACGCGGTCGGACAGCTTCTCGGACGAGACGCGGTCGCGCGTGCGGTCCACCAGCAGCGGAAAGGCGAGCGGAGGCGTGCGCTTCGGTGACGTGACGACCACCTTCGCCGCGGAGAGACGCTCCAGCGTGCGGCCCAGGCGGCTGCTTTCGAGCTGGCGCTCCATCACCTCGCGGTGCGCCTGGCTCACCAGCAGGTTGCCGGGATCGTGGCGCGTGAACACGTCGAAGAACAACCCGCTCGATGCCTGGAGTTGGCGCGCGGACTTGCCGGAGTGCGGATAGCCGGGAAAGACGAGGCCGGAGACGCGGGCGATCTCGCGGAACTGGCGGCGCGCCATCTCGGCCGCGTTCAGCGAGGCGGGCACGTCGTCCACCAGGCCGTGCGGGCTGAGCAGGCCCGCCGCCAGCGCCTCGTCCAGCGGCGCGGGATCGGGCGACAGCAGCTCCACGCCGTAGTCGTTGCTGGACATGGTGAACGAGATGGGGCCCAGCCGGCTGATGCGGTACGCGAACAGCGCCGCCAAGCCCTCGTGCACAAGGCGCCCCTCGAAGGGGAAGAAGAAGAGGTGGTGCCCCTCGCGCGTCTTCACCCGCTCCACCAGCAGCTCGTCCGCGGCCGGCACGCGCGACCACAGCGCCTGCAGCTCCAGCACGGGCCGCACCGTCTGCATCTCGCGGTCGCGCCAGATGCCGCGCGACGCCTCCTCCAGCCGCCCGCGCAGCGCCGCCGCCAGCTCCGTGGAAAGCGGCATGCGGCTCCCCATCCAGCGCGGGATGGCGCCCTTGCTGGACGGCGCCTTGCGCACCCACGCCTTCATGTCGCGCACGCGCACGAACTCCAGCGGCTTGCCCGAGAAGACGAATCGGTCGCCGGGCTTCAGGCGCGCGATGAACGACTCCTCCACGGTGCCCAGGCGGCCGCCCTTCAGGTACTGCACGGCGATCGCGGCGTCGCTCACGATGGTGCCGATGGCCATGCGGTGGCGGCGCGCCACCTGCCGGTCCTCCACGGTCATCACCCCGTCGCGCTCCACCACGCGCGAGAACTCGGGATACGCCTGCAGCGCGTCGCCGCCGCGGGTCACGAAGTCCAGCACCCACTGCCATTCGTCGTCCATCAGGCCCGCGTAGGCACGCGTCGACCGCACCTCGGCCAGCAGCTCCGCGGGGCGAAAGCCGCCGCCCAGCGCCACCGTCACCACGTGCTGCACCAGCACGTCCAGCGGCCGCTCCACGGGCAGGCGCGACTCCACGGCGCCGGCCTCCATGCCGTCGCGGGCGGCGGCCACCTCCACCAGCTCCAGCACCTGCGTGGGCACGCAGGTCACGCGGCTCACCGCGCCCGGCCGGTGCCCGCTGCGCCCCGCGCGCTGCAGCAGGCGCGCCACGCCCTTGGGGCTGCCGATCTGGAGCACCCGGTCCACGGGCGAGAAGTCCACTCCCAGGTCCAGGCTCGATGTCGCCACCACGCAGCGCAGGATGCCCGTGCGCAGGCCGTTCTCCACCCAATCGCGCGCCTTGCGGTCCATGGACCCGTGGTGCAGGGCGATCACCCCCGCCCAGTCCGGCCGCGCCTCCAGGATGGCCCGGTACCAGATCTCGGTCTGCGAGCGGGTGTTGGTGAAGACGATGGCGCTCTGGCCCTCCTCGATGGCGTCGATCACCTGCGGAAGCATCTGCGTGCCCAGGTGGCCGGCCCACGGAAAGCGCTCCACCACGGGCGGGATCAGCGCGTCCACCACCACGCCCTTGGGCTCCACGCCGCGCACCACGCGCCACGGCCGGCGCTCTCGATCGACTCCCAGCAGCGCCTCCGTCGCCTCCTCGATGTTGCCGATGGTGGCGGACAATCCCCACGTGCGCAGCGCCGGCCGCCACGTGCGCAGCCGCGCCAGCGCCAGCTCCACCTGCACGCCCCGCTTCGATCCCATCAACTCGTGCCACTCGTCCACCACCACGGCGCGCAGATCGCCGAACAGCTCGCGCGCGTCGTCCCGCGACAGCAGCAGCGACAGGCTCTCGGGCGTGGTCACCAGCGCGGTGGGCAGGCGGTTGCGCTGGCGGTTGCGGACGGCGAGCGGGGTGTCGCCCGTGCGCGTCTCCAGCGTCCACTCCGGCGCCAACTCCCGCAGCGGCAGCCCCAGCGCCTCGGTGGTGTCCGCAGCCAGCGCCCGCAGCGGCGTGATCCACAGCACGCGCAGCCCCGGCGCGGGCGCCCGGCGCGGCGTCCTCGCCTTCTTCGTCGTCCCCGTCGAGGCTGTCGGACCGGGAGAGTCGTTCGATTTGGGCGATGCGGTGCGCCTCGCCGACTCTGCGGACTCGACAGACTCCGCCGACTGCGACGTGTCCGCCGCCGGTTTCGCCTTCGATCGGCGGCGGACGGGCGGTGGCGCTTCCGAGACGACGGATTCCGGCGGGGTGACGGGATGCTCGTCCATCCACTCCATCAGTGGGCCGATCCATGCCGCGTACGTCTTGCCCGTGCCCGTCGCCGCGTGGATCAGCCCACTTTCACCCGCCACGTACGCGCCCCACACCTCGCGCTGGAACGCGAACGGCGCCCATCCGCGCGACAGAAACCACGCATCCACCCGGCGGCGCGTGATGTCGGACGGCGACGGCGCGGTCGGCACACCGGCGGAGCGGCGAGGCGCCGTGCTCACGCGCGGGCACCTCGCCGGATGAAGGGAAGGCGATCGTCCGCGAGGCTGTTGATCATCATCATGATCACGTTAACGTTATCATCTCAGGTGTTCATGATCATGTTAACTTGATCATGATCAGGTTCCGGGGATCGTCTCCACCTTCTGCCACGTCGCATCTCGGCCCTCCTTCACCAGCGCGATGCGGCCGCCCTTCCGCAGCTCGGCCAGCACACGGTTGATGGTGGGCCGGCTGATGCCCAGGCAGGCGCGCTCCAGGTCCGCAAACCGGAACTGCGCGGGCAGGCGCTCCACGGCGTCCAGCAGCATCTCACGCTTCGCGCCACGCGCCCCCGTGACCGCGCCCACGCGCCCCTCGAACTCGCGGTAGGCGGTGCGCAGCATCACCCCGCAAAAGTACTCCCACCACGGCAGCAGCGAGTGCTCGCCCTCGTGCCACCCCTGCGACGACTTGTGCAGGGTGTCGTAGTAGCCGTCCTTCGTCCCTTCCACGGCCGTCTCCAGGCTCACGTAGCGCCCCACCTCGTAGCCGGCCTTGTAGAGCAGCAGCAGCGTCAGGAGCCGTGCCATCCGCCCGTTGCCGTCCAGGAACGGGTGGATGCAGAGAAAGTCCAGCACGTACGCGGGAATCAGAAGCAGCGGATCGACCTCGCCGCGCTCCCACTCCAGCGCGAACCGCTCGTGCAGGCGCTTCATGGCGTCCGCGGTCTGGAACGGCGGCACCGTGCGGAAGCGCACCGCGTGGGTGCCGTCCGCGCGCGTCTCGGTGATCTCGTTGGGCGCCATCTTCCAGCGGCCGCCGTAGCCGGGCAGGAACTGGTACAGGTCGCGGTGGAACTGCAGCACCACGCCCGTGCCCAGCGCGACGTGCGGGTGGCTGGCGTGGATGGTCTGCAGCACGTCGCGGTAGCCGGCGATCTCCTGCTCGGAGCGGTTGCGCGGCTCGGTGCGGTGCTCCACCAGCTCCCGGATGCGCTCGCGCGAGGCGATGACGCCCTCGATGCGGTTGGACGACTCGGTGCTGTGAATCACCGCCGCCTCGCGGAGCGTGCGCAGCACCTGCGGCGCCTGCTCCTTGTACAGCTCCTGCTTGCCCTTGTACTCCCCCAGCTCGCGGATGGTGGTGAGCAGCGACAGGGGGATCTGCTGCCTGCGCAGGAAGTCGGGATCGAAGGATCGCATGCCGGTCCGCGGGAGAGAACGTTATCATCAATCGTGTTCATGATCATGTTAATCTATCATGATCATGATCACAAGGCGGGTTGATGATCATGTTCTTCTCTCCGCCATCTCTCTCGTCGCCCATCCGACGAACGTCCGTCGCGGTGGATGCTATCTGCTATCCGCCGAGCAACGCACGGAGCGTGTCGATGGAATCCGCCTCGGCGGCGGGCTTGTCGGTGCGCCAGCGCAGGATGCGCGGGAAGCGGACGGCGATGCCGGAGCGGTGGCGCGGCGAGGGCTGGATGCCCTCGAAGGCCAGCTCGAACACAAGCTCGGGCTTCACGGAGCGCACGGGGCCGAACTTCTCGAGCGTGTTGCGGCGGATCCACGCATCCACCTTGCGGATCTCGGCGTCGGTGAGGCCGGAGTAGGCTTTGGCAAAGGGCACCAGCTCGCCGCCGGCCCATACGGCGAAGGTGTAGTCGGTGTAGAGCGACGCCCGACGCCCGTGGCCGGCCTGCGCGTAGACGAGCACAGCGTCCGCCGTGTACGGCGCCACCTTCCACTTCCACCACGCGCCGCGGCGGCGGCCCACGCCGTAGGGTGCGTCCAGCCGCTTCAGCATCAGCCCCTCGGCGCCCATCTCCCGCGCGCGGCCGTGCGCCTGGCGGACGTGCTCCCACTCCTGCGCCTGCGCGATGGGGGACGCGATGAAGCGGCCGGGGGCGGGCGTGGCGGCCAGCAGCGCCTCCAGCCGGGCGCGGCGCTCCGCCAGGGGGAGCGGGCGCACGTCCTCGCCGCCCATCTCCAACAGGTCGTAGGCGACCAGGACGACGGGGACTTCCGCGAGGATCTTTGGGCCCAGCTTCTTGCGGCCGATGCGGCGCTGCAGTTGGGCGAAGGGAAGCGGACGGCCGTCCATCCACGGCATCACCTCGCCGTCGATCACGGTGCCGTCGGGCAGCAGGGCGGCGGCCTGCGCCAGCTCCGGGAAGCGCTCCGTCACCAGCTCCTCGCCGCGCGACCACAGGAACGTCTGGCCGGCGCGGCGGATGAGCTGCGCGCGGATGCCGTCCCACTTCCACTCGGCCTGCCACTCCGCCGGCTCGCCCAGCGTCTCCGGCCCCTCGTCCAGGGCGTAGGCGAGGAAGAACGGGTAGGGGCGCGACACGTCCGCGTCGCGCGAGTCGGGCGAGACCAGGCGCTGGAACACCTCCGGCCGCGGTTCCCAGGCGCCCATCAGCCGGTGCGCCACGGTGGCCTCGTCCACGCCGCTGGCGCGCGACAGGGCGCGCACCACCAGGCTCTGCGACACGCCCACGCGAAAGCCGCCGGTGATGAGCTTGTTCCACACGAAGCGCTCGTTGCCGTCCAGCTCGCGCCACGAGCGCAGGATCTCGCGGCGCTGCGTCTCTTCGTCCTCGCCGGCCAGCGCAAGCAGGCGCTCCTGCACCCACCGGTGCAGCGGCAGGCTCGGCGCGGGCTCGCTGGGGGGCAGCAGCAGCGAGATGGCTTCGGCCAGGTCGCCCACGGCGTGGTAGCTTTCCTCGAACAGCCAGGGCGGCACGCCCGACGCCTCCATGGCCCACGCCGCCAGCCGCCGTACGGCGATCAGCCGCTTGGGGCGGTTGCCGCTCAGAAAGTGCACGGCCCACGCCGCGTCGGCCGGGTCGGCGGCGGCGAAGTAGCGGGCCATCGCCTCCACCTTCTCGCCCGTCTTCGTCGTCTCGTCCAGCTCCGTGAACAGCCGCGCGAACTCCCTCACGGCTCCCCCTCCCCCGGCGCGCCGAAGTCCAGCGCCGCGCCGTCATCGGCGGAGAAGCTGCCTTCGACCGGAGCCGAATCGGCGACCGTCCCTCCATCGAGCGCGTCATCGACCGATTCGGCCGATGCAGCCTCGTCCGCCGAGCCGTTCGCGGAGCCGTCGACCACGTCCGGCGGCGGGGCTTCCTCCGCCTCGGCCTCGCCCTCCCAGCGGCTGGCGATGGCGTGCGCCTCCAGGCCGTGCTCGCGCAGCCAGCGCACCACGGGCTCGCGGTAGCCGTGCGTGACCCACACCCGCGACGCGCCGGTGGCGTCCACGGCGGCCAGCAGCGAGGGCCAGTCCACGTGGTCCGAGACGACGAAGCCGCGGTCCAGCGAGCGGCGCCGGCGCGCGCCGCGGATGCGCATCCACCCCGACGCGAACGCGGTGGAGGCGGGCCCGAAGCGGCGCAGCCAGGGCGAGCCGGCGGCGGAGGGCGGCGCCACGACCAGCGCGCCGGCCCAGTCGGTGCCCCTGGGCGCGGCGCCCACGTGGGTGGTGGGCGGCAGGGCGATGCCTGACTCGCGGTACTCGCGGTTCAGCGTCTCCACCGCGCCGTGGGTGTAGATGGGGCCCTCCAGCCCGTCCATCACCCCCGCCAGCAGCCGCTGAGCTTTCCCGAGCGAATAGCCGAAGAGGATGGATACGCGGCCCGCCTCGCGGTTGGCGCGCCACCAGGCGCGGATCTCGGCCCACGTCTCGGCCTGCGGCGCCCAGCGGTAGATGGGCAGCCCGAAGGTGCTCTCGGTGACGAAGGTGTGGCAGCGCACGGGCTCGAAGGGCGTGCACGTGGGATCGGGCTCGGTCTTGTAGTCGCCCGAGACCACCCACACCTCGCCGCGGTGCTCGATGCGGGCCTGCGCCGAGCCCAGGATGTGGCCCGCGGGATGGAGCGAGATGCGGACCCCGTTCACCGTCACGGGCTCGCCGTACGGCACGCCGCGGATGTTGGCTTCCGGACCCATGCGCGTGCGCAGCACCCGCTCGCCCTCGCGCGAGCAGAGGTAGCGGCGCGATCCCCAGCGCGCGTGGTCGCCGTGCGCGTGCGTGATGACGGCGCGGTCCACGGGCATCCACGGGTCCACGTAGAAGCCGCCCGCCTCGCAGTACACCCCGCGCTCCGTAACCCTCAGCAGCATCCGCCTCTCCCCGGTCCGGTTCCCACGCGCCACCGCGCCGCCACGCGCAGTCAAGATGCGGTCCACCCCCGTTCGCGCGCCTGGGAACTCGAGGCCGCGCATCCGCGTCGCATGGCGATTCGCGCGCAGGGGATCGGCCGGTCGGAGCGGCCGCGGCGGCATGAAGGATCCTCCGGCATCAAGTCGATTGTGGAACAGCTGGCGCGGGGATACCCTGTTCTTTCCCGCCGCAAAGGACGGCGCCCGCCGCCCTCCCCGCTTGCCCACCCGCAGGAGCGTGCAGCATGAGCTACAACACCCACACGCAGATCGCCGTCCGCAACGACTTTCCACAAGCCGTGGACATCACCCTGACGCACCAGTACAGCGACGACCCGGCGGACTCGAAGACCTGGAGCAACGTACAGCCCGGGGCCGTGACCTCGCCCTGGACGGTGGGCTACAACACGGGCTTCGGGCGCACGGGCAAGGACTACTGGAACGTGAAGGTCACCTCGGGCGGCGACGAGTGGAAGAACGGCACCCACAACAAGCAGTGCATCCTGCGCGACGACGACGCGAACAGCCTGCTGGTGTTCTCGGCCTCGCCCAGGACGCTGGAGATGAACATGAAGTCCGGCTCGTGCAGCGACGGAATGACGCTGAACGGATACAACACCTGCACGCGCATCGCCGTGCTCAGCCGGTTCGCGGACCCGGTGACCATCACCCTCACCCACCAGTACAGCGACGACAGGGTCTACACCCAGGTGTGGCGGGGTATCACCGACGGGCAGACCACCTCGCCGTGGTGGGTGGGATACAACACCGGGCCGCTGCGCACGGGCCTGGACTACTGGAACGTGACGGTGACGGACGGCGTCTCGGTGTGGACCAACGACACCCGCGACAAGCGCTGCTATCTGGAGGAGAAGGACGCCTACACGGTGCTCACCTTCGACGTCACGGTGACGGCGCTCAGCCTGAACATGAACTCGTCGCCGTGCGCGGACGACATGGGCCTGGTCTCCACCTCGCAGCCGCGGCCGGTGTGGGCCATCTCGCACATGTGCAACGCCCCCGTGTACCTCACGCAGTCGCTGGACGTCGGGGCGAACGGCGTGGAGTGCGACATCGAGTGCACGGTGGAGCCGGGCGGCGGCTTCGCCTTCGTGGTGCACCACGGCTTCGCGGGGCCGGGGTACCCCATCGGCAAGCAGGAGGCGAAGACAGCCCTTCTCGTGTACCTGGCCGCCATGGTGAAGGCCGCCCGGGACTATCCCGGCTACGCGCTGCAGTACTTCGACTGCAAGGTGCCCGACGGGCTGACGGCGGACGTGATGGCGGCCATGGGCAAGGACCTCGTCCGGTGGATCACGGACGCGCTCTACCCGGTGACCGACCCGGCGCCCATCTACTGCGTGGTGAACTGCGCCGACGTGGCCAAGGTGGCGTTCCTGGACTTCGCGCAGAACGCGGGCAGCGGGTACGCGGCGCTGCACGTGGGGGTGATGGTGGACCAGAAGGGCACGCCGGGCGAGGTGCTGGCCGCATTCCGGGCCGCCGGCATCGACGCGCGTTCGTGGTACTCGCACGGCAGCAACATCATCCAGGCCAGCCTGTCGCTCACGGAGATGCGCGAGGCGGTGGACATCCGCGAGCAGGGCGGGTTCAGCAAGGTGGCGATGTGGACGGTGAACAAGACCAGCTCCATCGCCACGCTGATGGGCGTGCAGATCGACGCCATCCTTTCCGACACGGACTACTTCAGCGACGACGGCGTGAAGAACTTCCTGGACTACATCGCCGGGAGCGGCACCATCCGGCTCGCCACCCGCGCCGACGACCCGTTCGCGAAGCCGATCCCCGCGGCCCAGGCACCGGCGGCGCGGGTGCAGGTCGGCGACATCCCCATCGCCGGCGACGTCGCCGCCCCGGCGTAGGCGACCGTCGCACGCGGTTCCAGGACGGCTCCGCGAGGCGGTTCGGGGCGAGAGCCACGATCGATCGACGGGTTGGATCGGCCAGGTTCAATTCGTGGCCGGGCGTCGCCGGGATGCCGTGGATGCGAACGGGAAGGAGCACCTCGCGGTCCGGGGGTGCTCCTTCGCAATTCCCGGGATACTTCGCGCCCGCGACGGAACAGGTGTGGCGCGCGGCGGCCGAACGGCGCATCTTCCGGGCGCACTTTCACCACCGATGCCCATGCGCCTGCCCGTCCCGTTCGCCGCCGCCCTGCTGCTCGCCGTCCCGCCCGCCGTCCGCGCCGATGCGGTGGCGGCGCAGAAGGCGCCCGCGCCCGTCCCCATCCGTTTCTCCGCGCGGGCCACGTCCGCGTCGGTGGCGGTGGCGCTGCGGCCGGGCGAGCGGTCGCGCGAGTATGGCATCTACGCGCACGCCGGCCAGGTGATGAGCGTGGCGCTCACCTCGCGCGGCGCGCCGGGGGCGTTCTCCGTCGCGTGCCCCCGCTGCCGGGGCGGCGGCGCCTTCCGCGCCTTCTCGCAGGCGGGGCGGTGGAGCGGGCCGCTGCCGGCCACCGGCGGATACGTGGTGCGCGTGGCGGCGACGGAGGCCGGCGAACGGATGACGCTGGCGGTGGTGATCGCCCCCGCGCGCCCGGCCGCATCCCCCGCCGCAGCTCCGGCGGCGCACCCGGCATCAAGGGCGACGAGCACGCAGGCAGCGCGGCAGCCCGCCCCGAAGCCGTCCCCCGCGCGGGCCGCCTCGACCACGCTGCCGCCGACTCCGTCGACCCTCTCGCCGGCGGCGCAGCGGGCGGGTGCGGCGGGTGCGGCGGCTGCGGCGGCCCGGGTGCCGCAGCCGTTCCGGGCGATGCTGGCGCGGGTGCGGCATGAGTCCGGCGTGCCCCTGCTGCTGCCGGGAGCCATTCCCGCGGAGGTGGACCGGCCGCTGTACGCCACCGGCCACGGCAACGCGCGGGGCTACCGCATCACCCTGGCCCACGTACCGGACTGCGAAGCGCATGCGTGCAGCGCGGGGTACCTGGACGCCGAGCGGGGCCGGCGCGTGTCGGGGCGGCAGCGCGTGCGGGTGGCGGGGTCGCCGCTGGCCTTCTTCACGCCCACAGGGTGCGGCGCGTCGTGCTCGGCGCCTCGAATCGACTGGATGAAGGACGGCGTGGCGTACGGCGTGGAGCTGTCGCTGCCCGGCAACGACGCGCACCACCGCGCCGTCCTGACGCGGCTCGCCGAGTCCGCCATCCGGGCCGGTGCGAGATGACGGGCGATCGAGGGACGCCGTCGGCCGGAGCCCGCGACGCCGCGGACGATGCGACGGAATTGACGGAAGCGGGAGCGATGGGGGAGGAGCGCGTGGTGCTGGTGGACCCGGACGACGTGGAGACGGGGACGCTGGAGAAGATGATGGCGCACCGGGAAGGCGCGTTGCACCGCGCGTTCTCGGTGTTCGTGTTCGATGCCGCGGGCCGCATGCTGCTGCAGCGGCGGGCGGCCGCCAAGTACCACTCCGGCGGGCTGTGGAGCAACACCTGCTGCAGCCACCCGCGCCCGGGCGAGGACGTGGCCGCCGCCGCCGCGCGCCGCCTGCGCGAGGAGATGGGGTTCGCGTGCCCGCTGCGGCCGGCGTTCACCTTCGTCTACCGCGCCGACGTGGGCGGCGGGCTCACGGAGCACGAGTACGACCACGTGTTGGTGGGCCGCTTCGACGGCGAGCCCGTGCCCAACCCCGACGAGGTGGAGGCCTGGCGCTGGACGGACCCGGCCCAGGTGGCGCGCGAGGTGGAGGAGACGCCGGACGCCTTCACCTTCTGGTTCCGCGTGGTTTTCCGCGAGGCGCAGGCGCACGGGATCGGCGTCTGATCGCGGTCGAGTCGCCGGCCGCGGGGGCGATCGGCGGACGCGAACGGATGCGGGCGGCGTGGAGAATCCGCGCCGCCCGCTCGCCGTTCATCGACCCACAGGGGTCCGTCCCGCCGATCCCCCGATCAGAATCCCGGGGGCGGACTCGTTCCGGACGACGGGGGCGTGCCCGGGTCCGATCCGCCCGGCGACGGCGGCGTGGGGCGCAGCGGAGGCGCAGGGACGGGGCCCGAGGTGGTGAGGGCGTGGCCGCGCAGCTCCACCTCCAGGTCCTGCACGCGAGCGTTCAGGCGGCCCACCAGGATGCGGGTGGCGCGGAGGTCGTGGTTGCTCTCGATGAACATGAGCGCCATGTCCGCGGCGGCCCACAGGAAGCCGGCGAAGACGATCAGGCGCGTGGCCTCCACCAGCAGCGTGGGGATGGCGGCCGATCCCTGGCGCAGCAGGCCCATCACCGCCTCGCCCACCAGCAGCAGGATCAGCAGGATCGCCAGGATCTTGAAGAGCCGGGCGATGTAGCGCAGGCCCTCGTGCGGCTCCAGGTCGTCGTCGCGCACCTTCATGTCCGACGCGCCCGCCGGGTGCCGCTGGTTGCCGCGCTCCGCGCGCTCGGCGCGGGGCTCCGTCTCGCGATTGTCGTCCACCGCTCGCTCCCCCGTTGTGAGATCAGCCCGCCGCCGCCACCGTCACCAGCGCGCCCGGAAGCCGCGGGTGTCGATGTGCACGAACCCGTGGTGCGCGCCGGTGGGCGCGTAGATCCCGATTCCACCCACCAGGTCCGGGTACTTCTCCTCCACCATCTCGGCCGCGTGCCCCAGCACCCGGGCGTCCCTCACGTCCACCCGCCCGTCGCCGTTCAGGTCGTCCATCAGGTTGTCGCCGTCGTTGTCGATCACCACGTCCATCGCGTCGCCGTACATGTGGCGGCTCAGCCCCGCGCGCCCCGACGGGTCGCCGCCCGACACGTTGTAGTTGGGCGTGCGAAAGGCGGAGACCACGAAGACGTGCTTCACCCGGTGCCCCTCGGCCTCCATCTCCTGGATGGTGAGCTCCACCTTGTCCAGCACGCGGGGCGAGATCACCACGTACTTGGGCCACACGTCGTTCTGGCCCTTGGTGATGTAGTCGCCCAGCGTGAAGTGCTCGGAGATGGGCGTGCCCAGGTTCTCCCTCGTCACCTCGATCAGCCCGTGCGGCGGCGTGTAGACGGGCTTGGGCGCGCCCCCCGCCTCGAAGGGCCAGCTTCCCACCATGTAGCCGCCCACCCGCCCGCCGTGCTTCTCCGAGAGCGGCACCTCGGTGGCGTAGTAGAGGTCGGCGACCGGCTTCACCGCGTCGCGCATGCGCAGCACAAGGTTCCAGATGCCGGGCTCCGGGGGCGCCTGCCCCGCAGGCACCGCCTGGCCGTCCGTGCCGCGCGTGGGCTGAAGCTCCACCGCCGCACCCGTGGGCAGGGGCCGGCTGGGCTGCGGCACCTGGGGCGTCTGGCCCGCCGGCGTCACCACCAGCTTCACCTCGCCGCTGTGGCCGCGAAGCGCGTCGAAGTCGCCGGCGTAGGCGCTCACCAGCTCGTCCGTCAGGTAGGCGGTGGTGGGCGGCCCGTCGGCGTCCAGCGGGTTGCTGGTGAGTGCGCCCGAGATCGTCGCCACCGGCTGCCGCAGCACCATGCCGCCCTGCGAGGTGCGGATGATGGAGTACGTCCACCCCGCCACGAACAGCAGCACCAGCAGCGTGGCCACTGTGTTGAAGGTGCGCTCGTGCCGCGGGTCCAGCCCCGGCCGCTCCCACCGCGACGGCGGCTCCTTCACCAGCGGGAACAGGTGGTGGTCGTGCGTCATCTCCATGCGGCGCCGCTCCCTTCATCATCCGTGCCGTCCGGGGCCTGTCCTCCCGTCCGCCCGCAGCGGGGGAGCGGGCCGGCAAGCATGCGGCATGCCGCCGCGGCTGACGGGCGGGGAATCCGTGGAAGCGCCTTACCTCGACTGCTTCAACGCCCCTCGACGCACGCGCCCCACGCCCCGCCGGCCGATCGGCGGAAAACGAAGACCCCTCGCCGGACCCGCGCCGGCAAGGGGTCTTCCGATTTCGCTCCGTAGACCAGCGCGCGCTCACCCCGCGCGGCGCGTCTTGCGGCGCAGGAAGTCGCGCATGATGTACTGGCCCAGCGTCATGGTGTTGGTGAAGTACGCCTTGCCGCGGGCGATCTGGGTCATGCGGTTCACGAACGCCACCAGGGCGGGGTCGCGGGCCAGCATGAAGGTGTTGATGAGGATGCCCGCCTTGCGGCACGCGCCCACCTCGTGGAAGGTCTCGCGCAGCACGAAGGCATCGAGCCCCATGCTGTTCTTGTAGACCTCGCCGTTGGGCAGGGTGACGGCGCTGGGCTTGCCGTCGGTGATCATCACGATCTGCCGCATCTCCTTGTTCTGCGCCAGCAGCAGGCGGCGGGCGAGCTTGAGGCCCTCGGCCGTGTTGGTGTGGAAGGGGCCCACCTGCGCATGCGCCATGCGGCCCAGAGCGATCTCCTCGGCCCGGTCGCCGAACGTCACCACCTTCAGCGAGTCGCCGGGAAACTGGGTGCGGATCAGGTGCGTGAGCGCCAGCGCCACCTTCTTGGCGGGCGTGAAGCGGTCCTCGCCATACAGGATCATGCTGTGGCTGGTGTCCAGCAGCAGCACCGTGGCGCAGCTGGACCGGTACTCGGCCTGGTGCACGTGCAGGTCTCCGTACTCCAGTCCGATGGTGCCGTCCGTGCGCAGCCCCTCGCGCCCCAGCGCGCTCTTGAGCGTGGCCGCCACGTCCAGGTTCAGCACGTCGCCGAACTCGTAGGGCCGGCTGGCCGCCTCCGCCTCCACGCCGGTGGCCAGGTACGGCGTGTCGTGCGAGCCGAACGACGAGCGGCCCATGGCGCCCAGCAGCCCGCGCAGGGTGCGGTATCCCAGGAAGTCGACCCCCTTGCCCGTGAGCGAGAACTCCACCTGGCGTGAGGCCTCGCGCGCCTGGTCCACGCGCCCGCCCGCCTCCGTCACGCCGTCGGGCACGCGGGGCGGCGCGTTCACGGACAGGAACCCCTCCTCCACCATCCGCTCGATCAGCCGGTCCAGCAGCTCGGCGATGCGGCGCTGCACCTCCTCGTCGCCCTCGCCCTGGCCGCGCAGCTCGGCTACCATCTCCGGCGTCAGCATCCCGCTTTCCAGCAGCGCCTTGAGCAGCGCGTTCTTCAGCGCGTCCAGCGAGCGGTCGGCATCCTCGTCGCCGAAGCCGCCCCACCACGGGTGCTCGTACTGGCCGCCCGCGAACCCGCTCTGCAGCAGGAAGTCGCCCAGCCCCTCCAGCAGCGCCTCCAGGTTCAGCGCGTCGGCCAGGTTGCCGCTGAAACGGGTGTAGTTGGTGAAGCGCATGGCGGCGGTCCCGTGGCGAGGGGTCGTGGGGTTCCGGAGGACGCAGCAGGTTGCGCGCCGCCGGTGGCGCCGCACCCGCCCCCCAGGCTAAGATGGCTGTCGATGCAATGTAATCGCCTCGCCGCCCGGCGGTAGCCGATACGTTCCCGGGCCTCCGAGGGAATCCGGCCATCGCACGCCGGAAACGTCCCGCCGGTCGATGGAAAGCGAAGGAAGGACGCACGATGGAGAACGCACGCTGAGCGCATACGATCCGGCCCGACGCGGGGACCCGCACGCTCTCGACGACGTCGGCGTGACGGCCGACGGACCCGACCGCGCGCCCGGCACGCAGCTTCCCGACGCGCCGCCCGCGCCTCCGGCGGCGGCCGCCCCGATGTCGCACGACGCGCCGCGGGGCGGTCCGTTCGCGGCCATGCGGCACCGCAACTTCGCGCTCTTCTACTGGGGGCAGCTCCTGTCGCTGGCGGGCACGTGGATGCAGACCACGGCGCAGGGCTGGCTGGTGCTGGAGCTCACCAACAACGCGCTGCTGCTGGGGCTGGTGACCGCCGCCGGCTCGGTGCCCATCTTCCTCTTCACCCTGTACGCCGGCGTGCGCGCCGACCGCGGCGACAAGCGGCGCATCATCACCGTCGCGCAGGGGGTGCTGATGGTCACGGCGCTGGCACTTGCGGTGCTCACGCAGACGGGGCGCATCACCGTGCCCGTGCTGCTGGCGCTGGTGTTCGTGGCGGGCACGGCCAACGCCTTCGAGGTGCCCACGCGCCAGTCGTTCTTCGTGGAGCTGGTGGGTAGGGACGACCTGACCAACGCCATCGCCCTCAACTCGTCCGCCTTCAACGCCACGCGCATCGTGGGGCCGGCGGTGGCGGGCACCTTCATGGCGACGCTGGGCGTCGCGGCCTGCTTCTACGCCAACGCGGTGTCGTTCCTGTTCGTCATCGCCGGTCTTCTCGCCATGCGTCTGCCCCCGTTCGTGCGGCCGGTGCGGACGGCGAGCACGCTGGAGCACCTGCGCGAGGGGCTGGGCTTCATCCGCCGCGACCGCGCGGTGCGCACGCTGGTGTGGATGATCGCGGCCATGTCCGTGCTCACCTTCCCGTACGCCATGCTGCTGCCCGTCTTCGCGCGCGACGTGCTGCACGTGGGCGCCGGCGGCCTGGGCTGGATGCTGTCCGCGTCGGGCGTGGGCGCACTGGCGGCGGGGCTGGCGCTGGCGGCGTGGGGCCACCGCGTTCCGCGCGGCCGGCTGCTGGTGGCGTCGGCGTGCGCGTTCTCGGTGCTCCTGGCGGCATTCGCGCTGTCGCGGTCGTTCCCGCTGTCGCTGGTGCTGCTGGCGGGCGTGGGCTTCACCATGATCCTGAACAACGCCACCACCAACGCGCTGCTGCAGACCACCGTGCCCGACGCGCTGCGGGGCCGGGTGATGTCCGTCTACGTCTTCATGTTCCTGGGGATGACGCCGCTGGGCTCTGTCCAGGCCGGCGCCATGGCCCGCTGGTTCGGCGCCCCCGCCGCGCTCGCCATCGGCGCCGCCGTCTTCCTCGTGCTCGTCGCGTGGGTCACCTTCCGCGTCCCCGAGGTCCGCCGCGCACGCTGACCTCGATGGACGATCTCCCGCGCGTCGGCCGCGCTCCCACCGTCGAGACGGACAACCCAACGAATCCGCAGGATGGTCGATGATCCGCGGCTTCGACGCTCGTTTCCGCATCGCCAGTGCGGCAGATGCGCCACAGTGGGGACGCGGCGTCGCGGCGTGAGGCGATCGCGCCGCAGACCGACGGTGCCGATGCGTGTTGGAAAGCCGCGAAGCTCATCACCAAAAACAACTTGCGAGGTAGACGGTCCACCCGGCGCTTACGAAAGGCGCCGGCTCTTCGGTATCGTCCCACCTGATGACGATCGCGGAGGCATTCGCGAGCCGCGGCTCATCGGACCGCGCGTCATCAACCCCCTACTCCCTGTCGACGCCTTCCTTCTGGAACCATGACACCGAGTCGAACGGCGAGCGGCCGATAGGCGGTCACAGCCGCAGGTTGTACAGCCGAAGCAGCGCGGCCTCGGCCAGCCGATCGGCGTCGCGGGCGGAGAGGGTGTGGTTGTTGACGATCATGCTGAAGACCAGGTGCTCGCCCGCGGCCGTCGTCAGGTAGCCGGAGAGCGAGCGGACGCCGGATAGGGTGCCCGTCTTGCCGTGCACGTTGCCGGCGAGGGGCGTGCCCTTCATGCGGCCGGCGAGCGTTCCGTCCACCCCGGCGATGGGCAGGTCGGCGTACCACGTCTGCCAGTTGGGGCTGCGGGTCATGTGGGCCAGGATGCCGACCAGCAGCTCGGGCGCCACCAGGTCGTAGCGCGACAGGCCGGACCCGTCCGCCTGCGACAGCAGCCGGCCCGAGGGCAGGCCCCACGTGCGCAGCACCGAATCGACCACCGCCGCGCCGTTGCCCGCCGAGCCCAGGCCGCGCCGCTCGTTGCCCAGCGTCCGCAGCAGCATCTCGCCGATCTGGTTCTGGCTGGGTTTCAGGAACCCGGCCAGCACCTCCCCCAGCGGCGGCGACGCGTGGGTGAAGACGGGAATCATCGCCGCCGTGTCCCTCAGGGCCGCCAGGTCCGTCACCGACGCGCGGCCGTCCACGCGGATGCCGGCGTCCTGCAGCGTCTCGCGTAGCGCGCCGGCGAAGTAGAGGGGGTTGTTGCGGACGGCCACCTCTTCCTCCACGAACGCGGTGTCGGCCGGGATGCTGCCCGCCACCACGATGCCGCCGCCCGTGGCGTCCCGCGTGAGCTCCACCGTCACCGGCGAGCCCGGAGCGCCCGTGACCGCGCGGTTGGTGGCGGAGGTGTAGGGCGTGTACGGGCTCACGGAGACCGTGGGCACTGCCCCTGGCGATGCGCCGGGGGTCACGCGCACCGTCGCGAACCCTTCGTTGAACTCCAGGCCCGACACCTCGGCCGAGTACGATGCGTCCAGGTCGTCCCAGGCCCACCCGCGCCCCAGCGGCGCCCCGTCGAACGCCGTGTCCGCGCCCATGACGTCGCCGGTGATGCGCGTGATGCCGTGCGCGCGCAGCGAGTCGGCCCAGGCGCGGAAGACGGCGCGCGCATCCCCGGCGTGAAAGTGCGCGGCAATCGTCGGATCGCCGCCTCCCATCACGACCAGAGACCCCCCCAGCGTGCCCCCGCGCACCTCGCCGCCGGCGACGACGCGGGTATGGAAGCGGTAGTCCGGCCCCAGCGTCTCCAGCGCGACCGCGCCCGTGACGATCTTCATGTTGGATGCGGGAACCACCAGCTTGCCGGCCTCATGCTCGTACAGCACGTCGCCGCGGTCCAGCGAGCGCACCAGCACGCCCCAGTGCGCAGGCGCGAACGCCGTGTCCGCGAACACGCTGTCCAGCGCCGCCGCGATCGCCGTCTGCGCGGGTGCGGCGAGGGGCGCGGGACCCCGTGCGACGGTGGGCTGGCAGGCGGCGAGCGCGGCCAGCAGCAGCGCGGCGGCGGAAGGCAGGCGGAGGCGGATCTGCATCGGCGCGGTGGATCGGGAGGGGAGATGGATCACGAGACGGGGGCGGATTCGGGCTCGCGCGCAAGCTTCTGATCGAGCGCGGCGCGGACCGCCGGCCACTCGTCGTCCAGGATGGAGAAGTACACGCTGTCGCGCCAGCGGCCGCCCTGCACCAGCATGTGCTTGCGAAGCGTGCCCTCCTCGCGCGCGCCGATGCGCAGGATGGCGTTGCGCGAGCGGTGGTTCAGCGCGTCCGTCTTCAGCTCCACCCGTGCGCAGCCCATCGTCTCGAAGGCGTGGCCCAGCATCAGCCGCTTGGCCTCGGTGTTGGCGGCGGTGCGCTGCCAGTCGCGCCCCAGCCACGTCCATCCGATCTCCACGCGCCGGTCGCGCGGCGCGGCATTGCCGAAGCGCGTGCTGCCGATGGCCTGCCCCGTCGCCACGTCCACCGTCGCGAAGGGCAGCGCCGCCCCCGCCGCCGCCTCGCGCAGCGCCTCGTCCACGTAGGCGCGCAGGTCGTCCAGCGTGAGCAGGCTCGCCACCGTCAGCCGCCACAGCTCCGGATCCAGCGCCACCCGCGCCAGCGACTCCACGTGCGCGGCGGCCAGCGGCTCCAGGCGCACGTGCCTGCCCTCCAGCGTCACCGGCCGCAGCCAGGCGGCGGATTCCGTCGACATTCTCTGATCCCGTCGTTCTCAGGTGATGATCGGCGCACCCGCGTGCGCCAGCGCGTCCGCGACGGCGGCGTGCCCCTTCTCCCGCGCGAACGCCTCCGCCGTCTTCCCGTCGTCCGCCGGGACGGACGGATCGGCGCCGCGCTCCAGCAGCAGGCGCAACATGGCCGCGTCGCCGTGCATGGCGGCGGCGTGCAGGGCGGTGTATCCCCCGTGCTGGCGGGCGTTCACGTCCGCGCCGGCGTCCAGCAGCAGCGCCACGCCATCCACCCCCAGCGTCGGACCGGCCAGCGCCGCGTGCAGCGGGTGGTTGGCGAGCGCGTTGGTGGATACGGCGACGGGCGATGCACCGCGCTCCAGAAGCAGCCGCACCGCGTCCGCGTGCCCGAAGAACGCCGCCAGGTGAAGCGCCGTCCAGCCGTCCGCCGAGAAGCGGGCGATCGCGCCGGGGTCCGCATCCAGCGCCGCCCGCAGGCGATCGACGTCGCCCACCGCCGCCGCCTCGTGCGGCCTCAGCGCGGCGCCGCGCTCCAGCAGCAGCGCAACGACGTCCCGCCGGCCGTGGTACGCCGCCGCCATCACGGCGGGCAGGCCGTTCGCGTCCCGTGCGCTCGCCAGCGCCGGCTCCGCATCCAGGCGCGCGGCCACGACGGCCAGGTCGCCGGCACGGATGGCTTCGAACAGGCTCTCGATGGCGTCCATGATGCGCTCCGGGCGGCGGGTTGGAAAGAGAGGGCGCAACGTCCTGGATTATTTAGCCTTGCTAAGTAGATTGTACGTCCATGGAGAAGCCCAGCGCAAGCGCCGCATCGCCCGCCGGCGCGCCGACGGAGGAAGCGGCCGACCGGCTGCACTCTCTCGCCATCCACCTGCTGCGCGCCGTCCGCCGCGAGGACGACGCGTCCGGGGTCACCGCGCCGCACCTGTCCGCGCTGTCGGTGCTGGTGTTCGGCGGCGCGCGCACCATCGGCGAGCTGGCCGGGGCCGAGCAGGTGCGCGCCCCCAGCATGACACGCATCGTGGACAACCTGGAGCGTGGCGGCCTGGCCCTGCGCGAGCGCGACCCCCGCGACGCCCGCCGAGTCCGGGTGCGCGCCACCGACACCGGCGTCCAAGTGCTCCGTGAAGGCCGCGCCCGCCGCATCGCCGCCCTCGCCGCAAAGCTCGCCGGCCTGACGGACGACGAGATGGACGCCGTCCGGTCGGCGACCGCAGTGCTGGAGAGAGTGCTCCGGGGCTGACGCGGTTGGGGATTCTGGATCGACCGCGACCACGCCCTCAACTCATCGCGCTTCCCACAGCGGAGATCGCCCCGCCCCAGCCCCTCGCCGCGCCGCGCCGCAACAACGTGGGTGCCGCGAGGAACCAGCCTCCGCGCCAGCCCAGCCTCCGAAGGGAGGCTCCGCGTGGTTGTTGCCGCGGAGCCGCGGATTGGTCCGCCCGTCCGCCTCGGACGTCACCCCAGTTCCACGCGTCTCCGCCGGCCACCTCCACCCTTCGACGCCCCGATGGACTTCACCCGGCCCGACCTCCGCCGCGCCACGCGCGACCCCCGCCTGCGCGCCCGGGTCGTCCGCTCCACGCCGCTGCTCTACGCGGATGGCGCCGACCCCGCGCTGGACCGGCCGGCGCACGTGCGCTCGGCCTCCGGCATCGTGCGCGTGGGCGGACGGCTGATGGTGGTGCAGGACGATGCCAGCTTCGTCGCGATCATCCAGCGGGATACGCTCGCCGTCTCGTCCCTCACGCTGCCCGCGGGCGTGGACGGGCGGCGGCAGTTCGACGACGGGCGCGGCAACAAGCATCGGAAGCTGGACCTGGAGGCCGCGACGGTGGCGCCGGACGTGGACGGGCGGCCCATGGTGCTGGCCTTCGGCTCCGGCTCGCTGCCCGCGCGCGAGCGCATCCTGCTCGTCCGCGACTGCGAATCCCCGCACCCGCAGCCGGCGCTGGTGAACGCGTCCGCCTTGTACGCCGCGCTGCGGGCGGAGACGGCGTTCGCGGGCAGCGAGCTGAACGTGGAGGGCGCCACCCTCGTCGGCAGCACCGTGCGCCTCTTCAACCGCGGCAACGGCGCGCCGGCGGCCGGCCTCCGTCCCGTGGACGCGACGTGCGACGTGGAGTGGGCCGGGCTTCGCGAGCATCTCATCGACCCGGAACGACACCCCGTTCCGCGAATCCACGCCGTCACCGGCTACGACCTGGGGACCGTGGATGGGTGCCGGCTGACGTTCACGGATGCGGCGGCCGCGAGGGGTGCCGTGCTCTTCGCCGCGACGGCGGAGGACTCGCCCGACGCAGTGCGCGACGGACCGGTGGCGGGCTCCGCGCTGGGCGTGATCGGCGCGGACGGCGGCGTGCGGCTGGCGATCATCGAATCCGCGGATGGTTCCCGGTATGGCGGGAAGGTGGAGGGCATCTGCCCCGATGCCGCGCATCCCGGGCGCCTGCTGGCCGTCATCGACCGAGACGAGCCCGGCACGCCGTCCGAGCTGCTGGAGATCGAGCTTGCCGGCCCGTGGTTCGGTGGCGACGGGACAACGGCCTGAAATGCCGGCCAGACGGTGGAGGTCAGGTCGGAGAGTCCAAATTCGAGAGATGATGCCGGAAACGATCAGCTCCGCCACAGGGTGCGTGTGGCGGAGCTGATCCGTTCGTTCGGGCGGTGCGGCTGGAGGCGCGCGGCGTCAGCCGAGGCTGAACCGGAGCATGCGGAGCAGGCGCATGAAGCGCGAGGGGCGCTCCTTCTCCACTTCGTCGGTGCGGATGCGCACCCGGTCGCGCACGCGCTCGGCGTTGGCGTCGAAGATCGTGCGCTGCTGGGGCGAGAGCACCGCGCGGATGGCGTTGCGCTGGTCCAGGCGAAGCTGCAGGCGCGCCGCCCACGAGATGGTCTGCGCATCACCCGCCGCCGGCTGCTCGAACGACACCTTGCCCGCGTACGCCGCGCGGATGACCTCCAGGCGCTGGCGCTGCGCGGGGGTCAGCGCGATGCCGTTCAGCAGCGCGGTGGGCCACCCGGTGCCCGTCGGGTCCTCGGCGACCACGGCCGGCAGCTCCAGCGCCGTCGCGGGAACGTGCGGACGGGCGGGTGCGCTGCGGGCGGCCGTGAGCAGCACCACGGCGCCGGCGGCGAACGTCGATCGAACCGCGCCGCGCAGGGCGCGCCGGAAGCTCGACTGGATAGGCATGGTAGGGATCCGTCGTGGAGATGCGTGCGTCTGGCTCGTGCGGGCGCGTGCCCCGTGCGGGGACGCGCCCATTGAACCCAATATGGGCCCCGTGAACGCTACCGCAAGGCCCCTGCCGCGGCGCGAAGAAGGCGTCGGACGGGGTGCGGCTGCAACGTCGTACACGGCGGCGCGCGAAAAGGTGCATCCCCGTCCCCGCGCCTGCCGAAGTCCGCTCCCCCGCGGCTCAGCGCGCCGTCTCCACCGTGTCGCGCGCCTCGGAGGGCAGCGGCGGCGTGGCGGTCAGCACGTTGAAGATACGGCGCCGCACGGCCTGCAGGTGGTTGGAGGCGCGCGGGTTGAAGGTGCGGTTGGTGAGCAGCGCCACCCACACCCCGCGGCGCACGTCGATCCAGAGCGAGGTGCCCGTGAAGCCCGTGTGGCCGTACGCGTAGGGCGTCTTGCAGCCCTTGGCATCGGGCACCGTGCCTTCGCGGCAGAACATCTCCCATCCCAGGGCCCGCGTGCCCGCCCCCGGCTGCGCGCGCGTGAACTCGCGGACGGTGGCGGCCTTCAGCACGCGCACGCCGTCCAGCTCGCCGCCGTTGGCGATCATCGCAGCGAAGCGCCCCACGTCGTGCGCGGTGCTGAACAGGCCCGCGTTGCCCGTGCGGCCGCCGAACTTGCGCGACAGGGGGTCGTTGGTCTCGCCGCGGAAGGGCGTGCCGTCCTTGAGCGACAGCGTCGGCGCGCACTCCTTGCACGCCTTGCCCGGCTCGAAGCGCGTGTGCTCCATCCCCAGCGGGCCGTACACCCGCCGCTTCAGGTAGGCGCCCTCGGACATCCCCGCCGCCGCGGCCACCGCCACCCCCAGCACCATGAAGCCGCCGTCCGAGTACACGACCTTCGTTCCCGGCGGGTCGTAGATGCGCGCGTTGGCGATCCACCAGCGCAGGCGCTCGCCGGGCGTGTCGCCGCGCACCACGGCGCCGGGCGACATCCCCGAGGTGTGCGTCAGCAGGTGGCGGATGGTGACCTTCTCGCGCCCCTGCCCGGTGAAGGTGGGCAGATAGCGCGAGACCGGATCGTCCAGCCGCATCCGCCCGTCGTCCACCAGCGCCATCACGGCGGCGGTGGTGGCCACCACCTTGGTGAGCGAGGCCAGGTCGTACAGCGTCTCGTCCGCGTCGGCCAGCAGCGCGTCCTTTCCCCAGCCGATGCGGCCGATGCCGGACTCCAGCACCGCGTGGTCCAGCCGCCCCGCGGCCAGGGTGGCGCCGGGAAAGGCGCCGCGCCGCACCTCGGCCGTCACGATGGCCTCGGCCGAGTCCACCAGGGCGGCGGGCAGGAAGCGGTCGGAAAGCCCCGTCACCCGCCCCAGCATCTCGCCCCAGTGCAGCACGCGCACCCGCGGCACGTCCGACGACCACTGCCACAGGTACGGGCGGACGAGCGCCAGCGCGGCGAAGCACACCACGAGCAGCGCCGCCATCCCGCGCACCCAGGGCCTGCGCCGCCGGCTCGCCGTCACGGCAGCGACCACGCCTGTCGCATCCGGTCGTACTCAGCGCGGGGAAGCTGCACCAGCACCGCGCGCCGGGTGGGGTCCAGCCAGCGCACCACCTCCTCCAGCGCCGCCGGCGCGAACGCCGTGCACCCCGACGTGCCCACCGTGGGACCCGCCCAGACGTGCAGGAAGATGCACGAGCCGCGGCCGGCGCTCGCAGGGCGCACGTTGTGGTCCACGAAGACGCCCAGGCGATACAGCGAGTCCGGCCGCAGCATCTCCTCGTGGCTCGTCCAGTCGGGCCGCGCCACGTTGCGCAGGTCCACCAGCGAGTTGTAGGCGCGCGAGGCGGGATCGTCCACGCACTGGCTCTCCGCCGTGGACTGGCGGTAGGCGATGCGGATCCAGGGCAGCGAGTCCGCCGGCAGGTATCCGAAGGCGGTGCCCAGGCGGAACACGCCGGCCGGCGCGCGTCCGTCGCCCTCGCGCTTCACCGGGCCCGTGCCGCCGGGTGCCTCGTACAGCCCCTCGCCCCAGCCCAGCCCCGAGCGCCCCACGACGGCCCGCATCGGCTGGCCCACGGCCTGCCACGGCGAGTACGCTCCCTTGCGCTCGTAGCGCTGCACTGTGGCCTGCACGCCGTCCCACCCTTCGGTGATGGACACCACGGCCTGCAGCGGCGGATCGGCCACGGGCGGCGTGAGGGCCGGCGGCACCTGCGTGCAGGCGGCCAGGGCGGCGAGGCCCAGCGCGAGGGCGGCGAGGTGCGGAACGGTCGGTTTCATCGGGAGTCGGGGCGAGGGCAAGGATTGCGCCGAAGGCGGTCGAACGACGTCGACGGGCGTATCCGGCTGCGCGCGGCTTTCTCCTCCGCGGCGCGCAGGAGGTCGTCGCTCACCCGATCAGCCCGCGCCCGGGCAGGACGCGCCGCCACCCGTGGGAGAGCGGAAGGCGGCGCAGGTCGGGATGTCGAGTGGCGTCTCAGTTGGGCGGGTTGGCCGCCCAGGAGCCGTACATGGGATTGGGAAGCACGATGAACGAGCGCCCGAAGCGGTCGAACGCCTCGTCGCTTCCGCTGCGGATGGCCTGCGACTGTGCCGGGAAGTCGTTGATGTTGTCGCCCACCCACATCAGCACGTGCACGGCGGGGATCCCGGGCGCCGCCGTGCCCGCCTCCACCGCGCGGAAGCGGGGGTTCTTGTCGCCCGTGCTCAGGTCCGTGCGGCACAGCACCAGGTCCGCCGCGATCATCACGGCGCGCAGGTTGGCGCGGGTGGCGTCGCACAGCGGCTCGTCGCGGTTGGTGACGATGGCCACGCGGCCGCCCAGGTCGTGCACCATGCGGGTGAAGGCCGGCGCCCCGGGCAGCGCGCGCGCCTGCTGCCGGCGCACCCAGGCGGCCCAGGTGTCGGCCTGCATCTGCGTGCCCGCCTGCGCCAGCTCCTTCTGGTACTGCGAGTTGTCCAGCACCGTCTCGTCCGCGTCCAGGATCACGGCCCAGCTCCCCGGCGCCTGCCCCGCCGCCATCCGCCGGATCTGGTCGCCGGCCAGGCGGTACGCCTGCAGGTACGCGGCGCGCTGCTCGGCCGAGTTGCGGAACCACTGCACCTCGTTGGGCAGCCGCGCGGCCTGCGCCGCCGGGGCCTGCATCATCCCGCCCTGCGCCGGGGCCGGAGCGGGCGCCGGCAAGGTGGTGGTCTGCGCCACGCCGCACGCCGCCGGAGACAGCGCGGTGGCGAGCAGCGCGAGGGAAAGGAGCTTTCGCATGGCGGGTCTCCAGGCTGGCGGTGGATGGACGCGGTGGGCGGCGCTGCCACCAGAATAGGCGTTCCGCGAATGCGATGCGAGGGCCCCGGCCCTCCGCCGGTCGATGGCGGGAGGGAGCCGGCGCCTGCCCGGCGGTTTGCGGTCACGACGAACTCCTTGCCGGAAAGGGACGCACGGGCCGATACTGGTGTGGGCGTGCGGCGGATCCTCGCGGATCACCCCATCTCCATCCAGCCGAAAGGGTTAGCGAACAGGGCCCGGCCGCAGGCGGGAAAGTGGCACGGAAGTTGGGATCAGGCGCTGGCTGGACCGCAGTCCACCCCGACCCGGAGCAGGCCATGGAAGCGCTTCTGAGGCGGTACGTGGAGTGGAGGGGACACACGAAGGCCGCGCACGTCATCATCTACGACGGCGCCGCGGAGGTGGAGAAGACCCGCGCGTTCGTGCGGGGCGCGCTGGCGGGGGCGGCGCTGTCGTTCGGCGTGCTGCTGCTGGCGGCTCCTGGCACCACGGACAGCGCGGTGCTGGTGGAGGCCGCCCGCCGCGCCGTGCTGGTGCGCGAGGCCGAAGCCCGGGCGCAGCAGGCCGCCCACATCACCGACGCCTGCCTGGTCACCGCGCAGCGCCTGGACCAGACCCTCGCCGACTACAAGCGCATCCTGGCGGTCGATCCCAAGCAGACCCTTCGCCGCTGACCCTTCACCGGCACCGCGGCCGTCCACACGGCGCATGGGACGCTGGAACCGGCTCGGTCGATGAACTGCCGACGATCGACCGGTGACGTTCCTCGACGCTCGAAGTGTGGTGCGGTCGATGAGAAGACGACGAAGCGCCCCGCCCGCGGACCGCGGACGGGGCGCTGTCGTTGTCGTCGATCGATCCCGTCTCCGCCGAAGGAAGCGGCGGACCTACCGCTGCGCGCCGAGGATCTGCGTGGCGCGGTCGAACTGCTTCACGGCGTCGCCCACCTCGGGGTCCAGCGCGGCGGCCACGCGGTACAGGCCGGCGGCGCCCCACCTGGAGCTGGCGAGGGTGCGCACCAGGGTGCGCTGGAGCTCGGCGTCGGCCTCCGCGCCCGCGGGCACCGCCGTGCCCTGCGCCCGCGCGAAGGTGCGGAAGTCGGCCAGCGCCGCGGCGGGAAGCTCCGGTTTCTGCGCCAGCGCCTCGGGGGTGGTGAACGCGGCGGGGTTGGCGGTCAGGTAGCCGCCGGCCCAGCGAGTGGGCACGGCGTCCTCCTCCAGCCGCGCCAGCCACACGGGCGCGGAGGGGCGCTCGGCGAACGGCACGTCGGGGTAGATGCCGCCGCCGCCGTAGACGGTGCGCCCGCCGTCCGTCCTGCAGCTCGGCCGGCCCACCGTGTCGCGGGCCTCGCGCGCCATGCGGTAGTAGTCGCGGCGCGAGATGCTGCGGTACTGGCGCTGGATCACGCGGCCGCACGGCGTCTTCATGTGCCCCACCACCAGCTCGATCATGCTGCCGTCCGTGAGCGGAAAGCCGCGCATGATGAGCGACTTGCCGAACGAGGGGCGGCCCACCACCAGCGCGCGGTCGTGGTCCTGCAGCGCGCCCGCCACCAGCTCGCTGGCGCTGGCAGTGCCGTCGTTCTGCATCAGCACGATGGGGTACGCACGCTCGCGCTTCCAGAACGAGCGCCGCACGTGCGCCGTCTCGTTCATCTCGGGCTTGCGCCCCTCGGACGAGTAGACCACGGCGCCCGCGGGCAGGAACTCGCCCGCCACCTTGGCCGCCTCGTCCACCAGGCCGCCGCCGTTGTCGCGCAGGTCCAGCACCAGGCGCTGCATGCCGGCCGCCTCTAGCCGCCCCAGCGCCGCGTGCAGGTCGTCCGACACGCGGTCGTTGCCGAAGCTGGTGATGCGGGCGTAGCCGGTGCGCGCGTCCAGCATGAACGCCGCCGGCACCGCCGTCTCGTCCGCCACGCGCTCGCGCTTCACCGCGCGAACCAGGCGGGCCTGCGTGCCGTCCGCGCGGCGCCGCTCGAAGGTGAGGCGGGCGGTGCTGTTGCGCGGGCCGGCGAGCGCCACGTCCAGCTCCAGCGGGCTCTCGGCCTGCACGGGACGGCCGTCCATCTCCACCAGCTCGTCGCCGGGCAGGATGTCCAGCCGCGCCGCCTCGGAGGACGGCGCCACGGCGGCCACCACCGGCGAGCCGCCGAAGAAGCTGAAGTCCACCGGCACCGGCACCAGGCGCCCGGCCTCGTAGTCCTTCTGGCGCTCGGGCGAGAGGCGCGCGGCGGCGATCACGTACGAGTGCGGGTCGGCGGCGTGGATCATCCCTTGGATGGCCGCCATGAACATCTCGTGCGTGTCCACCGAGTCCGGGTGGTTCACGCGGATCTGGTTCAGCACCTGGCTGAACATCTGCAGGTCCTCGTACGAGGTGCGCGCCCGCAGCGCCGGGTGCGCGGCGCTGTCCGGCCTGGTGCCCTGCGCGGCGGCGGCGGGCGCGGTGAGCCCCAGCGCCAGCGCCGCGGCGGAAAGCGCGCGCCTCAT
>JAQBQD010000169.1 GCA_028287185.1 Gemmatimonadota bacterium | reverse complement strand
GGAGCGGGCGCCGGGGCGGCCGCCGCCGGAGCGGGCGCGGCACCGGGGGCCGCCAGGCTGCGGCCCTGGAGCTGGCGCACGTAGGCGACAATCGCCCAGCGGTCCGTCTCCGTCAGGCGCTCGCCATAGGGCGGCATGAAGTTGCGGCCCGCGGTGAGCACCGCGTAGATGTAGCCGTCCGAGCGCCCCGGCGCCGTGCCGGCCACCAGGGACGGGGCGAACGGGAACTTGCCGCTGCCCACCACCGTGCCGTCTCCATGCCCCGCGGGGCCGTGGCAGACGGCGCAGTTGTTCTCGAACTTCACCCTGCCGTGGGCCAGCAGCGCCGGCGTCACAGGCATGGCGTTGTGGATGGCCGCCCCGGCCGAGTCCAGCGCCGTCTGCGAGAAGCGCGCGGGCACGTCGCCCATGGGGCTCTGCGTCGGGATGGAATGCTCCGCCGGGCTCCGCGGCATGCCGTACGGGTCGGGGATCACGCTGTTGCGCATGGTGGAGAAGACGGGGACCTTGCCCGCCGCCTTGTCCACGTCGTACATGGCCCAGTCGGTGCACGCCGTCAGGCCGAGGCCCGCCAGCGCCAGCACCGCCGCCGCGCGCACCGTCGCCGCGGCCGTCTTAGCGCTTGTCAAAGAGAACCTCCTCCGAGCCGCTCTCCTGCATGATCCGTTGCACCGCGTCGTAGCTGTCCAGCGGCGCGTGGGCGAACACCCCGAAGTTGCCGCCGGTGAACGACGGGTGGTACAGCGGCGCCTCCGGCGGGCCGATGTGCGGCAGCCGGCCGGCCAGGAAGAGGCCCGCCACGGTGGACAGGGCACCCAGCAGGATGGTCACCTCGAACATGATGACGCTGTACGCCGGGAGCGCCACGATCTCCTTGCCGCCCGCGATCAGGGGCCAGTCGATGGAGGTCCAGATGGCCAGCGCCGCCCCCGCCGCGGTGCCCGTGAAGGCGCCCGTCAGCGTGAAGATGCGCACCGGCGAGTCCGGCGTCTCCAGCGCCTCCTCGATCTCGTGCCGCGGCGTGGGCGAGTACGTGGTCACCACGTACCCCTCCGAGCGCAGCCGGCGGATGGCGTCGGCCGCGGTGTCCAGGTGGGGGAAGACCCCCAGGACACCCGTGCGGGATTTCTTCATCGAAGCTCCATCTCCTTGTAGCCCGTCGGCAGCACCTCGCCCGGCGCCGCGGCCGGCTTCGGCGCGTGGTCGTGCTCCGCGTGCCGGTTCTTCATCGGCGGCGGCAGCACCTCCTTGATCTCGGCGATGGACAGGCCGGGCAGGAAGCGCAGGAAGAGCAGGAACCACATGAAGAACCAGCCGAAGCTGCCCAGCAGGATGGCCGCCTCGACCCACGTCATGTGGTAGTTGACCCACTTCCACGGCTCGTACGAATGGGCCAGCGACGGGGTGATGATGACGAAGCGCTCGTACCACATCCCGATGTTCACCAGGATGGAGATGATGAAGAACGCGTTCAGGTTGCCGCGGATCTTCCTCATCCACAGGAGCTGCGGGACGAAGGCGTTGAACGTGATCATGCACCACCCGGCGTAGGCGTACTGCCCCGTCACCCGGTCCCAGAACACCCCGCGCTCGAACAGCTCGCCCGAGTACCACGCCATGAAGTACTCCGTCCCGTAGGCGAAGCCCACGATGGTGGAGGTGAGCAGCAGCAGCTTGCCCAGGCGGTCGTAGTGCACCTTGGTGAAGTACTTCTCCAGCCGGAAGATCTTGCCCACCGGCACCATCAGCGTCACCACCATCGCCACGCCCGAAAGGATGGCGCCCGCCACGAAGTACGGGGCGAAGATGGTGGTGTGCCAGCCCGGCACGATGGAGACGGCGAAGTCCCACGACACCACCGAGTGCACCGACAGCACCAGCGGCGTGGCGAGCGCCGCCAGGAACAGGTAGGCCCGGGTGAAGTGGCGCCACTCGCGGTCCGTGCCCCGCCACCCCAGCGCCAGCACCGCGTACGTCTTCTTGCGCCACGGCACCGTCGCCCCGTCGCGGGCAGCCGCGATGTCGGGGATCAGGCCGATGAAGAAGAAGACGGACGACACGGTGAGGTACGTGGTCACCGCGAACACGTCCCACAGCAGCGGCGAGCGGAAGTCGGGCCAGATGTGGCGCTGGCTGGGCAGCGGCAGCAGCCAGTAGAAGAACCAGGGCCGGCCGATGTGGATGAGCGGGAAGAGCGCCGCCGTGAGCACGGCGAACACCGTCATCGCCTCGGCGAAGCGGTAGATGGACTGCCGCCACGCCGCCCGGAACAGGTACAGGATGGCGGAGATCAGCGTCCCCGCGTGGCCGATGCCGACCCAGAACACGAAGGTGGTGATGTACGTCGCCCAGTTGTCGCCCGCCGTGCCCAGCCCGAAGGTCACCATGTACCCCAGGGAGAAGGCGGCCAGCAGCACCAGGCCCACCGACATCCCCAGCAGCGCCAGGTAGCCCTTGCCGGGCTTGGTCAGCAGCCGGTTCGCGTCTCGGTTGACGTCCTCGTACCCGACGATGTCGGGGTGGAAGGCGGAACGCGTAACGGTCTCCATCTTAGCGGCCTCCCTGCGGCTGGTGCTCGTCGCCGCCGAACGGGGCGGGCTTCGCTTCGCCATGCTCGCTGTTGGCCGGCGTCGCGAGCGTGACCTTCTTCAGGTAGACGATGGCCGGCTGCGTGTTGAGCTCGGCCAGCGCGCGGTAGCTGCGGTTGGACGTCGCCGCCTTGGCCACCCGGCTGTTGGGGTCGGCGATGTCGCCGAAGACGAACACCTCGGTGGGGCACACCTGCACGCAGGCCGGCACCACCTCGCCGTCCCGCGTCGCGCGCCCCTCGACCGCCGCGTTGCGCTCGCCCTCGTGGATGCGCTGCACGCAGAAGGAGCACTTCTCCATCACGCCCTTCTCGCGCACCGTCACGTCCGGGTTCAGCTGCCACTGCAGCGGCTCGGCGAACTCGTAGGTGAACCAGTTGAAGACGCGCACCTTGTATGGGCAGTTGTTGGCGCAGTACCGCGTGCCCACGCAGCGGTTGTAGACCTGCCCGTTCAGCCCCTCGGGGGTGTGGTAGGCGGCGTACACGGGGCACACCGGCTCGCACGGCGCGTTGTTGCAGTGCTGGCAGAGCATGGGCAGGAAGCGCACGTCGTCCGTGGCGTCGTCGCGGTACGCGGCCTCCTCGTCCTGCCCCGGGTCGAAGTAGCGCTCGATGCGCATCCAGAAGAGCTCGCGGCCCTTCTTGATCTCCGTCGGCCCCACCACCGGGATGTTGTTCTCGGCCGAGCACGCCACCGTGCATGCCGAGCACCCGATGCAGCGCGACAGGTCCACCGCCATCGCCCAGCGCGTGGAGTGCTGGATGTACTCCCCGTACTGCGTCCCGGGAGGGGGATACGCGGCCGGGTCCGTCGTGGTGCGCTCGGGGCGGAAGCCGCCGGCGCCCTTCAGCTCCTCGATCTCCTCGCTCTTGCCGGGAATCTCGCCCGCGCCCCTGCGGTCCAGCGCGGCGATGTCGGCCAGGCCCACGGCCTGCGCCAGCTCGCGGTCGTGCTGCACGCGCACACCCGTCTCGTACAGACCGCTTGCGACGGAGAACAGGCCTTCCTTGTAGCGCTCCGTGCTGGCGCCCGTGGGGGTCACGCTCACCATCACGCCGCCGGGCGAGTAGGCGCCCGTCGCGGCGTCCACCGCGGAGGCGCCCAGCAGGGCGAAGGCATTGGTGCCGCGGTCCTTGGTGTAGCGGCCGAACGCCTTGTGCCCCATCCCCATCTGCAGCGCGACGGTGTCGCGCCGCACGCCCGGGTACACGTAGACGGCCACCTCCACGCTGCCGTGGGGCGACTTGACGCTCACGTAGTCGCCCTGGCCCACGTTCAGCCGCTTGGCCGTGTCGGGGTGCATCTCCAGGAAGGAGTCCCACGACACCTTGGCGACGGGGTCCGGCAGCTCCAGCAGCCAGGGCCGGTTGGCGTTGCGCCCGTCGAAGAAGCGGTACGAGGGATACACCACCAGGTGCAGGTCGCCCGTGCCGTCGTACGCCGGCGCCTGCGCTCCCGCGGGGGCGGCGGCCGCCACCGCGGACGAGCCGGCCGGCGCGGCGCCGTACACGCCGCCGCGCTTCACCGCCCGCCGCCACGCGTCGCCCGAGGCGACGCCGGCCCAGGCGCGGACCAGGTAGTCGTAGTAGGTGCCCGCGCCCCCGCCGACGGCCGGCTGGTCGAGGTGCGCCGCGACGGACAGCAGCACGTCGCCCGCCTGCCTGGTGTTGAACACCGGGCGCATGGCCGGCTGCACCAGCTCCACCACGCCCGGGCGCGGCGTGTAGTCGTCCCACGACTCCAGGAAGTGGTGGTTGGGCAGGATCCAGTTGCAGAGCGTGGCCGTCTCGTCCGGGAAGGGCGAGAACGACACCCGCGTCGGCACCTTCTTCAGCGCGTCCGCGAAGCCCAGGCCGCCGGGCAGCGAGTAGGCGGGGTTCTGTGCGTCGATCAGGATCATCTGCACGCGGCCCGCCTTCATGTCCTCCACGAGCTGCACCACGGGGCGCAGGTCGGCGCGGGCGGGCGAGGTGGGACGGCCGTTCAGCCCGTCCACCGCCGCCTGCAGCGCGCCTGCGCCGCGGCCGGCCACGGCGTAGCCCGGGCCCAGCGCCAGCTTGCTGCCCGCGCCCTTCCACCAGTCCACGGCCGTCTGCAGCCGCTTCGCCGCGGCGTCGGTGAGGCCCGCCTGCTGCGCGGCCTGCGCCACCGGGAGCTGCCCCGCGAGGGCCTGCGCCACGGCCACCTCGGTTCCCGGTTTGGCGGGGATCCAGAGGTCGGCGTTCAGGCCCGTCAGCGGGCGGTGCGGGCCCACCCACACGAAGCGGCCGCGCCTGCCGTCGCGGTAGGCGTGCATCTGCGCGAACTGCCAGGAGTAGTCGACGGGCGAGCCCCAGGTCTCCAGGAAGTCGGCGCCGAAGGCCACCAGCAGGTCGGCGTTCGCGAAGTCCAGGTCGCGCGGGGTGTCCTCGAGGGGCGCGTAGTCCACGCGGCGGGCGCCGATCGCGCGGACGAAGTCGTCCGCCAGGCGCCCCATGGTGCCGCCGTAGCCGCCGGTGAGGAACACCACCGAGGCGCCCTGCCCCTTCGCGCCCAGCTCCTGGATGCGGCGGGCCAGCGCCCCCTCGGCGTAGGACCACGAAACGTCGCGCCCCGGCACGCCCACGTCCTCGGCGATCGAGGGACCGCGGTAGCGGTCCGGATGGTAGAGGCCCTGCACCGACGCCTGTCCGCGCGCGCAGGTGTTGCCGCGCGAGATGGGGTTGGCGGGGTTGCCCTCCACCTTGGTGGCGCGCCCCTCGTGCGTCTCCACCAGGATGCCGCAGCCCGCCGGGCACTCGCGGCAGGTGCTGGTATAGAAGGTGGCGGTGCCCGGGACCACGTCCTCGGGCGGGATGACGTACGGAATGAGCTTCTCGACCTGTCCGGTCGAGCAGCCGACGGTGGCCGCGCCGGCCCCGGTCACGCCCAGGACCTTGAGGAAGTCGCGCCTCTTCATCCCATCAGACATTCGTTCTCCTTGCTGCTAGCGCGACGGGCGGGGCCCGGCACGCCGGGGCCCACGCGGTCGAAGCGACTGGCTCAGTCGGGGGTCCCGCTCAGTAGTGGCAGGCCACGCAGTCGGTGGTGGCGCGCTGCCGGGGCCGCGTGGCCTTCTGCCCGCGCACGTCCGACGTCTGCGCCAGGGCGGCGATGCGCCGCACGTACGACGAGCGAGCCCGCACGGACGCGTCCTCCTCGGCCGAAAGCGGCGTCTCGCCGCGGTGGCAGTCGATGCACCAGCCCATGCGCAGCGACGAGAACTGGTACACCTTCTTCATGTCCTGCACGGGGCCGTGGCAGGTCTGGCACTTGAGGCCCGCGTTGATGTGCATGTAGTGCGGGAACTTGGCGTGGTCGGGGATCTTGTGGATCCGCACCCACGGCACCGGCTGCCCGCTGCGCCAGAAGTCCACCAGCTTGGTCGCCTCGCCGCGCCATTCCTTCGTCCCCCGGCCGGTGTCGCGCGCCGCCGTGGGGAACGCCAGCGCCGCCTGCGCGCGCTGCGCGGTGGGGGCGCTGCTTCCCGGCACGTGGCACCCCACGCAGAGCTGCACGCTGGGAATCCCCGCATCCAGCGACTTGTCCGCCGTGTAGTGGCAGTACTGGCAGGGGATCTTGTTGTCGCCCGCGTGCACCTTGTGGTAGAACGCGATGGGCTGGTCGGGCCCGTCGCCCTCGTCGGCGCTGTAGGGCCGGCACGAGCCCGCGGCGGCGGCGAGGAGCACGATCCCGACGATCGATAGGACTCTGGTCATGGTCTGCCTGAGCGGAGAATGCGCTTGCTGCACGACGGGACCGGGCTCCCGGCTCCGGGCCCGTTCCCACGCGCAGCTCCCTGCGAGTTCGTTTTCCCGAACGGCTTCACACGGCGGTTCGTTCAGAGTCCCCCATATAGCACGCCCCGGAAAAAACGGCAATGCCCGCTCCCCCACCCCCGCCGGCGCCACGGCCGAGCATCCGTTTCAACTTCCGTCCCCGCAAACGGATGCGCCTGTTACGACGCGCCTCTGCCGGCCCCGCGGGCAGGAGCCGCGTGTTGAGAACCCGTCTCATTCGAACACGCGTCCCTCAGGCAACTCCCCAGGCGCCGTGGGGAATCTCCCGACGCGGCCGCATGGGCTACCGCACGTGGCGCCGGTGCTCCACCATGATGCACCGGTTCTGCACCACCTTGATGCCGGCCTCGGCCAGCCGCTGGGCGGCCTCGTCGTTCCAGATTCCGCTCTGCATCCACACCGACTTCGGCCTGGGCTGCGCGGCCAGGATGTCGTCCACGTGGCCGGGCACGTCCTGCGGGCGGCGGAAGAGATTGACCATGTCGACGCCGCCCGGGATCTCGGCGACCGCCCGGTACACCGTGCGTCCCAGGATCTCGGTGGCATCGGGGTAGTAGACGGGCACCGGCACCACGTCCACGCCGGCGGACACCAGGTACTCGGGCACGTAGTAGGCGGGCTGCCCCCCCTGCGCCTCGGTCTTGATGCCGATCACCGCGATGCGCCGGGCGTCGCGAAGCAGCTCTGCGATGCCGGCGTCGGTGCTCACCAGGTTCTCGCGCCAGCTCTCCATCCTGTCCTCGCTGGGGAAGGTGGCCCGCGCCCGTCCACGTGCGGCGCGGCTGAAGGCTCCGTCGTCTCCACGGCCCGAGAGAGCCGCCTGCGGCCGCGAGGTCAAGCCGCGTGCCGCGGGAGAGAACGGTCCGGGCCCGCGGGTCGTTTCGCCCGCGATCAGCGGCTTTCGAGGAGCGCCGCGAACTGGCCCAGGATGTCCGCCCAGCCCTCCGTGTGCTCCTCCACGGACCGCGCGTCGGGAAGGCCGTCGTGCGTCAGGTGCACCTCCGTCCCGACCGCGCGCGGCGTGAATTCCAGCGTCACGATCGTCTCCCGGTGCTCCGAGCCCTCGGACAGCCACGTGAACGCCAGCGCGCGGGGCGCATCGACGACGCGGTACTCGCCCTTCGCCTCGTATCCCTGGCCGTCGGGCGCGTAGAGGACGATGCGAAGCGCGCCGCCCACGCGCACGTCCAGCGCGCAGGCGGACGGCGGCATCGTCGGCGCCCGGAGCCACGCACCCATGCCCGCGGCATCCGTCCACGCGTCGAACACCTGCCGCGGCGTCGCGACCATCACGCGGCGCAGGGACACGCGCGGCTCGCCGGCTGTCGAGTCCACGGACGGATCGGCGGACGGATCAGTCGGCATCGACGTTCATCCTCCCGCGGCCATGTAGTGCGCGCGAAGCTCGGTGAAGCGCGGCATCGACCACGCGGCGGGCTCGCCGGCCAGGGCGCGATCCAGCATCTCCAGGTGCATGTGCCATGCGGCAGCCGTCTTCGCGGCGTTCGTCTCCGGCGGCAGCGTGCAGGTAAGCACGAGCCGCGTGCCGCCGCCGTCCGCGTCCGACAGCTCCCAGCGCACGGGCCCCCCATCCTCCTTCGCGCTCGTCCAGCCGAACTCCAGCAGCCGTCCGGGATCGACGGCCGTGACGGTCGAGTCGATCACCGTTCCGCCGTCCGCGAACGCAAGGAGCACACGCCCGCCGTCGCGCAACTCGATCTCGCCCGGCGCCAGCCACTTCGCCCGCTCGCCGGACTCCGCCAGCGCCGCCCACACGTCCGCCGACGGATGCGGGAGGCGGCGATCGAAGCGGAGGGTGGTGGCGCCGGCGGTCCGGTCGATGGTGGCGTACATGCGGAGGTTGGGATCGGAGGAGGATTGGGAGTCGACGGATTCCGCGCGGACGGGCCGGGATCACCCGGCGAGGTGTCCGCGGGTTGGAAACCCGGGGCCGCCATGGGAGGAACACCCGCCTTCGCGGGTTCGTCTCGGCATGCGGCACTCCGCGACGCGGCACGCGGCGGCGAGAGCATCGACCGATGACCCGCCGTCCGAGCGCCGCGCGGACCTGCGACATCCGGCGGCGAGCTACGCCGCGGTCCAGTGCTCCAGGCCGGCGTCGCGCGTGCGGCGGGCGGCGCCGGTGCGCTCCAGGTAGACGAGGTGCGCCAGCGTCTCGCGGTACGCGTGCAGCATGTTCTGCGGCGGCAGCTCACCGAAGACGGCCACCGTCGCGTCGTACGGCGATCGCGGTTGGCCGAGCAGCGCCAGCACCTGCGCGGCGCGCTGGTCGTGGTGGGCCGCGATGGCGTCCACGCGCGCGGCGAAGTCGGTGAACGGCTCGCCGTGCGAGGGGAGCACCAGGTCCACAGGCAGCTCGCGCAGCCGCCGCAGCGAGGCCAGGTAGTCCGAGAGCGGATCGGACGCGTACAGGTCGGCGCCGATGTTGGGCGAGATGCGCGGCAGCACGTGGTCGCCGGCAATCAGGATGCGGCGCTCGGGATGGTGCACGACGACGTGGCCGGGCGAGTGGCCGGGGGTGAGGATCCACCGCCACCCCGGCGCGCCGGGCACGTCCCCCTCGTCGCCGCGCAGCAGCACGTCCGGGCGAAACCAGCGGTACTGCCGGTGGATGAAGTCCGACGCCGCCAGGAGCTGCGGGACCGCCGCCTCCGGCACGCCGCCCGCCGCCAGCTCGCGGCCCACGAGCGCGCGGTCCTCCGGCCAGCGGTCCACGAAGCGGCGGGCCAGCTCCTCGTCGCGCTCGTGCATGGCCACCTGCGCGCCCGCCCACGCGCGCACGGGCCCGGCCAGGCCGTAGTGGTCGATGTGCGCGTGCGTGAGCAGCACCCATCCCAGCGAGTCCGGCGTCACGCCCAGGTGCTCGGCGCCCCCCAGCAGGGCCTCGCGCCCCGCGGCGGTGTCGATCCCCGTATCGACGAGCACGTGCCCGTCGGGACCGTCGATGACCCACGCCGCCACCTCGCGCGGCGGGAACGGCAGCGGCACCGAGAGCCGGTGGACCCCCGGCGCCACCTGCAGCGGCGGAGCGGTCACGCGGCGTCGTCGCTGAACTTGCCGCCCGTCCGGGCCTTCTCCTCCAGCAGCTTTGCGGGCGCGAACCGGGCGCCGAAGCGGGCCTCCAGCGCGCGCAGCCGGTTCAGCACGTTCTGCGCGCCCACCTGGTCCACGTACCAGAACGGGCCGCCGCGGAAGGGCGGGAAGCCGATGCCCAGCACCGCGCCCACGTCGCCGTCGCGGGCGCTGCGCAGCACCCCCTCCTCCAGCGTGCGCACGGCCTCGTTCACCATCATCAGCCCCAGCCGGTCCTGGATCTCGGCCCTGTCGTGCGCCCGCGCCGGCGGGCTGCCGATCAGCGCGTAGACGCTCTCGTCCGGCCCGGTGCGCTTGCCCTCGGCATCGTACGCGTAGAAGCCCTTGCCGTTCTTGCGGCCGCTGCGCCCGTCCGCGACCAGCCTGTCCACCACCGTGCTGGGCTTCATGCGGTCGGCGAAGGCGGCCGCCATGATCTTGCCGGCCTTCTGCGCCACGTCCAGGCCCACCTCGTCGTACAGCGTGATGGGGCCCACGGGGTATCCCCAGTCCGTCATCGCGCGGTCGATCTCGTCCATGCGCGCGCCCTCCTCCAGCAGCAGCGCCGCCTCGGCCATGTAGGGCGAGAGGATGCGGTTGGCGTAGAAGCCCGGCGAGTCGTTCACCACGATGGGCGTCTTGCCGATCTGCTTGCCGTACGCGTGGCTGGTGGCGGTCACCCAGCTCGCCGTGCGGTCGTGCACGATGATCTCCAGCAGCGGCATCTTGTCCACGGGCGAGAAGAAGTGCAGCCCGATCACGTTCTCGGGCCGCGCCGCCGCCTCGGCCAGGGTGGCGATGGGGATGGTGGAGGTGTTCGACCCCAGCACCGTGTCGGGCCCGATGGCCGCCTCGATCTCCTTGATGACGGCGTGCTTGACCTTCACGTCCTCGAACACCGCCTCCACCACCACGTCCGCCTGGCGGAACCCGGCGTACTCGGTCGTGGCCTGCACCCGGTCGATGAGCGCCGTCACCTCGAAGCGGCGCGCCTTCTTGCGCCTGGCCCGCTTCACCAGCGTGTCGCGCGCCGTCTTCAGGCCCTTGGCCGCGGCCTCCAGCTTCACGTCCTTCAGCCGCACCTCGATCCCCGCCTCGGCCGAGACGGCGGCGATGCCCGCGCCCATGAAGCCCGCGCCGACGACGGCCACCTCCTCCACCTTCCGCGGCTTCGTGCCCTCCGGCAGCGCCGCGTCGTTCTTGGCGGCCGTCGTGACGAAGAAGAGGTGCAACAGGCTGCGCGCCTCGGGCGTCACGGCCAGCTCGCCGAAGGCCTTCGCCTCGATCTTGAGCGCCTCGTCCAGCGGCTTGCCCAGGCCGTCGTGCACCACCTGGAGGATGCGCAGCGGAGCGGGATACAGCCCGTGCGTCTTGGCCAGCACCCCTTCGCGCGCCTTGCGGAAGATGACGGACAGCATCCCCGGCAGCCGCTCCACGTTCTCCGGCGAGCCCGTCTTGGACGCCGTCCGCGGCGCGCGGGTACCGTCCGCGATCTCCAGGGCGATGCGCTTGGCGATGGGCAGCAGCACGGGCGCCGGCACGACCTCGTCCACGATGCCCGCCGCGCGCGCCCGCCGCCCGTCGAGCTGCTTGCCCGTGAGCATCAGGTCCAGCGCCCCGCGCACCCCGATCAGCCGCGGAAGGCGCTGCGTGCCCCCGGCGCCGGGCAGGATGCCAAGCTGCACCTCGGGAAGGCCGAGCTTGGTCTTCGGCGAGTCGGACGCCACGCGGTAGCCGCACGCCAGCGCCACCTCCAGCCCCCCGCCCAGCGCCACCCCGTCGATGGCGGCCACGACGGGGATGGGCAGGCGCTCCAGGCGTCCCAGCAGGGCGTGCCCCGCGCGGCTGGCCGCCTCGCCGTCCGCCGGCGTGCGGAAGTCCTTGAACTGCTCGATGTCGGCGCCGGCGATCCAGGTGCCCTTCTTCTCGGACACGATGACCACGGCGCGCGCGCCGCCCTCGCCCTTCTCCAGCCGCGCCAGGATGCCGTCCAGCGCCTGCAGCAGCTCGGCATTGATGACGTTGACGGGCTTGCCCGGCTGGTTGAGGCGGATCACCGCAACCCCGTCCTCCACCTCCATCCGCGCGGGGGCCGTCCCGACCCGCTCCTCGGTCGCCGTGGCTGCCATCTGCTCGCTCCTGGTCCTGGTTCGCGTTGCGTTCGCCTTCGATCGGGACCTGCCGGCGGATGGTGGCCGCCGTTTGATGCGTCTCCTTCGATCCGGTCCAATCCAGATCCCGGCTCCGTTGGATTCGGCCGAGTCCTATCGCCCAGGCGGTCGAAACCGCGGCTGGAACGGCACGAAGTCCGCCCGCGCGGAATGCTCGGTGCCGAAGCAGGGCTCCCGTTTTCACCGCCGGCGCTCGCGAGACGCGCCGCCCGGCGCCCTACGCCGACATCCCTCCGTCCACCCCCAGCACCTGCCCCGTCACGTAGGAAGCGGCGGGGGAAAGCAGGAAGAGCGCGGCTCCCATCAGCTCGTCCTCGGCGCCGATGCGGCCGAAGGGGACGACGGCGCCGAGGGCGGCGGCGGCGCGGTCCAGCACCTTCTCCGTCATCTGCGTGCGGAAGAAGCCGGGGGCCACGGCGTTCACGCGGATGCCGTTGCGGGCCCACTTGATGGCCAGGTCGCGCGTGAAGGCGATGACGGCGCCCTTGGACGCGCTGTATCCCACGGCGTCCAGCACGTGCGCCGGCGATCCGCGCACGCCGGCGATGGAGGCCACGTTCAGGATCGCGCCCCCCGCGCCGCGCTCGATCAGCCGGCGGCCCACCTCGCGCGAGCACAGGAAGGTGCCCGTGGCGTTGGTCTCCATCACCTTGTGCCACGCCTCCAGCGGCATCTCGGCGGCGGGGGCACCCCACGACGTGCCGGAGTTGTTCACCAGCAGGTCCACGGGGCCCAGCGCGCGCTCCACCTCGTCCACGGCGGCGCGGACCTGGGCCTCGTCGGTCACGTCCATCCGCAGGGCGAGCGTGCGGGCGCCGGTCTCCGCCGCGATCTCGGCGGCCACGGCCTCGCACGCCTCGCGCTTGCGGGACGCGAGAGCGACGGCGGCGCCCGCCTGCGCCAGCCCCCGCGCCATCTGCTCGCCCAGCCCGCGCCCGCCGCCCGTGACCAGCGCGACGCTTCCCGAAAGGTCGAAGAGCTGCCGGATGGTGCGCATCGCCGCCTTCCGAAGGGGTCGCGCGGGCCGCGTCGGCAAGGGGCTCCGGGGCGGCGGGAACGCTCAATCTAAGGCCCCGTACGTCGCTGGCAAACGCCGACTTATCTGAGCGCCGCTCAGCGTTTCCGCCACGCGCAGGGTGAACGGCGCTCACCCTGCGGGCGCCGTCGGGAACCGCCGCGTGCAACTCCGCACGGGGCACCCGCGTAGAAGGGCGGGGCGCCGCCGGGCGTTGACCGCCGCGGCCGTCCTTCGTCAGATTCCATCCCCGGACCGGCGGCCGTTCGCCCCGCGCCCGCGACCCGATGAACCGGCCGCTCCGCCCCGTGCGCAGGGCCGCAGAACCGCAGAAGGCACCATTCGCACCGCAACGCGCCCCGCTCCGGCGCTGCTCCTCACCGCGTGGAACGTCCTGCTCGTGCTCACGGGCCTGGGCGTGTTCGCCACCCTCACCGGCGCCGCGCTGGCGCTGTCGGACGCGGCCGCCTCGCTGGGGCAGCGCGTGGCCGCGTTCGTCGTGTCCCTCGCGTGGAGCGTGCCGTTCGCGCTGGTGATGGCGGGCCGCACGCGCTGGCTGCGCACGCGTGGCATCTACCAGTCGTACGCCTGCCTGCGCGAGGCCGTGAGCGCCAGCTTCGCCCGCCCCGCCGTGGCCCCGCCCGAGAGCGAGGCGCTGCTGCGCTGGCTGGAGACGCACAACCTGCAGCGCGCCACCTTCCTCACCGTCTACGAGTACGCGCAGGAGCGGCGCGAGGCGGGCCCCGAGGGCGAGCGCGAGTTCCGCTGGGTGGCCGAGATCATGTACCGCCTGCTCGCCAGCGACCTGCACCGCCACACGGCCCACGTGCGCGAGGCGTACCACCCCGGCCGGTCGCTGGGCATCACCCTGATCGCCGCGGTGGCGCTGGCGGGCGGCGCGGCGACGCTGGCGTGGGCGCTGGGCCCGGTGGGCGGCCTGCAGCGCCCCGGCGTGACCGCCGCCATCCTCTGCCTGGCGATGGGCGTGGGCCTCCTCCTGCGCCGCCGCTGGGCCGTGGACCTGTCCCTCGCCGCCCTCCTCTGCGGCGAGCTGGCGCTGCTCTCCGAGATGCTCACCGGCCAGCTCCCCGAGTGGACGGGCCTCTTCGCCTTCCTCCCCATCTGGACCGCCCTCTACCTCTTCCGCCGCCGTCACTGGTTCGAGCGGGACTGACGAGCCCGGTCTGCGGATCGGTCGACGTTCGGCGGGAGGCTCCGACGCGATCGACCGTGCGATGTCGTCCGCGGAAAACGGCGGGCGTGAGCAAAAGCGGGGTCCCGGAGATGCGCTCTCCAGGGCCCCGCCTCTTTCATCCGACATCCGGCATCCGGCCGCCTTCCTTCGACGCCCGCCGATCGGCTACTGGTACTGGATGTAAAGCGGCTGCGGGCGCAGGGCCAGGACCTCCTGCTTGGTCATCATCCGCGAGCCCTGCTTCTTCTGGTCGTTGTGGTAGAAGAGCTTGAAGCCCGTGAACTGCACCGGGTGCGCCACCACGTAGTCGCGGTACGAGTCGCGCTTCAGCCAGGGCGCGCCCCACCCGTCCATGTCCATCACGATCTGCACCTCGGGCCGCAGCTGGATGCGCTCGGCGTTGGTGACCATGTTCCGCGTGAAGCGGTGGATGACCAGCACCTTGGGCGGCAGGTGGTGCTCGCGGACGAGCTGCGCGAGCTGGGCGCTCACCCAGTTGATGTCGCTGGCGTCCATCGTCCCGATCTTGGTGCCGGGACGCTGGCCGCCCTTCATCATGAACTCGGGGTCCACGGCGAAGTGGAAGTTGGGGCGCTGCAAGAAGGGCAGCAGGCGCGGCATCTCCTCCTGGATGCTGCCCGTGCCCACCTGCACGTCCAGGAACACCAGGCCGTGGCGCGAGTCGGCCCAGCGCGCCACCTGCTCCACCAGCGTGTCGCGCATGCGCGAGCGGTACTTGCCGCTGGGCCCGGGCTCGCCCTGCGCCACCACCGCGATCAGGTGCATGGCGGGGATGACGGGGCGCGACGGGTCCGCGGCGCGCCACTCGGCCAGCTCGCGGTCGAAGCGCGCCAGCATCTGCTGCGGCGGCAGCTCGCCCAGGATGCCCATGCGCGTGGAGAGCGGGTTGCCGTAGTACGCCACGATGCGGTTCTGCGGCAGCAGCGCGCCCGGCAGCGCGGCGGGCCCCTTGATGGGAAAGCCGTGCTCGGCGGCGAAGCGCGGGTCCTCGCCGGCGTTGAACTTCACCTTCTTCGCGGTGTCGCGCGCGGCGGCCAGGCCCAGGGTGTCGCTGGCCGGCCCGATGCCGTTGGCGGTGTACGGCGCGGCGCCGGGCACCACGGCCGCGGTCGGCTGGGCCGCCGCGGGCTGCTGCTGCGCGC
>JAQBQD010000164.1 GCA_028287185.1 Gemmatimonadota bacterium | reverse complement strand
GCGGGCGCCGGCGCCGGCCCGGGGCCCTGCTGGTCGCGGGCGGCGCGGCGTACCTGGCCGTCGCGCTCGTCGCGGCCGGGTGGGTGGGGGTGCTGCTGAACGCGTGGTCGCACCTGGCCGCGCTCCTCCTGTGCTTCCTCCTCGTGCGGCTCCTGCGCGACCGCCTCTCGTTCTGAGCCGCCCGCAGCTACCCCCGGGCGTCCGTCGCCCGCCGGGCCTGCCGCGCCAGGCGAGCCCGGGGCGTGTGTCGAGGGCAGGCCGCCGTCACCCTTTCTCCCTCAACCTTCTCACAGGATCATTCATGAAACCGCATCGCGACGCGTTCCGCCGCCTCGTCCTGCTGATGCCCCTCGCGGCCGCGGCGGCGGGGTTTGCACGCGGCGGGCAGCAGACGCCCTGCCCCGCCGTCCTCGCCGGCCGCTCCTGCCAGGTGAACGGGTTCTACGCGTACTTCTCGGCCACGGCCACGGGAAGCGTCCGCTCCGACAGCATCGTGCTCACCGACGGCGCCGTCTTCCTGGCCCCCGTCCATCCGGGCCACGGGTCGGCCCCCCGCCGCGCGCGTGCCGCCGCCTTCGGTCCGGGCGTGGTCGTCTACACCACCGCTTCCGGGCCGTCCCAGGCCGGACAGCACATCTCCGTACCCCGGCGGATCCGCACCCCGGACACCGCGGCACGGATGCTGGTCGCCTATCGCGCGTCGGGCACGGACACCTCGGTGGTCGTGGCGCTGGTCGGAGGAAGGCTTGCTGCGCTCCCGTCCCTGAAGCCCGGTTGCGAGGTGACCGTCTCCGCCGAGGGTGGTTCGGCTCCGAGACGGGTGGCCGACGACTCGGCCACCCTGACGGCGCTGGCCGCCTTCCACGGGCGGTTCGGCGTCGCGACTACCGCGCCGACGCCGGAACGCTGCTAAAGCCGCGGCCACGCGGTGGGCGCGGCCCGTTCCCCTTCTCCATCCCTCTATCCCTCCGGTCCGAGGAGCCTTCCATGAAACCAGTCGCCGCATCGCTCCGCAGCCTCGCCCTGCTGATCCCCCTCGTGGCCGCGGCGGCAGGGTTCGCCGGCGGTGGAAAGCCGACGTCCTGCGCCACGACCATCAGCGCGTGGCTTTCCTGCCCCACCAACGGGTTCAACGCGTACTTCTCGGCCACGGCCGCGGGAACCATCAACGGGGACACCATCTGGCTCACCGGGGGCTCCGTGTACCTGGCGCCCACCCATGGCGGCCCGGGAATGTCGGCCCGGCCCCGGCTCCGTGCCGGCGCTGGCGCCGGCACCGGCTCGGCCGTCGTCGTGAAGACGACCTACGCGACCGCGTCGGGCCCCTCGCAGGACACGCTCCCGCTGGGACGCGTGCGCCACGGGACCACCCTGGCCGCGGCCAGCCCGGCCTGGTTCCTGGTGTCGGATCCGAGCAGCAGCACCACGGTCGTCGCGCTCGTCCGGGGCAACCTCACCTCCCCTGCGCTCCAGCCCGGCTGCCAGCTGACGTACCCGGGGTCCGACACGGTTGCGGTCACCAGCGCCACCCAGGCGACGCTGGACTCCATCGCGTCCCATTTCTCCATCACGATCAACGTGCCCAACAACGGAAACTGCTGAGCCACGGCGCCCGGTCCCGCTCCGCCGGGCGCCATACCACTCCTGCGCCGGCCGGCCGACGTCTGCCGGCGGACGGCGGGCGGGCCCGGACATTTCCCGACCGCACCCGAGACGATCGTCGTCGTGGAGCGGGCGGGCGCATGCGCACCGTGCCCCGGCGGACGCGGTTCGGGGCGACCCGTCCTCCCGCGCAGCGGCGGAGGCGATCAGGCCCGCCTCCGACTTTCCCCTCTCCCGCTGCCCGACCCGCATCGACGGCCGTCGCGCCGACGGGACCCACCTTCCCAGCCCCGCCTCTGATGACCGTACCCGCCCCCGTGTCGCACGACTTCCTGGTGCTCGCCGCCTCGCTGACCGCGGGCGAGGCGGCCGAGCTCCTGTCCCGCGTCCTTCCCGTTTACGTGGTGATCCCGGCGGCGGCCGGAACGCCCGGATACCGCCTCTGCACTCGCCGGGAGATGCAGGATGCGCTCGCCCGGACCGGACCCGGGTCCACGGTAGGCGACGCGGCCGCGGCGGCACGCATCCCCTCGGCGTCGGCGGTGGAGTCGGGCACGGACGCCCCGGGGGATCTGGAGGGATTCGTGGTGATGGAGGACGGGATCCTGGCCGGCGTCTGCGACCTTTCCGGCGCCGCGCCGTGGGACCCGTCACCGCCCGCCGAAGGCAGCCCCGAGCGCGGCGCTCCGCTCCCGGCGGACGTCGCTCCGGCCGCCGCCGCCGAGGACGGCACGGCTCGGTTCTGCGCGTCGTTTCCCGAGCGGGTGGCTCCCGGTGAGGCCGTGTCGCTGCTGGTCTGGATCGGGGGGGAGGACGACGGCGCCACGGCTGCTGCGGCGCTGGAGCTGGACCCCACGCGGCCGGTGGAGGTGCTGGTGCAGCCCGGCGCCGGCTTCGTGGTGGAGGGCCGCGACGAGGGCGAGCTGGACGCCGCCGCGGGCTTGCTCGCCACCCTGCGCTTCCGCCTGCGGGCCGTGCGCCCCGGCGTGGCGAAGGTGCGGGTGTTCGCGTTCCAGGACGGACGCGCCCTGGCCGTGCTGACGCTGCGCCCCGTGGTGGGTCCCGGCGCGTCCGCCTGCGCGCGCGTGGAGGCCGCCGCCCCCGTGGAGCCGCCCCCGGCCGGCGCGGCGCCCGACGTGTCGGTGCTGGTGCTGGAGCGCCGCGAGAACGGCCTGCCCGTGCTGGAGCTGCTGGTGCACGCGCGCGACCCGGAGCTGGGGCTCTTCCAGCGGCGCTTCGGGCCCATCGCCCTGGCGCTGGAGCCGCTGCCGTTCTTCAACGACTTCTTCCGCGAGATCGAGGAGGAGGGCGAGCGGGGCGCCACCGATCCGGAGCAGGCGACGCGTGCCCTGGAAGCGAAGGGCACCTGGCTGTACGAGACGCTCGTCCCCGCGGAGCTGCGCGAGGTGCTGTGGCGGCTCCGCGACCGCATCCGCACGGTGCAGGTGTGCTCCGACGAGCCGTGGATTCCGTGGGAGCTGTGCCGCCTGACGGGAGAGGAGAACGGCGAGGTGATGGAGGACGACTTCTTCTGCGCGCGGTTCCAGATCACCCGCTGGCTGGCGGGCGTTCCGCTGCGGCCCCGGCTGAGCCTGCGAAACGTCGCCCTGGTCGCCCCGCGCGACTCGGCGCTCGCGGCGGTGACGGCGGAAAAGACGTACTTCGACGGCCTGGCCGCGCGCGGCGTGGCCGTGGCGACGGTTCCCGCCACCGCGTCGGGCGTGCAGCAGGCGCTCGCCGGCGGCACGTTCGACGGAGTGCACTTCAGCGGGCACGGCGTGTTCCGCGACACCAACCCCGACCGGTCGGCCATCCTCCTCGAACGCGGCGAGCGCCTGAGCCCCGAGGCCATCAGCGGCCGGCTGCGCAACCTGGGGAAGGCCTCGCCCCTCGTGTTCCTGAACGCCTGCGAGGTCGGCCGCGGCGGGAGGTCGCTGGTGGACGTGGGCGGGTTCGCCCGGCGCTTCGTGAACGCCGGCGCCGGGGCGTTCGTGGGCGCGTACTGGTCGGTGTACGACGAGCCCGCAGGCGCCTTCGCCACCGCCCTGTACGACGGCCTTCTGGCGGGGGAGACCTTCGGCGCGGCGGCGCTCCACGCCCGGCTCACCGTGCGCGAAGCCGGCGACCCGACGTGGCTGGCGTACACCGTCTACGCGGACCCGTCTGCGAGGGTGACGTGACGCGGGTGCGTCGGGCACGGTCCCGCTCGGCGGTGCCTGCCCGTGAGCGCCGCTGGGCGTGCGGAGCCGTCGATCCGTGCGGGGGAGGCGGCGGAATCCAGCGCAGCCGCGAGGGGCAGGCTCAGCGAACGTCGCTGACGTTCACCCGGGGGCGGGTGATGAAGACCAGGACGACCCCGACGATGAACAGGATCACTCCCGGAGCAGCATCCGTCAGCGTCGAGTTCAACCCCAGCAGCTTGGCCGTCCAGCTCGTGTGCCCCGCCGCGCCGGCGATCCCGAGGATGCACCCGCCGACGATCGTCGCCAGCCCCAGCCCCATGCCCAGCGCGGCATGCCGGTACTCGTGCCGGATGAGCTCGGACACCACGGGCGCGGGTGTGCCGCTCACCTTCACCGACCGCCTCTGCCGCGCGGACTTCGACACCGAATCATCGCTCTCTGCTGCCATCGGATTGCCTGTGGGCCGGGGGAGGGACGGAGGCGCTGGAGGATAGGCATGGTTGCTCGGCGTCCCACGTTCGTCCCACTCGTTACCCGACACCGGACCGACAATCTTCACGTTATCGGTAGGCTTTTTTCAGTTGCACCGGCAGCGGAGTTCCGTTCAGGGTACACGAACGCGCCCAGACCATGCCGCCGGTCTGGACGCGTGACGTACGCGTGCTACGTCTATGGAGCGTGCCGGGATCGAACCGGCGACCTTCCGATTGCAACGCGGCGATCACACGCGATCTCACGCGACCCCGTGCGGCAAGAATACGTGATCCCTGTGCCGTTATGCTATGGCGTACAAGACACCGCGTGACCTCGCGCAATGAGTTTGGTAATCGTTCAGCGGGGCGGTAGGAGCTTGGGGGGAGGTGAGTGCGGCGTGCGGAGAGGGAGTCGGCGAGGAATTGGAGGATGGAGCGGGGCTGCTGCTGGAGATCCACCACGAGGCGGCGGTCAAGGCAGAGCACAGTTGGCGTACGCGGAAAGCTCCAACGGCCGTGTTGGCGAGCGGTGTCCGTCCATGCCGGCCACATCCGTCGCGCGATCCGTCGTCTTCGCGCGGAGATTCCAGAGCAGCTCCCGCTTCTGGCGACGGGGACGTCGTGTGGGCGCAGCAGCCCGGCCCTGCGAGATGCGGCCGCCCAGGCAGCGCATCCACCCTCACCACCTGCCACCGCCATGCCCTTCGTGCGGATTTCCGTAGCCGAGTTGCTCGGGATCGATGCGGCCTCAGTCGAGGTCGGCGTCGCACCCTCGTGCGCCCTCGAGTTCGCGACCACCAGCAGCCGCACCCGCGAGGCGCTCCTACGAGACGACGCGGCGCTCCGCGCGAGCGGCTTCGTGCTGCCGAACGGGCGCTTCACGGTCAACGACGTTTCCGTCATGGCGCGCGACGGCAGTTCGACCCGGCGCTGGCCGTCGCGCTACTCGCGGCGGGCGGGCTCATCGAGTCGGAACGGCTCGCATGCTACCGCCTTGTCAGCGAGCTGGCATTGGACGGGATGCTTCGCCCCGTCCGCGGCCGCGATCATCCTCGCGAGCGCCGCGCCCGCCCTCGGCCGCGCCGGCATCATCCTGCCGCAGCAACAACGCACGCGAGGCCGCCGCCGTCAACGGTTTCGAGGCCCGTGACGCCCGCACTCGATCCGACGTGGTGCGGTTCCTTCCCGGCGAAGCCGACCATCCCCGCTCGTCTCCGCCATCCTCCTCCCCCCGGTCGGCCTTTCCTCACCCGCTTCGCGACGACCGCGTGCGCGCTGTGCAACGAACGACCGCGCGGTGCGCGACCGAATGCGCACCGGCGCGGCATGGGCAGGATCAGTACAGCACACGTGAGGTGGCGGAAAGGCGCGCCTCGCGCGATTTCCGGAGGTCGCGGACCACGTTGATGCGCTTCAGCCAGCGGTCGCGGCCATCGTAGCGCGCCTTGAAGGGCTTGCGCCCGTGCACCGCCTGATAGTTGTCGATGAAGCAGACGTCGCCCGGCTCCAGCACGCAGTCCTCCAGCGCCGCGTCCACCTCGCGCATCAGCTCGGCGAAGCTTTCGCGCGCCGCGGGATCCTCCGGCGGGTCCATGAAGTATGGATCCATGCGCACATACGGCGCGCCGGGGTCGCCGAAGAGGACGGGGATGTGCTCGGGCGACGCGCACATCTGCTCGATCTTGTGGTACGCCTTGCTGACCAGCGCCTCCTCGGCCGGTGTGCGCCCGTTCACGCCGGCACCGTTCCTGGGCAGGTGGGAGTTGTCCGGGCGGATCACGAAGTGTGGGCTGGCGAGCACCGCCATGCGGTCGGGCGGTAGATTCACCTTCGATATGGGGGCGAAGGTGGTGGGCACGCGGTCGGGATTGCGCAGGCACATCATGCCCAGATAGTCGCCGCGGTAGGGGTGGAAGGCGTCTTCCACGTGCCAGGTGATCAGCTCCTCGCTGCCCGTGCCCACCTGCTCGTGCTCGTGGCCCTTGATGGGCAGCAGGTCGTGCACCACGCGGCCGCCCTGCTGCGTGCTCCAGCCGATCGGCGCGCCCAGCAGCGATCCCAGGAGCAGCAGGAGCATGTCTTCCTGGCGGGTGTCGTTCTCGGGGCCGTGCTGCTGCCAGTGCACCGGCGTGGGCCCGATCCGGTCCTCGTCCACCGGCCACCCGCGCACGATCAGCATGGCACTGGCGGGCTCGTAAAGCCGGAACTCGCGAACCGCCCGGCGCACGCGCCGCGGCAGGTCGTGGGCGGCAAGGTCGGCCTCGTTCAGAAAGGCCTCGTCCTCCAGGCTGGCGTGGCGGCCAGCCAGGTCGTCCAGCAGCGCGCGCGTCTCGGCGATCTCGTCGGGTTGCAGTGTGATCGTGGGCATCTCTCGTGCTCCGTCAAGGGTGAGAGGGTGTGGCGGCACCCGCCGCTCCGCTCGTCCGGGGCCGGCCTCCGCGCCGTGCCGGCGCACAGGGCGGCCCGCTTCCTTCCTCCATCGGCCGTCGCCCCGCGCCGAACGCCGGCGCCGTCCGCTTCCCGCGGCCGCGCGAGGCGTCCGCGCTTAGACCAGCGCGGGCGTGCGCGCTGCCCGCAGCGCCCCGGCCAGCCGCTCCAGGCCCGTCTCCAGCGCGGCGCCCGAGCCACCGAAGCCCAGCCGCACGTGGCCCGGCGTGCCGAAGCAGGTGCCGGGCACCAGCATCACCCGCTGCTCGCGCGCGAGAGCGTGGCAGAAGGCCTCCACGTCCGGCACCTCGTGCAGGCGGGGAAAGCCGCACACGCCGCCGGCCGGCAGCGTCCAGGTGATGGCGCCGCCCTGCTCGTCCATCCACCGCTGCACCGCCTGCCGATTGCGCCGCGCGATGGCGTGCTTCCCCACCAGCACCCGGTCGGCGGCGTCGATCACCCGCTCGGCGATGAGCTCCACCAGCGGCGACAGGTGCAGCGTGGTGTAGTCGCGCACGCGGGTCATGCGCTCCAGCACCTGGGGCGCGGCGAGGCACCAGCCCACGCGCAGCCCGGGAAGCCCGTACGCCTTGGAGAGCGTGCCCAGCGACACCGCCCGGTCGTAGCGGGTGGCGGGGTCGGGCAGCGGCGGCGCGTCGTAGGTGAGGTCGGCGAAGGCGCCGTCCCACAGCAGCCATGCGCCGGCGCGCTCCACGATGGAAAGCAGCGCGTCCTGCTCGCCGGGGGTGAGCGTGGCGCCCGTCGGGTTGTGCGGGAAGTTCACCACCACCATCCGGGTGCGCTCGCTCACCAGCGCCGCCAGCTCGTCCAGGTCCGGGCGCCACCCGCTCGCGGCGGAGAGCGTCCAGGGGCGCAGGCGGCATCCCATCGCACGCACCACGTCGCCCAGCCCTGGATAGACGGGGTCGAGCACCACCACCTCGTCGCCCGCGCGGAGGAGGGCGTTCATCACCAGGAAGATGGCCTCGGTGGAACCGTGGGTGACCATCACCCGGTCGGCGTCGCCCCCGGCCCAGCGGCGCGCGACGGCGCGGCGCACGCCCGTGCCGCCCAGCGTCTGGCTGTCGTGGAAGACGACCGCGTCCATCTCGTCGGTGCCGATGCCCGCCAGGGCCCGCACGTCGGCCAGCGACGAGTCCGACACGCCGCTGCTGCCGATGTCGGCGTCCACGGCGAAGTAGTAGAGGCGCATCCACTCTTCCAGGAGCGCCGGGGGATAGCTGAGCATGCGCCTCACCTCCGTTGCGGGTTGCGTTGGGGCGAATCCGCCCCGCCTCGTGCGTCGAACCGATCCTTACGGACCTCCGTCGTCCGGATTCACACCTCCCAGGGGCGCAACTACGCCGAAGCCGCCGCTGCGGCTCCCCTGGACCGACCGGACGGACGATCGGCCGCGCCTCACGTGTAGGCGCGGGCCTGGAGGTGGTAGAGTTCGGCGTAGAGGCCGTCGCGCCGCAGGAGCTCGTCGTGGCTGCCCAGCTCGGCCACGCCGCCCTCGCTCACCACCAGGATCAGGTCTGCCGAGCGCACGGTGCTGAAGCGGTGCGAGACCAGCACCGTGACCGCGCCGCGCGCCGCTCCGGCGCGGGCCTCGCGGGCGTACCGCGCGAAGAGCGCGTGCTCGGCGCGCGCGTCGAGCGAGGCCGTGGGCTCGTCGAAGAAGACCACCAGCGGGTCCCGCCGCATCAGCGCGCGCCCCAGCGCCAGCGTCTGCCATTGCCCCGTGGAGAGATCGACCCCGCCCTCCCAGCGGGCGCCGAGCTGCGTGTCTCCACCCGCGGGGAGCGCGGCGACCACGCCGTCCGCGCCGGCCCGGGCCAGCGCCCCTTCCATCGCGCCGGGCTCGTCGATGCGTGGCAGGTCGCCCACGCCCACGGACTGCCGCGCGGCGAGCTCGAAGCGGGCGAAGTCCTGGAAGGCGGCGGAGAGGCGCCCGCGCCAGGCCTCCACCCCGATCCCCGCCAGGTCCACCCCGTCCACCAGGATGCGCCCGGCGGTGGGCTCGTACATGCGGCACAGCAGCTTGACGAGCGTGGTCTTCCCCGCGCCGTTCTCGCCCACCAGCGCCACCACGGAGCCCGCGGGGATGCGGAACGAGACGTCGCGCAGCACGCCGCGCCCGGCGCCCGGGTAGCCGAAGGAGACGCGGTCGAAGACGATGCCGTCCTCCAGCCGCTCGGGGGCGGGCCGGGTGCCGGCGCGCGCGGGGGCGGAGGCCGCGGCCGCGTAGCCGCGCAGCCACAGCAGGCGCCCGG
>JAQBQD010000157.1 GCA_028287185.1 Gemmatimonadota bacterium | reverse complement strand
CCGACTCGGGGCGCGGCGCGGCGGGGGCGGGACGGGGCGCGGCGACCTCGGCGTCCCAGTGCTCGGCGATCAGGCCGTTCTGCACGCGGAACAGGTCGAACCCGGGCTGCTCGATGCGGCCGCCGCCGGGGCGGGTGGCGGTGTTCATCACGTGCACCACCACCAGGTCGCCCTCGGCCACGATGTGCAGGATCTCCACGTGCACGTCGGGCACCATCGCGAACATCTGCCGAAACGCCTGCTTGAAAGCGTCGCGGCCGGTGGCGAGGTTGGGGTTGTGCTGGATATAGTCCACGCGCATCAGCGCGTCTGCCGCGTCCACGTCGTGCCGGTTGAAGACGCGCTCGTACAGCTGCCGCACCACCGCCTTGTTGGCGTCGGCCGTCGAGGCGGAGGCCGCCAGCGTCGGCGCGGACACCGGCGACATCGTGCTCTGCGCGGCGACCGGCACGCTGCCGGCGGCAACCGCCAGCGCGGCGAGGGAGAAGGCGGCGAAGCGCATGGGCGAAGCCTCGGCTTGGAAGGTCGATCGGATCTGGAAGGGCGGACGGGAGGCGGCGCACGCGGCACCACCTCCCGTTCAATCTAACGAAACGGGCCCTCGGCCGCCCGGCATCATCTCGACCACCCATCCCACGCCACGACCAGCGGCGGCGGATGCGCGGACGAGCCTCACGTGCCGCATCACGGCCTGTCCGCGGAGGATCGACGGGCGATCCGAGGACGAGCCCCCGGCCAACTCGACGATCGACGTCGACTATCCAATGATCTCGTATCCGCCGTCCGGCTTCTCCACGGCATCCGGCGCCACCTGGAAGGCGGCGCGCAGGCGGGCGGCGGCGCGGGCGGCCGAGGCGGCGTCGCGGGCGTGGACGTGGGCGAGCGGCTGGCCGGCCACCACGCGGTCGCCGATGCGGGCGCTCACGACCACGCCGACGGCGGGGTCCACCGGGTCCGTCTTCACGCGGCGGCCGGCGCCCAGCTCCAGCGCCGCGATGCCGATCTCGCGCGCATCCGCCGCCGCGATCCAGCCTGCGGATTCCGCGGGCAGCGGCTCCACGTGCGGGGCGGCGGCCATCACGCCGGGATCGCGGACCACGGCCGGGTCGCCGCCCTGGGCCTCGATCAGCTCCTCCAGCTTGCGCGCGCCGGCGCCCTCGCCGCGCAGGCGGGCCAGCGTGGCGCGTCCTTCCTCCACCGACGCGGCCAGGCCCGACAGCAGGAGCTGGTGCGCGCCCAGCTCCAGCGTCAGGCGCCACAGGTCGTCGGGGCCGGCGCCGTTCAGGGTGTCGATGGCCTCGCGCACCTCCAGCGCGTTGCCCACGGCGCAGCCCAGCGGCTCGCGCATGGGGCTCAGCACCGCGCGCGTGCGGCGGCCGGCGCCCTCGCCGATGCGCACCAGCTCGGCCGCCAGCGTGCGCGCCTCCTCCACCGTGCGCATGAAGGCGCCCGATCCCCACTTCACGTCCAGCACCACCGTCTGCGCGCCGCCGGCCAGCTTCTTGGACATGATGCTGCTGGCGATGAGCGGCACCGCGTCCACGGTGGCCGTCACGTCGCGCAGGGAGTAGAGCCGCGCGTCGGCCGGCACCAGCTCGGGGCTCTGGCCCACCAGCGCGCACCCGATGCGGGCCACCTGCGCGCGCATCTCGTCCAGCGGCAGGTTGCACCGGAACCCGGGGATGGCCTCCAGCTTGTCCAGCGTGCCGCCCGTGTGCCCCAGCCCGCGGCCCGACATCTTCACGAACGCCGCGCCCGCCGCCGCCATCAGCGGCACCAGCACGATGGACGTCTTGTCGCCCACGCCGCCCGTGCTGTGCTTGTCCACCGTGGGGCGGTCCAGGCCCGACCAGTCCAGCCGCTCGCCGCTGTCCACCATGGCCAGCGTGAGCGCCAGCGTCTCGGGCGCCGTCATCCCCCGCCAGCACACCGCCATCAGCCACGACGCCACCTGGTAGTCGGGCACGGCGCCGCTGGTGAAGCCGCGGCACAGGTAGGCGATCTCCTCCGCGCTCAGCTCGCCCCCGCGCTTCTTGCGGTCGATGAGCTCCACCACGTTGGGTCCGCTCACGGATGCTCCAGGCGCGCGGGCACGAAGGCGCCGGGAAGCAGGTCGCGCATGGTGGTCACGCCGTATCCCCCGTTCTCCGCCGAATCCGGAAGCACCACCACCATGTCCGGCCCGAACTCGTACATCACCTGGCGGCAGGCGCCGCACGGGGCGCACGGCGCGTCGTCCTGCGGCCCCACCACGGCCACGGCGGAAAAGCGGGTGCGGCCCCCGGCCACGGCCGTGAAGATGGCCGTGCGCTCGGCGCAGTTGGACAGCCCGTACGACGCGTTCTCCACGTTGCACCCCGTCACCACCTCGCCGTCCTCGGCCAGCAGCGCGGCGCCCACGGGAAAGCGGCTGTAGGGTGCATAGGCGCGGGCGCGCGCCTGCCGGGCGCGGTCCAGCAGCATGCGTGCGGTCGCCGCGTCCAGCGTGCGCGCGGGGTCGTTCGAGGTCGCCATCTGTACCGCGGGTTGAAGGTCCGGACCGTCGTGAAAACGGGGGCAACGAATATACGGCCGCGGGGCGATTCGCACACCCGGCGGGGGGACAGCTACGAGTGGATTCGGGGATGTGCGCTCCGCGGACGAACCGGTCCCCTGGGGATGAACGCCGGGCCGGAGCTACAATCGCGCCTGCGCGCGTCCCAGCGAGCGGAGCGGAAGCGGAGATCGGGCAGACGACGCGGGGGCGGCGGGCGATCGGGCGCGGGGCGACGGTGCCGGCGCGGTAGGCGAGCGGAGCGGGGAATCAGGCTTTTCGGGCGCGCGCTTTGAGGATGTAGGGTTCGGCGTCGGGGGTCTTGCAGGCGGTGTCGCCGTGGTCCACGTGCACCTTGCCGATGCGGCGGGCGGCGGCGATGGCCTGCTCGGCCAGGCCGGCGCCGCGGATGCCGATCGCCATCAACGCGTTGTTCATCGCCTGGCGAACGCGGTTGGCGCTGCCGTGGATCTCACGCTCGATCTGCTCCAGCCGCGGGATGAAGAAGGCGTCCGGCAGCGTGGCGTCCTCGTTGGCGAGCACGGCCAGCGTCGTCCACCCGGTGGCGGAGGTGGATTCCTCCGGCGAGTCCTTCCACGCGTCCACGCAGCGCTGCGCGTGCGCCGTGCGCCCGGCAAAGTTCGCGACCGCCTGCGCCTGCACGTGGCCCAGCACCCCCGCCGCCCACGCGCCCAGCTCCGCCTCCGACACCTTCGCCGGGTCCGCCACCATCATCGCCAGGATGCGCGCGTCGTGGTTGCCGCTGTCCCACAGTGCCAGGGCCAGCGCGTGGTCCGTCCGGATGCGCTTCTTCAGCTTGCCCAGGGCCGCATAGCTCACGCCGTACGCATCGCCCAGCACGCCGTGCCGGCGGTAGGTGGCCAGCGTCTGCGCCGATCCCAGCCCCTGCAGCTCGTCCAGCACGGCCTGTGCGCTCATGGTCGCTCCGTTCGGTGGGGGTCGGTCGATGGAAAGGCGCCGGGACGCCGCCGTCTGCACGCACGGCAATTTCTCGATGACGGACGCGCGGCGGGGAGGCGACGCGCGCGCATCGCCTCCCCGCAGAGTACGTTCACCGGTCCGCCTCGGTCCAGTCCCGCGTTCAGCCCAGCGGCACCGGCCCGCCGCCGAAGCCGTCGGCCACCTGGCGCAGCAGGCGGTCCACGGGATCGCCGGTGCGGGGAAAGAAGACGGTGTCGGACAGGGAGTTGAGCGCCACGCGCACGTCGCGGAACTGGTCGGCCACCTGGAGGAAGACGTCGCCCACGCCGTGGCGCAGGGCCAGGCTGCTGCCCGCCGCCATGCGATACCCCGCCGCGCCCATGCTCTCGTAGTAGGACAGCGGCGGCGCCCCGCGCCGCTGCACGCGCCCGGTGATGAAGTCGGGGAACAGCCCCGCCAGCCACAGCGCGTAGTTGCCCAGGTCCACGCGCAGCAGGAACTCGCGCTCGCCGCGCGCGCGCTCCAGCGCGGCCAGGATGTCGGCCAGGTAGTGGAAGGGCTCGCCCTCGCCGCCGTCCACCGCGTGCGCGCGGCCGGCCATGCCGAACTCCAGCAGGATGGCCGCGATGTAGTCCGCCACCTGGCGGTCCGCGATCTCGCGCTGCAGCAGCGCGTGCCGCACCATCAGGTAGAAGACGAGCGGCGCCGGCGCCGCGCTCAGGCGCCCGCCGCGCACCAGTCCGCGCAGCACCTGCTCGTCGTCCAGCAGCGCGTCCATCCCCTGCTCGCGCAGGCGCTCCTCGCCGCGCGGTCCCAGGATGGACGTCAGAAGCTCCGCCTCCCGCCTGCCGAACGACGCTCGAACGTTGGGCTTGATCATCGGTGTGCCTCCGGAGATACTTTGCCGGTTGCCTTCCGCCGGGGTCCGCGCGGCATCGAAGGCGATGCCCGCGTTCCTCCCCGGCCGCGGATAGTGCAGGCCTGGTGCCGAAACGACGCGCTCCGCCGCAACGCGGAGGCGAGTGGGTGGGGTGAGGCGGATGAGCTGGCGCCGGGACTTTCTCGCCGCGCGGGTACCCTGCTTGCGCCCGCTTCCAGGCTCCAAGCCGGATCGCCCCCGCCGACTGCGGCGGACCGGCGCCCGATACGATCCACCGCGGCCGGACGGCCGCCCCACGAGGCGCTCGCGCATGAAGCTTCCCCTTCCCGGCGGCTGGCAGCCCCTGCTCGCGGACGAGACCTCGCAGCCGTACTTCCGGGCGCTGTGCGAGTTCGTGGACCAGGAGCGCGCCACCCATACGATCTACCCGCCCGAGGATCGGGTGTTCACGGCGCTGAAGCTGACGCCCTTCGCGGACGCCCGGGTCCTGATCCTGGGCCAGGACCCGTACCACGGGCCGGGGCAGGCGCACGGGCTGGCGTTCTCGGTGCAGCCCGGCGTGCGTCCGCCGCCGTCGCTGGCCAACATGTTCAAGGAGCTGCGCGACGACCTGGGCTGCCGCATCCCCGACAACGGCTACCTGGTTCCCTGGGCGAAGCAGGGCGTGCTGCTGCTGAACGCGGTTCTCACCGTGCGCGAGGGCCAGCCCAACTCGCACAAGGGCAAGGGCTGGGAGCGGTTCACCGACGCCGTCATCCGCCTGCTGGGTTCGCGCGAGGCGCCGATGGTGTTCGTGCTGTGGGGCGCGTACGCCGGCAAGAAGGCCGCGCTCATCCACCCGCGCCACGCCATCATCCAGTCCCCGCACCCCTCGCCGCTCTCCGCCCGCCGCGGCTTCTTCGGCAGCCGCCCCTTCTCGCGCATCAACGCCGCCCTGGAATCGTCCGGCGAGAAGCCGATCGACTGGCAGATCCCGGATCTGTGACGGAGCCGAGGGCGGGACGCCCGGCACCGCCCACGGGTTGAAACCCGGGGCTGCAACAACCTATCCGCCCGCCTTCGCGGGCGGCGATGCGTCGGCGAAAGTGGCGTAGACGTGCACCTGATCGCGAACGTCCCCGCCGCGCCGGCCCCACGTGCGTGCCGCGCGGATCTCGATCCCGCGGAGCCAGCCTCCGCGGAAGGATTAGCATGGTCGCTGCCGCGGATCCGCGGATTCATCCGGCCGGGGGCAGCAAGCGACAAGGCCGATCGTTCGAACGATCGTCAGAAGGCGCGCCGGTGGCTCGTTGCACTGGTGAAGCCCGTGCGGACGCTGTTCCGGAACACCGGATGCCGGGTGGAAGTACGGAAGGGAAGGCGCGTTCCGCGGGCCCCGGAGCGCCGGCCTTCTCCCCAACGCCGGCGGCCGCACGGCCGCCGCATCCACACGATCGGGAAAGGACGGTCCCCATGTTCAAGGTCCTCGAGCCCGGAGCACGCAAGCGCCGCATCTGGAGCGCCGGCACGGTCACCGCGTCGCTCGCCGCGCACATCCTCGTCCTGGGCGGCATCGCCTCCGCCTCCATGGGCCCGCCCGCGCCCGCGGCCGAGGTCGTCCGGCCGCTCATCGACATCCCGGTGCCTGAGGCGCCGGTGAAGGTGCATCCGCAGCCGGAGCAGCCGGCGCACCCGGACGCTTCCCCCGCGCCCCGCGGGCGCACCGTGGAGCTCCCCGCGCCCGTGGACGTGCCCACGAAGCTTCCGCCCATCGACCCGGGCGCGAAGCCGCTGACGCCGGAGATGACCACCGGACAGGGCCCGGTCGGCGTGGTGCACGGAGATCCGTTGGCCGGCCAGCGCCCCGGCGGCGACCCGACCGTCTCCGAAGGCGGCGCGCCCACCGGCGTGGTAAGGGCCGAGGACCTGGGCGAGATCCCCGCGCTGGCGAACGCGGCCGAGGTACGGCGCATCCTGCAGCGCACCTACCCGCCCATGCTGCGCGACGCGGGCGTGCAGGGCGAGGCGCGGCTGCAGTTCGTGGTGAACACGGACGGCCGCGTGGACCCGGCGACGGTGACGGTGGTCGGCGCCACCCAGCCCGCCTTCGCCGACGCCGCCAGACGCGCCGTGGAGCGCTTCCGCTTCAAGCCGGCGAGCATGATGGGCGAGCCCGTGCGCGTCCTCATCACCCTCCCCATCCACTTCACGCTGGAAGGTCAGTGACGGCAGGGTGAGGTGGATCGGGGGCGGCGGACAGGGAGGGGGGCCCGGAGACGATCATCTCCGGGCCCCCTTTCCGTTCGTCGCGTCCTCGCGGATCTCCCGGTTTCCCTGCGTGGGAACGCGCGACGGTCAGTCCGGCGATGCGGTGAGCGGTTGCGCGCGGCCGGCCGCGCGGGAGTCCCACCACGTCTTCGCGGCGGTGGCGCCCAGGATGAGCAGGCCTCCGGAGATGGCCCACGGGCCCGGGCGCTCGCCGTGCACCAGCCACGCCCACACCGGGTTCAGCGCCGGCTCGGCCAGCAGCAGCGTGCTGGCCTCGAAGGCGGGCACGTGGCGGATGCCGCGGGTGACGAAGACGTAGGCGAGGGCGATCTGGAACACGCCCAGGTAGCCGATCACCAGCCAGTCCGTGGGCCGCGGGCCGATCACCGGCAGCGCGAACCAGAGCGCGGCCAGGCAGGCGATGGCGTTGCCGGCCACGACGGTGGGCAGCGCCGTGTTGGTGTCGCCGGCGCGGCTTCCCATCCAGCGCAGCCCCATCACCGTCAGCGCCCAGAACACCCCGCTCAGCAGCGCCAGCAGGTTGCCCTTCGCGGGGTCCGTGGCGGTGGCGAGCGGCCCCTGCGCGTCCACGAAGAAGCACGCCAGCCCCGCCCCGATCACCGCCATGAACCCCAGGTCGCGCAGGCGGAAGGGCTCGCGCAGCAGCAGCGGGCTCAGCACCAGCACGTACAGCGGGAAGGTGGACTGCAGGAAGATGGCGTTGGCCGAGGTGGTGAGCTTGTTGGCCAGGACGAACAGCACCATGGTGGCCGCGTAGGCGATGCCCACGGGTATGGCCTGCCACGTCCACCCGCGCCGCGCCGCCGGCACCAGCAGCAGCACCGTGAGCGCCGCCACGCCCGAGCGGAAGCTGGCCACCTGCCAGCTCGTGAGCGTGGTGGCCTTGATGGCCGCGCCGCCGGTGGAGAACAGCACGGCGGCGGCGACGATCTCCAGCCGGTGGCGGGTACGGAGGCTCAAGGGGTCGGTCCGGGGAGACGGGTTGCGGACGGCCGCGGCGGGCGCCGGCAATCTACGCGGCCGCCCGCCGGGGAGCCAATCCACCCCGCCGGCCCCTCTCGCAGACCTTGGGCAACCGTCAGACGGAGGAGAGGGAACAGATCGCGGACGACGAGCCGCGGGGCGCGGAGAAAAAGCTGGCCGACCTGTACAGGCTGATCGAAGGGATCGAGATCGCGATGTCTCCCACCCGCCGGCCCGACGGTGTCGCGGCCCATGCAGACGCAGTCACGCCGCGAGGACGTCGACCCGTTGTTCGTGACGGCGCGCGGACCCATCCGTGGGATGGAACGAGGCGGGGGGCGCCCGTGCCGGCGCCCCCCGCTTTCATGCTGCCTGCCTGCTGCGCTGCCGCCGGAGCGGTCAGATGGGCGAGGTGGCGGAGTTGTTCACCGCGCGGTACACGTTGATGCGGCCGTTGCCGAAGTTGTTGTTGGGCCAGGTGGTGCCGCCGCCGATGTGGTCGGCCGTGCTCTGCAGGCGGGTGCGCAGGGCGCTGCCGCGCAGGCCCGTGGCCCAGGCCACCACCGCCGCCGCGCTGGTCACGTTGGGCGCCGCCATCGAGGTGCCCTCCATGTAGGCGTAGTAGCCGCCGGCGAGCGGCAGGTTGCCGTTGATGTTGTAGATCGGGTCCGCGGAGGCCGTGGCGCTGTAGACGTGGCCGCCGGTGTAGCCCGTCATGATGGACGAGAAGATGCAGCCGTCCTCGGTGGTGTTGCTGTAGCACTCGCCGCCGGGCGCCGACAGGTCCAGGCCCGAGCCGTACGTGGAGTATGACGCGCGGGCATCGCGCCAGGTGGTGGCCGCCACCGACACCGCGTTCACGTCGCAGGCCGGGCAGTTCACCTTGTTGCGCCCGTCGTTGCCCGCCGAGGCGATCACGAGCGTGCCGTTGGCCGTCAGCGCCGCGATGGCGTTCTTCTCACCCGTGGACTCCGTGCCGCCGCCCAGCGAGACGTTCACCGCCACCATCGGCTTGCCGGCGGCGTCGCGGTAGCTGGCCGCCGCGTTCAGGGCGTTGATGATGGCCGAGACCGGGCAGCCCGAGGGGCCGCAGACGCGCTGCGCGTAGAACTTCACGTGGCTGCTGATGCCCGTGACGCCCACCGCGCTCGTGCCCACGCCCGCCGAGGTGCCGGCCGTGTGCGTGCCGTGGCCCTCGCCGCTGGTGTCCATGGGGTCGTTGTCGTTGCTGACCCAGTCCTTGCCCAGGATCACGCGCCCCGCGAGCTCGGGGTTGTTGTAGTCCACACCCGTGTCGATGTTGCCGATCACCACGTCGGGGCAGCTCGCCACCAGGCAGGTGACGGTGAAGCCGGCGTCCATGTCCGCGTCCGCCACCGAGGCGTACGTGGCGGGCAGCGGCTGGCCGTAGCGCCCGCCGGTGTCCAGCTCGTTGAACTTCATGTTCTGCCCGCCCGGGTTGGCGAACGCCCACAGGCGGGGCGTCACGGCCAGCGGATGGCGGATGTAGTTGGGCTCGGCCCACTCCACGCGCGGGTCGTCGGCCAGGGCGGCGGCGGCGGCGTACTCGCTGCCGCGGGCCGTCTTCACCGCCTCGTACGCGCCGCCCACGCCCTGGAAGGCGTGCACCAGCCCGTGCGACCTGGTCACCTCGCCCACGGCCGCGCGGCTCACGCCGCTGCGGAACTTCACCAGGACCTCACCCGGAACCACCTCGTCCCTGCCGGCCTGCGCCGACGGAGCCGCGGGGCTCGCCACGGCGGCGTGGGGATCGGTGGGGGCGTCCGAACACGCCGCGGCAGCGGCCAGCGACAGGATTCCGACGGCGGCAAGACGGAGACGCGACATCGACTGCACCTCGTTCTGAGGGGTGGCTTCCGGGCTTCACGACGCTCCCCCCGTCGCGTGCCCGGCCGGGGCGCCGCGGGTGGGACCTTCGATCGGCAGGTGCAGTCCCCATGCGCAACGCACGCGCCAAACATGTCAAAGTTGAAAGCTGTTGCTCCGCCTCGATTTCCATCACCCGGCCCTTCCTCCGCACCGGCGCGGCTTGGTGCGTCCGCACCAAAACGGTGCGGCGGCGGCGAAGGTAAGTTGCGTTTTCACAAGCGTTTACAGGCGATCCATTCGGGACGTTGCAAATTTGTAAGCTTTCGGTTCCGCCGCAAATGACGGACGGGAGGCGGCAACCAGCGCCGCCTCCCGCCCTCCGTTCCCCCCATCTCCGTCCGTCGCCGTCGATCGCCCCGTCGCCTGCGATCCGACGGCTGACGGTCAGCGCACCGCCACCGGCACCGTCACCCGCGTGCCGTCCCACGCAAATGCCATCACGCCGCCGGCGCCCTGCGGTTCCACCGCGATCGTGAAGCGCTCCACCGCCGGCGACACCGGGCCGCGGACCATGTCCACGCGCACCAGGTCCTTGCCGGCGTCGTACTCCGTGCCCCATTGGCCGGTCTGCTTGTTGACGATCAGCTTCCACCCCTCGGCCGTGGGCAGCGTCCACAGCGTGTAGCTGCCCGCGGGCACGGCGGCACCGCCGATGGTGAGGTCACGGTCGGTGGTGAAGACCGTGGCCGCGTTGGCGCCCGTGCGCCACACCTGGCCCCAGGGCACCACGCCGCCGAAGATGGCGCGGCCGCGCTTGCCGGGGCGGCCGTAGTCCACCAGCAGGTGCGCGCCCCCCACCTCGGCCCGCACCGTGTCGCGCGGGGAAAGCACGCCCAGCGCCGCGCCCTGCTGGTCGTGCGCCGCGCTGGCCGCCGCGAAGGCGTCCACGTCGAAGCCCGCCACCCGCTGCACCAGGAACTGCTGCGTGCTGCCCGTGCCGTCCACGCTCACCACGCGGCCCCTTCCGTCCACCCGCGCGTGTGCCGGCCCCGCGCCGGACAGCACCGTCACCGCGCCGCCATGGCGCGAGAAGGTGAACGGGATGGGCTGCGGCGCGCCCAGCGCCACCATGTCCAGCTGCACCGAATCGCGGTGCGTGGCGCGCGCGTTCAGCAGCGCCTGCTCCCACAGTACGTACGACAGGCTCAGGAAGGGCGACGACGTGTGCGGCGTGCCCACGCGGAACACCGTGGTGCTGTCGCCGCGGTGCAGCGTGGCGATGGTGGAGTCGGCGCGCAGGTCGAAGACCGCCGTCTGCGCGGGCGGGCCCCCCGAGGGGCCGAACGCCACCTCCATGCGCGAGATGGAGCCGTCCGGGCGCAGCGCTGCGGTGTACTCGCGGTACGCGGTGCGCGGCGAGCGCACCACCAGCTTGCCGCGAAGCTGTGTGGGCGTGCGGACGTAGCGCTCCACGGCCAGCGTGTCGTTGCCGATGCGGGTCACGAAGGCGCCGCTGTCGGGGGCGGACTGCGCCCGCGCGGGTGCGGCGGCCAGCAGCGCCGCGCACGCCGGCACCAGGGCGGCCAGGCGCGAATGGATGGGCATGGGAGCGGTCTCCGTGCGGGGGTGTGGGGAAGGTGGCGCGGCGGCCGCGTGGCACCGATGTCGCGGCTGCACGAAGGCAAGGTCGTGCGGCGCACCGGCGGGCACAAGGGCACCGATTGTCAGGAAGACATGGGCTTTTTACGTACCGAAAGGGGAGGGGAGATGGCGTACGCGGTGATCCAGTTCTGCGAGGCGGGCGAAAGGGTGGCCACGCTGTGCCGCCTGCGGGACGGCCAGCCTACGGGCGCGGAGGGGGTGATGGACCCGCTCAGCGCCTTCATCGAGGAAAGCTCGCCCACGCTGCTGCGGCAGGGATCGCCCGGCGCGCTGTACATGGCCCAGCTCTTCGCCGCGCGCGAGGTGGAGGCGGGCCGCCCCGTGCGGGTGCTGGGCGGCGCGGGCGAACTGGGCATCTCGCTGGCCGAGGTGGAGGCGCTGTGCGGACGGGGCTTCTACTACGAGGTCAGCTTCGGCCGCGCCGGCGAGCGCACCGTCCCCGCCGTCCTCGTGCGCCCCCTGGGCGGAGAGGACGAGAAGCCGGCGGCGAGGAAGTGATTCCCCGGCCCGGCCGGCTCCAGGCATGGCTTCGACGGATTCGGTCGACTCGGTCGATTCGGTCGATCGAAGCATGTGGGATGTGGTCGATCGCCGAGGTGCGTGGGATCGACCCCGTCCGTCCTTCGTCACCCGATGCCGCCGGTCCCCGATCCACCTCCGCCCGGCCGAGCGCCCCCGACCTGCGGACCTGCCGATCCTCTCCCCAAAACGCAGCGAGCCCGCGACGGCGGGCTCTGTTGATCTCCAGCGTTCCGCGAACGGAAGCTTCCCGATCGCCCTCGGGACCTACCGGCGGGGGCGAACGCGCACCGTGACGTCCGCGCTGCGGATGACCAGCTCGCCCGTGCGGTCGTCGCGCGACACGGTGACGGGGGCGCCGCGCACCTCCACGCTCGTCCCTCCCACGGCGCCCGAGTAGCGCAGGCGGCCCGACGCCTCGGGCGAGGCCGCGCGGGGCGCGCCGGCGTCGGGCCGGCGCGCCGCGGTCATGCGGGCGGTGCTGGTTCGCGATCCCCGGCGGTACGTCCACGTCACGGTCTGCCCGGGGCGGATGGCGCTGAAGCGGCGTGCACCCGCCGGCGTGGTGAGCGCGAGCCCGTCCACGGCGAGCAGCCGGTCGCCGCCGCGCATGCCCGCCGCGTAGGCGGGCGAGCCCGGCTCCACCGAGATCACCGTGGGCTCGTTGCCGAAGCGGGCGCTGCTGCTGTGCCGCACGCCGTTGTCCACGTCCATGTGGAAGCTGCAGTCCGAGCAGCGGATGCCGAACCCGAACCACCCCTCCGGCAGCACGGCCGGAGGCGCGGGGGGCGTGGGCGGAGCCGGGGGCGCGGCGGGCGCCGGCGGTGCGGGAGCCGCCGGG
>JAQBQD010000145.1 GCA_028287185.1 Gemmatimonadota bacterium | reverse complement strand
CCGGGCAGGCCCGCGGGCCCGGCGTCGGCCGCCGCCGTCACGGGCGCGGGCCCCGCGTGCAGGCGGCGGCGGTACGGGAGCGCATGGACAGGGGCGTGGCGTCTGGGGCGGAAGCGGTGAGCGGCGCGGACCGCCGCTCATGGGGGCGGCGGGGGAGCCCCGCGCCGGCCGCGGCGGGGGCTGGAAGGACGGGCGCGGGGCCCGTCCGGCGGCGGTCGAGGGGGGCGGTGGAAGGGGCGGCGAGGCGCCCTTCCGCCCGCGCTGCACCCGGGCGGCCTTCGACACATAGTAGCGGGGAAGGAATGTTCGCGAAAGGTTGTTCTGGAAGTGGTTGCCCTGCCGCGGGTTGGGTGGGAGACGTTCGTTCCGCGCGGGGCGGCGGCCCCACCCGCGCGGCCTTGACACGGCCCGCCGGGGGGCGGATCATGCACCATGCCGGGCACCCCCCGTGCCCCACGCCCCGACCCGCACCCCACGGCCCTCCTGCTCCCGTCGCCCGCCGTTCGCGCCCTCCCGTCCCTGCCGCGCCGGACGGCTCCCCGCCCCGGCAGCGTCGCGCCATGCGGCTCCCGGGGGGGCTGATCGCGGGCGGCGCCTCGTCGCGGCTCCCCGAGCCGCGGCGCATCCTGTCGTGGGTGTACCTCGCCCGGCTGAGCCTGGCCGGCGCCATCTTCACCGCCGCGGCGTGGGTGTGGACGGACGCGTCGTCCATGACGACGCTGGCGGCCACGCTCATCCTGCTGCTGGCGGGGATCTTCACCTTCGCGTCGTTCCTGTACACGCACGTGCGCCGGCGGGCCCCGGGCCGCAACTACCTGTACGTGCAGGTGCTCTTCGACGTGGGGCTGGTGACGTGGGTGGTGCACCTCACGGGGGGCCGGGAGAGCGCCTTCGCCCCGCTGTACATCCTGGTGATCTGCGCCGGCTCGGTGCTGCTGCCCATCCTGGGCGGCTTCCTGATCGGGGCGCTCGCCAGCATCCTGTACTTCGCGGGGATCGCCTGGGGCGCGCACGGCATGCCGGACGCCTCGGTGGCGCTGCAGGTGGCGCTCTTCACGGCGGTGGCGCTGGTCACGGGCTACCTGGGCGACCGGCTGCGCCGCACGGGCACCGTGCTGGGCGAGGTGGAGACGGAGCTGCGGCAGCTGCGCCTGGACACGGACGACATCCTGGGCAGCATCAGCACCGGCGTGCTGACGGTGGACGAGGGGGGGCGCCTGGCCTACGTGAACACCGCCGGCGCCGAGCTGCTGGCGCTGGCGGACGAGGCGTGGCTGGGCCGTCCCGTGCTGGAGGAGCTGGACCGGCTGGCCCCGGGGATGGGCACCATCCTGGACGGCACCCTTCGCACGGGCGCCGGGGTGGCGCGCTTCGAGACGGAGGAGACCCCGGCGGGGATGGTGCTGGGCCTCAGCACCACGCCCACGGCCCGGGACGAGGCCCGCCCCGCCACCGTCACCGCCATCTTCCAGGACATCACCGCCCGCCGCCGGCTGGACACGCTGCGCCGCCGCGCCGAGCGCCTGGAGGCGGTGGCCGAGCTCTCGGCCTCGCTGGCGCACGAGATCAAGAACCCCTTGGCCTCCATCCGCAGCGCCGTGGAGCAGCTCGCCGGCGACCGCATCGACGCGGCCGACCGCGACGTGCTGCGGGGGCTGGTGCTGCGCGAGTCCGACCGCCTGTCGCGGCTGCTGGGCGAGTTCCTGGACTTCGCGCGCGTGGAGGTGAGCGCCGCCGCCCCCGTGGACGTCATGCGCGTGGCCCGCAACGCCGTGGACCTGGTGCGCGCGCACCCGCAGGCCGAGGGGCGCACCGTGGCGCTCACGGTGGACCCCGGCGAGGACGGCGTGTTCGTGAGCGGCGACGAGGATCTTCTCCACCGCGCGGTGCTGAACCTGGTGCTGAACGGTGCCCAGTGGGCCGGCGCCGGGGGCCGGGTGGAGGTGCGGGTGACGGCCGGGCCCACCGACGGGCTGGCGCCGGCGCTGGGCTCCGCGCGCATGGTGCACATCCGCGTGGCCGACAGCGGCCCCGGCATTCCGCCCGAGGACGCCGAGCACGTGTTCGACCCGTTCTACACGCAGCGGCCGGGGGGCACCGGGCTGGGCCTGGCGCTGGTGCAGCGCGCGGCCGAGGCCCACGGCGGCGCCGTGCTGGTGGACGAGAGCGCGCCGGGGTGGGGCGCCACCTTCTCGCTGTACCTGCCCGCGCTGAGCCCCGCCGGCCCGTCGCACGCCCTTTCCGAACCGCAGGAGGAAGCCCCGTGACCCCCATCAAGATCCTGGTCGTGGACGACGAGACGGCCATCCTGGACACCCTGCGCATCCTGCTGCGGCGCGAGGGCTTCGAGGTGTCCACGGCGGTGGGCGGCCGCGAGGGCGTGGAGAAGGTGCAGGCCGAGCGCCCCGACCTGGTGCTGACCGACGTGCGCATGCCCGGCGTGGGCGGAATGGAGGTGATGGCCGCCGCCCGCGAGGTGGACGCCGCCATCCCCGTGATCCTGATGACGGCGCAGGCCTCGCTCCAGACGGCCATCCGCGCCGTCAACGAAGGGGCCTTCTACTACATCCAGAAGCCCTTCGCCAACGAGGAGCTGGTGGCCATCTGCCGGCGCGCGGGGGAGTCGCGCCAGCTGAAGAAGGAGAACCAGCAGCTCCGCACCGAGATCCAGCGCCGCGAGCGCACCGACGTGCCCAAGCCCATCGGCCGCAGCCGCCGCTTCATCGACGTGCTGCGGCTTTCCGAGACGGTGGCGGGCAGCGACAGCACGGTGCTCATCTCGGGCGAGTCGGGCACGGGCAAGGAGATCCTGGCCAACTACATCCACCGCATCTCGCCGCGGGCGGACGGGCCCTTCGTCTCCATCAACTGCGGCGCCCTGCCCGAGAGCCTGCTGGAGAGCGAACTCTTCGGCCACACGCGGGGCTCGTTCACGGGCGCGGTGCGCGACAAGCAGGGCCTGTTCGTGGCGGCCACCAGCGGCACCTTCTTCCTGGACGAGGTGGGAGAGATGTCGCCCGCGACGCAGGTGAAGCTGCTGCGCGTGCTCCAGGAGCGCGAGGTGATCCCCGTGGGCGCGACGGAGGCGGTGCCGGTGGACGTGCGCATCATCGCCGCCACCAACCGCGACCTGGACGAGGAGATGCGCCGCGGCGGCTTCCGCAGCGACCTGTTCTACCGGCTGAACGTCATCACCCTGCACCTGCCGCCGCTGCGCGACCGCGCCGACGACGTGCCGATGCTGGCCGAGTTCTTCCTGGACAAGTTCGCGGCCTCGCGCGGGCGCTCGCCCCTGGCCCTTTCGGCCGAGGCGCTGGGCGCGCTCCAGGCCTACGACTGGCCGGGCAACGTGCGCGAGCTGGAGAACGCCCTGGAGCGCGCCGCCGTGCTCACCGCCTCGGGCGAGATCCCCGCCTCCGCCCTCCCCGCCCGCATCACCCAGCGCGCGCCGCAGCCGCTGGTGTCCGCCAGCCTGCCGCCCAACCCCACGCTGGAGATCATCGAGCGCGCCTACATCCACTGGGTGCTGCACGCCGAGAGCGGCAACAAGACGCGGGCGGCCGAGGTGCTGGGCATCGACCCCTCCACGCTGTACCGCAAGCTGCTGCGCTACGGGATGGAGACGGAGGGCGGGAAGCCGTAGGAGATCGATCGAAGGCCGAACGCTCCGCAGTCATGGGAAGGGGATCCGCGGCGCTCCGCAGGGCTCCGCGACGCGTGCCCCCCTCCGCGCCCGCACCACTCGCCGCCCCTCCGTCGACCTCCGTGGAGAACGGGGACCGCGGGTGAAGGGCCCCTATCGTCCGAACACCAGGTCCAGCCCCACGTACGCGGCCCGGCCCGGCCCCGGCTCGAAGTAGCGGCGGCCGAAGGCGTTGATGGTGACGGAGGCGTTGTAGGCGCGGTCGAGCAGGTTGGTGACGCCGGCGAACGGGGTCGCGCGGCCCCAGCCGATGCGCGCGCCGTCCCACCCCGCGCGCAGGTCGAGCACGGCGAAGGCCGGCGAGCGAGCGGTGTTGGCGTCGTCCGTGGGCGTGGCGGCCTCGTAGCGTCCGGCCAGCTCGGCGAAGGGGCCGGCGGGCGCGCTCCACGAGAGCGTGCCGCTCACGCGATGGGGCGCGATTCCGGGGACGCGGTTCCCGGCCAGGTCGGACGTGCCGGCCACGTACTCGCGGAAGCGGGCGTCCGTCCACGCGTACGCCAGCCGCCCGCCCAGCCCGGCCGGCAGCGTCGCGGACGCGGAGGCTTCCACGCCGCGGTGGATGGCGGAGCCGGCGTTGCGGAAGAACTGGCGGCCCGGCGCGTTGGGCACCTCGAAGGGGATCAGCTCGCCGCGGACGCGGGCGCGGTAGGCGGCCAGCTCGCAGGAGAGCCACGCCGCCGCATGTCCCTTGGCGCCCGCCTCGAACGACAGCGTGCGCGACGGCTCCAGCGCGGGGTTGAAGCCGCCCGCGCCGTCCGGCCGGTTCGCCAGCTCCGTCGTGGTCGGCGTCTCGAAGGCCGTGGCGACGTTGGCGTACAGCGTCAGCGCCCCGGCGGGGCGGAGGGAGACGCCCAGCGTGGGGCTCCACGCGTGCATCGTCCGCGCACCGCTGTCGTCGGGGTCCTGCGGCCCGGTCAGCCGGTCGGCCACCGAGAAGCGGTGCCGGTCCCAGCGCACGGCGGCCAGCACGTCCGCATGCGGGCCGAGCGGGGCCACCGCCTCCGCGAAGGCGGACGCGGCGGCCACGCGCTCGCGCTGGTCCAGCGCCAGCGGCCCGCGCAGGCCCTTCTGGTTCACGAAGTTCAGCCGGTCGTCGCGCTGCCCGTCCACCTCGCCGCCCACCGTCCACGACGACGGCGATCCGAGGAGCGCGACGGGGGCGGAGAAGGCAGCGCGCAGCCCGCCCGCGCGGCGGTCCAGGTCGATGATGCGGTTGGGGATGGGGTTCCGCAGCCGCCGCGTGACGCCGTAGGCGCTCAGGGTGAGCGATCCCGGGCCCGCGGGCGCCGTCCACGATGCGCCCATCTCCCGATGCCGGCCCGCCTCGCCCGTGTTCTGCGCCACGTTGCCGGCGAACGCCTGCGTGCGGTCCACGCGCAGCAGCGAGTCCGAGAGCGAGCCGGGGTTCTGCGCGTCGTAGTTGACGGCGTGGAAGGCGAGCGACGCCTGTCCGCCCGCGACGCCGAACCCCACGCGCGCCGAGCCCAGCGTGCTCTCCGCCTGCTGGTGCCGCCGGAAGCCGTCGTACCGCAGGCGCGAGACGCTGCCCTGGTAGGCCACGCCCCGTACCGTGCCGCCCACCCCGGTACGCAACCGAAGGAGGCCGTCGCTGCCGCCCGTGGCGTGGTACTCCGTGCCGAACGGCACCGTGGGCGGCGCGGCGCCGGCCAGCTGCACCACGCCGCCGGACGCGTTGCCGTACAGCGCCGACGCCGGCCCCCGCACCACCTCCGCGCGCCCCAGCGCGCCGAGATCGACGTGGTTCAGCGTGGTCTGCCCGTCCGGCATCGTCGCCGGGATGCCGTCCACCAGCACGTGCACGCCGCGCACCCCGAACTGCGCCCGCGCCCCGAAGCCGCGCACCGAGATGCGCTCGCCCAGCGCGTAGTTGAAGCGGTTGTCCACCTGCACGCCCGGCACGTCCCCCAGCGCCTCGTCCAGCGCCATCCCCGGCTTCGCCCGCCGGATCGTCCGCTCGTCCACCGCCGTCACCGCATACGGTGCCCGCGCGGCGGAGATGGGCGCGTGCAGCACGCGCACGGCCACGGTATCGAGCCGCGTGGCGCGCGCCGTGTCCCGCCGCGCCTGCTGGGCGGCCGCACCGGATGCGGCGGCCAGGAGCAGGACGAAGGGCGCGGAGATTCGAGCCGGTGTCGGCGGTCGGCGGAACGGCACGGCGGTCCCGGTGGATTCGTTCGGCGGATACTCGGATGCGGGCACGCGTTCCGGGCCGGAGCGTGGACGCCGCCCGCGGGACGGAGCGAGCCGCGTCACCGCACCGGGCGTGCCGCGCGGACGATCGAGCGACGGACGGGATGCGCGTGTGCCGCCGGCGCGTCCGGCAGCGCGAACGCGACCAGCGCATCGCCCCTGCCGAAGAACTCGCCGTCTCCGCCGGCCGCCACCACCACGTACTGCTTTCCGGTGGATGACAGGCGATACGTCATCGGCGTCGCCTTGCCACCCGCGGGCAGCCCGCCGCGCCACAGCTCGCGCCCCGACTCCACGTCGAACGCGCGGAGGGAGCGGTCCGCCGTCGCGCCGATGAAGACCAGGCCGCCGGCGGTGGCGATCGGCCCGCCCAGGTTCGGGCTCCCCGCATCGTCCGGAACCGCGGCGCGCGCTTCCGCCGGCATCCCCAGGCGAAGGTCGCCCAGCGGCACCTCCCACAGCTTGCCGCCGGTGTCCAGGCTCACCGCCACCAGCATGCCCCACGGCGGCCGGGTGCACGGCAGGCGCTCGGGCGAAAGGAAGATGCGGCGCCGCATGACGTACGGCGTGCCCAGCATGCGCGCGTACTCCCACCCCGCCACGCGCGAGGCCCCGGGCGGATCCGCGCGCCGCACCGAGTCCGCCAGCGCCCGGGGGATGAGCTGCACGATGGCCGCCAGCCGGTTCACGGGCACGAAGGCGATGCGCCGCGCCGGGTCGTACGCAAGCCCGCCCCAGTGCGCCCCGCCGATGTTGGACGGCACCACCAGCGTGCCCCGCAGGCTGGGCGGCGTGAAGGTGCCGTCGTTGCGCAGCGCCCGCATCGTGGCGCGACAGGCGTCCGCCGCCGCGGGCGTGGGCCCCCAAGCGTCGTCCGCCGTCAGCCGCTGCGGCGAGAGGGCGTCGACGGACGAGAAGGGCTGCGTGGGCCACGCCTCCTCGCCCGCGACGTCGCTGGCCGGCACCGCGCGCTCCTCCACCGGAAAGAGCGGTACTCCGGTATCGCGGTGCAGCACGAAGAGCTGCCCCGTCTTCGTGGCCTGCAGCACCGCCGGCACGTCGCGGCCGCCCCTCCGCACCGTCACCAGCGCCGGCGGCGACGCGTTGTCGAAGTCCCACAGGTCGTGGTGAACGGTCTGGAAGTGCCACGCGACCCGTCCCGTCGCGACCCGGATCGCGACGATGGAGCTGGCGTAGCGGTTCTCTCCCAGCCGCTCGCCGCCGTAATAGTCCGGGCTGGCGCTGCTGGTGGGGACGAAGACGAGGCCGCGCGCCGGGTCGGCCGCCATCACGGACCAGGCGTTCGCCGCGCCCGTCTCGTGCGCCCGCGGCCCGATCCACGTCCTCCACGCAGGGTCTGCCGGGTCCTGGGGCACGGGATGCCAGGTCCAGCGCAGCGCCCCCGTCCGCGCGTCGAAGCCGCGCACCTCGCCGCTCACCGCGTCCGTCCGCCCGTTGTCCGCCACCGCCGATCCCACCACGATCACGCCGTTCACCACCGCGGGCGGCGAGGTCTCCTCGTACTCCGTGTCGTCGTGCGGCGCGGTGCGCAGGCCCGCCTTCAAATCCACCGTTCCGCCACGCCCGAAGCCTCCGCACGGCTTTCCGTCGCGCGCGTCGACGGCGATCAGCCGCGCGTCGATGGCGGCCAGCACGATCCGGCGCCGGCACGCCGCGCCCGCCGCCGCGCGCGGGTCCGTCCACGCCGCCACGCCCCGCGACGCGAAGTCGCCGTAGCCCGCGTGCCGGTCCACCCCGGCGTCGAACACCCAGCGCTCGGCGCCCGTCTCGGGATCGAGCGCGACGATCCGTCCCAGCGCGGTGCTCAGGTACATCGTGCCGTCCATCACAAGCGGAGTGGCCTCGAAGGACGACTTGCCCGCCGTTCCCCGCTCGCCCGTCTCGCCCGTGTGGTACGTCCACGCCACCCGCAGCCGCGCCACGTTGCGGCGGTCGATCTGCGCCAGCGGCGAGAAGCGCGCGCCTCCGGAATCGTGGCCGTACGCCGCCCACCCGTCCGTTTGCGCGGCCTGTGCGTGTCGGGGCGCCGTCGCCGCTCGCCCGCGAGAGGCAGCCGACCGGGACGACTGCGCATTCGCGCACACCACGGAGGATGCGAGCCCCACCATCAGCAGCGTCCCCGTCCTGGCGCCCAGCCTCGGCGTGCGTGGCGAATCGAACATCCAGACCTCGCGGGTTCGTGGCATCGGGTCAGCCAGCCGTGCGATCACGATCCACAAACTGCATGACCCGGGCGGGAAAACCAACGGGGGCGGGACGGAGATAGCTACGGGCGGTCGAAACCGCGGCAGCAACGGCGCGAAGCTTCCCCGCGGAGGCCGGCTCGGCGCCATTTCGAGCTCCGCGCGGCACGCACGGGGTCGTTGCGCGGCGGCCGGCAACTGCGTCCACAGCATCGCGGCTCACCGTCCCCTCGTCCGGGACACCGGCGATCGGAATGCGAGGGGGCGGCATTCCGCGTGGAGTGCCGCCCCTTTCTCGTCGAGCCATCGTCGGCCGTAGACCGCGGGGGGTCGACCGGGCGCTACTGGATCGTGACGCCCAGCGTGCTGCGGGCGCCGGTGCCCTTCTGCATCAGCTCCAGCACCGAGGTCTGTCCGGCCTGGCCGCCGCCGACCGTGTACTTCACCATTCCGCCGGGCACCGAGTCGTCCAGCCACCAGTCCAGCGAGCCGCCCGTCATGTCGCCGAAGCGCACGTGGCGCGCGCGGAAGGTGCCGGCGGGCACCGTCACCGACTCGGTGCCCAGGGTGGCGCCGGCCAGGCTCTGCGGCGTGAGCATCGTGGGGGGCATGTAGCCGAAGGTGTTCTCCTGCACCGGCATCTCGGTGGGCTGCGGCTGGCCGGGCATCTGGCCGCGCATGCGGATGATGTGGCTGCGGTCCGCGCTGAACTGGCCTTCCAGCGCCAGCGTGTCCTGCTTCTCGCTGCCCTTGAAGACGTAGGCCACGTGCCACCACTGGCTGCCGTCCGCCGCCTTGCCCAGGAAGGCGCGCTCCAGGTACGCGGTGTCGGCGTTCTCGCCCGCGCCCACCATGCGCCAGCGGGTATACTCGCCCGGCGCGTACTCCCTTTCCTGGAACGAGTAGCTGCCCGAGTGGAAGGCCATGGCGAACACCATGGGCATGATCTGGTTCATGATCGTCTGGCTGTACTGCGCCATCATCCGCTGGCCCATCATGCCGCCCAGCCCGCCCATGCCGCCGGACGAGGGCTGCGAGCCGCCCTGCTGGCCCTGCGGCGGCGGCGGCTGGGTCTGCGCGGAGTCCTGCCTGGGCTGGCCCTCCACGCGCTGCTGCACGGCGCGGCGAAGGCGCCCGCCGATGCCCTGCGCCTGCGCGGGCCGCGATACGGCGGCCGCACCGGCCAGCATCAGGCCGACGGCGAGGATCTTCACGGAATGCTTCATCGTGCTACCCTCCTGGGGGAGCTTTGAGGAGGAGGCTTGGTGGGATGCGACCGCTCCGAAGCACAGCGGAGCGGGCGCGAATCTAGTGCGCGTCCACGGGGTGGGCAACGCTTTTGATCCGCTCCGGCGCACGCGCGGCGACGCGCCAGCTGGCAGCCCCGGGGCGCCGGCTCGCCGCGCGATGCGGGCGCCCGGGAACGTCCTCGTGCGGCCGCCGGTACAATCGAATCCTCAGCCGTCCCGTCTCATCTCACCCCTGTTTCGGTCGATGTCCCTTCGGAAAGAGCTGTACGAGACGATGGTCCGCGAGCGCGAGCACGAGACGGTGGAGGCCGACCGCGCCCGGCGATGGGCCGCCGTGGTCACCCTCCTCGTCTGCCTGCTCTGGTGCGCCCTGGGCGGCGCGGTGCTGGCCTGGGGGCTGATGACGTACGACGAGAAGGCCGGCCGAACCGCGCTGCAGGCGGGCCCGGAGATCGCCGCGGCCGGCACGATCCTCACGCTCCTGTACTCCTATCGGAAGTCCGAGAAGCGCGGCGACCGGTAGCCTGCGCCCGTGGAATCCGCGGACACGGCGGATACCTCGCGGAACATGCGGCGCGATGGGTCTGCTCGCCGGCACCCTACAGCGGCGTCCGGAAATCCCCGATTGCGTCGGCTTGCCGAACGCGTATGATCCGTTGTCGCGCGCGCTTCGTCCGGAGAGCCGGAAGGTCGCGGCTTCGGAAGTCGTCCACGGAAGGGAGAGGGTGGGTATGAGCGCGGAAAGCGCGGGGCGGGACCTGCGGGACGACGACCTGCACGACGTGCTGAGCTCGTTCTACGCCGAGCTGGACCACGATCCGCTGCTTGCGCCGTATTTCGCGGGGCTGGACATGGCCGCGCACATGCCGCGCATCGTGGCGTTCTGGTCCACGCTGCTGTTCCACACCCGGCGCTACTCCGACAACGCGTTCCTGCCGCACCAGCGGATTCCGGGGCTCACCGCCGAGCACTTCGCCCGGTGGGTGGAGACGCTTGGGGGAGCGGTGGATGGGCGATTCTCCGGCCCGGCGGCGGAGCAGATGAAGACGCTGGCCCACCGCATCGCCTACAGCATGCAGATGCGCCTCGGCATCCCGCCCTTCGCTCCGGCCTGACGCGGGCCCGGGGCCGGATCGCGAAACCGCCGCCGTCCACGGAGGACGGCGGCGGTTCGCGTTCGGCCGGCCGACGTGCGGTCAGTAGTACTGGGACGTGAGCTGGTAGCGCCCGAGCTCCTGCGAGTTGTACGAGCTGGCGGCGATGTAGTACGTGCCGGGGTACAGGGTGGCGCTCAGCTCCGAGTATCCCTGTCCGCCGTTGTCCTCGCCGTGCACGAGGGTTCCGTTCTGGTCCAGGATCACCACCTCCAGGTCCAGCTCGTTGGAGGTCGCCTGCACGTTCAGCGTGCGGTTGCTGCTGACGCGGACGCGGTAGTAGTCCACCGCCGAGCCGTCGTTCAGCTGGCAGTCCGACGTGTCGAGCGACTCGTTGATGGTGGCGCCCACGGAGTAGCTGCGCACCCGGTCGCAGCCCAGCGTGCTGTCGTTGGTGAAGGTGCCCAGGTCCTGGCATCCGGCCAGGAGCGTTCCCGAAAGCAGGAGCGCGCAGGCAAAGAGGGAACGGCGCATGGTGTCTCTCCATTCGATGGGGCTGGCGCGCGGCGGGCGGGGCCTCGCGCGCATGCACGTTGCGCCGGCTGCCCACGCGCGCCCGTGGACGCACGCTCACGACACCGGCCGTTTACCCGCATCGCGTTGCGCTATCAAAAGTTGCGCCGTCTCCACACCAACGTACCTCCGACGGCGGAAGGCAAGCACGGCCGCCACTCTCTGTCGAGTGGCGGCCGTGCTCCGTCCATCTTCCTGCCCTCATCGGCGGACACGCGCCGTCCTCCGCGCGTCACCCGTCTCGCCGCGTAGACGATCCGAGGCGGGACGGATCAGGCGGAGGCGCCCACCAGGCGGCGGTGGTAGTTCACCTGGCCCAGGTGATACGTGAAGTGCTGCGTCAGGTGGACGAGGAAGAAGGCCATCGTGTTCTCGCGCCCCAGCACGGGCACGGGATACGGCTGGCCCATCACGCCGTCGTCCAGCCGCGCGAGCGTGGCGTCCACGTCCGCCGCCGCCCGGTCGATCATGGCCAGCAGCTCGGCGCGCGGCGTGCCGCGGGTGGTGAACTCCGCGTCGCGGTCGCGCACGAAGCCCGTGCCGCCCAGCACCGCGCCGACGAAGTGCCGCAGGTTGCTGGTCACGTGAAGCACCATCGTCCCGCCGGGGTTGGAGATGCCCGGCGCCTCGCGCCACACCGCCTCGTCCGACGGGTACGCCTCCACCTCCGCCCGCAGCTTGCCCAGCTCCCGCACCAGGATCTCCCGAATCGCTTCCATCATCACGCCCACCTCCGCTGTCTCCGGTGTGAAATCCCACGTCCGCCACGATCCCCATCCACCGAACGCAGCCGCAGAATCTCCGGTTCCGCTCAGGGTCATTCGATCGACGCCGATCCGTGGACCCGCCCGCCCCGCGGATCGACCCGACGTCGCCCACCGCTCGCCGGGATGATACAGCGAATCGAACGGCCCCGCATCCCGATCTCTCGATCGTCGGACACAGGGCCGGGGTCGGTGGTCGATCCGATGGTCGGACGACGGAGATCGAATGCTCGCGAAGGCTACGGGATCTGGAGCACGCCGATGCCCATGCCCTGCCCGCCGGGAAAGTCCTGGTCGATGAACTCCCAGTGGCGAAAGCGGCTCCGCGTCTCGCGCCAGAAGCGGTCCACCTGCGAGACGGGATCTTCCGGGTTGTAGTGGATGTCGTGGAACGCCACCAGGCCCCCGGAACGCACCAGGGGCACGTACATCTCCCAGTCGCGGCACACGCCGCCGTACGTGTGGTCGCCGTCGATGAACAGGAAGTCCACCGCGCGCCCGGCGAGCGCGCTCTCGACGGCCGCCTTCGTCTCCGCCTGGTGCGAGTCCATGCGCAGGGCCACCATCCGCTGGGCGGGCAGCATCGCCGCGCGGATGCGCGCCTCGTCCGCCGGCCACGAGGGCTCCGGGCCCATGGGCCAGGTGTGCATGTCCAGGCTCAGCAGGAAGGCGTCGGGCCGCGCGACCCGCGCCAGCGCCGCCAGCGTGCCCCCGCGGTGCGTCCCGATCTCCATCACCACGCCGGGCTTCTGCCTGCGCGCCAGCCCCAGCAGCGACGTCAGCTCCCAGGTGCGCTGGATGGCGCCCCACCCGGTGATGGCCTCCCGCGCGAGCCGCAGCGGCAGCACCCCGTACCGCCCCACCGCCGCCGCCACCCGTCCCGCCTGCCGCGCCCGCCGCACCGCGCTCAACACCATGTGCCGTTCGATGGGATGTGGATGGTATGTGACGGAGCGCCGGCCGGATGCGCTTCGCCGCGATCCGGCGCACGGCCGACGACGAAGCGCGGCAGGAGAGAGGCGCGGCCGCGGGATGCGAGGGATCGTCCCGGTACAAGGGGCGTGAAGCCCCCGGCTGGAGCTACGATCGCATCTCTGCGGATCCCCGGACAGTCGCGGGATCGAGATCCCGCGCGGAACGTCTGCCGTACTTTCCCTCGCCCGCTTGCGGGCGGGGGGCCTCCAAAGCCGAAGCGGGAACCGGGCCGCCAGCGGCGACCCGATCCCCGCCCTTGCGCGCACTCGCGTCGCCATGCGGTCCCGCTCAGGGGATGGCGCCGGCGCCCTTGCGGTACTTGCCCATCAGCTCCAGGAACGACTTGGACGAGCGGGCGAAGGCGCCGCGGCGGCGAAGCTCGGTGGGGCTGCTGCCCACGAACTTCTGCGTCACGCGCCGCAGGCCGCTGTCGGACGAGTAGCCGCAGGCGTGGGCCACGCTCAGCACCGTGCGGCCCGGGTCGTCCAGCAGCTCGGCCGCCAGCAGGATGCGCATCCACGCCAGCAGCTTGCGGGGGGGCGGCAGCTCGGCGCGCTCGCACCAGCGCAGCAGCGTGCGGCGCGACAGGTGCAGCGAGCGGGCCAGGTCGCGGCCGTGTCCGCCCACCGCCACCACCTCGGCGGCGGCGTCCACGATGGCGCGGGCGCGGCCCGGGGTCTCGGGGGGCAGCACCTGCTCCAGCAGCGCCTTCAGCGGCCGGCCCTGCGAGGCGCGGAACCGCTGCACCAGCGCGTGCGGCGTGTCGTCGTGCGAGATGGCGATCACCTGCACCACGCCCCACTTGCCCAGCGTGCGCAGGTCCTCGGTGCGGTCCGGGGTGATCTCCATGGCGGCGAACACGGCGGTGGAGGGGAACTCCACCAGCAGCGAGCGCAGCGAGGGCGAGGGGCCGCCGCGGCCGGGATGGTCCTCGTACGGGTTCACCACCACGAGCGCCGAGGGGGGCGACTCGCGCACGGCCTCTTCCAGCGACGACCAGTCCGGCACCGCCTGGAAGGTGTACTCGCGGCCCGCGACCTTGCGGACGCGCTCGCGGAAGGTCTCGTCGCCGTGGAGGACGAGAAGGGGGCGTGCTCCGATTTTCATGGCTGCCGAGCCGAGAAGGGGTCGTCGTGAGGTGCCCGGCGGGCACCCGGGGCGTCTTGCGGCTGGGAGCCGGCCCCGCCGCTCCGGGCCGGGGCCCGCGCGGCGGAGGCCTTCCGGAAGGAAGGTGCGTTCCGCTCCCGCTCACGTGCTGCCGCTCACTGCGTCCGCCCGGGCGCGCGGCCCGGGCGGTTCCTGCTACCGCGACACCAGCGCCGCGTTCAGCGTGCGCACCAGGTCGGCCGCGAAGGCCTCCGCGTCCCCGCCCGAGGCGGGGTGCGGCACCTCCACCGCGCGGGTGCGGGCGCCGCGGGCGCGCCGCACCGACTCCAGCAGCGCCTCGGCGGCGGCCTGCACGCGCGTCTCGCCGCGGCCGGTGGCCACCTGCAGGGCCCGCTCGGCCGCGCGCTCGGCGCGCTCGGGCTCGCCCAGGGTCGCGGCGCCGTGGCCCAGCTCCAGCAGCACCTGCGCGCCGTTCTCCAGCGAGTCGCTGCGGGCGATGCCGTCCCACACCTCGTCCCAGGTCTCCTCGAACAGCTTGCGCTCGCCGGCGCCTGCGGCCGCGCGGGCCACGTTGGCCAGCACCACCAGCCGCTCGTCCAGCCGCGTCATGTGCGGCAGCAGCGCCTGGAAGGTGCTCAGCGCCGGCTCGAAGTGGCCGCGCAGGATCCAGTGGTAGGCCAGGTCGTGCGCCAGCGCGGGAAGCCGGGGGTGGTCCTGCCCGTACGCCTCGAAGGCGGCGCGGGCGTAGCGCTCGGGGTCCTCGTCGCCGGCGGCGCCCGCCGCGATCACGAACAGGTCGTGCAGCGCGGCGCCCTGGATCTGCCGCAGGCTGTGCCGCCGCGCCGCGCGCAGGGCGCGCACGTGGAAGCGCCGCGCCGCCGGCACGTTTCCGCGCTGCGCGTACAGGTTGCCCAGGCCCGAGAAGGCCAGCGCGTACGAGGTCCAGTCACCCGTCTGCCGCGCCAGCGCCACGGCGCGCCGGAACCACGTCTCGGCACGGGCGTACTCGGCGCGGCGGCGGGCCAGGCGGCCCACGGCGTAGGCGTACGAGGCGTCGCCGGGAAGCGCCATGGCCGCGGCCTGCGCGAAGGCGATCCCCGTGCCGGAGTGGCCCTGCCCGTCGGCCCAGTGGGCGATGTGCTGGCACGCCATCGCCACCGTCTCGGGGCGCGCGGAGCCGGGCGCGCCCACCATGCGCACGATGGTCATCAGCGGCGGCTCCACCTGCACGTCCACCTCGGCGGCGCGCACGGCGGCCAGGCGGTTCTCCTCCGCGCCGGCCACGAAGATCTCTTCGCGCTCCTCGGGCGGGAACGAGGCCCACAGCGACACGTCGCGCAGGGACTGCCACAGCAGCAGCCCCAGCGGGCCCCGGATCTCGTCCAGGATGCCGGCGCCTTCGAAGGCTTCCGTGCCGTGGGTGATCGCGGGGGGGGTCCGCCACCGCCGGGTGGTGCGGCGGACGGGCGGGGTCATACGTTTGGCTCGCATCGGAGGGCTCCCGGTGAGCGACGGCGGTGGTGTCGGACCGCGGGTGTCAATGGGCACAACTATAAGGCGTATCCACTACGCACGCCATAGTCTTGCGCTTGCCCGCGCGGTACGGGCCGGACACACCGCAGGGAACCGTTCCGCCGTATCGTCGCAAAACGATCTCACGTTTCCCGCTACGCGGCCCGGTCCGCCATCCGCTGGCGGGCGACACCCACCCGCCGTCGCGAAGAGTGCCGCCGCCTTCACCGTCGGGAACGTGGCGGCTGGCCCCGCACCCGTGCCGCCCGCGCCGGGAGGGGCGCGCTCGCGCAAGTGTCACATTTGTGGCTGATTATGGGTGTGTGTAGAATCCGCCCCTCACCGTGGAAGAGGCACGCCCAGGGACGCTGCGCCGCTCCACCACTCCTTTCCCGCATCTGACCAGTCCTCCCGCCGCCGGCTCGGTCGCGGGATAGGCGATCAACGGGATGGCCACGGCCACCCTCCGACCGGGTTCCGATCGACTCCGAAGCCACCGAAATCTCCTTCGCACCGGCTGGCGTCCCTCGGACCGTCCGCGTGCTTCCGAACCGCGTCATCAGTCGCCGCCGGCAAAAGCCTCCGCCCCCGAGCGGCACCCGTCGACCATCCGGGAGGGGGAATCGAAACCGCTGAGGTCGTTCCGATCGGCGGAAAGGCGAAGACCCGGCATCGCGGAGAGGCGGCGCCGGGTCTACGGATGGAGCGGATCGGTGGATCCCCGCGGGCGGAGCCGATCGGCCGCGCGCGGAGTGCGGCTACAGCTCCGACACGCGGCGGATGGCGTCGATGGCGGTGTCGGCGTACTTGGAGGCCTTGGGGCCGCCGCGGTCCAGCTCCAGCGCCTGCAGCGCCGAGGAGGCCGCGATCAGGTCGCCCTGCTCCTCGTTGAACGTGGGGTCGCCCAGGTCCAGCGACTTCACCTGGCGGTCGATCTCGGCCATCGCCGCCTGCGCCTGGAGCAGCAGGGCCGTGCGATCGGTGGGGGCGGCCGCCTTCAGCCGCTCCAGCACGTCCACGGCGCGCCCGCAGAGCGCGCGGAACGGCTCGGGATGGGGGTGGTGCGCGTGGGACATGGGCACGGGCTCCGGCGTGAAGGAGGGTCGGGTCTGCGGGCGCCGCCGCTGAAGATGAGCGGGGCGCCGCGCGCGGTCAACACGCCACGCGCCCTCCCGCGCGCGGGGGCCGCGCTCTTGCGGCACCTTTCGGACCGCCGCACTATGGCACGCCGCCACCATCGCCCGGTCCGCCGGGCACCACGCGCCCCAGGTTGCTCCCCATGGCGAACGAAGAGAACACGCTGGACACCCTGCTCACCGAGGACCGGGCCTTTCCGCCTCCCCCGGAGTTCGCCCGCGCCGCGCTGGTGTCCGACCCCGGCATCTACGCCGCGGCGGACGCCGACCCGGAGGCGTTCTGGGCCGGGTGGGCGGGCCGGCTGCACTGGTTCAAGCCGTGGGACCGCGTGCTGGACTGGCAGCCCCCGTTCGCCCGATGGTTCGGCGGCGGGACGCTGAACGCCGCGTACAACTGCCTGGACCGCCACCTGGACGGCCCCCGGCGCACCAAGCGCGCGCTGGCGTGGGAGGGCGAGCCGGGCGACCGCCGCGAGTACACCTATGAGCAGCTTCACGCCGAGGTGTCCCGCGCGGCCAGCGCGCTCAAGGGGATGGGCGTGGCGCGCGGAGACCGCGTGGCCATCTACCTGCCGATGGTTCCCGAGGCGGCCGTCGCCATGCTGGCCTGCGCGCGCATCGGGGCGGCGCACTCGGTGGTGTTCGGGGGATTCTCGGCCGAGAGTCTGCGCGACCGCATCCGCGACGCGCAGGCGAAGGTGCTGATCACGGCGGACGGGGGATACCGCCGCGGCGGCGTGGTGGCGCTGAAGCGCGCGGCCGACGAGGCGCTGGAGGAGGAGGGCGGATGCCCCGGCATCGAGCACGTGCTGGTGGTGCGCCGCCACGGCCCCGACGGCGAGGTGCTGGGCGGGGCGCGCATGAAGCAGGGTCGCGACCGCTGGTGGCACGACTGCGTGGCCGGCGCGGAGGCCGAGTGCCCGGCGGAGGAGATGGAGGCGGAGGACCTGCTGTACATCCTCTACACCTCGGGCACCACGGGCAAGCCCAAGGGCATCATGCACACCACCGGCGGCTACATGACGCAGGTGCTGGCCACCACACAGCTCGTCTTCGACCTCAAGGACGACGACGTCTACTGGTGCACCGCGGACGTGGGCTGGGTGACGGGGCACTCGTACATCGTGTACGGCCCGCTGGCGGCCGGGGCGACGGTGGTGATGTACGAGGGCGCCCCCGACGCGCCGGACCGCGGGCGCATGTGGAAGATCGTGGAGGACTACCGCGTCACCATCTTCTACACGGCGCCCACCGCCATCCGCGCCTTCATGAAGTGGGGCGTCGACTGGCCCGCGAAGCACGACCTCTCGTCCCTTCGCCTTCTGGGAACCGTGGGCGAGCCCATCAACCCCGAGGCGTGGATCTGGTACCACAAGCACATCGGCCACGAGCGCTGCCCCATCGTGGACACGTGGTGGCAGACGGAGACGGGGGCCATCATGATCACGCCGCTGCCCGGCGTGACGGAGACGGTGCCCGGCTCCGCCACCCGCGCCTTTCCCGGCATCCGCGCCGACATCCTGACGCTGGAGGGGCGCCGGATTGAGGTGGGGGGCGGCTTCCTGGCCCTCCGCCGCCCGTGGCCCAGCATGCTGCGCGGCATCTGGGGCGATGAGGAGCGCTTCCGTGAGACGTACTGGAGCAAGTGGGCGGGCAAGACGGTGGGCGAGGGAGACGACGCGCAGCCGGGAGAGAGCGTCTACTTTCCCGGCGACGGCGCCAAGCGCGACGAGCGCGGCAACTTCTGGGTGATCGGCCGCATCGACGACGTGCTGAACGTGGCCGGGCACCGCATCGGCACCATGGAGGTGGAGAGCGCCCTGGTGGACCACCCCGCCGTGGCCGAGGCGGCCGTCGTGGGCAAGGCGCATGAGCTGAAGGGCCAGGCCGTGGCCGCCTTCGTCACGCTCAAGGAGGGCCAGGAGCCCACCGACGCGCTCAAGAAGGAGCTGTCCGACCACGTGGTGCGGAAGATCGGCGCCATCGCCCGCCCCGACGACATCCTCTTCGCCGGCGACCTGCCCAAGACGCGTTCCGGCAAGATTATGCGCCGCCTGCTGAAGGACATCGCCGAAGGCCGCGCGCTGGGCGACACGACGACGCTGGCGGACCCCGGGGTGGTGGCGCGGCTCAAGGGGGACTACGAGTCGCGCGAGGGCTGACCGCTGTCCGTTCGCCCTCGATGGAAACGGTCGCAGGATTCGAGATCAAGGGGCGCTCTCTCCACGGGGGCGCCCCTGTTCGTTCGAAGTGACCCTCGTTCGGTTCGACGAGCCGGGTGAGATGCGGGGTCGAGGCGCCGGGCCGCAGCGAGGAGGCGCCGGCGGACTACGACGCGTTGCTGGCGGCCGACCCCGCGCAGCCCTGTGGCTGGCGACCCGCGCCGTGCTGCACTACGTGTCCGGCCGCGCTGAGCGGGAGCTCGCCGACCTGAACGCCGCCATCACCCTGCAGCCCGCGATGGCCGACCTGTACAGCAACCGCAGCGTCGCGAGGACGCCGCCGCCGATCTGGAGACGCACCTGCGGTTCGCGCCGGATGCCGAGGACCGCAACGAGGTGGTGGCGCGGATGGCGGCGCTGCGCGGGGTGAGGGTGGCGGCCGGGGTGTAGCAATCCCAGGAGGGATCGCGACGCTGCACCTCGCCCGAGTCGTCCGAACGGCGCCCAGAACCCCGGGGCGCCGTTTGGCGTTCACGGGAGGGCTCCATTCCGCGGGATCGGGGGCGCTTGTCCAGAGAAGACGGGGGCCATCCTGATCTCACCGCTGCCCGTGTGACCGAGACGGTGCCCGGCTCCGCCACCCGCGCCTTCCCCGGCATCCTGACGCTGGACGGGCGCCGCATCAAGGTGGGGGCGGCTTCCTGGCCATCCGCCGGCTGTGGCCCAGCATGCTGCGCGGCATCTGGGGCGACGAGGAACGCTTCCGGGAGATATACTGGAGCAAGTGGGCCGGCAAGACGGTGGGCGACGACGCCCAGCCGGGCGAGAGCGTCTACTTTCCCGGCGACGGCGCCAAGCGCGACGAGCGCGGCAACTTCTGGGTGATCGCCGCATCGACGACGTGCTGAACGTGGCCGGGCACCGCATCGGCACCATGGAGGTCGAGAGCGCCCTGGTGGAACACCCGGCCGTGGCGGAGGCCGCCGTCGTAGGCAAGGCGCACGAGCTGAAGGGCCAGGCCGTGGCCGCCTTCGTGACGCTCAAGGAGGGCCAGGAGCCCACCGACGCGCTCAAGAAGGAGGTGTCCGACCACGTGGTGCGGAAGATCGGCGCCATCGCCCGCCCCGACGACATCCTCTTCGCTGGCGACCTGCCCAAGAGGCGCTCCGGCAAGATCATGCGCCGCCTGCTGAAGGACATCGCCGAAGGCCGCGCGCTGGGCGACACGACGACGCTGGCGGACCCTGGGGTGGTGGCGCGGCTCAAGGGGGACTACGAGTCGCGCGAGGGGTGAACAAGCGTCCTGAACAGATGGCTTTCGTGGCCGGCGTTTCAGGCCGGTTGAATCGGCCACCAATCTGTGGGTGACCTCAACCGGGACAAGCTGCCATGAAGAACGGAATTCATCAGCCATGAACGCGAAGATAAGGAAGCCTATGTCGGCCCGTTGCGACCGTGCTCCGGGGGGACATCTCGCGATGGCTATTTATCTTTTAGAATCCGGTTGGTGTAGACGGAGTATTGAAATGACAGCGAATTATCAGACCCCCCTTTGTGCCCGACGTCACCTCCATAGCCAACACCGATCCAACTACCTTTTAGCCAGCCAAGTAGCGACGCACCAGGAATCTCGGCGAGCACAGCCATGTGCGACCATTGATCGTTCTTGGCAGTATTATGTGAATATCGAGACCACAGGAACGCCGCCTCTCCCGATATTCCGAAACGATCCGCGCGGAAAAGTCTCAGGCGAGTCCCGACGGCAGATCGAGACGTTTCGCTTGATGTGCTATCGGGCCGAACCCAGATCTGTTTGCCGCTTGTCGTCCATTCTAGCGAGTTGCCGAGTGGCTGTACGAATGCCAGCCAAATTCCCGCTCGATTCCCAGAGAGGTTCTGAGGATCCAGATGACCACCGGCGGCCCGTAGCGCACCAGCGATACCGAAGTCGAGCTTTCGCGCATTCCAGTGTTGATCCGTGAACTTCTTACGCTGAACGTCGGCTGATTCCGACGCGGCTGCAAATCGAGCCTTAAGAGCGGGGTCTGGCGTGCTCTCCGGGATTTCTGGTTGAAGTGATCCGAGCCCGCGTCTATACGCGGCCTCGAGATCGGATATAAAGTCGGTGTCTGCCCTGGGGTCGCCGCGGTCGATCAGGGGGATTCGGAACCCGCCGGAAACGAGCATGTCCGAGCTTCCCTTCGCAAGCGGCGCCGTTCCCATGGATGCGACAGTGCGCCACAGAATCTGTCGCCGCGGGTGAGTCTGATAGTCTCTAAGCGATCCTACGGTACCGACGAAGGGGCGAAGGTCAAAGCCGACGCCATTTTGCAACGCTCCCCCGACGACCCAAGAGGCAAGATGAGCCCGGAAATCCGCCGGGGTGACGACGTGCACAACGTCGCTGGGTTGTCCGGGCAGAAGTTCAAAAGCGGGGCTTGCGGGTACCCCGTACGAAACAGCGGAAACAAGCGCCGCAAGGGACCCTCGGTCAGCTTGAGCGGCACTCCGATGTACGGCGGTAAGCGAAAACAGCGCGACTCCGACGAAGAATCGCCAGCCGTGTGCGAACTCAATCATACGGCTCTCAAGGTAATAAGGGTAGAAAACGGCATATCGTTTCCATTCGACACACCAGCACCTCCATCAGCGGGTACTTCCTGATGCACTACTTTTCCGGCTTGAAGAACAGAAACGAGAACTTGGAAGGAGAAGGTTGATGCGTCAGGCATTTTCAGAACTCCACCCACAACATAGAAGAGCTTTCCAGAAATGGATTGCGGAGAGCCAAGCGGAACGTCCGGCAATGTCGTTCCGAACTCGCCGGCTTTGCCTTCTTTGGATTTGTCGGCACCGTATCGCCAGACGACGCCTGTAACACTCTCGGGGTGTTTCAAATCTGTGACCCGAAGTGAAACCAGACCTCCCGTAGCGGAAATGTCGATAGTCGTTGCGGCCATTGGTCCTCGATTCTCTGGATGTCAAGGAAGGTCAGGTTGGATCTGCAATTGGGTGCTGAGATAAACCTGCTTTTCTTTAAGTAGCGCTCCAGGCTTAAGTCCTTTCGGTTTGGCGGCCAGCCCGCTGTCCTGGGGTTGAACGCCAAGCTCAGCGGCTTGAGCTTGGTAATCTAGGCCTCTGATCGCACGCTCTTGAACACGTATATCCTTAACTGCACTGGCGTATCCAACTACTTGTGCCCAAAAGGCTGATCCGCCTGATGCGAGTAGCCCAAGAAGTGGTGCCGGAAGCTTGATTTTATCGAGCGCGACCACCCCGACTGGGCACCAACCGGGGAGGCAGAATTTTGAGGAGCCCTCGGCAAGGAAAGCTGCGGTACAGGTTGCGATTACAAACGCGAGTCCCTGAACAGAAAGCCTGCGCCATCGGTCGGCTACGAGATCAACTTCCTTCGCCGGCGTCTTTTTTTCGTCTGCGAAGAACTCCGGACAAGCTGTCTTGACAATGGCGACGAGCCGCTCAGTTGCCAAGCTGATCCCGAACACAACGGTTGCAACGGCATACAGATCGTCGATAGCCATCGTTAACCCCGGGTTAGGTGGAGACCAGTAGAGATTGGCGTTCGACGGCCACGTTATCGGCGTACGGGTGCTCACGCGTAGGAACGTCCACCCATCGGAACCAATCTCATCGAGCAGGGTGTGACGGATGCCGGGAGCTGGACGAAGATATGCTGTTAGGGCGCGGTCCGCAAGGGATTTTTTGTTCACGACAGTGGACCTTAACCCGTCGTTTTGGTAACTAACAATCTTCTTTTGCTTTAGAGTGTGTTTAAGAATTACGAGAGCTCGGTTCGGCGAAGCATGAGCTGGATCATGGCGAGATAGCTCATCGCCTCGCTGGAGGTAGTCAGCTGCTCGTAGTCCTTGCTGAGCCGGCGGTACTGTCCGAGCCAGGCGAAGGTTCTCTCCACCACCCAGCGTCGTGGAAGCACCTTGAAGCCTTTGTCGGTTCT
>JAQBQD010000094.1 GCA_028287185.1 Gemmatimonadota bacterium | reverse complement strand
CCGGCCGCGGCGAGGGCGGCGGCGCGCCGGCGGGCCTCCACCTCGCGGCGGCGGGCCTCGCGGGCGGCGGTGAGCTCGGCCAGCAGTGCCTTCGACGCCACGGAGAAGGCGCCGGTCTTCCGCAGCGCCCGCGGCGTCATCTTCACGAAGGCGTGCAGGGCCGTGCGCAGGGCGTTGTCGGACGAGTAGCCGCAGGTGTAGGCCACGCTCGACACCTTCCGCCGCGGGTCGTCCAGCATCTCGGCCGCCAGCAGGATGCGCATCCACGCCAGCAGCCGGCGGGGGGGCGGCAGGCCGGCGCGCACGCACCAGCGCGACAGCGTGCGCCGCGACACGTGCAGCGAGCGGGCGAGGAAGCGGGCGTGCCCCCCGGCGGTGGCCGCGTCGGCGGCCGCCAGCGCGATGGAGACGGCGCGGGCGGGAAGGAACGAGGGAAGCGAGTCGCGCAGCAGGTTGCGCAGCGCCCGGCCCGTGACGGAGCGCAGCCGCTGGCCGATGGCTTCGGCGAGCGGCTCCTGGTCCAGCGAGATGATCTCGGAGATTCCCCACGAGCCCAGCACGCGCAGGTCGCGGAAGCGCGCCGGGCGCGTCTCCATGGCCGCGACCACGGGCACGTACGTGAAGTCGCGCAGGAACGACCGCAACGCCGCGGACGGGCCGTCGTCGTCGCGCGACTCGGCATAGGGGTCCACCAGCACCACGGGCACGGCTGCGGCGCGGCGCACCTCCAGGCGAAGCTCGGTCCAGGTCTGCACCGTGTGGACCTGGTACCCCTTGCTCCGGAACCGCAGAAGCTCGGAGCCGAGCGCCGTGTCGGCGTGCAGTACGATCAGGGGGCGCGAAACCGCTTCCATCAGTCGGCCCAAACCATGTGGATAGAGGCCCGATCTAGCTCATAACTCAAGCACTTCCGCCAGCAGCTTCATAGCCAAGGACGGCCGCTCGGCCGTCCGGGTAACCTCCCTGCCAGGAGCCCGCTATGAAGCCCCTCCGCCTTCTCCTCGCCGCCATCGCCCTCTCGGCCGCGGGTGCCTGCAGCCGCACTCCCACCTCCCCCAGCACCGCGCCCGCCTCCGCCCACCAGGACGTGGACAACGGCGGCTACATGGGCTCGGGGCTGAAGACGGACACTACGAAGGCACCGCCGCCGGCGCCAGGTAGCTGACGAGCTGCTCCACCAGCCGCTCCGTGCCCGGCCGCGGGGCCGGCAGGGACGGCGCGGCGGCGGGCTCGCGGTCCAGGCGCTCCAGCAGCGCCTCGGCCGCGAGCCGCTGCTTTCCCTCCCGCATCTTCGTGGCCGTCTCCAGCGCGCGGCGCGCGGCGCCCTTCGCCCGCTCGACGTTCCCCACCCCCTCGGCGCCGCGGGCCAGGTTCAGCAGCGAGGCCGAGACGCCCTCGCGCGGGCCCGCCGCCTCCACCAGCCGCATCCCCTCGCCCCACGCCTCCTCGAACTCCGCGGCCTCGCGCAGGCCGCCCGCCGCCCGCGCGACGCTGGAGACCAGCAGCATTCGGTCGGGGTGCCCGTGGATGTGGGGCCGAAGCGAGAGCAGGACGGGGAGCGCGTTGCCCAGGTCGCCGCGCTCCACCCACAGGTACGCCAGGTCGTGGGCCAGGTGGGGCAGGCGCGGGTGGCCGGCGCCGTAGAGCTCGGCCACGCTGGCGGCCAGCTTCTCGGCCTCGCGCACGCGCCCGGCCTCGGCGGCCATGGCGAACAGGTCGTGCGAGGCCATGGCCTCCAGCTCGCCCAGGCGGCGGCGGCGCGCCGTGCGGACGGCGGTGGCCAGCGCGCGCCGGGCCATGGGAAAGTTGCCCCGCTCGCCGTACAGGTTGCCCAGGCCGGCGTAGGCCATGGTGTAGGTGATCCAGTCCTCGTTGCGCCGGGCGTGGGCGATGGCGTACTGCAGCCAGCTTTCCGCCCGGGTGGGCTCGCCGTGCCTGCGCGCCATGCGGCCCACGGCGTACGACAGGCCCGCGTCCTCCGGCCGCCCCAGCGCGGCGGCCTGCAGGAAGGCCAGCGCGGTGCCCAGCTTGCCGCTCTGGTTGGCCCACTCGGCCACGCCGCGGCAGGCCGCCGCCACCTGCGAGGACTCCACCGTGCCGGGCTCGGACAGCACGCGGGTGAGCGTGGCGAGGGGCCCCGCCAGCGCCTCGGGCACGCCGATCTCCTCCAGCTCGGCCAGCCGGCGCCCGGCGGCCTCGGGCGCGGCCATCCCGTCGCGCCGCGAGGGGTCGGCGCGCGCCCACAGCGTCACGCTGCGCAGCGAGTTCCAGAGCAGGCCGCCCAGCTCGCCTTCCAGCTCGTCCAGGATCTCGCCGCCCTCGAAGGGCTCGTTTCCCTCGGTCAGGGGCGGCGGCGTGCGCAGGCGTCGGTCGCGCTGCGCGTCCGCCCCGGCGGCGGACGGCTCGTCGCCGTCTCGCGTCTTTGACCGCTTTGGTCTCGCCATGCCTCGCCGAGCCGAAGTCTCTTGGGTTGCTGAAGGAGGGGAGATGAACGGGGGTAGCGCGGAGGGCTCCACGGCTCGGCCGGGGAGAGAGCGCCCGTCCCAGTAGGAATACAAGCAAATCCGCTTCCGCACAAGGAAAAGCCACTTTGGTGGCGCCTTGCGTGCGCGGGATGGCACGTTGTTCGCGCACAGGCGCCGGTTTACCCCTGATCGCGATCCATCCACCCGGATCGAGGACGCCGGATGAACGTGGAGCACGACGTGGACGGCCGGCGCTTCGTGGTGCGCGCGGGCGGCGAGGACGCGGAGCTGGCTTACGCCATTCCGCGCAAGGGCGTGATGGACCTGCTGCACACGTACGTCCCACCCGCCGCGCGCGACCAGGGCGTCGCCGATGCGCTGGCCTCGGCCGCGTTCGCCTACGCCCGCCGCAACGCGCAGCGCATCGTGCCCACCTGCGCCTTCGTGCAGGGGTGGCTGCGGGGGCATCCCGAGCAGCGGGACCTGGTCGAGCGGTAGGTTCATCGACGAAGGCGGAGGGTCGCCGGATCGGGAGGCGGACGGCGGTGGGGCGGGTGCCGACGAGCCTCCGCCCCACCATTGGACGGACACGTCCCCGCAGATGCGCTTTCGGAGGATACAGCTCAGGGAGGACGGATGATGGATACGGGACTCTTCACCCCGCTGAAGATGCGTGGCGTGACCTTGCGCAACCGCGTGGGCGTGAGCCCCATGTGCCAGTACTCGTGCGCGGGGGGCATGGCGACGGACTGGCACCTGGTGCACCTGGGCAGCCGCGCGGTGGGCGGCGCCGGCATCGTGATCGCCGAGGCCACGGCCGTCACCGCGGACGGCCGCATCTCGCCCGGCGACCTGGGCCTGTGGACGGACGCGCACGCCGAGCCACTGGCCCGCTGCGCGACGTTCATCGAGCAGAACGGCGCGGTCCCGGGCATCCAGCTCGCGCACGCGGGGCGCAAGGCGAGCACGGCGGCGCCCTGGCTGGGCGGACGCTACCTGGCGCCGGAAGAGGGCGGCTGGCGGCCCATCCACGCGCCCAGCGAGGTGCCGTTCAGCGCTTCCGCGCCCGTGCCCCAGGCGCTGGACGCGGAAGGCATCCGCGGTGTGACGGAGGCCTTCGCGGACGCGGCGCGGCGGGCGCTGGACGCCGGGTTCCGCGTGGTGGAGCTGCACGCGGCGCACGGCTACCTGCTGCACCAGTTCCTGTCGCCACTCTCCAACCATCGCGAGGACGAGTACGGCGGATCGTTCGAGAACCGCACGCGGCTGCTGCGCGAGATGGTGCGGGCGGTGCGCGGCGTGTGGCCCGACTCGCTGCCGCTCTGGGTGCGATTGTCGGCGACGGACTGGGCGGAGGGCGGGTGGGACGTGGAGCAGTCGGTGGAGCTGGCACGGGTGCTGGGGCCGCTGGGGGTGGACCTGGTGGACTGCTCGTCGGGCGGGATGGTGCCGGGGGTGAAGATCCCGCTGGGGCCCGGCTACCAGGTGGACTTCGCGGAGCGCATCCGCCGCGAGGGCGGCATCGCGACGGCCGCCGTGGGCCTGATCACCGCACCGGAGCAGGCGGACGCCATCGTGCGCGCGGGCCAGGCGGACGTGGTGCTCCTCGCGCGGCAGATGCTGCGCGACCCGTACTGGCCCCTGCACGCCGCCAGGCACCTGGGTGCCGCCGGCGAGTGGCCGGTGCAGTACCAGCGCGCGGTGGACTGACCCCGTTCGCCGTGCGATCGTCGTCGAAAGGAGGCCGGGTATCGCATCGCGCGACACCCGGCCTCCTTCGTTCGTTCGGTCCGCGCCCTACAGCCAGTCGCGGAGCCGCGCGTACACGGCGGGATGGCTCAGCAGGTCCATGTGGTGCATCCCGCGGGCGACGTACTGCCGGTCTTCCGCGAACCCCAGCGTCCGCTCCGGATCCGGATGCCGGCCCAGCGCGCTGTCCAGCGGGACGAGCCCATCGCCCACCATCTGGTCCCGCAGCGAGCCCGGCGCGGCGGCGACCGTGGCGGCGGCGGCGAAGCACTGCACGCCAGCCGGCAGCGGCACGGGGGTCCGTCCGTCGCGTCCCAGGCGGAAACGGTCGCGGCCGGCCCAGTCCTCGCGCGCGACGTTGCCGTAGCGCAGGTCGCTGATGCCGGCGCTGCGGATCCTGCCCAGCCGCGCGAAGGGAGCCGCGTACGGAACTGCCTCCAGGATCGCGTCGACCCAGTTGCCCCCGCGCTCCAGCGGCGCGCCGTGGTGGGGCGTCCCCAGGCACACCAGCTTCGTCAGCCGGCCCTTCCACGCATGTCCCTCCTCCTCCGCCGTGCGGCAGGCGGCGCGCGCAACCAGGCCGCCCATGCTGTGTCCCACGATCGCCACCTCCCGCACCGGCACCGGCCACGCCCCCACCGCGCGCTCCAGCAGGCGGGCCAGCGTGCGGCCGTTCACGGAGATGTGGAGCCCGCTGTTGTAATGCGGGTGGATGACCGTGTACCCCCGGTCGCGCGCCAGCGCCGCGCCGTGGTCGTGCCCGCCGCGAAGCCACTGCACGTCGCTCATGCACACCCCGTGGACCATAACCAGCACCCGCCCGTTCGCCGCCGGCAGCGCGGCCGCGAGCGCGTCGGGATGCAGGCGGAGCGGGCGGCCGGCGTGGCGCAGGCGCGGGGTGATGGCCAGCGGGTTCTCCGTCGCGGCCAGGTGGTCGCCCAGCACGCCGTTCAGCGCCGCCACCAGCGCTTCGCGCAGCGGCGACGGCGGGCCGTGCAGCGCGGGGCCCAGGCGCGCCAGGGCGCCGTCCACGCCGCCGCCGGCTAGGAGCGCCGCGCGCCGGATGCCGCGGTAGACCAGGCCGGTGATGCCTCGCGTGCGGCCCTTCGCGCGGCCGCCGGGCAGGCGGACCGGGCGGGCGATGCCGTCGTGCACCGCCTCCACCAGGTCCGTCACGCCCACGGTGGCGTCCACCAGCAGCCGTGCGGCGCCGCGCGCTGCGGGGGCGCGGACGGGCGAGTCTTCGGGCATGCGGCCTTGCGTGCGGATGTGCTTCTGAATCGATCGATCCTGGAAAATACCCGCGGATGGGGAACGCTGGAAGCGGTGCGCGTGGTATCGACCGAGTCCTTCTCCGAGATGTGGATCGGACGGAGGGTCAGCAGGGAGCGGCCTGGACCTCGCGGGGACAGCGCCCGAAACCTCTTCGCATGTGCGGAATCGTTACCGGCCTCACGGTCCGAGCGCTCCGGTGATTCCTCCGATCGAACGAAAGGACGTTCCTTTGATGAAGTCCCCGATGGTCGTCGGAGCAGGCCTCGGTCCGCCAAACCGGAGACGCACCACACCACGGCTCGCCCGACCGAGTGACCGACCGCCGGGCGACCATGATCGACGGTTTCGGACCCATGGCAAACGGACGTTCCTCCGCGGGCGGTGGCGCCGATCCTGCAAAGGCGGCGGGCTCCGCGCCCCGGCTCCCGGAGCGCCCGACCGCCCGCGCCCTTCGCGCATGCCAGCCGACGACCTGGACGGACTGCAGGAGCAGGTGACGGAGATCGCCGAGGGCGCGGGCGCCCGGGCGCTGGCCGTGGCCTGGTACGACTACGAGACGCGCACCGCCTGGAGCCTGCACGGCGGCCGCTGGTTCCACGCCGCCAGCACCATCAAGGTGCCCGTGCTGCTGGGGGTGATGGGCGCCGTGGCGCGGGGCGAGGTGACGCTGGACTCGCGCGTGCACGTGCGCAACCGCTTCATCAGCGTGGCCGACCGCTCGCCGTTTCGCGTGGATTCGGGGCGGGACGCCAACTCGGTGGTGCAGGGGGCCATCGGCCGCACCATGCGCATCGAGGAGCTGGCGTTCCACATGATCTGCACCAGCAGCAACCTGGCGACCAACCTGCTCATCGACCTGGTGGGCCTGAAGGCGATGCAGGACTCGCTGAAGGAGATCGGCGTGGCGGGCGTGGAGCTGCGGCGCGGGGTGGAGGACGAGCGGGCGTTCGAGGAGGGCATCAACAACCGCGTGACGGCGGACGGGCTGCGGGACGTGCTGCGCCTGATCGAGGAGGGGCGCGCGTTCAGCGTGGAGGCCTCGGCCAAGGCGCTGGAGATCCTGCACGAGCAGGAGTTCCGCAGCGGCATCCCCGCGGGCGTGCCCGGCGACGCGCGGGTGGCCAACAAGACGGGCGAGATCAGCACCGTGGCCCACGACGCGGGCATCGTCTACCCGGTCGACCGGCTGCCCTACGTGCTGGTGGTGCTCACCGAGTGGTCGCCCAAGGACGGCGGCCGGCACGAGGCCATCGCCCGCGTGTCGCGCGCCGTCTACCAGCACCTCGCGCGCCGGGGGGAGTCGTGACCGAGCGCTCGGGACTGGCGCTGGCGGTGGTGGACGCGGCGGAGCTGGGCGAGGAGCACCGCCGCGTGCTGCGCCCCGGCGAGCTGCTGCGCGACCGCGACGGCCGGTGGCGCCGCCTGCCGCGCTACTTCTACGAGGTGCCGTCGTGGGACACGGCGCTGGAGACGGAGCTCACCGAGCACTTCGCGCTCTGGGAGTTCATGAACGTGGACGTGCGCGAGCACGAGCTGCTGCGGGTGCGCTGGCCGCGGTACGTGCCGTGCGCCATCAGCGTGCTGGCCGCCGCGCTGGAGCTGCTGCGGCGCGAGGTGGGCACCTTCGTGCACATCGCCGCCAACGGGGGCTACCGCTCGCCCGCGCACCGGCTGAACGAGCACGCCTCCACGCACTGCTGGGGCACGGCCGCCAACCTGTACCGCGTGGGCGACGACTGGCTGGACGACCAGGGCACCATCACCCGATACAACCGCATCGCGCGGCGGGTGATGCCCGGCATCTGCACGCGGGCGTACGGGCCCGGGCTGGGCGAGACGGACGACCACGTGCACATGGACCTGGGATACGTGACGGTGGAGCCGCACGGGACGGCCGGCGAGGCGGACCCGGGCGGGCGCGACGGAAACGACGGCGACGGGAGCGGCGCGGCGTGACGCGCCACGGCGGGAGCGAATGAGCGTGGACGCGAAGAAGGGCGGCACCGCCAAGGGCGCCGCGGCGCCGCGCGAGCGGCTTGAGCTGGCGGCCATGGGCATGGAGGCCGAGTTCGGCGTGCTGCTGGACGGGCGCCCGGTGAAGCCCGAGCACCTGTTCGGCGACCCGCGCGCCTTCCTGGGCGACGGGCTCATGCACCGCCAGGGCACCTCGTACCACCTGCCCAACGGCGGCGCGGTGTACTTCGACACGGGCGTGATCGAGGTGGCGACCCCCGTGATCGAGATCGAGCGCGGGGCGCCGGCGCGCACGGGGCGCTCGCTGTGGGAGGGCATCCTGGGGATGCGCGAGGCCCTGGACGCGTGGGAGCTTCGCGAGCGGCGCGAGGTGCGGCTGGTGGGGTTCAGCACGCACTACAACATCTCGTTCGAGCTGCCGCGGCACCGGCAGGGGCGCACCCGCACGGTGGGCAAGCTGGCGCTGCTGCTGTCGTATCTCCTTCCCTTTCCCGTGATGCTGCTGGCCACCAACCGGCGCTCCACGGGCGTGGGCGTGCGCCCGCGCGGCGACCGCATCGAGATCACGGCCGACTTCACCCCCAGCGCCTCGCTGATGATCGCCACCGCCACCCTCGTCACCGGCATCGTGCGCGAGGTGATGAGCTGGCCCTCGTTCGAGCTGGAGATGCTGGACCGGCTGGGGCTGCCCGTGGTGCGCGACTTCGCCCCCATCCCCCACACCTCGCGCAAGGGGTGGCTGGCCCACGCCTCGTGCTACCGGCGCAGCCCCTTCCAGAGCGACGTGGACGCGCCGCTGTGGGAGACCCGCGACGGGCGCCTGCTCAGCCTGCGCCAGGTCGCGGGGCTCACGGTGAAGCACTTCTGGCACCCCATCCGCCGCATCAGCGACCCCTTCACCTTCCGGCTGATCGGCTCCGTCATGCGCGGCCGGGTGCCGTCGCTGCTGGACCTGGACGACCGGCCGGCCGAGTACGAGGACGTGGGCCGCCTCTGCACCTGGGACAACCTGTTCCCCGAGCGCGAGCTGTCGCGCTCGCGCTACGAGCGGGTGCTCATCCGCGCCATCTCGGGGCGCCGGCTCACCATGTACGGCCGGCGCTACCGCCCCACCGGCATGCGCGGCTGGTCGCAGGTGGTGTTCCGCCGCGAGGACGACGGCACCCGACACGCCTTCGGCATCGACTACCTCATCGGCCACCTCCCCGACTGGGAGCGCGGCGGCTGACGCTCCGTCCGGCAACGAATACAGGTTGATGGATGGAAGAAGAGGGGCGGCACGCGATGGCCTGCGCGCCGCCCTTCGTCTCTCGTCGATTCCTACCGTCCTGCTTCTCGGCGGAGCCCCGAGCCCCTGCGGCTTTCAGCGCGGGCGGGTGCCTGCGCCTCCCCGATCGCAACCGATCACCAGAGCGTGGCGCGGTGTCCACGCGTCCCTTCGCGTTCCGCGACACCCCGGTGTTGCAGAACGCGAGGGCTGCTGTGGATTGACGGAAGTCTCACGGATGTAGCAGTTGGCGTCCGCGGCGTGAAGCTGTTGCAGGTGCGGTGGATACGAGGGAATCGCCCCGTTCGGCATCGGCGTTGCCTTTTGATGCGGCGTCCGAACGAGAAGGGAGCACCCGATGCGAGGCCGTTAAGTGACCCCTGTCCGCCGCCTGTCCACGCTGTCTCGCGCCACGCTGCTGTCGGCCGCGATGCTGGCGGCGGCGGCATGCGGCGCAGGCGGGCCCACGGCGCCGGGGACCACGGATGGCGGGACGCAGAACCCCGGCGGCGGGACGAACAGCGGCGAGCCGGGGCTCGGGGCGGGTGCCAGCTTCAGCGGCCGGCGGATGTTCCCGGCGGACAACGAGTGGAACCGCGACGTCTCGCACGACGACGTGGACCCGGCCTCGGCCACGCTGATCGCGGCGTGCGGGGTGCGCGGGCTGCACCCGGACTTCGGCACGGTGTGGGACGGGGCGCCCAACGGCATCCCCTACGTGGTCGTCTCCGGAACGCAGGCCGGCGTGCCGGTCACCTTCGACTACGACGGCGAGAGCGACCACGTGGCGTATCCCATTCCCGCGAACGCGCCCGTGGAAGGCGGACCGAACGGAACGGGCGACCGGCACGTGCTGGTGGTGGACCGCGACCACTGGAAGCTGTACGAGCTGTACGACGCGCACCCCGTGAACGGCGGCGCCTCGTGGCACGCGGGATCGGGCGCCGTGTGGGACCTGGCCAGCAACGCGGTGCGGCCCGCGGGGTGGACCAGCGCGGACGCGGCGGGGCTGCCCATCCTGCCGGGCCTGGTGCGCTACGACGAGGCCGTGGAGCAGAAAGCCATCCGCCACGCGCTGCGCTTTACCTGCCCCACCACGCGGAAAGCATACGTGTACCCCGCGCGCCACTTCGCCAGCTCGCGCACGGACCCCGGCCTGCCGCCCATGGGCATGCGCGTTCGGCTGCGCGCCGACTTCGACGCCGCGTCACTGCCCGCCAGCGTGCAGCCCATCGTGCAGGCCATGAAGACCTACGGGATGCTGCTGGCCGACAACGGGAGCGGGTGGTACGTGAGCGGCGCCCCGGACGCGCGCTGGAGCGACGACGAGCTGGCCGCCCTGTCGCGGGTGCGCAGCAGCGACTTCCAGGTGGTGAAGATGGGAACGCTGACCACGCAGTAGCGGGAAGCGGCCGACCCGTGGGGGGAACCGGCCGTGTTCGGTGAAGGACCCGGAGGTTGCAGGAAGGCCGGCGGTGTGCCGGCGGTGGATGGAGCGGGTGGGGCCGCTCCGGAAGCCGCTGGTGCCCCGCCGGTCCTGCGTTGGGGCGGATCGACGAAAAAGGCCGCATCGCGGGGAGGGCGATCGCCGGACGTCCTGGGGACCGATGAAGGTCGCGGCGTGTCGGCAGAAATCGCTGCGGATCGACGGAGGTCGCAGGGTGAAGGATCGCGATGTATCGGCGGAGACGGATGCGCGCCGTCGGGGCGTGCGCGGAGGGCGGTGGGACGCCGACATCGCCCGCGGGTTGGAAACCCGGGGCTGCGATAGAAGAAACGTCCGCGGTCGCGGACTCCTCGCGGCGACGGCGATCGCGTCCATGCGCGCGATCGACGGACGGGACGCGGCGAGGCCCGGACGCGCGTGGTGCGCCGCCGGGCCTCGTGTCGCCGGGTCATCATCGATCGACGAGCCGTTGACCTGCCGTCCGTTCGAATCCGCCGGTCCCCCCGGCCACCACCGGAGAAGCCGGCATCCGGGCATCCGACAACCCGCTGTTCAGCCCTTGCCGGCGCGGATAGGGGCCGGCCGCGCCAGGTCGCGCAGGAGTTGCTCCTCGCGCTTGGGGGACAGGGCGGCGGACTCCACGGGGCCGCGGGCGTGGCGCTCCTCCTCCCAGACGCGGACGTCGCGAACGGTGTCCAGGATCTTGCGGAAGGTGAGGCCGGCGGCCACGGCGCGGGCGGCGCTCACCTCCAGGAACGAGCGCTGCTCGGCGGCCATGTCGGGAATCCAGAGCGGCAGCTCCTTCCAGGGCAGGACGCCCTCCTTCAGCAGGAACTCGTCGCTGGCCCAGGCGAAGGTGGCGTCGCTGCGCGACTCCACGCGGCAGGTTTCCAGCAGCCACTCCATGTGCAGCGGCCGCGCGGGTCCCACGGCGTTGAACACGCCCGTCCTGCGCTCCTCGACCATGCGCAGCATCCAGTCCGTCAGGTCGCGCGCGTCCACGAACTGCACGGGACGGTCGGGGCGACCGGGCGCCAGCACCCGCCCGCCGCGCGCCACCCGCCTCACCCAGTAGCCGAAGCGGTCGCTGGCGTCGTAGGGGCCCACGATGAGGCCGGGGCGCACGACCAGCACGCGGCCGGGCATCGCCTGCTCGGCCTCGCGCTCGCCCATCGCCTTCAGCGCGCCGTACGTCTCCTCGCTCACCTCGGCCGGCACGTCGTCCAGCGGCGCCATGGTGGGCGCGTCCTCGGTGGTGCCGGGGCGGCCCAGGCCGGCATAGACGGAGATGGACGAGACGTAGGTGTAGTGCGGCACCGCGTCCGCCAGCAGCCCGGCCGAGGCGCGCACCATGGCGGGGTGCATGCCCGAGGTGTCGATGGCCGCGTCCCAGGTGCGGCCGCGCAGCAGGTGCGCGGGCAGGTCGCGCCGGTCGCCGTGGATCTCCTCCGCCGCGGGAAACAGGCCCGGAGCGGTGCGGCCCCGGTTGAGGAGCGTCACGGCGTGCCCGCGGGCGAGCGCCGCGGCGGCCAGGTGGCGCCCCAGGAATCCGGTGCCCCCCAGGATCAGCAGGTCCATGGGTCGTTCTCCTTGGCAGATGGGGCGCGGAGCACTACGCTCCACGCTCCCGAAGCGCGTCCAGCAGCTTGGCGTGGATTCCGCCGAAGCCGCCGTTGGACATCACCAGCAGCACCTCGCCACCCTGCAGCAGCGGCACGACGCGGCGCACGATCTCGTCGGGGTCGGGAATGTAGTCGGCCGGCTTGCCCGCGGCCCGCCACCCCTCCACCAGCTCGTGCGGGTTCATGGCCGTCTCGGCGGTGTAGCGCTCGGGGTGGAAGAGGCCCGCCAGCACCACCCGGTCGGCCGCGGCGAAGGCGTCGGCGTAGGCGCTCTGGAACTCGCGCCGCTGGGCCGTGTAGCTCCGTGGCTCGAACACGGCCACTACGGGGCGGCCGGCGTAGCGCTGGCGCACGGCGTCGATGGTCTCGCGCACGGCCGTGGGGTGGTGCGCGAAGTCGTCGATCACCGTCACGCCCGCGGCCTCGCCCTTCACCTCCATCCGCCGCCGCACGCTGGCGAAGGTGGCCAGGCCCCGCAGCACCCCCTCGCGCGGGGCGCCCACCGACTCGGCCGCGGCGATCACCGCCAGGGCGTTGCGCACGTTGAAGGCCCCGGCCAGCGGCGTCGCCACCCGGCCCCACTCGGCGCCGTCGTGCAGCACGGTGTAGCTCGTCCCTTCCGCGCCGAACCGCACGTCGACGGCCGTCCAGCGCGGGTGGCCGTCCGCGCCGGCCTCGCCGCCGTAGCCGAACGACTCCACCGGCGCGAACGACTTCGCGGCCAGCTCGCGGGCGATGGGCGAGTCCCACCCGGCCACCAGGGTGCCGCTGCGGGGCACCAGGTTCACGAAGCGGGCGAAGGCGAAGCGGTACGCCTCCTCGTCGCGGTAGATGTCGGCGTGGTCGAACTCGACGTTGTTGACGATGGCCGTGTCGGGCAGGTAGTGCCACATCTTGGGGCCCTTGTCGAAGTACGCCGTGTCGTACTCGTCGGCCTCCACCACGAAGAGGTCCGAGTCCGTGAGCCGGAACGAGGTGCCGAAGTTCTCGGCCACGCCCCCGATCAGGAACGAGGGGTTGAAGCCCGCGCACTCCAGCACCCACGCCAGCAGCGAGGTGGTCGTCGTCTTCCCGTGGGTGCCCGCCACCGCCAGAGAATGCCGCCCGCGGATGAACTCCTCCTTGATGACGACGGCGCCGGCCGTGTAGGGGATGCGCTCGTCCAGCACCGCCTCCAGCTCGGGGTTGCCGCGCGAGATGGCGTTGCCCACCACCACCACGTCCGGCCGCGGGCTCAGGTTCTGCGGCCCGTATCCCTCGGCGTAGGCGATGCCCAGCTCCGTGAGCTGCGTGGACATGGGCGGGTAGACGTTCTCGTCGGAGCCCGTGACGGTGTGGCCCGCAGCGCGCAGCAGGCCCGCCAGCGAGCCCATGGCCGTCCCGCCGATGCCGATGAGGTGGAAGTGCCGCGGACGGTCGCTCAGGATGGGGGGCATCGCTCTTCCTTGCGGGTGTCACGAGGTGCGGGGCCGGCACGTTCTCGTGCGTCCGAGGCCGGCGTCCGGCACGGGCCTCGCAGAGCCGCTTCGCGTTGGGACGGCTCGCTTTGTATATTCTAACCGTCCGCCCTCCCCACGCGAAACGGCAACCACCAACCGGAGCAGCCCCGGAGTGAGACACTTTTCCTGGATCGCGGCCTGCGCGCTCGTGCTTTCGGCCGCGGCCTGCAGCAGCGACACCACCTCCGTCGGCGGGGGCCCGCCCGCGCTGGTGGGCGACACCGTCACCCTGGCCAGCGGCCTGCGCTACATCGACGCCACCGTCGGCTCGGGGGCCACGGCCCACGCGGGGCAGTCGGCGGCCGTGCACTACAGCGGCTGGCTCGCCAACGGCACCTTGTTCGACACCTCACTGAACGGCTCGCCCTACGTCTTCACCCTGGGCGCGGGCACGGTCATCCAGGGGTGGGACCAGGGCATCCCCGGCATGCGGGTGGGCGGCAAGCGCCGCCTGATCGTGCCGCCGTCGCTGGGCTACGGCTCCGCCGGCGCGGGCAGCATCCCGCCCAACAGCACCCTGATCTTCGACGTGGAGCTTCGCGCGCTCTCGGGCACCTGAGCGCCGGCCCCGCCCCTTCCCCAGCACGGAGACGTACGATGAAAGCAAGGTTCCTCGCCCTGGTGGCGGCCGCCGGACTGCTCGGCGCCTGCAAGGACTTCACCAGCGGCAACACGGTGGTCTGCAAGACCCAGGCGCCGACCATCACCGGCACCAAGGCCGACACGGTCACCAGCAGCATCGGCGTGCGCTACATCGAGACGCAGGTGGGCACCGGCGCCGTGGCGGACGTCTGCCAGACGGTCACCATCGACTACGACCTGTACGTCGCGGGCAGTGCCACCGCCTTCGACTCGTCGCACGGCACGGGCCGCGTTCCGCTCACCTTCCTGACGGGCGGCGGCAGCCTGGGCGTGGTGGGCGTGGACCTGGGCGTGGTGGGGATGAAGCAGGGCGGCAAGCGCCGCCTCATCATCCCGCCGTCGCTGGGCTACGGCTCGGTGGCGCGCGTCGATCCCACCACGGGCGACGTCGTGGTGCCCGCCAACTCCACGATCATCGCCGACGTGACGCTGATCACGGTGGGGGCGAAGAACTAGCCGGGCACCGGGGGAGATGGACGACGCCGTCGAAATCACCGAGTCGGTCCGGATCCCCCGGTCCGAGCTGACCTACCGGGCCTCCCGATCGGGGGGGCCCGGCGGCCAGCACGTGAACACCTCGTCCACGCGCATCGAGCTCACCTGGAGCGTCGCCGCCTCGCCCAGCCTGAGCGACGACCAGCGCGCCCGCGTGCTGGAGCGCCTGGGCGGCCGGGTGGACGGCGAGGGCACCCTGCACCTGGCCGCCAGCGACTTCCGCAGCCAGCTCCGCAACCGCGAGGCGGTGACGGAGCGTTTCGCCGAGCTGCTGCGGGCCGCCCTGCACGTGCCCCGCGCCCGCCGCGCCACCCGCCCCACCCGTGCCTCGCGCGAGCAGCGCCTGCACGCCAAGCGCATGCAGTCCGCCAAGAAGCGCGACCGCGGCCGCCCCGGCTCGGACGACTAGGTCCCCCAGCTCCGTCCATTCCCGCCCGCTCCACGCCTCGATCCACCGACACGTCGCCTCCACGCCTTCCGCCGGGCCGGCCTTTGCCGCGGGACGCTGCATGCGTCTTCCGCCGGCGCGGCACCTGTCTTGCCTTTCAGGAAAGGTCTGCGGACGGAATGCGGGTCCGCCGATTCACCCGAGCGGGGAGGACGACGCATGCACTTCATCGGAATGATCATCTTCGGCCTGATCGTGGGCGCGATCGCCAAGCTCATCATGCCGGGCCGCGACCCGGGCGGCTTCATCGTCACGATCCTGCTGGGCATCGCGGGCTCGCTGGTGGGCGGCTTCCTGGCGCGCTCGCTGGGGATGGGGCACGGCGCCAACGACAACACGGCCGGCTGGATCGGCTCCATCATCGGTGCGCTCCTGCTGCTGTTCATCTACCGTATGGTCGTGGGCCGGCGCCACCGGACGCTGTAGCCCCGCGCACGGCCGCGCGATACGACGGGCCCCCGGGTTGGATTCCGGGGGCCCGTCGAGCGTTCTGAGCGATGTAACGACCGTAGCGGACGGTGCCTTGATTGCGCGCGGGCGGCATCGGTCGTTCATCCCCACCGTTTAGGTGTCGGCAGCCTCCCGTCCACCGAGATGAATGCCTGGCCTCACGTCGGCGGACGGCGTGCAGCCAGGTCCTCCACCGCGGCCTCCACGTATCCGGCGACCAGCCGCGCGAAGGGAGCCGGGTCGCCGTCGACCTGCGCGCGTTGAAGGGACGCGAAGTACCGGGCGCGGTCTTCCACGCGGATGGTCACCCACGGCAGTCCCTCTCCCACCAGGCAGAGGTTCATCAGGAAGCGGGATATGCGCCCGTTGCCGTCCGGGAAGGGGTGGATGGTCACGAACTCGTAGTGCGCCATTACCGCACGAACCAGCGGACGCTCCTCGACGGAGTTGACCAGGTCCTCGAACTGCCGCATCAGCCGGGGAACCTTGTCGGCCGAGGGCGGGACGTGGCTGTGGTCCCGGAGGTACGCGGGACGGTTCCGCCAGCCGCGCAACGTCTCGGGCGACGCCAGCCCGGCATCAACGGATGGGCCGAACAGCTCGACGTACAGTTCCTGGATGAAAGGCTCGTCGATGCGGGTGGGCCCCGCACCTGCGGCCGCGCGCAACACCGTCTCGAACGTCCGCGAGTATCCCGCGACGGCCATCCGTGACCGCACCTGCTCCGGATCATGCCCTCCCACCGGCTCACCGCGGACGATGGCGGACACCTCGTCCGGCCCGATCCGGTAGCCCTCGATGCTGGTGGAGTGATATGCATCGTACACCTTCGCCGCGTGCGCGTGCTTCAGCAGGTCGGCAGACGCGAAGCGGGGCAGCGCGGCCTCCACGGTCCCGACCTCCCGCTCCACCTCGTCCCGGAACCGCGCGAAGGTGACGGCGTGGCGGTCCAGCCAGGGCAGGCGCGTGGTCCGCAGGCCGGAGATGAAGGTGGGCACCACCACCGCCGGGCCACGGTTGGTGTGTCCGCGTCCCAGGGAGTGGCCGTACGCGCCCCTGAGGAGCGACTCGATCTGGTCGGCGAGGCGCTCATTGCCCACCTGCCGCGCAAGCAGCCCGATCCGCTTCAGGACGACTGGCCGCGGAAACGCCTCGTACGCCGCTTCCAGCTCGGGTCGGGCGAGCACCAGGCTCTTGAGCCAGATCGCCACAGTGTCCGGGTCCTCCCGAAGCGAAGGCACGGGGAGGCCCAGCAGCGTCGCGGCAGGCGCGTCCACCGCGATCTCCAGCCCGTCGACCTCTACCGTGGCCGCGTGCGAAGGATCGACCGCGCCCGCGTGCATCTGGACGTCGTATCCGGGAACCAGCGTCACCCGGCGCCGGCTGGCATTGGCGTCCTGGCGGATGGTCAGCAGCGCGGGAGGCGTGAACAGCTGGGAGTGCAGCCGGACCGCGGAGATGCGCTCCACCACCGCCGGCGCGTACGACCGCAGCATGCGGCGGACGATGCGCCAGTAGTTGGGGTAGAACGCGGCCGGCAGCGTGTCGATGCCAGGGCGGGCCACGATCCAGGCCACCCCGCCGCCGACTTCCAGCAGGTAGCCTTCGTCCTTGAGAACGGCCGTCTCCGCGGAACCCGGAACGTCTTCCCGCCCTACCACGTAGTCGTGCGCCTCCGCACGCGCCTTCCACCAAGCCAGCGCTCGAGATTTTGGTGTGCGAGCGTGGTCGCCCATCGTTCATCTCCTTCCGTAAAGAACCGTCGACACCCCGGAGGAACGGGGGACGGAACCTTCGTGCACAAATCGGATAGATTCCGCTGCACAAAATGTATAATGCGTGCTGCACAATTTGTATAGAGTTCGCTGCACATTTTGTATAGAACCGGCTGCACAATTTGTATCATGCGCGGAGGGGGCCCTCATCCGGCTCGCTGGGGCTCGCGACCTTCTCCGGAAGCGAGAGAAGGGAAGTACGGCAAAGGAGGGCGTGCGCGGGATCGGGTTCGCACGATTGCTCCCTGGATTCCGCGAAGGTGCGGTCGGGCTTCTGCGCCGGGGTTCACCCCGCCGGCGCGCTCGAGCCTCGTTCGGCGAGCAGCTCGGCCATGCGCGAGAGGCAGCGCGAGAACTTCTTGCCGTAGGCGCCCTTGAGGAACTCGGGGGGGAAGAGGTCGCCTAGGCCGGCGGGTGAGGTGGCGGCGAAGGGGACGCCGGCGTCGTAGACCTTGTCGATGAAGTGCACCCAGCGCAGGGCGTCGTACAGGCTGGGCATGGGGCCCACGCTGTCCACCAGCAGCAGGCCGAGTCGGTCCACCAGGGCGGAGTAGCGGATGGGGTGCACCTCGCCCAGCCCCGCCAGCAGCTCGGCGAACGGCACCCGCAGCGCGCGCTCGTCCGCGGCGGCGGCCAGGGCGTCCAGCTCCGACGGCGGCAGGAAGGCGGCGGCGCCCGCTGCGGGATCGAACCGGCGCTGGCGGAAGTCCTCGCCCTGGATGCCCAGCGTCTCGAAGGCGCCGGAAAGCTCCTCGATCTCGGCGGTGAAGCTCTTCTGGTCGAAGCGGCCGCGGCCCAGCTCGTCGGGGATGGTGTTGGAGGTGGTGACCACGCGCACGCCGTCGTCCAGGGCGCCGCGCAGGAAGGCCAGCGCCAGCTTCAGGTTGCCGGGGTCGTCCAGCTCCCACTCGTCCACGGCCGCCAGCGTCTGCCCGCGGAAGGCCGCGCGCGTGCCGTCCACGCCCAGCAGGCCGATGGTGTACACCAGCTCGTCGAAGCTGAGGTACGCCTTGGGCCCCGGCGCGGCGTTCCACAGCGCGGACAGCAGGTGCGTCTTCCCCACGCCGAAGCCGCCGTCCAGGTACACGCCCCCGCCTCGCTCCGGCCGCCCCAGCGCCTCCAGGATGCGTCGGCGCCACCCCGCGCGCGCCGCGGCGTGCAGGTCCGCCGCCACCTCGCGCAGTCGCGCCACGGCGGCCGCCTGCGAGGGGTGGCGCGGGTCCGGCCGGTATCCATCGAAGCGCTTGCCGGCGAAGCGCGGCGGCGGGACGAAGCCGGCCAGCAGCTCGTCGGCGTGTGGACGCTCGGGCAGCGAACGGAGCAGGGTGCGAAGGTCGGGCACGGTTCAGGTCTGCGGGACGCGGATGTGGATCGGTAGACGGACGTGCCGCATCCATCGGTCAGCCGGTTCGCCCGGCGCCGGATGGAGGGGACGACGGTTCTTGACTCGGCGAATCGATGGCTCGCCGGATGGACGGCTCTGGCTCGGGCGATCCGTCGATGGCTGAAGCGTCCCGGGGAAGCTAAGGCACCGCCTGTCGCGGTCAAAGGGCCGCACGGGGGGAAGCGAGGCGGCCCCGGACCGTGGGTCCGGGGCCGCCGTCGTCCTGCGGTGGGGATCGCTTCGGTTCTACCGGTTGAAGACCGCGACGCTGCTGATGGCCAGGTGGTTCTGGATGGTGAACGCCAGCCGCTGGCCGTACGACACCTGCATGGAAGGTGACACGAACTGCTCGCCGGCGCCGATGGGCACCGCGATGAGCTGCACGTCGTGCGTGAAGGCGCCGGTGCGAACGGGCAGCCGCAGGCGCGTGGTGTTCATGCTGGTGACGGTGCCCAGGCGGTAGCGCATCCCGCCTTCCACGGCGTAGACGTTCATGTCCGACCACGAGCGGTTCTCCACGCTCACGAACGTGTTCTCGCGATCGTTGGCGGGCAGGGTGCGCGGTCCGTCAGCCGGGGTTGCGTTGCCGGCGCAGGCGGCGAGGGAGAGTCCGGTCGCCACGGTCAGGGCCAGCGTCTTCAGCGTCGTCGTCATCCCATCCTCCTCCGGTTGAAAGCAAAAAGGCGTCCCAGGGGGACGCCTCGTCGCGTGAGATGCGCAACCTCGTTGTTGCGATTGGACTTAACTCAAATCGCGTGCCACGGCTCTGGACCACCGCGCGGGCCCCGGCGATGGTGGTCCGGACGCTCGGAACGACGGGGCGCGGGCACCGGCCCACCCCGCGCGCACGGTGTCCCGCGACGGGGCAGATGACAGGAAATTGCGTTGCCCCGGAGCACACGCGCCTCTACACTGCGACTCCCCTCCGTCGGCCGGGCGTTCTCCGGAACCCGGCCGCGCCACCATCCCATCCCAGGAGCCTGCCATGAGCGAAGCGCTTCCGAACCTGCAGCCCGACGCCACCTTTCAGCAGACCGTGCAGGTGGGGCCGCTGAAGCTGCACACGTCGGCGCTGGAGAAGCAGGGCGGCACGCTGCACGTGGGGCCGCTCAGCATCGACTACGCGCTCACGACCGACCCCGTGGCGCTCAGCGGAACGCTCACCATCGTGGGCATCACCGCCGGTACCTTTCAGCTCAGCGAGCAGCACCCCGAGTTCGACGTGGACCTGCAGGTGCACGGCATCGGCGCGGACGGCAAGCTGGCGCTGGACGTGCCCAACCAGAACCTGAACGCCGAGCTGACGGTGTCGTACATCATCGGCAAGAAGCATTTCAGCGGCATCATCTACCACTGGTAGCCGGTCCGGCCACGCGCCGGAACGTGTGCTCGGTCGATCGCGGGCGCCGCGGGCGGGTGAAGCCATGGAGGGACGAGAGGGGAGCCGCGGGTGCTGCGGCTCCCCTCCGCTCGTTCGATCCGCTCCGAATCCTACACGCTGACGACGCGGAGCTTCCGCCGCTCAGGGGATGGGCCGCGCGCTGTCCGTACGCGGCGCCTGCGGCGGAGAAGCCGCCGGTGCCGCGGGAGCGATCCACGCACGGCCGGTTGCGAGGTCGACGGTGATGATCCAGCGCCGCAGGAAGGGCATGCCCAGGTTGCCGTCGACGATCATGTCCGGCGTGAAGATCATCTCGCTCTCCGCGCGCACGCCCGGCATCACGGTGAACCCGCCGCGCTGGGAGCCCGTGGCGGCGGAGTCGAGCCCCAGGAGCGCGGCATACGGCTTGGAGACGAGCAGCGTGCCCCCATTGCCGGAGTCGAGCTCCATCCACATCTCGCCCCTGGCCGTGGCGACGGGGGTGAAGAGCGAGAGCGCGCGGCCGCCCATCTCGCGCTGCACGCGGACGCGCAGCGGTGTCATGGTCCGCACACGCGCCGCGAGGCTGGCGGGCGACTCCAGCGTCAGGCGGCCGGCCGCGAGGTCCAGCGTGAGCGCGCGCCCGGCAAACACGTCCAGCGCCAGCGAACCCTCCAAGTCCTTGTCGTTGGGCTCGATGTCGGTCTGCGCGATCACCGGCGCCACGGCCGGGGTGAAGCGGTTCGCACCGATGGTGATCGAGACACTGTCGCAGCGCGGGGCATCCAGCCGCTGGCCCATCATCTGGAAGCCCGTGACGCGTCCCCAGGGCGTGCACCCCGCCGCCCGCGCGACGGCCGGGGAGATCAGCGTGAGCCCGCCGCCGGTGTCGAACCCGAAACGGAACGGCTTTCCGCCGACCTGCACGTCGATGGCCCAGCGCGTCCGATGCGGCAGCAGCGTGAACACCGCCTCCGGCTCTGCCGCACGCGCCGAGGCTCGGCTTCGCGCGGATGCGGACCGGGACGCCTGCGCGGAGATGGCGGACGGCGCCAGGAGCACGGCGCACGCGAGAACGGCGCGTCGGAGGATGCGGATGGCGATCATCGGGAGTGGAATGGGCGTGGAGAGCAGTGGCCGAACATGAGATGGAATCCGCCGCGTGCTGCGCGCGGTGGACCGGGTCGTATCGCCGGAGAGGCGATGGGAGGCTCCCACCCGCGCCGGGAGGTCGCGGGACGGAGCGTTGCGCGTCAGTCCCCGGGCGGCGCGGCGATCTCGCGGAGCTGGTCGGCGGTGAGGCGGTAGGTTGCCCACTCCGTGAGGCGAGTAGCGCCCAGCTTCTCGTAGAAGTCGATGGCGAGCTGGTTCCAGTCCAGCACCACCCACTCCATCCGCCCGTAGCCGCCGCGCACGGCCTCGCCCGCCAGGTGGCGGAAGGCCGCCCGGCCGACGCCATAGCGCCGCGCCTCCGGCAGGACGAACAGGTCCTCCAGGTACAGCGTGGGCAGGGCGAGGAAGGACGAGTACGTCTCGCAGGTGATGGCGTACCCCACGGGCGCGCCGTCCAGCTCGGCGATGAAGACGCGGATGCGGTTGGGCGCGGGGCCGAACGCGTCGTGCACCAGGCGGCCACGGGCCTCGGGCGTGGGGCGCGCCAGCTTCTCGTAGTCGGCCAGCGCGTCCACGAGCGCCAGGAAGACGTCGGCGTCGCCCGACGATGCGGGACGGATGCGGACTTCAGGCATCGCGCTCTCCCGCGTGATCGGCCGGCGGCGCGGGAGGCGGCGCGGAATCCGGCGCCGGCGCGGCGGGGCGCACCTTCGGCGCGGTGCGGCGGTAGATGGTGATCATGGTGTCGTCGAAGCGCAGGCGCTTGCCGCCGGGGGGCATGGGATGCTCGGCGGCATGCTCCACGGCCAGGATGGCGGCGAAGGGGTTCGCCTGCCACGTCTCCACCAGCCGGTCCAGCTGGCGCGACTCGTACGGCGGGTCGGCGAACGCCAGGTCGTAGCGGAAGGGCGTGAGCCCCGCCGCGAAGGGCAGCGCGTCGCGCTTGAAGATGCGGCTGCGCTCGCGCACGTGCAGCGCGGCCACGTTCGCCTTCAGCGCGTGCAGCGAGGCGGGGCGCGTCTCCACGAAGTCGCACTCCTTGGCCCCACGCGACAGGGCCTCCAGCCCCAGCGCACCCGTGCCGGCGAACAGGTCGATGACCCGCGCGCCGGCCAGGTGCGGCTCCAGCGCGGTGAGCCATCCGTCGCGCACGTGCTCGGCGGTGGGCCGCACGCGGCGGTCCGACGGCGGCGTCAGGTGCCGCCCCGCCCACTTTCCCCCAACGATCCTCAACGTCCCTCTCCCGGTTTCAGCCCGCCTGCGCCACCCACTCCCGCCACTGCCCCTCGTTCCACCCGATCGCCAGGTGCTTGCCCGACCGCAGCAGCGGCGTGCGCAGCAGCATGGCATCCTCCTCCAGCAGGGGAAGGATGCGCGGCTCCGGCACGTGCGCCGCGTGCAGCCCCCGCTCGCGGAAGCGCTTGCCTTCGCGGTCCAGCAGCGCCTCGGCGCCGTGCTTCTCGGCGAACCGCCGCAGCTCGCCCGCGGAGGCCGGCTTCTGCTTGAGATCGACGAAGTGCACCTTCATGCGCCGCTCCTTGAAGAAGCGCAGCGCCTTCTTGGTCTCGTTGCAGCTCTTGGTGCCGAAGATCTGTACCTCCACGCGCGCCTCTCCGCTCTACCGTGCGCCGCCGCGCGCGGCCCGCCGCCGCGCCGCCCTGGCATCCGCCGTCTCCCCTTCCACGCGCACCCCGCCCGCAGCGTCGCGCAGCCGAAGCGCCGTCCACGCCAGCGCCAGGTTCACCGGCAGCGCCAGGGCGATCACCACGCCGTTCACCTGGTCGATGCCCGGCAGCGCCTGCAGCGCGAAGCCCAGCACGGACAGCGCCGCCACCGCCACCGCCAGCCCCGGCCCCGCCCGCACGGCCCAGCGCGCACCGTACGCCAGCGCCGGCAGAAGCACCAGCAGCGGGAGCGACAGGGGATCGAGCTGGAACAGGTTCTCGTTGCGGTACGCGATGGCGTGGTCCGTGAACATCCACAGCGCCGCCAGCACGATTCCGCCCACACCCGTGAGCAGCGTCCAGAGCACGACGGCGACCGAGTAGCCCGCGCGTGCGGCCCCCCCGTATCGGGCCGCCGCCCAGCCGAGCGCAGCGACCACGGCGGCGAGGACGATGCCGGCCAGCAGGTACTCGGGGATGCGGTTGGGCGCCTCGGTGCGCTCGGGCGCGCGGCCCACGGCGCCGACCGCGATGTGCTCGTGCTTCACCAGCGGGCGCATGCCGCCGTGGCCGTCGGGCACGCTCACCTTGCGGATGGCGTCGCGCAGGCGGCCGGGCAGGAAGAGGTCCTCCCACGCGGTGATGGGCCGGTCCGCGGGCTCGGCCAGGCCGATCATCAGCCCCGTGTACGTAGGCACGTCGTCCACCGTCAGCCGCTCGGTCTCGGAGCGGAAGGTGAAGGGCGACGGCTCGTTCGCGAAGCGCGCGTGGATGGCGCCGCCCACGATGCGGTCGATGGCGTCGCGGACGCGCGTGGTGCAGTTGTCCAGGTAGTAGTCGTAGCGGTAGAGCTTGTTCCTCGGCCGCGCGTTCCACAGCAGGAAGCGCTTCATCTCGCGCTTCTGCTCGAGCGTCAGGTTCAGCTCCTGCAGCCAGACGGTGCGGTTCTGCCGCGCGTAGTACTCCACCGTGGGCACGGCGCCGAAGCCCTGCATCCAGTACTGCATCCGGCCGCGGGCGAAGTTGCTGTAGAAGTTCGCCTGGCGGAAGTCGAACATGCCGTAGTTGTACGCCTGGTCCGTCCGGTCCTCGGGATCGTGCACCCAGATGGCGTCGTGCCCGAACTTCTCCCACACCTCGTCGCCCGGCCCCATCGTCACCAGGAAGACCCGCATCTCTTCCGCCGTGTCCGCCGAAGCCGGCGCCGCGCCCTGCGCCGGAGCCGGAGCAGCGGTTCCCTGTGTCGCGGCCGCCGCAGCGCCCCGCCGCTGGAGCATCGCGCCCGCGGCGGGTTCGGTGAGCGGAGCCGAGCCTGCCGCGGGCGCGCGCGGCGCGGAGGACTGGCCGTCCGCGTAACGCGGAGGGGCGAAGACGCATGCGAGAAGAAGCGCGACTGTCGCGTGGACGCCGGCGGCGCGGCGGAATCGCTGGATGAAGGAAAGCAACGGCGGCATCGTGGCGCGGTTCGCGAATGGGATGGAAAGCGCCGGAAGCTAGCCGAATGCCTCGACGCGCGCCATGCCGCGGGAACGGAAGCGCACGGCGGGGAACGAGATGCGGTGGTCTTCGGAGGAGGGGGACGGAAGATGCTTCGCCGTGGTGATCCTCCGCGTAGTCGTCGACCAAGGTAAGCGAGTCGATCAACGTGTCGAACGCTGGATGTCGGAGTTGTCCGATCGCCGCGCACGGGTCGACGGGACACCTCGAGAGCCGCATCTCCATCGCTGACCCAGTTGTGTACCAGCCCGTCGCGCCCTTTCGCGCCGGGGCGGCGGCGGGTAGTCTCAGGCAGGATGAGATGGACCAGAGGCCAAACGGACCCGGGAGGGGCGATGTTCCGCGACGACGCGCTGGAAGGGAAGACGATCCTGGTGACGGGAGGCGGCTCGGGGCTGGGGCTGTCGATGGCGACGCGCTTCGCCGGATATGGCGCGAAGGTGGCCATCACGGGGCGCGACGCCGCCAAGCTGGAGCGCGCCGCCGCCGAGATCGATCCCAGCGGCGAGCGCGTGCACACGCAGGCCAGCGACGTGCGCGACTACGCCACGGTGGAGGCCGCCGTCTCCGGCGTCACGGCGCGCTGGGGGGGCATCGACGTGCTGGTGAACAACGCCGCGGGAAACTTCCTGGCGCCCACCGAGGACCTGTCGCCCAACGGCTTCAACGCCGTCGTATCCACCGTCCTGAACGGAACCTTCCACGCGACGCTGGCCGTCGGGAAGGGGATGATCGAGCGGAAGCGCGGCGGAAGCATCCTCAACATCGTCACCACCTACGCGTGGACGGGCTCGGCCTTCGTCGTGCCTTCCGCCGCGGCCAAGGCGGGCGTGCTGGCGATGACGCGCTCGCTGGCGGTGGAGTGGGCCACGTACGGCATCCGCAGCAACGCCATCGCGCCCGGGCCGTTCCCCACCGAGGGCGCCTGGAGCGCGCTGATGCCCACGCCCGAGATGGAGGCCGAGGCCAAGGCGCGCGTGCCGCTCAACCGCTTCGGAAAGCACGACGAGCTGACGAGCCTGGCCGTCTTCCTCGTGTCCGACGCGGCGCCGTACATCAACGGCGAGGTGGTGACCATCGACGGCGGCGAGTGGATCGCCTCCGGCGGCGAGTTCAACGGGCTCACGCGCATCCCGCGCGAGCATTTCAAGGCCGCCATGCAGGCCATGCGGCCCAAGAAGGGGTAGATCGATGACCTGGGACGAGAAGCGCGCTTCGGCGCTGGTGGGCAAGACCGTGGTCCTGCGGCTGGTGCTGGTGGCCGACGACGCCGAGGAGGGCGCCGTGCCCCCGCGCATGGAGCAGCGCGGCACCATCGTGAGCGCGGACGACGGCGGGTTCACGGCGAAGACCAAGGAGGGCGCGGAGTTCACCATCCCGCCCGAGCTGGACGCCATGGCGCCGGTGGCGAACCCCGGCCCGGGCGAGGCCGACTTCGTGAGCCTTTGGACGGTGGTGGGCCACGGCACCGGGAACGAAGCGTGGACCCCCGGCGACTCCACCCCGCCGGCGCGCCCGCCGCGGCGCGGTGCGCGCGCTGGC
>JAQBQD010000136.1 GCA_028287185.1 Gemmatimonadota bacterium | reverse complement strand
GCGCGCCGCCGGCGGCCGGCGCCGCGGCCTTGCCGTCCTTGCCGGCGGCGGGCTTTGCGTCGTCCCCGCCGCACGCGGCCAGGGCGAGGGTCAGCGCGAGCGCCGGCACCGCGGCCCGCAGTCGCGTGTGACGATGGGTTGGCTTCACGATCGGCTCCACGAGTCTCAAGATCAGGATTGCGATGAACGTACGGCCGCCGCGCGTGCGGCGGCGGCCGGGTTGCGGCCCCTGTGCAGGAGCCGGGCCGCGGGCTCGGGCGTTTCGCCCCGCCGCGGACCTACTGGTAGATGACCAGGTGCGGCACGGGATTCACCCTCAGCACCTCGGCGGGCGTCATGAGCGGCCGGTCGTAGCGGTAGAAGAGCTTGAAGCCGGTGAACTGCACCGGCTCGCGCGCCACCCACGCCGCGTACGACGAGCGCTTCAGCCGCGGCGGCCCGAAGCCGTCCATGTCGATCACCACCTGCACGCCGTCCTCGGGCGCGATGCGCGAGGCGTGGGTCAGCATGGCGCGGGTGAAGCGGTGCACCACCAGCAGCTTGGGCGGCAGCCCCTCGGCGCGCACCAGGTCGGCGAGGATGCGGACGGCGGCGTTCACGTCCGCGGCGTCCATCGTCCCGATCTGCTTTCCGGGGATCTTCCCCGCCGGCATGTCGAACTCGGGATCGAGCGCCAGGTGCACGTTGGGCCGCCGCAGCCAGGGAAGCAGCGCGCGCACCTCGTCCGCCACGCGCGCGCGGCCCGGCTGGATGTCCAGGATCAGCAGCATGTGCCGGCTCTCGGCCCAGCGCGCCACGCGGTCGATCACCGCGTCCGGCATGCGCCCGCGGTACATGGCGTGGGGCCCCGGGTCCGGGTGCGCGACGGTGGCCACCAGCTCCAGCGCCGCGATCACGGGCGTCGCCGTGTCCGCCCGCTGGTAGGCGGCGGCCTGCCGCTCCAGCCGGTTCATCATGGTGTCCGGCCGCAGCTCGCCCAAAATTCCCATGCCGCGCGACTGCGGGTTGCCGTAGTACGCGACGACGCGGTGTCCCGGGAGCAGCGCCGCCTTCGGCACCCAGGCCCAGCGCCCGGCGGAGTCCGCCGCCAGCATCGGAACCGCCGGCGTCCGCGCCGGCTTCGGCGTGGTGTCGCGCGCGGGCGGCGTGGCTTGCCCGGCCGCGGCGGAGGCGATCCCCAGCGCGAGAACCGCCGCACCCACGAGGGCACGGCGGCAGGGATGGGCGGTCGATGTCACGAAGCGGGTCAAGACGGCACGCGGGCTGGTGATCGGTGGATGCTCGGACGGCGCGGAAGGTAGCACCCGCCTCCGCCGCCGCGCCAGCATCGATCCGCGAGGGAACGGACGCGCCCTCGCTCGGAGGTCGATCCACCGAGCCGAGCGCATCCCCCGTCGCATCGAGCGCCGCCGGGCTCCACGCCGCCTGCCCGCCACCCGGAGCCCCCGACGGCGGGCTTCTCTCCCATGGCACCCCCGGGTTTCCAACCCGCGGGCGGTACCCGCCGCGGAACGGAATCCGACGCACGCGCCTTGATGGATGCCGGACCCCGGTTCCCCGTCAGCGTCTCACGGCGTCGCGGGAACCACCGCCGGCCCCATCTCGTGCGGATGCGGGTCCGCCGGCACCACCGCGGCCGTGTCCCGCCCGACGGCCGAGGCGCCCTGCTGGCCGAGCACCTTCGTGGCGTACCCGTTCGCGGGGTCGCCGCCGGCCGCGCGGATGCGGGCGACGGTGCCGATGCCGCGGTTGTAGGCGTGCAGCGCCGTCTCGGTGTCGCCGCCGTAGAAGCGCAGCAGGCGGCGCATGTAGCGGAAGCCCAGGCGCAGGTTGGTGTCGCGCTCCAGCAGCTGCTCGCGGGTGACGCCGGGCTGCAGGTCGCGCGCGGTCACGGGCATGAGCTGCGTCATCCCCAGCGCGCCCGCCTGGCTCACCGCGCCGGGGCGAAAGCCGCTTTCCACGCGCACCAGCCGAAACGCCAGCTCCACGTCCAGCCCTTCTGCGCGGGCCGCGCGCTCCACCGCGTCCGCCGTCGCCACCGGGATGCCGTAGCGCCGCGCGTACTCCGCCACCCGGACCTCGCGCACCCGCTCCGCCTGCTGCGCCCGCATCACCGCCACCGCGGCGCTCCACGCGCGCGCCACGCCGTGGCGCACGGGCGCGAACAGCAGGAGCAGCGCGACGCCCGCCAGCATCAGCCGAAGCCGCGCAGGCGTGACGCCAGCGCGAAACGGGCGGCGGGCATGCGGGCGCGAGCGCGCCGTGCGCCGATCGGAGCGGGCGCCTGGACGCGCGGACGAGGGCGTGCGCCGGCCCGGGAGCCGGCGGGTGGGTCGCCTGGACAGTCGTGCCTCCGGGAGACGGTTCGCCACGGACGGCCGGGAGGGGGAGATCTCGTCCGTCGACCTGGGGTTTCCGCGCATGGGCGCGCGCGGACGGAGAAAATCTAACGAGCGGGCATCGCCACGTCACGCACCCGATGCGCGCGCGCCGAACACGCGGGGCGAGCGGCAGGGCGCAGTCGCGGGACCGGGCAACAGCTCGGTGTGGTCGATCACCAGCCGAACGCCCTGCACCAGCTCGGCGTTGGCGGTAGCGCAGTGCAGGGCGCCCATGCCGGCCACGCTGCCGTACAGGCTCACCTCGCGGTCGTGCACGTCCACGCGCAGGCGGGCGGCCGAGAGCGAGGGCTCGGCGGCCACGCGCCCCTCCACCTCGCCGCGAATGCGCGTGTCCTCCGCGGCCTTCTGGGCGATCGCCTGCGGGCTCTCCTTCTTGCCGCCGCCGAAGAGCGCGCATCCACCCAGCGAGCAGGCTGCCGCCGCCAGCATCGCCCGCCTCGCCCAGGCTCGCGTCCGCCGCCGGCCGATCACCATCGTGTCGACGCGAACGCGGGTCATCGACCGGATCGCGCCCATCCACCCCGTCCCATCCGTCATCCCGGCTCCCGTGCTGGTGTGCCGCCCGGCCCGCGGCGGAAACTTTTCGCGGCGCGCGCCCGTCTAACCCTAGCATGGGACGCGCGCCGCCGTGTGCGCGCAACAAGCAATCGCCAGGCCACTTGCGCCCGGCATCCTTTCCCAACGGCGGCGGCCCGCTACCTTCCTGCCATGCGCAACTACTTCGAGACCTCCCGCACGCACACCTACTCGCTCCTGTTCGCGCTGCCGCTGCTGCTGGCGTACGAGCTGGGCGCGGCGTCCATCGCGGGCCGCGGCGGCTCGCTGCGCAACGGGGCGGACGTGCTGCTGCGGTCCACGCTGGCCATCGCGGGCGTGCAGTCCACGCTGGCGTTCACGGGCGTGCTGATCGTGGCCGCGCTCGTCTTCATCGCCCTGGAGCAGCGCCGGAAGCGGGTGCCCATCCGCGGCGGCGTGTTCGCCCTCATGCTGCTGGAGTCCGCCGGGTATGCGCTGGCGTTCGGCGCCGTGGTCGGCACCGTCACCGCGTGGCTGATGGGCACCGCCGGCGGCCGCCTGGCGAGCGACGCGGGCGCAATGGGACGGCTGCCGCTGGCCCAGGGCGTCATCCTTTCGCTGGGCGCCGGCATCTACGAGGAGCTGTTCTTCCGCGTGCTGATGGTGGGCGGGCTGATCGTCCTCTTCCGCTCCGGCGGGCTGGAGAAGGGGCGCGCCTCGTTCTTCGCCGCCGTGCTCGCCGCGCTGCTCTTCTCCGCCTTCCACTACATCGGCCCGTACGCGTATCCGTGGACGCTGTCGTCGTTCCTGTTCCGCTTCCTCTCCGGCCTGGTGTTCAGCGGGATGTTCGTGCTGCGCGGCTTCGGCGTCACCGCCTGGACCCACGCCCTGTACGACGTCTTCCTCACCGTCGCCCGCGGGGGATGAACGGCGGCGCGTCCCTGTCGATCGACGGATCGACGGTGGCCCTGGTGGACGAACCCGGGGCGCGCCGGTCGACCGATCGGCATCCGGCAGAGCGGAGCCGAAGCACCCCGATCCGGTCGATTCGACGAGGCGCGCCGCATCCGCAGGGCTGCGGCGCGCCCCTTGCTCTGCCGCGGCGCGCCTTCCACGGCACGCGGGGCATGCGGCTCCGGGGCGCGGGAGGGCGGCGAAGGCACGCGGAGCCAGGGATGACGGACTCGGAGTTCTACACGCCGCGCGAGGCGCGCGAGCTTTCGGACGCGCTGGACATGCTGCGCAACGGGCGCGAGGAGGTGCTGCGCGACTGGGTGGAGCGGGTGCGCGACAACCAGGCCATGCGCGCGGGGCAGGCGCTGAGCGACCCCATCCTGCTGGACCACATCCCCCAGCTCTTCGACGCGATCCTGGACCGGATGGAGATCAACCGCCCCCGCGAGGACGCCGAGCAGTTCGCCGCCATCCACGGCTTCGCGCGGCGGCTGAGCGGCTACAACATCGTGGAGACGGTGCTGGAGCTGCTGATGTTCCGCCGCTCCATCTGGGCCTACCTCACGGCCATCGGCGCCCGCGCGGCCGGGGCGTACTCGGCCATGGAGCAGATCGACGGGATGGTGGACCGCGCCGTGCTGTCCAGCCTGACCGCGTACCTGGACCCCTCGGCCCGCATGCTGGAGCGCGCCGAGGGCGACCCCGAGAACGACACCCCCGCGCACGAGGCCGAGCCGGCGTAGCGCCCGACGGCGGGACACGCTGCACCGGCGGCCGGGCGCTTCGCCGGTGGACCCAATCCCGCGGCGTGCGTGTATCTTCCGGACGCCGCGCGCGCCTCGCGCCCGCCCTCGAGCTCCCCGACGTTCCAGGCCCATGCACGCATCTTTCCCGCGGCTCGCCGCCCTCGCACTGGCCCTGCTGCCCGCCCTCGCGGCATGCGGCGGCGGAAGCGGAACGGGGGGCGACGCGCTCCGGCCCGACCAGGTGGGCGCCGAGTACCACCTGTGCTCGCTCACCTTCACGCCGGACGGCGGCAGCCCGCCGGCGCTGGACGTGCGCGGGGCGGTGATGGACACCTCGCCCGCCAACCTTCCCGTGCTGCGCGTGGGGAAGACGGTGGCCGGGTTCGAGCTGGAGTACCTGAAGAAGGGCGACGTGCTGCGGCCCCGCTTCCAGGGCTCGTACTCCACGCGCGCCGACGCGGTGGTGCTGCAGTTCGACGGCGGCGGCGACCTGACCGGCACGCTGCTGCTGCCGCAGAAGCTGACCCTGGCCTTCCGCGCGGCGCCGAGGCGGCTGGACCTGACCGGCTACGGCTTCTACACGGTGAGCCGCTCCGACTACGAGCGCGTGTCCGGCAAGAGCTTCCCCAACGCGCGCGACCAGATCTCGGGCACGCTGGCGGGCTCGCTGTCCGAGGGCGCCTGCAGCTGACCCGCCGCCCCGCGCACGCACGGACCAGCCCGGGCCCGATCGCATCCGGTCGGGCCCGCTCCGTTGCCCCCGAGGCCGCGCAACGCAGAGAGGCATGAGACGCTTCGCACCGACCCTCGTCCTGGCGTTCCTCGCCCTCGCCGCCGCCGCGCCCGCCCGCGCGCAGGGAGGGTGGAACGACCCGCGCGCCCTGGCACTGATCCGGGGCGCGCAGCAGCAGCGCGCCACCACGCAGGCCGACACGGGGCTGGTGGACTACCAGGCGGACGCGCGGGGCTACGTCTACTTCTACCTGGACCGCAACGAGACGGACGAGCGCACCCTGGTGAAGACCGACCAGGTGGCGCTGGACGTGTTCTGGAAGTCGCCCAACCTCTCGAAGCAGCGCATCATCGGGCTGCGCGACGAGAAGAAGCTGCCCACCACCATCCGCTACCACCAGGACCACCTGGCCGTGGTGCAGGACAACTTCGGCGACCTGATCCGCATCGGCGACGGCGACGAGGTGCGCGACGTCCTGCACCCCGCGTCGGCCTACGCCGAGTCGTCGTACGACTACCGGCTGGCGGACTCGTCCAGCATCCGCCTGCCGGGCGCGGGCGGCGCGGTGGAGGTGTACGAGGTGCAGGTGCGGCCCAGGACGACGAACCACCCGGCCTTCGTGGGATCGGTGTTCGTGGACCGGCGGCAGGGCGCCATCGTGCGCATGTCGTTCACCTTCACGGCCGCCAGCTACGTGGACCGCCAGCTCGACTACATCAACGTGCTGCTGGAGAACGGGCTGTGGAAGGGGCGCTTCTGGCTGCCCGACCACCAGCAGGTGGAGATCCGCCGCCAGCTTCCCGAGCTGGGCTTTCCCGCGGGCGGGGTGATCCGCGGCACCATGCGCATCACCCACTACCGCTTCAACCAGGGCCTGCCGAACAGCCTCTTCGCCGGCCCCAAGGTGGTCTCCGTGCCCGAGGCGCAGCGCCGCGCCTTCGCCTTCGAGGAGCCGCTGTACGGCGAGCTTCGCGAGCAGGGGCTGGGGCCCACGGTGGAGCTGGGCGAGGTGCGCCGCATGGCCGCCGAGATCGTGCGCAAGCGCCTTCTGAGCGGCCTGCCCGCCGCTCGGCTGGACGTGCCCGCGGTGTCCAGCATCTTCCGCTACGATCGCGCGGAGGGGCCGGTGGCCGGCTTCGGCACCGTGCTGCACCCGCGCGAGCAGGTGCAGGTGCGGCTCAACGGCGGCTGGGCGTTCGGCCCCATGCGCCCCGTCGCCACCGCGCGCGCGGTGTACACCAGGCCGGGCTTCCACCTGGAGGGCGACGGCTACCTGAACCTGCCGCGCGACCTGCAGCCGGGGCCCAACGCGTCCGGCGCCATGAACACGCTCACGGCGCTGCTGGCCGGGCGCGACTACACCGACCTGTACGATGCCCGCGGCGCCGAGCTGCGCGGCTCGCGGACGACGGCCGGCGCGTGGACGGAGACGCTGGGCGTGCGGTACGAAGACCAGCTTTCCGCGTCGAAGGAGGCCGGCTTCTCCGTCTTTGGCGGATCGGACCCCTTCCGCCCCGTCGCCGCCATAGACGACGGGCGGATGCTGCGCGGCTCGCTGACGCTGGCGCACGCCACGCCGGCGGGCACGGCGCACGGCTTCTCTGCGTCGTTCACCGCGGCCGGCGGGCATCTGTCCGCGGACGACGGGCGGGGGCTGAGCTTCTTCCGGCCCACGGCGGAGCTGGGGATGGCGCGCCGATGGACGCGGCGCGACGCCTCGGTCGAGACGCGGCTTTCCGGCGGCGCGGCCTTCGGGGACGTTCCGTTCCAGGAGAGCTTCCTGCTGGGCGGGCGCGGCACGGTGCCGGGCTTCGACTACCGCTCGTTCGGCGGGCGGCGCTTCGCCCTGCTGCGCGCCACCGGCGCGGCGGACGTGGCCCGGCCGTGGATCCGCGGCCGGCTGCTCGCCTCCGCCGGCTGGGCGGGCGACGGCGACGCGATCCGCATCGACGGCGCCTCGGCCCCGCTTCCTCCCGTGCTCCGGGCGACGCTTCATCCCCGCGTCTCCGTGGGCGCCGGCGTGGGGCTGATCTACGACATCCTGCGGGTGGACGTGCACCACGGCATCGGGCCGGGCGCGCGCTGGGAGTGGGTGGTGGAAGCCAATCCCACCTTCTGGGACTTCCTCTGACGGCCCGGGCGCGCTACCGTCCAGCGCACCCCGGCGGCGCGCCCGCCCTCCTCGAAGCATCCGCCGCACCCGCATGATCGACGCGTTCCACCTTCCCGCGCTGGACCCCGTGCCCACGACCACCTGGTCGTACGGCCGGCGCGACGGCGTGGTGGAGCTTCGCGTGCCGCGCCTGACGCCCGCGCTGGTCCGCCGCCAGGCCGAGGCGCTGGCCCGCGCGCGCGACGAGCACCTGGCCGAGCGGCCGGTGGCCGAGATCGTGGCCGTGATCGACCGCGTCGCGGCGCGCCTGCTGGACCCCGCGGACCCGCTACGGCGGACGGCGGAGCACGCGCTGCCGCCCGTGACCAGCTACTCGCCGCCCATGGTGCGCCGCGTGCTGGACCGCATGGCGGCGGACTGGCGCACGGGCCCCCTGCGCGCGCTGCTGCGGGCCGAGTTCGGCGACCCGCGGGTGCTGGACGGCTTCCGCCCGCGCGCCCACGGCGGCGGCGAGGAACGGGCCTACGGACCGCGGCTCACGGCGCACGTCTTCAGCGGCAATGTCCCCGGCGTGGCCGTCACCTCGCTGGTGCGCGCGCTGCTGGTGAAGTCCGCGTCCCTGGGGAAGACGGCGGTGGGCGAGCCGCTGCTGGCGGCGCTCTTCGCGCGCGGCGTGGCGGAGGAGGACGCGGGGCTGGGCGCGTGCCTGGCCGTCACCTACTGGGCCGGCGGCGACGAGGATCTGGAGCGAGCCGCCCTCGCTTCCGCCGACGCCGTGATCGTCTACGGCGGCGCCGAGGCGGTGGACGCGGTGCGCGCGCGGACGCCGGCCGGGGCGCGTTTCCTGGGATACGGCAGCCGCCTCTCGTTCGGCGCGGTGGCGCGGGAGAACCTCTCCGCTGACGCAGCCCGCGAGGCCGCCGCGGCGTGCGCGCTGGACGCGTCCACCTTCGACCAGCAGGGCTGCGTATCGCCCCACGTCTTCTACGTGGAGGAAGGCGGCGAGGCGAGCCCGGCGGAATGGGCGCGGATGCTGGCCGCGGCGATGGCGGAGACGGAGGCGGAGCTTCCGCGCGGCACGCTGTCGCCACGCGAGTCGTCGGCCATCCGCCAGCTCCGCGGCGAGGCCGAGTTCGCGGGCCTGGGCGGCAGCGGCGTTGAATTGCACGCATCGCCCGAAGGCACCGCGTGGACGGTCGTCTACGATCCGTCGCCCGCCTTCGCCGCCTCGTGCCTGAACCGCGTGGTGCGCGTGAAGCCCGTCGCCGACCTTGCCGACGTCCCCGCGCTGGTGCGGCCCTACGCGCACCTGCTGCAGACCGTGGGCGTCGCGGGGCCGGTCAGTCGGAGGCGCGCGCTGGCGGAGGAGCTGGGGCGCATGGGTGCAAGCCGCGTGGTACCGATGGGCGCGATGGCCTGGCCCCCCGGCACCTGGCACCACGACGGCCACCCCCCCCTCCGCGACCTGGTGCGCTGGTGCGACCTGGAGGGATGAGGGCCGGCGGAGGCGAACGCGAGGCGAGCATCGATGGACGCGGGCGGCGCCGAGAGGTGCCGCCCGCCGTCGTTTCCGGCCGGGTGATAACCGTTTAGGAAAATCGACTGTGCATTCGACAGGTCGTTCGATAGCCCGGCTGCCGATCTGCCCCAGAAGAATGCACAGTCATGGGACGGATTTGGTTATGCTTCGATGGCCGAGGCACGTTGCGTCGTCCGAAGCGGCGTTGCGCAGTGGAGCGAGCGCCGGCCGATGCGGCATCAGATCGATTCCCGCCGCGCGATTTCAGGACAGAGCGGCGATGCACAGCGGTGGGATCGGGAAGGGGTGGAGAGCCGGTGGATGGCCCGATGTTTGCCTTCGTCTGTTTCCCGATCATCTCCCGTGCCGCCTGCGTTTCGAGAGGCCGGCGCGGAGGGGAAACCGAACTCGGCCGAAACCACGGGACGCATGCCCAAGCGGACCTCCTCCACCGTTCTCCGCGTCGGCTCCTGGCGCGCATTCACCACCCGCGAACGTCGCATCGTCGAAGGGCGGACCGCCGCCGGCGAGCGGGCCTGCTGCCCCGGGTGTGGCGCGACTTTGAAGGTGCGGCCCGTGTCGCGCCTGGCGGACGTCCTTCCCGCGGACGCGGTGGGCTACGACCTGGAGTGCCGGGCCTGCCGGCGCTTCGTCTGCGTGCGGGTGCGCACGGAGCAAGATGCCGCCGTCCAGCGCATGCGGCGCCTGGCGGAGGCGGTGGGCGCGGTGCCGGCGCGGGCGGTGGAGATGCCCCGCGCGGTGGCGGCCTGACCGAGCTATCTCGTTCCGTGGCACGGCCGTTGCTCCCGCAAGAGGGTTCGGACGAGACCTGCGGAGCGCCGCGGTCGGCGGGCGCACGCGCCCCCGGCCCGGGCCCGCGCCACCCCTCCAGAGCCTTCGGCTGACGGCATATGTCCCTGCACCTGTTCGCGACCCCGGTGGAATGCACGCAGTGCGGCACCGTGGTGGACGACCCCAAGCTGGACCGCTGCCCCAAGTGCGGCGCGCTGCTCACCGAGCGGCGCACGCCCGGTCGCCTGGCGGGCGTGGAGCGCCGCTACAGCAACCTGCGCTTCCTGCTGGGGTTCCTGCGCTTCCTGGGGGTCATCACCATCCTGGTGGGCGTGCTGATCTTCGTCTCCTCCATGGGCAACGACCGCACCTCGTACGCGCAGGGGCTGGGAGCGCTGCTGGGCACCGTCGTGGCGGCGGTCGCCATGTTCTCGGTGGCCGCCTTCTTCGAGCTGGCCATCGACGTGGAGGAGAACACCCGCGCCAGCTTCCGCGTGCAGCAGCAGCTCCTGGAGCTGACGCACGCGGGCGCGCACCCGTCGGCGGTGGAGCCCGTGCACCCTCCGCAGCCCGTCGTCGCCGTGCCCCTGGCGGCGCCCCCGGCCGAGGTGCAGCCGACGCTCGCCACCGAACCGAGCTGAACCCGTGCAAGGCGTCGCTCCCATGAAGTACCGCTCCATGCTGCCCCTGCTGGCCGTGCCCGCGGCCGTGGCGATGGTCGGGATGGCCGTCCCCGCGGCCGCCCCCCGCGCCCCGGCGCCCCCGCCCGCCACCGCTTCCACCGCCGCGCTGGCCTCGGCCTCGGCGGTGAGCGCGGCCACCGGCGGGGCGCTGCAGGCGCAGGCCGAGGCGCTGGTGGGCAGCAACCCCGAGTGGGGCATCATGGCGTGGTCGGTGGACCGCAAGGAGCCGCTCTTCGCCGTGAACGCCGAGCGCGCGCTGACCCCCGCATCCAACAACAAGGTGTTCACGGCGGTCTGGGCGCTCTCGGTGCTGGGGCCCGACTACCGCTTTCCCACGGACGTGCTGGTGTCCGCGCCCATCCAGAACGGGGTGCTGCACGGCGACGTGATCCTCAAGGGCTCGGGCGACCCGGCGTTCGGCTACCCCGCGTTCGACAAGGACCCCATGACGCCCCTGCGCATCATGGCGCAGCAGCTCAAGGCGCGGGGGCTGCGGGTGGTGGAGGGCGGCGTGGTCGGCGACGCCACCGTGTTCGACAGCGTGCGCCACGGGCCCAACTGGCCCAAGGACACGGGCAACGGCGTCAGCGCCTACGCCCCCACCGTGAGCGGGCTGGCCTTCCAGCGCAACCTGATCTGGGTGGAGGTGCAGAACGGGGCCTACAAGCTGGTGCCCGACGCCCCGGAGATCCCCGTGCTGAACCAGGCGCGGGGCGGCGGGCGCGGATTCGCGGTGCGCAAGCCCGACAACGACACCGTCATCCTGCGCGGCGGCATCACCGGATCGCAGTTCCGGCGCTACATGGTGGGCGTGCAGGACCCGGCGGTGATGGCGGCGGCGGGGCTGCGGCAGGCGCTGCGCGAGGCGGGCGTCGAGGTGCGCGGGGCCGCCGTGCGCGGAGCCACGCCCGCGGGCGCCAAGCTCATGCACCGGCACTACTCCATCCCGCTGTCGATGATCGTCCACAAGATGGACCGCGAGTCGGACAACTTCTTCGCGGAGCACCTGTGGCAGGCCGCGCAGGCCCACATGCTGGGGCACGGCAGCTACAGGACCGGCGGCTCCGCGTCCGCGAAGTTCTACCACGAGCGCGCCGGGGTGCCGTACGGCCAGCTCTGGCAGGCGGACGGGTCGGGCCTCTCGGCCGACAACCGCATCACCGCCCTGGCCATGACGCGCGCGCTGACCTACGCCGACCACCAGCCCTGGCGCGAGGTGTTCCACGAGTCGCTGCCCGTGGGCGGCGACCGCGACGGCACCCTCAAGCACCTGTTCCTGGCCGAGCCCGCAAAGGGCAACCTGCACGCCAAGACGGGCTACATCAAAGGCGTGCGCACGCTCTCGGGTTTCGTGAAGGCCCGCAACGGCGAGCGCATCGTCTTCTCGCTCCTCTACAACGGCCGCAACACCTCCGGCGCCCGCAGCATCCAGCAGTCCCTGGGCAACATGCTCGCGGAGCTCAACCGGTAGGGTAACCGCCGTTTCGTTCGGTGGATGGTGAGCGGGCGCCGCGGAGGATCGCGGCGCCCTTCGCCTTCTCGCGACGTGCTGAGGACACAGGGTGTCCGTCCGACGGGTTTCGCCGTGCGACGAGCCGGCACCGCGGCCACCGTCCACGTAATCCCTCGCATCACCCAGCCGGTCGAGCGCGCCGACGCACGTCGCGGGAGCCCGCGGAGGCGGGCTTCGTCGTCATGGCAGCCCCGCGTCTCCAACCCGAGGCCGGCGCCTGGGCCGATGAAACGCTCCGCGAAGTCGCGACCGGACATCACATCGCCTGCGGAGGTTGGTCCCACCGGACGGCCAGGCTATGTTTCCCGCCTTGGGAGGCGGAGGGTCCGCGTCCGCTCGCATCCTGATCGACTGCCCCGTGTCCGACGTTTCCCCCCCACCGCCCTCCGCGCCCGACGCCTCCGCGCTCCGCGATCGCCTGCTCGCCGTGATCGCGCGCGGAATGCAGGCTCCGCTTGGCGATGCGGAGTTCGGCGCGCTCGCACGGGACGTGTTCGCGCACCAGTTCGCGGGCAACGCGCCGTATCGAGCGTTCTGCGAGCGGCGCGGGACCACGCCGGATACGGTCGCCCGGTGGCAGGACGTGCCGGCGGTTCCGACGGATGCGTTCAAGGCGGCGGCGCTGGTGGTGGGCGGCGCGGCGGCTCCGATGGCGGCGGTGTTCCGCACCAGCGGCACCACGCAGGGCGGCGAGCGGCGCGGCACGCACTACGTGCCCGACCTGTCGTTCTACGACGCGGCGCTGCGGGTGGGCTTCGCGGCGCACCTGCTGCCGGACGGGGCGCGGCTTCGCGTGCTGTCGCTGGTGCCCCGCCCCGCGGACCTGCCGGACTCGTCGCTGTCGCACATGCTGGGCGAGGTGGTGCGCGACCTGGCGGCGCCGGGCAGCGGCTGGTTCGTGGACACGCCGGGCGGCATCGACCACGCGAGGCTGGCGGCAGCGCTGCGCGGAGCCGAGCAGTCCGGCGAGCCGGTGCTGGTGGCGGGAACGGCGTTCGCGTTCGTGCACTGGCTGGACGCGCTGCGCGAGGCGGATACCTGCTTCCGGCTTCCCGAGGGGTCGCGGCTGATGGACACCGGCGGCTTCAAGGGACGCGCGCGCGAAGTCACGCGGGGCGAGCTGTACGGCGCGGTCCAGGATCGGCTGGGCATCGCGCCGCAGTGGTGCGTGAACGAGTACGGGATGACGGAGATGTCGTCGCAGTTCTACGATGCCGTCGCCGGCGGCGGGCTCGCGGACCCGGGCGAGCGCCTGCACGCGGGGCCGCCGTGGGTGCGCACGCAGGCCACCGATCCCGAGACGCTGCGCCCGCTCGCGCATGGCGAGGTCGGCGTGCTGCGCCACATGGACCTGGCGAACCTCAACTCCGTCGCCGCCATCCAGACCGCGGACCTGGGCATCACCGCGCCCGGCGGGTTCCGCGTGCTGGGCCGCGCGCGCGGCGCCGAAGCCCGTGGATGCTCCATCGCAATGGACGATCTGCTGAGCGCCATCGGCCGCTGAGCCGGCATCCGCCGTCACGTTCAAAGGGGACGGTGGCCCGCGTCGGTCGATCGAGCCCGCGCCCGATCCATCGGTCCACCAGCCGACAAGCGGATCGGATCGGCCCCTCGCCCGATCCACCGAACGAAGCCGCCGGCAGCGCAATTCGCTGCCGGCGGCTTCGTTTCGTCCGATCCATGCCACACGTGCCGGAGGGCCGGGCACGATCCTACGCCGCGCCGCCGCTCAGGTCAGGCTCGTCCGCCGCGCGGGGGGCGGGGCGGATGGGGAGCCACCGGGCGCGGGCCAGGCGGACGGCGCGGCCGACCGCGAGCAGCGCGACGAAGATGGCGGCGGCGAGCGCCGTCTGCTCCAGCAGCATGCGCAGCGCGGTGGGGTTCATCACGCTGCCGATGGCGTGCTCCAGGCCCAGGCTGGTCTCCACCGGCACCGGCTGGAACAGGGCGTCCAGGCCCGACGAGCTGGCGCGCGTGAACGGCCATCCCAGCGCCACGTTCGTGGTGCCCCGGCTGTCCAGAAGGTCCACCAGCAGGTGCGATCCGTATCCCAGCGCCGTGTACACGCCCCAGCGCGGGCCCGCCAGGCCGATGGCCAGCAGCGTGCACACGACCACCGCCGCCAGGCTGTGCGTGAAGGTGCCGTGCAGCACGGGGCCGCGGTGCGACGCCCAACCGATCAGCAGGTCCACGTCGGGCAGCGCGGCGACCAGTGCAGCCACCGTCCACGCCTTCCACCGCAGCACCCGCGGCGACGCGCTCCACGCGACCTCCGCGAGCCCGGCGCCGATCAGCATGTGTGCAGGGGGAAACGACATCTAACCGCCTATCTCACGTTTCTATGGTTTCTGGACGAATTCCGAGTCCACGTCGCATCCGATCCGGCGAAACGACGCAGCGCGCGTACCCGCAACAGACCCGCTCCGCGCGCGGAAGTTCCTTCCTGACAAGCGTTTCAGCGCCGGAATCCCGATCTGTGAAACCGGTGGTCGGCGGAGAGAGCCGGGTTCATCGACCGCGTCCAGTCTCGCGGCCGTCGTTCGACGGAATTCGCCAGCCGTAGCTCCGCGGTCGGGTCCAACGCCCGCGTGGTATGCTCCTTGACTCCCGCGGCCGGGGTTGCGATCGCAGCGAACGGACGACGTGAGGCGGAGGAAGGATGGCGCAGCAGAAGTGGCCGGACCAGCTCTGGATCGTGCGGCACGGCGAGAGCGCGGGCAACGTGGCGAGCGAGTCGGCGTTCGCTGCCGGGCTGCCCACCATCGAGATCGCCGAGCGCGACGTGGACGTTCCGCTCAGCGCGCTGGGGGAGCGCCAGGCGTGCTCCGTGGGCCGGTGGTTCGCGGGCCTGCCCGACGGCGAGCGGCCCAACGTGGTGCTCGTCTCGCCGTACCTGCGCGCCCGCCGCACGGCCGAGCTCATGCGCGGCGAGGGCGCGCCGGCGTCGGACGCCGGCGACTACACGGTGGACGAGCGCCTGCGCGAGAAGGAGTTCGGCGTCCTGGACCGATTGACGCGGTACGGCGTGGAGGAGCGGTATCCGGAGCAGGCCGAGCTCCGCCGGCTGCTGGGCAAGTTCTACCACCGGCCGCCCGGCGGCGAAAGCTGGTGCGACGTCATCCTGCGCCTGCGCAGCGCCCTGGACACCATCAGCCTGCACCACGGCGGGCAGCGCGTGCTGGTGGTCTGCCACCAGGTGATCGTGCTGTGCCTGCGCTACCTGCTGGAGTGCATGACCGAGGAGGAGATCCTGGCCATCGACCGCGAGGGCGAGGTGGCCAACTGCTCGGTCACGCACTACGCGTTCGATGCCGGGCTGGGGCGCGACGGAAAGCTGGCGCTGATGCGCTACAACTTCGTGGCGCCGCTGGAACGCGAGGGCACGCCCGTCACCTCCAGTCCCGACGCCGCGGTGGCCGTCAAGTGAGCGCCGCGCCCCGCGGGAAGGACGGAGAGCGGGTGCCCGCCGTCACACCCGCGCTGCTGCGCCGCATGCCGCTGCCGCGCCTGGACGACCGGGGCGACAAGGAGGATCGCGGCCGCGTGCTGGTGCTGGGCGGCGCGCTGGAGATGCCCGGCGCCCTGGTGCTGGCCGGCATCGCCGCGCTGCGGGCCGGCGCGGGCAAGCTGCAGCTCGCCACCTGCCGCAGCATCGCGCCGCTCGTGGGAATCGCCGTGCCCGAGGCGCGCGTGGTGCGGCTGGACGAGACGCCCGCCGGCGGGATCTCCTCGTCCGCTGCTGCGCAGGTCGTAGCGCTGGCCGAGAAGGCGAACGCGCTACTGATCGGTCCGGGGATGATGGACCCCGGAGCCGTCTCCGACCTCGTCCGCAAGGTGCTCGCGGAGGTGCGGGGGCCCACGGTGGTGCTGGACGCGGAGGCGATGTCCGTCCTCGCAGCGCACCGCGGCGCGCTGCACGCGCTGGGGGGCCGCGCCGTCATCACCCCGCACGCGGGCGAGATGGCGAGCCTGCTGGGAATCGACAAGGACGAGGTGTCCGGGAGCCCGCTGGCGATCGCCCTCCGCGCGGCGGCGGAGCTGCGATGCGTGGTGGCGCTGAAGGGAAGCGAGACCTTCGTCGCCTCGCAGGAGGGGGACGTGTATCGCTACGCCGCCGGCGGGGTGGGTCTCGCCACCTCCGGCTCCGGCGACACGCTCGCGGGCATCGTCGCCGGGCTGGCGGCGCGCGACACGGACCCGCTCCGGGCGGCGCTGTGGGGCGTGGCGCTGCACGGCGCCGCGGGCAACACGCTGGCCCGCCGCATGGGCCCCGTGGGCTTCCTCGCCCGAGAGCTGCTGGACGAGATCCCGAAGGAGCTGCGCCGGCTGGACGGCCGGTAGCGCCCGCTTCGCCGCCCCTTCCCACGTCCGATCGAGAGTCGTTGGACGCGGAGCTCCGCCGCGGAACCGCGACCACGCGGAACTCGAAACATCGCGGAACCCAGCCTCGCAAGGAGGCTTCGCGTGGTCGTTGCCACTGTTTCAACCGCCCCGCGGCGTGCGTGATCCTCGACACGTACGGGATTGCGCTGCAAGCGGTTGACACACGGGAACGGCGCGCGCGGAATGGCGAGATCGTGGCCCGTGACGTGCATTCGCGGGCCTCGCCACCGCGGGCGGAGAAGCCGGGCGCGGTGCGGCCACGGGGCCGGCTCGCACGCGGGTGCGAAGCGCAGCGAACCCGCAGCGGAGGTCAACGCGATGGAAAGCCACGACGAACATTCTCCCGTCGACCGCGTGCACCACGCCCACGAGCCCAGCCACGGCGACGAGCTGGGCGAGGGCGTGGGCGGCATCGGCGGCGTGCTGGCGGGCGCGGCCATCGGCTCGGTCGGCGGGCCCATCGGAACGCTCATCGGCGGCATCGCGGGCGCCGTGGGCGGCTGGTGGGCGGGCCGCTCGGTGTCCGAGGCCGCGGCCCACTACACGGAGGACGACGACAAGGCGTACCGCGCGCACTTCGACGCCGACGCCACGCGTCCCGCGGACCTGGACTACGACCGCGCCCGCACGGGCTACGCCGCCGGCCACATCGCCGGGTCCAACCCCGACTACCGCGACCGCGAATGGGACTCGGTGCGGGGCGACCTTCGCAGCGGGTGGAAGGACGACGTGCACGGCGAGTGGGACAAGCTGGAGTCGCGCGTGAAGCACGGCTTCGACCGCGCCCGCACCGGCGTGCAGAGCCACACCGGCACGGGCACCTCGGGCGCATCCGCCGGCTCGTCGCCGGGCAGCTCCGCCGGGACGTCGGGATCGTCGCTGGGGGGCTCGTCGTCCGGGTCGGCGCTCGGTGCCTCGGGCGGCACGTCGTCCGGCTCGTCCCCGGGCTCCACCGGCGGATCGTCGTCCGGCTCCTCGCTGGGGGCTGCAGGTGGCTCGTCGTCGGGCTCCGGCCTCGGATCTTCGACCGGCGGCTCATCCTCCGGCTCGACGCTGGGGACGGGTGGCCCGGGCCTGGGAACGGGCGGCGGCAATGTGCCTGGCTCGGGGATCGGCTCGTCCACCGGAAGCTCCACCGGGCCCACGACCACCGGCTCCAGCGGCTCCGCGGCCGGCGGCTCGCCGGGATCGACCACGGGCGGCTCGTCCGGCGCGTTCTAGCACGCGGCCGGCGGACCGATCCGCCACAATGCCGAACGGCGCCCTCGTGATCCACGGGGGCGCCGTCGCGTTTCCAGAAGCCACGCCGATGCCGCTGCATCCGATGCCGTGGTATCTCCTTCGATCTCCGTGGAAGCGTCGGCATCGGGGATATCCGCGTATCCCAAGACCAGCGAGCCCCGGATCGCGTCAGATCCGGGGCTCGCTGTATCCTGATCGACCCATCTACCCAGGACCCAGGCGCATCTTCCCGAGGCTCAGACCGCCAGCCGGGCGCCCTCGCTCACCGCGCCGCGAGTGGTGTCGGCCGTGCGGCGCAGCTTCTGGGTGAGGTCGGCGATCAGCACCTGCGCGAAGCCGATGGGGCCCGAGGGCTGCGTGGCGCCGTCCTCGTCCATGTAGGCGCCCAGCAGGCCCGGGGCGTACGTGTCGGGGAACAGCTCGCGGGCCCAGTCCTCCACGCTGTCGGCCGTCAGCGTGGGCTCGATGCGCAGCGTCACCTCGTCGGCCGCCTCCCCTTCCTCCAGGTGCACCTGGCCCGCGAAACGAGGCAGCACCCCGTCGTTGCGCACGGCCTCGGCGGCGGCGCGGCGCAGGAGCAGCGAGGCGGTGACGGCGGAGTCGGGGGCGTCCCACTCGGGGATGTCGGAGCGGACGACGAGGTCGGCGCGGTCGGCCTGGGGCAGCACGTACTGCTTGCTGTCCAGCAGGTGCTGGGCGATGCGCTTCAGCACCTCGGCCTCGGAGTATCCCCGCGTCTTCACGTCGCGGCGCAGCTTCCAGCGGAAGAGCAGCTCGGGCTCGGGCTGCAGGAAGACGGCAAGGTCGTAGGCGGCTCGCAGCTCCTCGGTGGGAAATCCCAGCAGGCCGCGCGCGATCACCACCTCGTTGGGCTCCAGCGTGCGGATGGCGCCGAAGCTGCCGTCCGTGTGGTCGTAGCGCCGGTTGCGCACGGGGCGGCCGCGGCGCAGGAGCTGGAGGTGCTCCTGCATGAGCGGCAGGTTGTGCACGGTGGGGCTGAGCGCCGTGAGGCCCAGGTCCAGCCGCTCGGCGCGCGTGTAGCGGTGGTAGTCGTCCAGCTCCAGCGAGGTCACGCGGTCGGCCCCGATCAGGGTGCGGACCCCGTCCGCGATCGTGCTCTTGCCGCTGCCCGAGTCGCCGATGATGCCCAGGATGAAGGGGTAGTGCGTGGGCGACCCGTTGTCCGGCGCGTCACTCATCGACGGGCGCGGCGACGTACGCCGCGAAGGTTGCGGCCATGAGGACCTCCCTGCGTCCGCGAAAAGGGTGGACCACCATAGTAGCGCGTCGCCCCGCCGGGCGAAAGCGCCGCGTCCCGCACCGGGCGCGCCGTCCACTCCTCGTGCTACCCCGCCGCCCCCGCCGAAAGGTCCGCCGCCACGGCCTGCTTCTCCAGCAGCCCCGGCTTGTGGAAGAGGAAGCCCTGCGTGAGGTGCACGCCCAGCCGCTTCACGGCATCGTACTCCTCCTCGCGCTCCACCCCCTCGGCGATCACCTGGATCCCGTGGTCGTTGGCGAACGACACCATGGTCTCCACCAGGTTCTGCTTCATGTAGTTGGTGTCGATGCCCGAGATGAGCGAGATGTCCAGCTTGATGAAGTCGGGCGCCAGGTTGGCGATGCTGCCCAGCCCCGCATAGCCGCTGCCCGCGTCGTCCACGGCGAAGCGGAAGCCCCGGGCGCGGAACTCGGCCAGGTAGCCCTGGAACTTGGGATAGTCGGTGATGGCGGTGCGCTCCGTGATCTCCAGCACCACGCGCCCCGCCTCCACGTCCTTCAGCTCGTCCACGTCCAGGTAGCGGAAGGTGGGGTCGCGGAAGTCGTGGGGGTCGATGTTCAGGAAGAGCAGCTGGTCGGGCTTGAGGTGGGCGTCCATGCCCTCCAGGGCCCGCCGCCGGCACAGGCGCGAGAGCTCCCAGATCAGGTTGGCCTCCTCGGCCACCCCGAACAGCACCTCGGGCGAGCGGAGGCCCCGGTGGGTGCCGCGGGCCAGCGCCTCGAAGCCGTACACCTCGCGGGTGGCCGTCACCACGATGGGGTGGTAGACGATGTCCACCAGGCCGCGCCGCAGCGTCTCCTTGAGGTCGGCCACCTTGCGGGTGCGCTCGCGCCCCTCCACCCCGCGCGCCGCGTGCGCCGCCTCGCGGATGCCGCGGTAGATCATGCGCTCGGTGCGCACCTTGGGGTTCCGGAAGAGCGTCGTGCTGCCCACGTAGATCTCGAACAGGCCCGCCACGTCCTCGCCGTGCTCCGTCTCCAGCCGGCCGCGGATCTCCTCCTCCAGCTCGGTGGTGAGCTGGTTGATGCGCTGCTCGGCCTGGTCCACCGTCACCCGCAGGTCGGTGAAGAAGATGAAGTCGTCGTCGCCGGTGTGCGACACCATGAGCACGCTCTCGCCCCCGCCCGTCTGCCGGTCGTAGAAGGCGCGCACGGCGCTGGCGGTGGTCTGCAGCACCTCGTCCAGCTTCTGCCAGCCGTAGATCTCCTCCAGCTTGCTGTAGCGGACGAACTGGATGTACAGGATGGTGAGCCGCCCCGTCCGCTCCAGGATGTCGCGGCCGGGCTCCAGCATCATGGGAAGCGTGGGGAAGCCCGTGAAGCGGTCGTACAGCAGCTCCTCGTACTTCAGGTGCTCGGCCATGCGCTCCGTCACCTGCGGCAGCTCGCGGCGGCCGGTGCGCTGGGCGGCGCTCCACAGGCGGGCAGCCACCTCCTCGGCGCCGGCGCCCACCAGCAGCCACTCGTCGGCCCCGGCGCGCACGGCGGCGTGGGCCTCGGCCTCGCCGGCGCAGGCCACCACCATGCCGATGCCGCGGGCGCTGCTCTCGCCCCGCAGCGCCTCCAGGCGCCCATCGGGGCTCTGCACCACGAACAGGTCGGGGTGGTTGCGCAGCCCCTCCAGGAGCGGCTCGCCCGCGCCGCCGCCGGGCAGCACGATCAGCTCGGCCTCCAGGCGTTCGGCCGCGCCGGCGAGCGCCGTCTCCAGCCCGCCGTCCGTCACGCTGGCAAGGATTCTCACGCGGGGCGTTCCGACGGCCGGAGGTTTCGCTGCACCTTCATCTCCAGGTCCTTGAAGTCCACCGGCTTCACCACGTAGTCGTCCGCGCCGGAGCGCAGCCCCTCGAACTTGTCCTCGAAGCCGCCTTTGGCGGTGACCATCACCACCTTGGTGGCGCCCAGCTCGGGATGGTTCTTGATGGTGCGGCACACCTCCCAGCCGTCCATCCCCGGCATCATCACGTCCAGCAGCACCAGGTCGGGGCGCACCTCCTCCACCCGCGCCAGCGCCGTGCGCCCGTCCGGCGCCTCCGAGACGACGAACCCGCGCGACTCCAGGAAGGCGCGCAGGATGTCGACGTTGTCGCGGTTGTCGTCGACCACCAGGATCTTCTCGCCCATACGGCACCCGTCCCCGTGCGGCGGCGCCCGCCCGTTCCCGGGCACGCGCGCGTGCTGCGCTTCGGCGAGCGCGCGGAATGCGGCCCCACCGTCCACACATTCGCGGGCAAGAAGCAGGCCATGCAAGCACAAGTTCTTGCCGCGAGCCACTTTACGCCATCAACGGCACGATGGTTCCTCCGCACCACGGGCGTCAGCCCCCACGATCCACCGAATCCAATCGACCAATCCGACCGTCCGCGCGAGGCTCACCGCCTCGCCGCACCGCGCCCGCCACCCGCGAGGAAACCCGCCGCGGGGCGAACCGGGCCCACGCGGGTGGGCGGATCTGCCCTTGCCGCCCCGGGGTGTCAACGCGAGGCGATGCCGAGGGCGGCTCGCACCTGCGCCGTCCGTCGCGACCCGTCGGATGCTCCGAAGTGCCGGCGGGCGGGCGCCGAAGCCCTCAGTCCGCCGCCGCCTCCCCGGCCGCGCGGACGAACTGCAGCTCGTACAGCCGCGCGTACAGGCCCGCGCGGCGCAGGAGCTCCGCGTGGGTGCCGCGCTCGCGGATCTCGCCGTGGTGCAGGACGAGGATCTGGTCGGCGCCCTGCACGGTGGAAAGGCGGTGGGCGATGACGAGCGAGGTGCGGCCCCGCATCAGCTCGTCCAGCGCCTGGTCGATCTGCGCCTCCAACTCCGAGTCCACCGAGCTGGTGGCCTCGTCCAGAACCAGCACCAGGGGCTCGAAGGCCAGCGCGCGGGCGAAGGAGACGAGCTGCCGCTCGCCCACCGAGAGCGAGGTGCCCCGCTCGCCCAGCGGCTGCGCGTACCCCAGCGGCAGGCGCTGCACGAAGCGGTCGGCACCCACCCGCAGGGCGGCGGCGCGCACCTGCTCGTCGGCGATGTCCGCGCGGCCCAGGCGGATGTTGCGGGAGACGTCGTCGCTGAACAGGAAGACGTCCTGGAGGACGAGCGAGATGCGCCCCCGCAGCTCGGCCACCGGCACCCGGTGCACGGGCACGCCGTCGAACCGCACCTCGCCCCGCTCCGGCTCGTAGAAGCGCATCAGCAGGTTGATGATGGTGCTCTTTCCCGCCCCCGTGGCGCCCACGATCGCCACCCGCTCGCCCGGCGCGGCGCGGAAGCTGACGCCCCTCAGCACCCACTCGTCGGCTTCCGAGTAGCGGAACCACACGTCGCGGAACTCGATCTCGCCGCGGCCGGGCTCCGGCAGGTGGTCGGGGTCCGGCACGTCGGCGATCTCGGGCTCGGTGTCCAGCAGCGCGAAGATGCGCTCCGACGCCGCCATGGCGCCCTGCACGATGTTGTACTTCTCCGAAAGGTCCTGGATGGGCTGGAAGAAGCGGCGCGTGTACTGGAGGAAGGCCGCCACCACGCCCACCGTGAGCCCCCCGTGCAGGGTGCGCATCCCGCCGTACCACAGGATGAGCGCCAGCGCCGTGGCGGTGAGCACCTCCATGACGGGAAAGAAGAGGGCGTAGTAGCGGATGGAGCGCAGGTGCGCCTCCAGGTGGTCGGCGTTCACCTCCGCGAAGCGCGCGCCCACCGCCCGCTCGCGCCCGAAGAGCTGCACCACGCGCACGCCGGAGACGTGCTCCTGCAGGTAGGCGTTGATGCGGGCCAGGCGCACCCGGATGTCGCCGTACGCCTTGCGGATGAGGGCGCGGAACAGGAAGGTGGCGACGGCCACCAGGGGCAGCACGGCGAAGGTGGCGAGCGCCAGGCGCCAGTCCAGACGCACCATGGCGGCCATGATGAACAGCACCGTGAACAGATCGCCGAAGCCCGTCACCACGCCGGACGAGAACATCTCGTTCAGCGCCTCCACGTCGTTGGTCACCCGCGTCATCAGCCGCCCCACCGGGTTGCGGTCGAAGAAGCGCAGCGACAGGCGCTGGAGGTGGGCGAAGAGCTGCACCCGCAGGTCGAACATCACCCGCTGCCCCAGCCAGGTGGTGAGCAGCGTCTGCAGGTACTCGAAGGCGAAGGCGCCCACCAGCGAGGCCGCGTACCACGCCACCAGCGTGCCGAGCAGCCCCAGGTCGTGGCGGGGAATGGCGCGGTCCAGCGCCACCTTGGTGAGCCAGGGCCCCACCAGCTCCATGGACGAGCCGGCGAAGAGCAGCAGGATGGCGGCGGCGACGGACAGCCGGTACGGCCGCAGGTAGCCCAGCAGGCGCCGCATCAGGTGGCGGTCGTAGCGCCGGGCGTCATCCTCGTCCTCGTGCGGCGAGGGGGCGAAGGCGTCGCTCACGCGCGCCTCCCGGCGGGCGGAACGAGGCCGGCGCACGCGGGCGGCACGGGCGGGCATGCGGGCATGGGCGGGTTGCACATGGGCGCCAAGGTAGCGCCGGCCATGCCGCCCTGCAACCGAGCGCCGGCGCGGGCCCCGGGCACACGCAGAAACGTATGTTGACAAGGAGTTGCGGGGACCGTAGCTTGACAATCCTCCCCCTGCGTCGTAACTCCTCGAACGTCATTCAAGATGCACCCTGCCGCCGCGGCGCGTCCGCGTTCGCCGGCCGTCCGGCGTGGCTTCGCGCGCATCCGCCTCGCGCTTCCGCTCGCCCTGTGCCTGCCGGCCGGCTCGTGTCGCGGCCTGCCCGGCATGGCGGGCGACGCGGCCCCCGTGGTGTTCGGCCTGCCCGTTCCGCTCACGGCCACTGACGGAACGCCGGACCCCTACGGCGAGCTGTCCCGCAACGGCGCGCAGCTCGCCGCGCGCGAGATCAACGCGGCGGGGGGCGCCGGCGGGCACCGCGTGGACCTGCGCGTCCGCGACGACCGGGGGGACGACAGCACGGCCATCGGCGTGGCGCGCGACCTGGCGGGCGACCCGGCGGTGCTGGCCGTGATCGGCCACGTGTACTCGGGCCCCACGCTGAAAGCGGCGCCCATCTACGAGGCGGGGCGGGTGGCCGCGGTCGCCACCACCGCCACCAGCCCCGAGATCACCCGGCTGGGGCCCTGGATCTTCCGCCTGGCCTCCAACGACTCGGTGAACGCGGCCGAGCTGGCGCGGGTGGCGCGCGGGCTGGGCGCGCGGGCCGAGGTGATGTACAGCAACGAGGACTACGGCCAGGGCCTGTCGCGCTCCTTCGTGCGGTCGTTCACGCGCGAAGGGGGCGCCATCACGGGCCAGGAGCCGTACCTGGACGACACCCGCGACCTGACGCCCTACGTGGAGCGCCTGCGCGCCCGGCGGCCCGACGTGGTGCTGCTGGCCGGGAGCACGGCCGAGGGCGCGTCGCGCATCATCGCCGAGGCGCACCGGCTGGGGATCGCCGCGCGCTTCATGGGCGGCGACGGCATCGAGAGCATGGCGTCCAAGGGGCCCGCGTACGACGGCACCCTGGTCGGCGTGCTCTTCCACCGCGACCGGTCGCCGCGCGCCCGGGCCTTCTACCAGGCGTACCGGGCGGCCTACGGCAAGGACCCCGACTCGTCCGCGGCGCTGGCGTACGACGCCGTGTACCTGCTGGCCGCGGCGGTGCGGGCCGGCCACACCGACCGCGCCGGGGTGCGCGACTGGCTGGCCACGGTGGGGCAGCCGGGGGGCGCGCCGGCCCTGGAGGGCGCCGGGGGCCGCATCGCCTTCGACGCCGACGGCGACCCGCTGGGCAAGGCGTGCGTGGTGGGCATCCTCCGCAACGGCACGATCCAACTTTCGAAGGACGGTCGATGACAACAACGGGCAACGGAGTGGCGGGCTACCTCTCCACCATCCGCGGCCGCCTCCTGGTGGGGGGCGTGATCCTCACCGCGCTGATCGCGCTGGGCGCCGTCACCTCGTACCGCACGCTGGACCAGCTCGGCACGGAGATGAAGACGCGCCTGGGCACGCTGCGCCAGAGCACCCAGATGGGAAGCTCGCTGGAGTCGCTGATCCTGAACCAGATCGCGGCGGGCGAGCGCTACCTGGTGCACCCCGAGCCGCAGCTGGCGCAGCAGTTCGGCGAGTACGGCCGGCAGGCCCACGAGCAGCGGCGGCACTACAAGGAGCTGAAGAACCTGTCGCCCGAGGAGCAGCAGGAGATCGTGGCGGTGGAGAAGCTGCACTCGCAGATCGAGGTGGAGTACGCGCTGGCCCACGCGCAGACGGACATCGGCCAGCGCGACGCCGCGCTGGCCCGCGAGGTGGCCGTGCGCCCGCGGACGATGGAGCTGCAGGACGCCATCCGCCGCATCAGCGAGCGCCAGGCGCAGAAGGTGTCCACGGCCGCCGAGGAGCTGGACGCCCGCGCCACGCGCCAGGAGTGGATCCTGATCGCCGCCTCGGTGTTCGCGGTTCTGGCGGCCATCTTCCTCATCAGCATGGCGTTGCGCCAGATCAACCGCCCCCTGCAGCAGCTCATGAACGCGGCGCAGAAGCTGGGGCAGGGCGACCTGCGCATCCACCTGGAAGGGAGCATGGCGGCCGAGTTCCAGGCGCTGGGCACGGCCTTCAACGGGATGGCCGAGCAGCTCCGCAACATCGTCTCCGAGACGGTGTCCACGGCCGACCGCATCTCCACCTTCGCGTCGGACCTGTCCAGCATCAGCGAGGAGGTGGCGGCCTCCAGCGGCGAGGTGGCCACGGCGATGGTGGGCATCGCCAGCGGCGCCGAGGCGCAGTCGCAGGGCCTGCAGGTGACGCAGACGGCGCTGGAGGAGATGGGCCGCCGCTCGGGCGAGATCGCCGGCGCGTCGCAGAGCGTGACCGAGCTGTCGGTGCAGATCTACCACACCGCCCGCCAGAGCCGCGAGGAGGTGTCGTCCGCCCTGCAGCGCCTGCTGGAGATCCGCCGCGTGGTGGAGACGAGCGCGGCGCAGGTGACGGAGCTGGAGCAGAGCTCGGCGGCCATCGACCGCTTCGTGGACACCATCACCGCCATCGCCCGGCAGACCAACCTGCTGGCGCTGAACGCGGCCATCGAGGCCGCCCGCGCCGGCGAGCACGGCCGCGGCTTCGCGGTGGTGGCCGAGGAGGTGCGCAAGCTGGCCGAGGGCAGCGCCCGCGCGGCGCAGGAGGTGGCCCAGAACGTCACCGCCATCCGCTCGCGCATCGAGGGCGTGGTGGCCACCATGTCGCAGGGCACCGAGAAGGTGGCGGACGTGGAGCACGTCTCGATGGGCGCCGACTCGGCCCTGGAGCAGATCCTGTCCGCGGTCGAAGGCGTGCGCGCCGCGGCCGAGCAGGTTGCGGCGGCCGTGGGCCTTAGCCGCGAGGCGATGACGGACGTGGAGCGCGCGGTGCTGGAGGTGGCCGGCACCAGCGAGTCGCACGCCGCCAGCGCCCAGGAGGTGTCCGCCGCCGCCGAGGAGCAGTCGGCCGCCACGCAGGAGATGTCCGCCAGCAGCATGGAGCTGCTGCTGAGCGCCGAGCGCATGAAGGAGCTGGTGAGCGGCTTCCAGGTGTAGCCTTCCGCAGCAGCCGGAGGCGCGGCGCCAGGGGCACCGCGGAACCGCATCGGTTGATCGACAGCGAGGGAGGGAGCCGGCGTATGCCGACTCCCTCCCTCTGCGTTTCATGCACGCTCCCGATCATCGACGGCGTCGGAACGTCCGAGGACATCGCCCGACAACGCAGGGTTCTCGCGAGAGACCGCCGCCGGCATCCTCGGCCGAGCGAGCAGGGACTCCAGCCTGCCCCCTGCCGTATCACCGAGCCCCGTCTGCGGATCCTGCGGACGGGGCTCGGCGTTCTCCGCAGGCCATCGCCCAAGCCTCGGCGTCTCGGAGGAAGCCCCCGCTCACCCTCCTCGCACGACCGCTCGCCCTCGTTCGATCGAGCGTCCCCGCCCGGGCCACGTAACGTGCGCGCTCCGGATCACGCGGCGGGGTCCGCGGACGAAGGAGCGTGCCGGCACGCCGTCCGTCCGCCGCCCTTCCGAGACACGGCCATCCAGCGGAAGGGAGGTCCGCCCGGAGGACCCGCTTCACCGCCTCGCGTGCGGAAGGCGTGGGCACACTCGCGGCGTGCGGCGGCCCGGTCGGCACGCCTCAACCGAACGACCAGGACAGACTCCAATGAACAAGCGAATTCTCACGTCCATCGCGGCCGTGCTGGTGCTCGCCGCCTGCTCGGACAACGATCCCCTGCAGCCGACAGGCTCGGCGCGGCCGACCGTTCCCCACCTGGCGACGGCGCCCGTGGGCGCGCGCTGGAACCTCTTCGGCGGGTCGACGCCCGCGTCCACCATCGACGCTACGGGAGGCTGGGAGGTGGCGACGCGCTTCCGTACCTCGAAGGCGGGCAAGATCGTGGGCTTCCGCTTCTACCGCGCCGACGGCGAGACGGGCGCCAACACCGCCAAGCTGTGGACGGACGGCGGCACGAAGCTGGGCTCGGCGAGCTTCTCGGGCACCGGCAACGGATGGCAGACCGTGATGCTCGCCACGCCCGTCAACATCGGGGTGAGCACCAGCTACCGCGTGTCGGTGAACACCAACGCCATGCAGGTGAAGACGTTCGGCGCACTCCAGAACAACCCCATGGTGAGCGGGCCGCTGACGGCCGACTTCAGCTACTACGGCCAGCCCACCGGCGCCATGCCCACGCAGGGCAGCTACAGCACCTACTTCATCGACGTGATCTTCGAAGAGGCGGTGCCCCTGCCCAACCTGTACGTGGGCGCCATCAACCCCACGCTCGTGGACGCGTTCGGGAACCCCGTCGTGGTGTTCAGCATCTGCAACAACGGCGCGGCGACCTCCGCGGCGACCACCACGCGCTACTGGCACTGGGTGGCGCCGTGGACGGGCGGCGGCTCGTGGGTCCGCCAGGTGATGCTCGCCACCCCCTCCATCGCCGCGGGAAGCTGCTACACCTTCGCCTACCCCGACTCGTCGCCCATCGCCCACAACGAGTACCACGTCTGGGCCGACGTCAACGACGTGGTCTACGAGTCCAACGAGGCCGACAACTACGCCATCGGCACCTGGAACCGCAACTTCTGACGCGTCCGCCGGTCGATCCGCGAGTTGAGGAAGCACCCGTCCGCGGAGATCGCGGGCGGGGGCTTCCCCGCCGCTGGACCATGATCGACGCACGCTTGGCGGACTGCCGGCGAGCCGGAATGGCGGCACTCTCGCCACTCGATCCTCCGATGATGTCCAGCCGGCGGCGGTCGACCGATGAGGTCGGCCGAATTCCGTCCACGGCGAAGCGCCGGCGAAGACGACGCGCAGGTGACGGGCCTGGGAGGATGCACCGAACGACGAAGGACGCCCGCGGATCTCCGGGGCGCCCTTCGTCGTGTTCGCGAAGATCGACTCGCCGGAGGTGCTACTTCGCGCCCTCGGGGGTGATGACGCTCTCGTAGATCACCACGCCGCGCTTGGCCAGCTCGTCGATGTACTCGGCGGCGGGCATCGCCTCGTCGGGCGTCCAGACGCCGGGCTTCACGCGGCCGGCGGCCTGCAGCGCTCCGGTGATGGCGAGCGAGAAGCCCGTGGTGCGCATCATGGCGGTGATGCCCGTCTCGGCGTCGTACTTGTCCAGCAGGTCGAAGCGCACGACGGCGTGCTTGCCGTCGCGCGTGCCCTCGGCCTCCACGCGCAGGGCGACGAGGTCCGGGCTCTCCTTGTAGTCCTTGCGCAGCGACGGGCCCACGGCGCTGATGAAGAAGTCGCGGGGGATGATCTCCTTCACCTCGCGCGTCCGGCTGTCCTTCACCTGCACCGGCTCCATCCCGAGCAGCCCCATGTCGCGCACGGCCTCCATGATCTTCGCGTGCCCCGGGTAGCGCAGCGTCTTGTACTCCATCCTCGGGATGCGCCCCTCGTACCGGTCGGCCATCGTGCTCAGGCCGCCCGCGGTGTGGAACGCCTCCAGCGTGCCGGCGCCGGGAAAGTCCAGCTCCTCGATCTCGGTGAGCGCCTTCACCTGCAGCGGCTTGCCGTCGCGCAGCACCCACGAGAGCGTCGTGTAATAGTCCAGCATCCCCTCGATGCTGTAGACGATCTGGTAGTTGAGCGGCGGCGTGGGGTTCTGCGGCAGGCCGCCCACCTTGATGCGCACGGCCTCGACCTTGTCCAGCCGGTCGATGCCGAACTGCGACAGGATGTTGACCATGCCCGGCGCCAGCCCGCAGTCGGGCACCACGCTCACGCTTCTGGAAGAAGCCTGGTCTGCCAGCTTCTTCTGCTCCCACACGATCTCGGTGTTGCCGCCCAGGTCGCAGAAGTGCGAGCCGGCCTCCACCGCCAGGCGCGCCATGTCGCCGTTGAAGTAGTACGGGAAGGCGCTCATGGTGGCCGCCACGCCCTGCATGACGCCACGGATGGAGGCCTCGTTCGCGGCGTCCACCTGCACCGCCCTCAGCCGCCCGCCCAGGTACGGCTGCAGGAAGGCCGGCAGCGCGCCCACGTTGAGGTCGGCCAGCACCACGTCGTGGTCCGTGTGGGCGAGCAGGTCGTAGGCACAGGCACAGCCCTGTAGGCCCGCACCGAGCACGAGCATGCGCATGGGGATCAGCTCCATCGTGGGACAAAAGGACAATCCCGGCCGCGACGGGGCCGGGACGCGAACGCCACCTCACGCGGGCGCGGGCACGGGCCCGGCCGCGAACAGGCGCGGAAGATAGCGGGGGACGGCGGCCGGCGCAAAGGTGGGGAAATGACCGAAGTGGAAAGGCCCCTCGCGGCGCTGTCCCGGGCGAGCCGATGGCACGTGCGCTCGTTGGTATCCGAAGGAACAGCGCCCCGGAGAGCCGCGCCACATCGCGAGGATGTCGCGTTCAGCACGCGACACTGCTGCACGTTTCCGTCGTGGACCGCCTTGATTTCTCTCCCGCACGTGCGCAACATAGATGTGTACCTCGTTTAAACGCTGGAGGCTGGATGAAGAAACCCGATCGCCCGCCCGGGCAGAAGAAGCAAGCTTCGGCGGATCGTGCCGACGAGCCCGTGAAAAAGGGCAACGCGGGCAAGACCCCCGGTGCGTTCAAGAACCTGCGGAGCTCTGTGAGCACCAACGCTAGAAACAAACTTACTGCCCTGAGGACGGACAGGACCCCGCAGCACGCATCGAAAGGCAAGGCGAGCGCATCGTCGGAGTTCGCAGCCGGAGGTGCTTCCATCGGCCTCTCAGCCGGGGCGCAGGTGACGGAGCTTCGCCGCCCCGCGCAACGGCCCGGTGCACGCCCGTCATTCGAGCAATCCATCACGATGGCGGACTACCTCCGCGCGCGGCGAGGCTTTTCCAGCGACTCACAGATGGCGGAGCTGCTCGGGGTCCACCGCTCGCGCCTGGTGGCGTGGAAGCAGGGAGCGGACGTGCCCAACGCGGAGAACGGGCACCTCCTGGCGTACCTGGCCGTGGTGGTGCAGGAGCTTGGTCAGTTCCTCGATCCCGACGTGATTCCCGATTGGCTGCTGACGGAGCAGCACGCGCTGGGCGGCCGAACGGCGGTGCAGGCGCTCCAGGAGGGCAGCCTCGCGGACGTGCTGCAGGCGGTGAACGCGACGGAGCACGGGGCCTACATGTGATGGCTTCCCCGGGCGCCGGCTTCCGCGGTCCCTTCTGGAGGGTGTTTCCCTGGGACGCGGCGGCCGCTCCCGGCGAGCCGCACACCCCACAGTACACGCTTCCCCGCGGAGCGCAGACCGGCGGCCGATTCGACCTGTCCGACGTGCCCACACTGTACCTCGCGCTCGACGATCCGGCTCACGCGCTGGCCGAAGTGCTGCAGTCGCTCCGCGGGACGCGCGAGATCCGACGCGGGCACCTTCACCGCGTCGTGCGCGGTCAGCCGGGCGTGTACCACCCGCTCGCGCTGGTCGAGACGTGGGTCCCCCATGCGATCTTCGCCCAGCTTCCGGACCTGGGCGATCCGCAGAACCTTGTGCGGCTCGGAATCCGTCCGGACGACCTGAGCTCGCGCGAACGGAGCGTGACCCAGCGCATCTCGCGGAAGCTTCACGACGACTTCGGTTTGCCAGGCTTCACGTGGTGGTCGGCGTTCGGCGGCGAATGGCACGTGGCGGTGCTCTTCATGGACCGCGTTCACCCGTTCCAGCTTCGCTACGGGCCGCCGGAAGCACTCGACCTGGCGCATCCCGTCGTGCAGGCGGCCGCGGCGGAGCTGAAGGTGCGCGTGGCGAGCTGATGGGACGGCCGTCACCTGCGCTGCCGGCCCCACGCGAAAAGCTCCACCGGCCCGGTGGCAGGTGGAGCTTTTTCATGCGTGGTCCGATGCGGCGCCGGCGCTCAGTCGGCGAGCATTCGGAACACGTCGCGGTGATCGGCGATCGCTTGCTCGTGCGCCTCCAGCACCTTCCGCGTCTTGTCGGTGCCGGACTGCACCCGGAATCCGCCTCGTCCGTCATCGATCCACAGCAGGTCCGAGCCGGGCGACAGGCTCAGCCGCTTGGCCACGGCCGCGGGAATCGGTGTCGAAAGCAGCCCATCCTCCAGCCGCACCGTGGTGGTCCGAACCATTCGACGCTCCCGTTCTGCGGAGACACACATCGATCGAAAACCGAATACGACGCGCCGCGCCAGTTGTTCCACCCGCGCGTCGGCCGTTACCCCCCCACCAGATCCAGCACGTCGCGCTGCTCGCGGAGCCAGGCGTCGGGGTGCTCGGCTTCCAGGCGGGCGCGGGGGAACGGGCCCCAGAGCGCGGCGGCCACGCGGGTGCCCGCGGCCCTGCCCGCCACCATGTCGTGCGGCGAGTCGCCGATGAACAGGGCCTCGTGAGGCGCCACGCCCAGCATCTCCAGCGCCTTCAGCACGGGCTCGGGGTGCGGCTTGGCGTGGGTGACGTCCTCGGGGGTGACGATCACGTCGAAGTGCTCCACGATGCCGCACAGGTGCATGCCCTGCAGCGTGGCGTGGCGATGCTTGCTGGTGACGATGGCCATGGGCACGCCGCGGCGCTCCAGTTCGGCGACCGTCTCGGCGGCGCCGGGAAAGGGGCGCAGCAGGTCGTCGTGGTGGATGCGCTGGTAGGCGCGGTAGGTGTCCAGCATCTCCACCGCCTCGACGTCGCTGCGGGCGAAGCGGGCGATCTGGCTTTCCAGCGTCATCCCGAATCCCGCCAGCCACACGTCGTCCGGCGGCACGTCGCCCAGGTGCTCTCGCATGGTGTGGCGGTAGCAGCGCATGATGAGCTCCGTGCTGTCCGCCAGCGTCCCGTCGAAGTCGTACAGAACGGCGCGTATCCCCTTCAATCCCATCCGTCTATCCCCGCAGTCAGCTCGTGAGGTCGCTTCGGTTGATGAAAGCCCCGGGTGAATCCACCGCGTCCGCCGCGATGCCCAGCAGCCACAGCATCGCCGGCGTCACGTCCGCCAGGCTGCGGACGCGCTCCGCCAGCGCCATGCGCCCCGGGCCGGCTGCGATCACGGGCACGGGGTTCAGCGTGTGCGCGGCGGACGGGTCCTCCAGGTTGCCGTGGTCGCTCGCCACCACCAGCAGCGCGTCCGGCGGCAGCGCGTCGGCCAGCGCGCCGAGGAACGCATCCACCTTCTCCACCGCGGCGACCGCACTCGCCGCGTCGCCCCGGTGGCCCACGTGGTCGGTGTCGTAGTGCGCGAAGAGCGTCACGTCCGCGCCGGCCGTGATCGCGGCGAGCCGGCGGCCGGCTTCCTGGGGCGTCACCTGCGCCAGCTCGTCGCCCAGGTGGCGGCGCCACTGCTCGTTGGTGATGGATGACGCGACGGCGCGCCCCGCCGCCAGCTCGGCGAGGTCGCGGTCCAGGCAGCCGGCGGAGATGGCCGCGAGCGGAGGCGCCGCCGGCCGCCGGAAGATGCGCGGATCCGCGTCGATGGAGGCGATCGGATACGCGTTGGCGAACGCCGGCCGCCGGCCCGCCGCCCGCGCGCGCGCCAGCAGGTTCTCGCGCCCCAGCATCTCGCGCAGCCCCGTCGGCACCCACGGCCCGAAGTGGCGCCCGTACTCCGCCGCGGCGTTCCTGCCCGTCAGCAGCGTGGTCTGCCCCGTCCCGCTCTGCGGCAGGCCCGCCACCCCCAGCGTCGCATCCGCCGCCACCAGCACCGCACGCCCGCCGTCGATCCGCCCACCGCCGTCCAGGTGCTCGCGCAGCGGCCGCCGCCCGCCGAGAAGCCCTTCGATGCCCGGCATCCGCGCCGCCGCGAACGGGTTGCCCGGCGCGTCCGCGCCGATGCCGACGCCGTCCAGGAACACCAGGACCGCACGCGCCGGGCGCTCGTCGTGGTCGTGCGTGCCTGCGTCTCGCTGCGCCATGCGTCCGGGTTCACGGGGAGCCGCCAATCTACCGAACCCCGCCATCGGACAACAGCGCCCGCGCTCCATCTCGATCTCCTCCCGTCCGCCACCCGCATCTACCCGCGCACCACCTCGACGACACCGGCCGACCTCCGACACACCCGCGGCCACGCCGAACAGCCCCGCGAGGGTGGGGCGGATTGCCGTCGCGGCCCCGGGGTTCAATCCGAGGGCGCCGGGCGAACGCCGGGTTCCACGATCCCGGCGACCGCCGCCGGCTCAACCGCCCCCTCCGCGCCAGGATCGACGAAGGCCGCCGCCCCGTCAGGGAGCAGCGGCCTTCTCGGATTCTCATCCGTCGACGATCATCATCCACATCCGCCATCGACTGCGCCGACCTCATCCGTCGCCCGGCCGGCTGACGTTCTACCGGTGGCGGCGCGTGCGGTGCACGGGGCGGGCGCGGTGCGTGCCGGCCGCGGCGTGCTTCCGAACCGTCGCGTGCTTGCGGGCGGCCGTGTGGTGCGCCGGGGCGTGGCGGGCACTGGCGTGGTGCCGGC
>JAQBQD010000133.1 GCA_028287185.1 Gemmatimonadota bacterium | reverse complement strand
CGCCACCACCACCGCCGCCGCCGCCACGGCCGTAGCCGCCGCCGCCGCCGGCGTCACCGCCGCCCTCGGGCGCGTCCAGGCGCACCACGTTCTCGGCGGCCGGGCCCTTCTGGCCCTGCACCACGTCGAACTCCACGCGCTCGTTCTCGTTCAGCGTCTTGAAGCCGCTGCCCTGGATGGCGCTGTGGTGCACGAACACGTCCTTCTCACCGTTCTCGCGAGTGATGAAGCCGAATCCCTTCTCGGGATTGAACCACTTCACCGTCCCCGTTTCCCTCGCCATGGCGACCTTGTCCCTTGGAATGATGGTTGATCCGGACCCGCTGCTTACCTGAAACCTACGCGCCCGCGCAAGCGATGCCAAGAACTGCGTGGCAAATCCGCGTGGCGGCCACCGGAGAAGGTTCCCTCCCGAAGGACTGTGAAGGCCTGGAAGGCCCCCTCGCTCCCCGGTTCGTGAGCGGGCGGGAACCTTGTGCCGGGGGCGAACGTTCCACCGGCGCCGGCGGTGCGGAGCTCGCCGGCGGCTCCACGGGTCCGGCAGGGCACTTTCATCGGCAGAATCAGTGCCAGTTGGGTTTTTGCCTCCGATCCGCTACATTGTGGGTCCCCGACCACCAGGGCCCCGGGGCCCGTTCATGGGAGCGACGCGCGGGCCGCGCGGAGCAAGGTGGGTTTTGCTTCACACTTCGGAAGGATCCCCGTGGTCGAGATTCAGCTCGCCGAGACCGATCGCCTGGACTGGGCGCTCAAGCAGTTCCGCCGCCGGATGATCCGCTCGGGCCTGTTCAAGGACATGCGCCGCAAGCGCTTCTACGAGAAGCCCAGCGAGGCGCGCAAGGCCAAGTCCAAGGCCGCCGAGCGCCGCCGCCACAAGGACCGCAAGCGCGCCGCCCGCCGCCACGACGTGTAGGCCGGCAGCGAACATCGAACGCGGGGGCTCGGCGCCGGGGACGCAGATCCACGGTGCCGAATCGTCGCGCCGGTCAGTGAGGCACGAGCCGGCGATCCCGCGTGCCGCCTGATCGCACCCTGCCGGTGCGGCGCGGCGTGGCGCGCGACCGTCCCGGGGCGATACACATCGGTCGATGATGGAGCGGAGGCCGGGCGGGCACCCGACGTGCCCACCCGGCCTCGCCGCGTCCCGAAGCGTCGGAGCCGGCCCCCGCTCCCTCCATCGCCGTCGCTGTCTCAGGCGCGGCGGTTTCGGCCGCCGTGTGACGTGCATCGTCGAGGGTCGCCGCGCCCGGACTACCGCGCCGGAGTCACCCGCCAGACCGTGTTGCCCACGTCGTCCGCCACCAGCAGCGCGCCACGGGCGTCCATCGCCACGCCCACGGGCCGTCCCTGGGCGTTGCCCTCGCGGTCCAGGAACCCCGTGAGCACGTCCACGGCCGGGCCGGCCGGGCGGCCGTCGGCGAAGGGCACGAAGACGACCTTGTAGCCGCTGCGGGGGCGCCGGTTCCACGAGCCGTGCTGGCCCACGAACATCCCCTGGCGGAAGCCGGGCGGAAGCAGGGTTCCCGACGCGGCGGCCAGCCCCAGCGACGCGGTGTGCGGCCCCATCGCGTAGTCCGGCACCAGGGCGCTCGCCACCAGGTCCGGGCGCTGCGGCTTCACGCGGGCATCCACGTGCGCCCCGTAGTAGCTGTAGGGCCAGCCGTAGAAGCCGCCGTCGCGCACGCTCGTGATGTAGTCGGGCACCAGGTCGCTGCCCAGCTCGTCGCGCTCGTTGACGGCGGTCCACAGCGCGCCGGTGCGCGGCTCCCACGCCAGCCCCACGGGGTTGCGCAGGCCGCCGGCGAACACGCGGTGGGCGCCCGTGCGCGGGTCCACCTCCCAGATGGCGGCGCGGCCCTCTTCGGCGCGCATCCCGTTCTCGCCCACGTTGCTGTTGGATCCCACCGTCACGTACAGCCGCGCCCCGTCCGCCGAGGCGATCACGTTCTTCGTCCAGTGGTGGTTGATGCGCCCCGCCGGCAGCGCCACCACCGGCGCACCCGCCGCCGCGATGCTCGTCTCGCCGCCCGCGTAGGGAAAGCGGACCACGGCGTCGCTGTTGGCCACGTACAGATCGTGCCCGACGAGCGTCATCCCAAAGGGCGCGTTCAGGCCCTGCAGGAAGACGGTGCGCTGGTCCGCCACGCCGTCGCCGTCCGTGTCGCGCAGCAGCGAGATGCGGTTGGCGCTGGGCACGGCCGCGCCCGCCTTCTTCATGAAGCGCTTCATGAACCAGCCCTTGATGCCCCGGCCGTCGTCCGGCTTGGGCGGGGCGTTGGTCTCGGCCACCAGCACGTCGCCATTGGGCAGCACGTACAGCCAGCGCGGGTGGTCCAGCCCCGTCGAGAAGGCCCGCACCGCCAGCCCCGGGGCCGCCGTGGGCGCGGCGCCCGCCGGCCATCCGCGCGCCGGGGCGATGTGCACGGTGGGGATCAGCGAGGTGCTGGGGGCGGGGAGCGTGGGCTGCGGCCCCATCCCCGCCGTCACCGGAAGCCGCGCGGGGCTCGCGCACGCGCAAAGCGCCAGCGCCACGGCCACGGCCAGCGGCGCTCGCGGAAGGTTCGGCTCGCACGGCATCATGGGCATCACCGGTACGGGGCAGCGCGCGTCGTCGCCGGAGAGCGGGGCGCGCGGAACGCCGTTCGCCCCTGGCCGGTGCAATTATTTCGCCCGCGGGACGGCCGCTGCCGCCGGGGACTTCGAGCGCTGCGGAACGACCGTTTCGCCCCGTCGGGAGCGGTCTTCACCGCCCAGCCGTCCTACGCCGGCTCCGTGGTGTGCTCCACGGCGATGCACACGCTCGCGACCGCGAGGGAGCCGTACAGCGGGCACCGCCGCCGGAAGCCCGCGACCAGCTCCGCGGCCTGCGCCTCGCTCGGCCCGCGCAGGCGCACCTGCACGCGCACGCTGGTGAAGACGGTCACGTCGGCGCGGGGCTGCGCTTCGCGGTCGATGGTGCCGTTCACCGCCACGTGCACCTCGGCGAGCGGAATGCCTTCGTCACGCGCGATCACCTGCATGATCTCGGCGCCGCACGCGGCCACGGCGGACAGGAACAGCTCCGCGGGCCCGGGCGCCTCGCCGGGGCAGCCGTTCTGCACCGGCCCGTCCACCACGAAGTGATGGTTGCGCGCGCTGCACAGCACCCGGCCGAACGTCGGCGCGTTGCGGGCGTGGACCTCGTACGTGCGCACGTTGGAAGCGGGCTGGATCGTCGTCATGGTCGGAGCGGAGTGTCGATCAGTGGACCACGTCCGAGGCGATCCGTTGCGCCGGACGGGGAAGGATGTGCCCTCGACCGAGGGATCAAAGCGCTGCCGCGGGATCGACGCGCTCGTACAGGGCCGTGTCCTCGCCGCCGGGCGCCACCTGCATGAGCTCCACGAACGAGAAGCCCAGCTTCTCCAGCAGGCGGATGGAGCCCGCGTTGCCGGGCGACACGATCGCGAGCGTCTTCGTGAAGCCAAGCTCGTCGCGCCCGTACCGCAGCACGGCCGCCGCCGCCTCGAAGGCGTACCCGCGCGACCACGCCTCGGGCACGTACGCGTAGCCCAGGTCCACGTCCGCGAGCTGCTCGCGCTTGATCAGGCCGCACATGCCGATGGGCTGCCCCGTGGCCGTCTGCTCCACCAGGTAGAGCCCGTGGCCGTGCCGGTCGTAGCTGTGGATGGGTCCGTCGGTGAGGTAGCCGGCGGCCTGCTCCACCGTCCGCACGCCCTTGTCGCCGATGTTCTCGATGAACGACGGCTCGTTCAGCAGCCGCAGGACGAACTCCGCATCGTCGGGCGTGAACCGCCTCAGCGCGAGGCGCTCGGTTTCCAGCACGGTCATGCGATGGGCGAGGTTCAGGTCGGGAGGGTGGATCGACGGAGGCATGGGCGCTCGGCTGTGGCTCCGGAGCGTCCGACACCGCCCGTCGACACGGCGACGCACGACGGGCAACCTGAGGCGGAAGGACGCCCGTAGGCAAGGTCCGCGGCCGAGTGCGTCGAGGGGGGAGCGGAGCGGCGGGGTGACCACAGTGGTTTTCGGGGATGCACGGAGCCCCGGCGCGACCTTCTCGCACCGGGGCTCCTGTCCTTCACCAGCGCAGGCGGCAGTGCGGCGCTCGGGCCGCGCTGCCGTGCAGGCGCCGCGTCTACCTCACGGAATCTGCTTGCAGGGGTAGATGCCGCAGGTGCCGTAGCCGTGACAGGTGCCGTCGTACATGGTGTCGCAGCCCAGCGACCACAGCGCGTGCACCGTGCCGCGCTCGTCCTTCGAGGATTCCTGCGCCTCGAACGAATCCACGTGCAGCTGGTCCAGGGACAGCTTGAGCTTGGTGCTCATGACACGCCTCCAGGGTGGTGCGGTGAGTCGTCAGCCCGGCGGTTCCGGAGCTGACAAGAACGGCCGCACCCTGTAGCGGGCGCGGCCGTGAGTCATCCATCAATAAAATGATTACACGCGTAACAGGCCTTATCGCGGCAGCGGGTTTGCGCGAGGTCGAAAACCGAGCGGTGGTTGGTCGCGACCGTCTGGCTTCTCAAGATCCTGTCGACTCCACGATTGGCCCAAGGCTATGCGATGCGCCTGTTAACGAGCGCCCGTTACGTGCCGTGAAACCAACTTAACCGCACTCGGGGAAAAATGGAAGGTCTTGAAATGTGTGAGAGTCGCCGGCCTCGGGGGTTCGGCGCATCGATTCCTTCGGTGCGGCTACGTAGCGGGAGCCTGGCTGTCCAATCTTCTCGAACTCCTTCTCCACCCATAACTTGCGCCAATGGATCACCGCGTAGACCGGAACACCGGGATCGCGTCGAGCGCGCGATCGACGCTCGGGCAGGATCAGTTTCAGCGTGGCGCGGCTCACGTCGCTGCGGCATGCCGTCGTGTGCAGGAAGCTGCTCTCGCCCAACGCCGTTGCCGTCCAGGTCGGTGACGGCCACCGACCCGCGCAGGAAATTGGTGCACAGGTCTAGGTCGCAGCGTGCTGAAAGTCGTACGAGCGCCACGCCGGCCTGTAAGCGGTTGGATCAAAAGCCGCTGCCAACCGGGAGATTTCAACGAAAGCCGCGCACCGCTCGTCGATTGCCGCGGGCCTTCCGCCGACCGGCCACGGCCCGGGCAGGACTCGTGTCGACCCCGGCTTGCCCGGCCTTCATCCACTTCCGAATCCGCGGCGTTCTTGGGCGGAGCACGCGGGCGTGATCGACCGGGCCGGACGTGCGTCGGATGTGCCTGCGTCGCCGCGGGGCGTCAGTGGCCCAGCTCCTCGCCGAGTGCGGCCAGGTGGGCGCGGTGGACCTGGGCGTCGGCGGCGGAGGCGGCCTCGTCCAGCCCGTGGTCCAGGAACTCCACCAGGCCCGTCTCCAGCGAGTACTCGGCGCCCACGATGCGCAGACCGTTCTCCTGGATGGCCTGCTCCAGCACCTGCGATCCGTGCCGCAGGTGATCGACCGAGGCGCGGATGTTCGCGCGGACGGCCTGCTTCACCAGCGCGGGCAGGTCATGCCGCAGCTCGGTGGCGAACAGACCCTCCACCGAGGGACGCACCCGGTCCACGATCGCGCGCAGGTTGCGGGACTGGTTCTCGGCGGGGCGCTGCAGCTCCTCGATGGTGGCCAGGATGGCGCCGCACTGCGAGTGGCCCAGCACCACCACCAGCCGCGTGCCGAAGCGCTCGGCCGCGAACTCCACGCTTCCCACCTGCGAGGGCGCCACGATGTTGCCCGCCACGCGGATCACGAACAGGTCGCCCAGCCCCTGGTCGAACACCAGCTCCGCCGGCACCCGCGAGTCCGAGCACCCCAGGATGATGGCGAACGGCTCCTGCCCCACCGGCAGCTCCGCCGGCCGCGCCTGGCTGACGTAGGGGCCGGACCCCGCAACACTCTGCGCGAACCTGAGATTGCCCTCCCGCAGCCGCGCGAGGGCTTCGCCTGCTGTCACCATCAGTGGCCGTCCTTGCTGTCCATGCGATGTATCGAGGCCGGTCGAGCGCCGGCGGCACCGCTTCGCCCGGAGCACGGCGGGATGCCATGCCGCGGATGCCTGGCGTGCGACGCCACGATAGCGGACCACGCGCCGGTCCGCCAGGCGGCCCGTCCAGGGGCATCCCGGCGATGCCCGCCCCCGATCGTCATCGTTGCGGATGTGACTTGCGCTCCCGCATATAGGACTGCGGAATGCGTCCTTCCGATGGGCGGCGACGGAGCCCCCATCCCGTAGCCTCGCGGGCGACAGCATCCGCGCCTCCGCGGCTGGCCGCAGTGATCCGGCTCTGGCGAACCCTCGTGCACCGGAGGATCGCGATGACGGCCGAGATGGAAGGGGAGATCGCGAGCCTGCGGCACGGCGACCACGTCTGCCTGATCGTGGACAGCCGGGCGGAGCAGCTCGCGACGGCGGCGGCCGTGATGAAGGATGGCCTCGCCCGGGACGAGCACTGCGTGCTCATGCTTCCCGATGCGATGATGGACGCGACGGTGGCGGCGATCGCCGGGGCACGGATCGACGTCGCGCGCGAGGAACGGCGCGGGGCCCTTCGCCTGGCCACGCACCGTGAAAGCTACCTGCGGTCCGGGCGGTTCGATCCCCGCGCCATGATCGGCTTCCTTTCCGAGCTCCAGGAACGCGCGCTCGCCAGCTCCTTCCGCGGGTTGCGCCTCCTGGGCGAGATGAGCTGGGCTTTCGGGCCCGACATGGACAACGACCGGCTGGTCGAGTACGAGGCGCTGCTCAACGACTTCGTCGTGGGCAGCCGCACGGTGCTGGTCTGCCAGTACTACCGACCCACCCTGGACCCCGCCCTCGTCTACGACGTGCTCCGGACCCACCCCGTGGTGATCCTGGGCGGCCGGGTGTGCCCCAACCCGTACTACGAGCCGCCGGAGCTCGTCCTGCACCCGTCGTCCCCCACGACCGCCGAGTTCAAGCGGCGGCGCGTGGACTGGTGGATCTCGCAGCTCCTGGCAGGCAGGGAGGCCGACGACCGGCGGAAGCGCGCGGAGCAGGAGCTGACGGAGCGGGAGGAGCGCATCCGCCTGCTGCTCGACTCCACGGCGGAGGGGATCTTCGGCGTGGACGGCCAGGGCCTGTGCACGTTCGCGAACCGCGCGTGCGCCCGGCTGCTGGGGTATGCCGATCCGGCCGAGCTGGAGGGACGGAACATGCACGCGCTGATGCACCACACGCACGCGGACGGGGCCCCGTACCGCGAGGAGGAGTGCCGGCTGTTCCGTGCCTACCGCGAGGGCACGGGGGTGCACGCCGATGACGAGGTCTTCTGGCGCGCGGACGGCACCTGCTTTCCCGCCGAGTACTTCTCGCATCCCATGCGGCGCGGGGAGACGGTGGTCGGCGCCGTCGTGACCTTCCTGGACATCAGCCAGCGGCGGAAGCTGGAGGAGCAGCTCCGGCAGGCGCAGAAGATGGAGGCCATGGGCCAGCTGGCCGGCGGCGTGGCGCACGACTTCAACAACCTGCTGACCGTGATCAACGGCTACAGCGACATGCTGCTCAAGGACATGCCCGCGAACGACCCGGCGCGCGAGCTGGTGGAGGAGATCGCCAAGGCCGGCGTCGCCTCGGCGTCGCTGACGCGCCAGCTCCTCGCCTTCAGCCGGAAGCAGATCCTGTCGCCGAAGCTGATCGACGTCAACGACGTGGTCCGGGGCACGGAAAGGATGCTGCTGCGGCTGATCGGCGAGGACGTGGACCTGACGACGAGGCTCGACCCGGACCTGGACAGCGTCATGGCCGATCCGGGGCACCTGCAGCAGGTGCTGGTGAACCTGGCCGTCAACGCGCGCGACGCGATGCCCCGCGGCGGCCGGCTCACGATCGAGACGCGGAACGCCACGCTGAGCGAGGAGGAGGCGCGGGAGCATCCGGGCGGGCAGGCGGGTGCCTGGGTCACGCTCACCGTCACCGACTCGGGGACCGGGATGACGGAGGAGGTGAGCCGGCGCGTGTTCGAGCCGTTCTTCACCACCAAGGGGCCCGGCAAGGGCACGGGGCTGGGCCTGGCGGTGGTGCACGGCTTCGTGGAGCAGAGCGGCGGCCACGTGGAGGTCAGCAGCGCCGTGGGAGCCGGCACCACCATCACCATCTTCCTTCCGCGGGCGGGCGCCCACCGCGACGCGCCGGAGCGTTCCCGAAGCGGCCCCGGGCTTCCGGGCGGGCACGAGACGATCCTGCTGGTGGAGGACGAGGAGGCGGTGCGGGCGCTGGTGCGGCGCATCCTGCGCGGCTGCGGCTACACCGTGCTCACCGCGGGCGACGGCGACTCCGCGCTGCGCCGGTGCGCCGAGCACACGGGCCCCATCGACCTGCTCGTCACGGACGTGGTGATGCCGGGCATGGGAGGGCCCGCGCTGGCCGAGAAGCTGCTGGAGCTGCATCCGGAGATGCGGGTGCTGTACGTCTCTGGCTACACCGACGACGCGGTGGTGCGCCACGGCGTCCTGGAGGCGACCGTCAACTTCCTGCAGAAGCCGTTTGCTCCGTCGGACCTGGCGCGCAAGGTCCGCGAAGCGCTGGGCTCGTGAACCGTCACCTTTCTTCGCCGATCGAGGCGTCGTCGGGTGTCGGAGCGGTCCCCGGTGTCACCCGACATCCGCGCCGTCCGGAAGGCTCAGCGACGCGGCTGTGGCGCCATGGGCCGGGGACGAGCAAACCTGAACGATCCACCTTCCCGCCCGGGTCCGGCTTCCGCGCAAATCACGGATAGTCCACGGGGGTCGCCGCGGAGGACTCCCGATTGCACCGGCCATCGGCTCCGCGTAATCTCCTTCGAACGTGAACCGAGGGGAGGCCCGCGCAGGCGCGGACCTCCCCTCGTTCCTCCAGCCTCCGACTGCACGCCGTCAGGTCACGCGAACTGCGCCGCCTCGGTCGACCCCGTGAGGCGGCTGTGCTCGCCTCGCCGCCGGTGACGGTCATCGGCACCCCGTCGAAGTAGCCGGCGCCCACCTCGCGCTGGTGTCGGGTGGCGGTGTAGCCGACGCCTTCCAGGCCGAACTCATCCTCCTGGTGGCGGCAGCCGCGGGCGAGACCCCCTGCGGCGGCCGCGATGCTTACCCAGCGGCCGAACGCCCCAGGCTGAGCTGCGAAACCGGCCGCGCTGGACCTGACCGGCCGAGGAGTCGTCGCCCGCGCGCCTGCTCCCACGCAACGTTAGGCGGCGCCGGGCGGCGGGCCGGCCCCGGACGCCGCGGCGCGGTCACGGACGCCGGCGGATGAAGACGTGGGTTGCGCGCTCGCCGGCGACGGTCTCCGCGCACTCGTAGCCCAGCGCGCGCATGTCGATGCCGCCCAGCAGGTGTTCCCCGGCCCCCAGGAGCACCGGCCGGACGGCGAGGTGCATCTCGTCGACCAGACCCGCTTGGAGGTATTGCCGGACGGTGGCCACCCCGCCGCCGAGCCGGATGTCGCGGTCGCCCGCCGCCGCCGCCGCCTGCTCCAGCGCCGCGTGGATGCCGCCGGTGACGAAGTGGAACACGGTGCCGCCGGCCATCTCCAGCGGCGGGCGGGGGTGGTGCGTCAGCACGAAGGTGGGCACGTGGTACGGCGGCTCGTCGCCCCGCCAGCCCCGCCAGCTCTCGTCGGGCCAGGGCCCGCGCAGGGGGCCGAACATGTTGCGGCCCAGGATCCAGGCGCCGAAGCTCCCGAACCCACCCTGGGCAATCTGGTCGTCGATCCCGGTCTCGCCCGCGATCTCGGGGTGCATCGCGCGCCAGGTGCGTGTGTGGAAGAACCACTCCATCAGCTCCGGGCCGTTGACGCCGAGTGGGTGCTCGAGGCTCTGGTCGGGGCCGGCGCTGAACCCGTCGAGCGACATCGCGAAGCTGTGGACGCGCAGTCTGGACATGCGGTGGGTCGGTGATGACTGGTGGTGGGAGCGGGTGGTGGAGCAGCCAACGACACAAGGGTCAGGGGGTCCGGAGCCGGCGCGCAAGACCCTCCTCCTGACGGTAACATGCAAGGCCCCGCATCCCCTGCAGCCGATTGTTAGACCGCCACGGTGCACGAGTCAAGCCTCACCGTTTGCGTTCCGCTGCTGCTTCAAGGGCTTTCGCGAGTTCCCCGAACTACTCTGTGTTCTCTCGCCAGTTGAGCCACATCGGACCGTACGAGCTCGATAGACGCCGCGCCTAACCCCAAGAGCCAGTCAGAAATCTGCGCGGACTTGCTCTGCAGACGTGAGCCTGGTCATCAGAAGGTTCTTTTCAGTGTCCGAGTACTTCGCCTTGATATTCCGGATATGGTCGATCATTGGGAGGATCTCCGCTTCGCTGGCAACGAGGATGTACCGTATGTCGGATGGCTCGAAGGAGAGACGCGCGTCGTTCCAAAGCTGGTTATTCGCCGCACTGAGTGAAACTGGATCATCACACTGCGATTCATCGATACCGAATTCAAAGCGCGTTCCAGATACGTCCGGCACCCAGCGCCACTCTCGTTCGTCGTAGAAGCGTACGTTGGGATGAACAGTGCCATTGCGAAGGAACGGCGCCTCATACGGTTTGACGTAGCAACTAATGCGATATATGTCCTTCCAAAGCTTCTCATCAACCTTACTGCCACGGGTCAGAGGGCCTCGCAGACCGAGTCCGCCCTTCATTACCCGATACAGACCGTCGGTGATTGGCGATGGCGCGACTCCATATAGAACGGGACACACACTGTTCCGCATGCCCCATTCTTTCGTGAGGCCAAGTGCATAGTTACCATACATGGACATATGCGCCTGTGTCTGCGACAGCGGGATGTCGCAGAAACACGTCATGGGAATACCGTTGATCAACGTATCGCCGTGAACTGGAAGCGTCTCTTTACTGAAACGGGGGCGGAACTCGTGTGTGAGTATGGACAGAAGCGTGTCCAGAGTGCGAGTGAAATGAAAAAGCGTATTCGAGCTCAGCGTGACGGTAGGAGTATTCATGACAGTACAAGTAGGTGATCTGGCTACCGACGCAAGAGTGATGGGTGCGGGGCCGCCGCGCAAGACTCTCCCCCGGCCGAAAACATTTCGGTCACGAATCCGCTGCAGCCGATGATTAGGCCGCGCCATCGCCCGATTCAAGCGATTCTTTCAGCTTCAACAATCGCAATGCTCGTTCGCCGGCGAGGCGAGCGACTGCTGCCTCCCAGCCAGCGGGCGGCGGACGAAAGTCACGGGTGGTCGGGTCCAGGCGTGCACGCGCGATGGCGTTCTGCGATACGCCGAGCTCGCTCGCCAGGTCTGCCGTCGTGATCCGCTCCAGCAAGCGATCAGTAGCCTCCTTGTAGTCCACGGAGTAGTCTCGCCCGTTGGTGAATAATATAGTTGACTAAATCGGGCTGGTGAACTATTTTATTCACCAGCAGGGATACGAACAAAGCTGGCCGCTCTCCCGCGAAGAAGCAACGACCAGCCCGACACGGAACGACCCGAAGGCCGCCCGCTCATCAAAGCTGCCCTGCTGGACGGCCGGGGTCAAGAGGATCGGAGCGCACGATGTCTGACGACCCGAAGGACCCCGCGCCCGCAGCCGCCGCAAAGCCGACCTACAGCGTGATCAAGCAGAGACACGGCCGCTGGTGGGAGGTGCGTGACCCGGGCGGCGAGCTGGTCAGCCTGACCGTGTACCGAAAGGGCGCGCAAGAGGTGGTACGGCGGCTCGCCGCCTGATCGCGCACATGATGAAACACACGGCCGCTGTGGGGAAGGGGGTGCCCTACAGCGGCTAGGTGTTTTTTTCAGCCGGGCCACATAAGATAGTGAGCGAGCGAGTTACTTGGGAGACAGTTGACTTTCCCGCTGATCGCAGGTTGAACTTCTTGAGAGGACAAATTGGCCTCGCTACGCGATTTCCTTGCTGGCAATCGACACTTCACAGCCGATGCGGAGGTTCGGCGTCGTGCTGTAGCTGCGCGTATTGGTAATCTGCTTCCGAACGACATCCCACCACTCTGGTCGCTCACCCTCTCAGTGTTCGTCACGGAGCGGCCCCGACGATACTGGGACGAGAAAACCGTTTCCGCTGCCCTCACGCTGCTTGAGGGCGACATTGGGCGAACAGTCAGTGCTTTGCAGCACTGGCGGCCGCAACTCAACGCGGGCTTTGACGCCCTTTTCCTCGACTCCGCTGCCGCACTTTCTGAGGAAGGTGCGGGCAACTTTAGCGTTCGCGGGATCGTTGAGCTAGGAACGGTTTTTCATCCCGAGTACCTTCGCTTCGCAGAGCATGTCTTTGGAAATCTGCTCACGGTCTATTGGGCAGTGCAGCGGAAGGGGAGTGTCAACGCTAAGTATGATCTACCACGTGCTGTGGGAGAGCTGAACCGTAATGCGCTTTCAGCATTGGTTCACGGATACAACGATCGAATCCGCAACGCGGTCGCACACGGCGAGATAGTATATCGAGGTACTGACGTCCAATACGGTCCTGCCGTGGCGAACTACCAAATCTCACCCGCGCAGGTGCTGAACACATTTGATGAGATCGTGCGCACGTCCAATGCACTCGCCCTCGCGATTCTTCTGTTTTGGGCGCGGAACCATGATCACCTAAACCAAGCTAGGGTACGGCTCCCGGTTCGGCTGCTCGGTTTTATCGCTGCATCCTCCGCCGATGGGTACTTTGTGCAGTTTCACGGTGCATACGAGTCCGAGACAGGACTCGCGGGGCGTCAGCTGCACATCGGCCTGCATCTCAAATTAGCTAATCGTGCTTATGTCATACTTATGGTTGGAACGATCGCTTATCAGTTGGTTGAGTTTGGGGGTGTGGATTACGATCGGTTTCTCTTCGAGGTAGACTACGGGCAATCGGTGTCGGGCCTCGTCGTGATACAAGTTGAAGTGCTTAGCCGCTTGCTAACGGAGAATGCGGACCATGGTAGGTTTGCGGAAATGCTAGCGGGTACACCTCTTTTATGGTTGGATGAGGGTAAGTACCGTACCAGAGTGCGAGTTTGGAAGGCTATTGCATCCACTCGCTATCGTATTGCGCGAGCTGATCAACGAGCAGAACTCGTTCGTAGAGGACTCGTGCAGGATCACGGCGGATACTGGGTGCGCGAGTTCGTGAGCACTGGTAGTGGCGCGCTCCTACGCGCTCGGATTCAAGTGGTTCTGAAGAATCCTGCCGATGCTGAGGACCGTGGCAAGCTTCGGGAGATCGCTCGCCTTGCGGCAAAAGATGCGCGGCGCCGGTGGGTGACTAGAACAGTGGGCGATTTCCCGTCGACCTCAGGCTGGCCCGCACACCCCCGGCAAATCGAGGTGAGAATTTTCCGGGTTGATGGTCCGGTACGGTGGCTTGGACGCGACGCTTGGGGGGGCGGGAACCTCGTGGCCGTCGCTGAGTCGCCACCCCGCATCAACCTGCGGTACAAGCACGTGATTGTGCCTCAACCCGATGAAGTGTGGCGAGGTCTACGCCTCCAGTACGGACTGCCGAAGTGGATCCACTCCCCGGAGCCGATCAGGGAAGACCACGCCGAGTCTGGCTCTGCCTCGGACGAATAGGTACTCAGCCGAGTGGAGGTCGCTCGCACGCTGTCGACCAAAGTTGTGTAGAGATACCCGAAGTCGAGGGGAGCCCCGCGGCGCCGCGGGGCTCCCCTCGTTGTGCTACCGTTCGCGCGTGGTGAAGGTCAGGCGAATTGCGCCGACTCCGTGGAACCCGTGAGCGCGGCGGTGCTGGCCTCGCCGCCGGTGACGGCCATCAGCACCTGATCGAAGTAGCCAGCGCCCACCTCGCGCTGGTGCTTTGTGGCGGTGTAGCCCACGCCCTCCATGGCGAACTCCTCTTCCTGCAGCCGCACGTAGGCGGGCATCCCCTCGTCCGCGTAGTCGCGGGCCAGCTCGAAGGTGTGCAGGTTGATCAGGTGCCAGCCCGCCAGGGTGATGAACTGGAACTTGTAGCCCGTGGCGTTCAGCTCGCGCTGGAACCTGGCGATCGTGGCCGCGTCCAGCTTGCGCTTCCAGTTGAAGCTGGGGGAGCAGTTGTACGCCAGCATCTTGCCCGGGAACTCCGCGTGCACGCCCTCGGCGAACTCGCGGGCCTCGTCCAGGTCCGGCGTGCTGGTCTCGCACCAGAGCAGGTCCGCGTGCGGGGCATACGCCTTCGCGCGGGCGATGGCGGCGGGCAGCCCGCTCTTCACGCGGAAGTAGCCCTCGCCCGTGCGCTCCCCGGGCAGGATGAACTCGTGGTCGCGCGGGTCCACGTCGCTGGTGAGCAGCGTGGCGCTGTCCGCGTCCGTGCGGGCGATCAGGATCGACGGCACGTCCGCCACGTCCGCCGCCAGGCGCGCCGCGATCAGCGTGCGCTCGAACTGCGCCGTGGGCACCAGCACCTTGCCGCCCAGGTGCCCGCACTTCTTCTCGCTGGCGAGCTGGTCCTCGAAGTGCACGCCGGCGGCGCCCGCCTCCAGCATGCTCCTCATCAGCTCGAAGGCGTGCAGCGGCCCGCCGAAGCCCGCCTCGGCATCCGCCACGATGGGCACCAGCCAGTCGCGCTCGTCCTTGCCTTCCGCGTTCTCGATCTGGTCCGCCCGCAGCAGGGCGTTGTTCAGCCGCTTGACGACGGCGGGCACGCTGTTGCTGGGGTAGAGGCTCTGGTCGGGGTACGTCTGCCCGCTCAGGTTGGCATCCCCCGCCACCTGCCACCCGCTCAGGTAGATGGCGTCCAGCCCCGCCTTCACCATCTGCACCGCCTGGGCGCCGGTGAGCGCGCCGAAGGTGCGGGTGGGCTCGTCTCGTTGCAGCTGCTCCCACAGGCGCTCGGCGCCGTGCCGCGCCAGCGAGTGCTCCACGCGCAGCGAGCCGCGCAGCTTCACCACGTCCTCCGCCGTGTACGCCCGCCGGATGCCGGCCCAGCGGGAATCCGCCGCCCAGTCGCTCTCCAGCTCCCGGACCTGTGCCTCGAAGTCTTCGCGCTTCATACGATCCTCCCCAGGAGTCGGGTGGGCCCGCGGCTCAGTCCAGCAGCCGGTAGGCGGGAATGGTCAGGAATGGCTCGAACTCCGTGCCCAGCACCAGCTTGTCCAGCAGCTCCACCGCCTCGCGCAGGCAGCGGTCATTGGGGTCGCGCCCCTCGCAGAGCCGGGCCACCTCCTCGTCGCGGATCTGGCGGTACACGTCGGGCGTCATCACCTCGCCGCCGGCCAGCGGAGCGCGGTGGCGGATCCACTGCCAGAGCTGCGCGCGGCTGATCTCGGCGGTGGCGGCGTCCTCCATCAGGTTGTTGATCCCGACGGCGCCATTGCCGCGCAGCCAGGCGTCCACGTACTGCAGCGCCACGCTCACGTTCAGGCGCACCCCCGCCTCGGTCACCTTCCCGTCGGCGATCCCCACGCTCAGCAGGTCCTCCGCCCGCGCCTCCACCTCCTCCCGCAGCACGTCCTTCTGGTTCGGCTTCCCGTCCAGCACCCGGTCGAAAATCTCCTTCGCCACGGGCACCAGGTCGGGGTGCGCCACCCAGGTGCCGTCGAAGCCCTGGCCCGTCTCGCGCTCCTTGTCCTCGCGCACCTTGGCCAGGGCGACGCGGTTCACCTCGGCGTCCTTGCGGCTGGGGATGAAGGCGGCCATGCCCCCCATGGCGTGCGCGCCGCGGCGGTGGCAGGTCTTCACCAGCAGCTCGGCGTAGCTGCGCATGAAGGGCACGGCCATGGTCACCTGCGCCCGGTCCGGCAGCACGAAGTCGCCGCGCCGGTTGAACTTCTTGATGACACTGAAGATGTAGTCCCACCGCCCCGCGTTCAGCCCCGCCGCGTGGTCGCGCAGCTCGTACAGGATCTCGTCCATCTCGAACGCCGCCAGGATCGTCTCGATCAGCACCGTCGCGCGGATGGTGCCGCGGGGGATGCCAAGCTCGTCCTGCGCGAACGCGAACACGTCGTTCCACAGGCGCGCCTCCAGCCGATTCTCCATCTTGGGCAGGTAGAAGTACGGCCCGCTGCCTCGCGAGATCAGCTCCCGCGCGTTCTGGAAGAAGAAGAGCCCGAAGTCGAAGAGCGAGGCCGAGATGGGCTCCTCGTCCACCAGCACGTGCTTCTCCGTCAGGTGCCACCCGCGGGGGCGCACGATCAGCACCGCCGTCTTCTCCGCCAGCTTGTACTCCTTGCCCTCGGGCGAGGCGAAGTCGATCTGGCGGCGGATGGCGTCCTGCAGGTTGGCCTGGCCCTCCACCACGTTCAGCCACGTGGGCGAGAGCGCGTCCTCGAAGTCGGCCATGAAGCAGCTGGCGCCGCTGTTCAGGGCATTGACCACCATCTTGCGGTCGGTGGGCCCGGTGATCTCCACCCGCCGGTCCTGCAGGTCCGCGGGGCAGGGCGCCACCTTCCACTCCGCCGCCCGCACGCTCGCCGTCTCGGGGGGAAAGTCCGGCACCTGCCCCTGGTCGATGGCGTGCTGCCGCTCGGTGCGGGCGGCCAGCAGCTCGCGGCGGCGGCCGTCGAACCTGCGGTGCAGGCGCACCACGAAGGCCAGCGCCTCGGGCGTCAGCACGCGCCGGGCGTCGGGGGTGCTCTCGCCCAGCACGGCCACGCCCTCCATCTCCACTCCCGTCCCCACCGTCATGCGGATGCTCCGTCGTTGCGCTGTGTGAGCACGCTCCTGCCGGCGCCGCGCCGCGGCACTTTGGCCCCTGGTTGAGCAAATTGCCTGCCGCATAAGAAACGCAGGTATAAGTTGGGTTTCTGAGCCCCGCTCAACCACCGCCGGAATGGTGGAGGCCGCTTCTTGTAAGGTGGCCCGCCGCCGCTCCGGACGAGGGCTGCGGGCTACCCGAACGGGTGGGAGAAAGGGTCGGGAGAAAGAGGGCGAGAGACGCGCGATCAGGAGGGGCGGGACGACACGGGGGCGACGACGCGCCATCGGGAGCACCGCCGCGCCGGTTCCGATCGATCGTAATCTTTACTAGCGGCGGGTGTGCGGCTACTATGGCCGCACTCGGATTTGAACGGAGGGAGCGCTCTTCCGCTGACCTGGAGAAAATACGATGGCTCCGGAGATCATCGCCGCGGGGGTGGGCGCCGCCGGCGCGGTTGCGGCCGCCGTGGTCGCGCGGGTGCAGTTCCGCAAGGCCAAGCGAACGCAGGAACGGCTGGAGTCGGTGGTGTCCGGCCTCACCGGCCTGCCGGAAGGGGTGCCCGTGGAGTTCGCGGAGGAGGCCGGCTACGTGCAGGGCATTCGGATCTACCGGAAGGACTTCGTCGTGCGGCTGTGGTTCGAGAAGACCTCGTCCGGCCGGCTGCAGATGGAGGTCGAGACGAGCTTCACCGTGGTGAACTGCGGCCCGAAGGCCGAGGAGCACACGGTGAGTTCACGCGTGGAGCCCGAACGCGCCGATGAGGACGCGCGCATCCTGCGGCTGTCGGGCGACGGAAAGGACCTGCTGGGCCAGATGTTCGACTTTGCGTACGCCGAGGATGCCCCGGGCGAGACGCAGGCACGCCGGCTCCTGACGATTCCTCCCAACCAGGAGAAGCCGGAGAACCGGGTCGTTACGAGGTTCAGGAAGTTCGCGCAGATCAACGACAGCGACGTCGTGTACCTGGCGACGCCGACGCTGGGTGTGACCGTGCAGGTGGAGAAGCGCCCGGCGGACCTGGGGATTGCGGTCCAGTTCGGGCATCGGAGGGGAGAGGAGGTCGAGACGTCACCCAATGCATGGCGGCTGCGCTGGGCGTTCCTGCCCTGGCAGTCGGTTCACATCACGTGGCACAACCTGGCCCCGAGGCAGCAGAATGATGCGGAGGGAACCGCCGTGGGGTGAAGCTCAGACGATGATGGTGGAGTCGGCCATGGTTCCTCACGGGATGGATGCGGCGATCGGTTCGCGACACTGCGACAAACCTACCCGGCGGCCGAACGGGTGTCAACCCGTTCAGGCCTATGTGCAGCAGCAAGATGGAAGCCCGCCGGACCCGAGGCTGACCGGCCGGCCGCCCACCGTGTGAGGACAGCCGTCCGCTCCGCCGGCGCCGGTCGCACCCCGGTCGCGAGTTCCCAGGTGCGAATCCGCACCCGCCTACTTCCGCTTTCCGTGCTCGCGCAGGTAGTACGCGGCGGCCTCGGTGCGGTTGTTGAGCTTCAGCTTCAGGTACAGGTTCTGGAGGTGGAACTTCACCGTGTTCTCGCTGACGCGCAGGCGGGCGGCGACCTGCGCGTTGGTGAGGCCCTCGGAGACCAGCGCCAGCACCTCGCGCTCGCGGTCGGTGAGCTGGGTGCTGTCGGCCTGGGGGCCGCGCAGCAGCCAGCGGCGGGCGGCCAGGGGAAAGACCAAGTGGCCGCGGTGCACCTGGCGGATGGAGGCCACGGTCTGCTGCGGGGGCTCCGTCTTCAATGCGTACCCGTCGGCGCCGCCCTCCAGCGCGGCGCGCATGGACTCGCCGTCGCTGTAGGCGGTGAGCACCAGCACGCGCACCTCGGGGTGGTCGGCCTTCATCCGCTCCAGGCAGGTCAGCCCTCCCACCTCGCCCATCTCCAGGTCCAGCACCACCAGGTCGGGGCGGTGGCGGCGCACCACGTCCAGGAGCTGGTCGGCGAGGGTGGCGGTGGCCAGCACCTCCATGTCGGCCTCGCTCTCCAGCAGCGAGCGCAGGCCCTCCAGCACCAGCTCGTGGTCGTCGGCCAGCACGATGCGGATGGGCTTCATGCGGAGTCCGTCTGCGGGAACGGGGAGGGGTGCTGGAATCGAGGTCCCTCGACCCGGGCGGACGATCCCGCGAAGGCGGGCGGCTTCCGTCGATCGGCCGTCACAGCGGTACCTCCACGGCGATGGTGGTGCCGCGGCTGGGCGAGCTGCGCAGCCGGAAGCGGCCGCCGATCATCTCCACCCGGTCCCGCATCCCATCCACCCCGAAGTGCTTCTCCGGCCGCACCGTGCCCGGGTCGAAGCCGTGGCCGTTGTCGCTCACGGACACCCGCAGGCGCGGCCCTCCCGTGCGCACCACGCGGCGCATGCGCACGGCTACCCGGTCGGCCCCGCCGTGCCGGTAGGCGTTGGAGAGGCCCTCCTGCAGCACGCGGTACAGGGCGATCTTCACCGGCAGCGGAACCTCGGGAAGCGGCGCGTCCACGACCAGGTCGATGCGGGTGTCGGTATGGGCCTCGTGCTGCATGGCCAGCCCCTCCACCAGCGTCACCAGGTCGCGCGCCTCGAACTCCGGGGGGCGGAAGGCGCCGATGAAGCTGCGCACCTCGTTCAGCCCGCTTTCCAGGAGCTGGCGGATGCGGCCCATGCGGTCGGCCACCTCGGGCTCGGCGTGGCCGCCCGCCTCCAGCGCGCGGCGCAGCAGGTCGAGCTGCGAGAGGGCCGCGTACATGTGCTGCACGGGCCCGTCGTGGATGTCCAGCAGGATGCGCTGCAGCTCGCGTTCGGTGACGTGCATCAGCCGGTGCGACGCGCTGATCTCGCGGCTGGCGGCCTCGGCGTCACGGGAGGGAAGCGCGGAAGGCGCGGCAGCCGGCGGCGGGTTCGCGGACATGGACGGCGCGGGGGAGGCGGGGGAACGCACGGAGCCGCCGAAAGGTACTGCGCCGCACGGCGTCCGTCACCCGTACCCCAGCACGTGGCACATCCGACGCGACGGCCGATCCGGAGCGGCCGGCGGGATGCGGCATCCCTTTCGGGAGGCCCCGCCCGTATATTGTCGTTCGTATGGCGCGCGGATGCACCGGCATTGCGTGCAGACGTGCCCGCCCGCGGGGCCCATGACGCCGCCCGCGGCGCCGTTTCCGGCGCCGGAACGCCGTTTCCCGAGAGACCCCGGCCTGCATGACCATCGCCCGCGCCCCCCTTCGGGACCAGGTGCACCGCGCCCTGGTGGCGCGCATCCTCCGCGAGGAGCTACGGCCCGGCGCGCGCCTCAGCGACTCGGTGCTGGCGGCGGAGTTGGGGGTGAGCCGCACCCCCGTGCGCGAGGCCCTGGTCCGCTTGGAGCGCGAAGGCTTCCTGGCGGCGGACGTGGGGCGCGGCTTCTTCGTGAAGCCGCTGTCCGCGGGCGAGGTGCGCGAAGTGTACCCCATCCTGTGGACGCTGGAGACGCTGGCGCTGCGCAGCTCGCCGCCGCCCACGCGGGCGCGGCTGGCCGGGCTGGAGCGCAACAACCGCGAGATGGCGGCCGCCGGCGACGACCCGGAGCGCCGCATCGACCTGGACATGGCGTGGCACCGCACCCTGCTGGAGGGGTGCGGGAACGAGCAGCTCCTGGCGATGGTGGGCACGCTGAAGAGCGTGATCCGGCGCTACGAGTACGCCTACATGCACCAGGCGGGGCTCACCCCCGTCTCCACCGCCACGCACGAGGCGATCGCCCGCGCGGCGGCGGCGGGCGACACGGACGGGGCGGCGGCGCTGCTGGAGCGCAACTGGAGGTTCGGGATGGAGCAGGTGCTGCGCTGGATGGAGGGACGGCCATGAGCATCGTCCGCGTTCCCCTGCGCGAGCAGGTGCACCGCGCGGTCGTGGGCCGCATCGTGCGCGACGAGGTGGGCCCCGGCGACCGGCTGAGCGACGCGGCGCTGGCGGCCGAGCTGGGGGTGAGCCGCACCCCCGTGCGCGAGGCGCTGGTGCGGCTGGAGCAGGAGGGGTTCCTGGCGTCGGACCCCGGCCGGGGCTTCTTCGTGAAGCCCCTCTGCGCCCGCGAGGTGGAGGAGGTGTACCCCATCGTGTGGACGCTGGAGGGCCTGGCGCTGCGGAGCGCGCCGCCGCTGTCGGGGGCCGCCATGGCCGAGCTGTCTCGCCTGAGCCGCGAGGTCCCGGGCGCCGCGGACGATCCCACGCGGCGCATCGAACTGGACGTGGCGTGGCACCGGGCGCTCACCCAGGGGTGCGGAAACGCGCTGCTGCTGGACACCCTGGCCTCGCTCAAGACCACCATCCACCGCTACGAGTTCGCCTGGATGCAGTCGTCCGAGGCCGTGCCCGAGTCGGCCCGCGCGCACGACCGGATCGCCGCGCTGGCGGGCGCGGGGCGGGTGGACGAGGCGGCGGCGGCGCTGGAGGAGCACTGGCGGCGCGGCGTCGACGACCTGGTGCCGTGGCTGGCCGGGCGCGGGCACGCGCTGGCGGGCGCCTCCGGGTGAGCCAGGCGCGCGCGCCGCTGCGCGACGAGGCCTGCGACGCGATCCTGGGCCTGCTGTCGCGCGACCGCTTCGGGCCCGGCGACCGGCTGAGCGACACGGCGCTGGCGGCGGAGCTGGGCATCGGCCGCACTCCGGTGCGCGAGGCGCTGGTGCAGCTGGAGCGCGAGGGCGTCCTGGAGGTGGATCCCGGGCGCGGCTTCTTCGTGAAGCCGCTGGACGCCGCGCGGCTGCGGGACGCCGCGCCCGTGCTGTGGACCCTGGAGGCGCTGGCGCTGCGCGAGTGCTTTCCCCTCTGCGAGGCGGTGCTGGACGAGCTGGACGCGGTGAACGACGAGAGCGCGGCCAGCGCGGACGACCCCGAGCGGGCGGCGGGGCTGAACCTGCGCTGGCACCGGCTGCTGGTGCAGGGGTGCCCCAACCGGCGGCTGCGAGAGATGATCGCCTCGTTCGCCCACGTGCTGCGCCGCCACGCGCACGCCTACTGGCGCCGCACGGGCCACCAGCGCTCCACGGTGGCCATGCACGCCGCCGTGGCCGAGGCGCTGCGCCGCGGCGACCTGGCGGGCGCGCTGGCCCTGCTGGAGCGCGGCTGGACGGACGGCGTGGTGGAGATGGCCGCCTGGCTCGACGTGGGGCACGACACCGCCGGATCCTGAACGTGGCTTTCACCCGGCGGAGTTTCCGCCCGGGGCCTTTCCCTTTGCACCCCCCGCGGCGCATTTTGCGCCGATATCCCGACCCGTCCTCCCCCGACCCGTCCGCGAGGCGCCCATGCCCGAACCTTGATTTCGGATTTTGTTCGGTTTTATGATGCACCCGTCAACGAGCACCACCAAAGCCCAACCATCCGTGCGGAGACCGCGAATGGATAGTCCGAACCACGAGCCCAGGCACGCCTCCATCCGGCACATCCGCGAGGTGGCGTCGGCGCGGGTGCAGGCCACCTCGCTGCGGCGGGTGGCGCGCGAGATCGGGATGAGCCCCACGGGGCTGCGCAAGTTCCTGGACGGCACCGAGCCGTACACCCCCACGCTGCACCGGCTGCGGGTGTGGTACGTGCGCTACGCCGCCACCCCGACGGACGAGGTGGCCAAGGAGGAAGCCTCGGCGGCGCTGGCCGTGCTCACCCACGACCTGTCGCCCACGCCGCGCCGCATCGCCGCCGAGGGCATGCTGGACACGCTGGCCCGCGGCTACGAGGCCAGCGGACGCGCGCGCCCGGCCTGGGTGGCCGAGCTCCGGGCCGAGCAGCCCGGCAAGCCCGGCGAGTGAGCGCCGCGGAGCCCGAACGGTCCCCGGGGACCGTGCGGCTCCCGCCCTTGCAGGTCCGCCGATCCTTCCCCGCCCGGGGAATCGTCGGCACACGCAATGCAAGTGGACGGCATGGACGGCAGTAATCTGGACGGCGTGGACATGACATTGCACCTTCCTTTGCAGCTTCGCCCCCGCGGAACTCCGCGCCCCTCCTGGCGAAGCATCTCGTAAGATCCCCCGCTACAAGAACTTGACGGACGAGTCCCAGCAAGGGCCGCAATGGCGCTCTTGTATTCGGGTTTTGTTCGGCATGATCCTGCCGGCCATGGATACGTCCGTACGTGGCCCCTTCGTCCCGCACGCCCGGGAGCGCCGATGAGCGCCGCGCCCGACCTGCTGCGCCTGCGCGGCGAACTGGAGCGGCGCTTCGGCGCGGCCATCCTGCCCCGCCCGGGACAGGGGACGCAGGAGGCGCGGCCGGGGCTGCCCACGGGCGTGGGGGCGCTGGACGCGCTGGTGCCCGGGGGCATTCCCCGCGGTCTGCTGACGCTGTGGACGGGGCAGGCGGGCGGGGGGCGCACGGCGGCGCTGCTGCGGGCCGTGGTGCACGCCTGCGCCGGGGGCGCCCGGGTGGCGCTGGTG
>JAQBQD010000095.1 GCA_028287185.1 Gemmatimonadota bacterium | reverse complement strand
ACGGGCCGCGGCAGCCCCGCGGCCGCGCAGGCCCGCGCCAGGTCGCGGCGCCCGCAGCCCAGTGCGTTGCCCAGCGCCGCCGGCCCCCCGCCGGCATGGGCGGCCTGCGCGGCGGCCAGCAGGGTGGCGACCGCCTGGCCCGGCAGGTAGAAGGGCAGCGCCCGGGTCACGCGTCGCAGGAACGCGCGCGCGCGCGCCTTGCGCAGGATGTGCTCCAGGGGCCGCGGCCCCGCCTCGGCCGGCAGGGCGGCCACCTCGGCCACGCCCCACTCCTGCAGCGTGCGCACGTCGCGCATGCGCGCGGGCGCCAGCTCCAGCGCCGCCACCACCGAGACGGAGGGCAGCTCTGCCAGCAGCCGCCGCAGCCCGTCCGCCAGCCGGCCGCCGCCGTCCAGGTACGGGTCCACCACCGCGAGGGTGCCGGGCGGCGCCCGGCGAAGCTCGGCCAGAAGCGCGTCCCAACCGGCGGGCAGCGGCGTGCGCGCGTCCGCGTGAAGGCCGGCCAGCCCGGCACGGACGGCGGGATCGGCGAGCAGCACCAGCAGCGCGAAGGGCTTCGACATGGGATGCGGGGTGGTGGCGTAAGATGGCAGGAAAGGAGTCTAGTCCCGCGGACCGCGTTTCGCCAGCGGGCCGGTGCGCCGCCGCGCCACGCGGCCCTCGCGGGCGTTCGCGCCGGCGCGCCTGGGCCCGTGCGGAGCGTTCCCGGCGAGGGCGGGGGCGGCCTGCGGGTAGCAGCACCGCGCGAGGCCTGCGCCGCTGAACCGGCGCGGGGCCGCTTCCTGCCCTCTCCGGCGGCTGCCGAGATACTAATTACCCGCACCCCGGACCCGATGTTCACATGGATCGAGAACGGCGAGCTTCACGACCTGCGGCCGCCGGCCGGACCGCGGTGCGGACCGTAATGCGCGCGTGGTGGTCGACGGCATCCAGGGATCGGCCGAATTGACCGAATTGACCGAATCGGCGGATGACGGTGTTCGGCGGCGGATGATGGCGCAGGAGGGGAAGTGGCTCGCTCGGATCTCGGGACATCTACCGAGAGGCGGGTCGCTCGTCGGAAGAACGGGACGGAGAGGAGGGCGGCGGATGGCTGCTGCGGGCAGGGAACGGCTTGGACGCCTGCTGGTGATCGGCGGGGCGGAGGATCCGGACGAGAACGACATGCATGTGCTTCCGCACCTGGTGCGGATCGCCGGAGGCAAGAACGCCCGGGTGGTGGTGTGCTCCGCGCCGTCCGAGAACCCGGAGGAGAAGGTGCGCGTCTACGGCGACCTGTTCGAAAGGATCGGGGTCAAGGAGGTGCACGGGGCGCCCATCACCACGCGCCTGGAGGCCGAGACGGACGAGATCCGCCGGGCCGTCGAGTCCGCCACCGCGGTGTTCTTCACGGGCGGCGACCAGCTCCGGCTCACCAGCCTGCTGGCGGGCTCCCGCTTCTGCCAGGCCATCCGCGAGCGGCTGTACGACGACGGCCTGGTGGTGGCCGGCACCAGCGCGGGCGCGGCGGCGCTCAGCAGCGTGATGATCATCGGCGGGCGCAACGAAGGCACGGTGCGGCGCGAGGACGCGCAGCTCGCGCCGGGGCTGGGCTACTGGCGCGACGTGGTGGTGGACACGCACTTCAACCAGCGCGGCCGGGTGAACCGCCTGCTCGCCGTATCCGCGCAGAACCCGCAGGTGCTGGGCATCGGCATCGACGAGGACACGGCGGTGGACTGCATGCCCGGCCGCTCGTTCACCGTGCTGGGCGCGGGCGTGGTGACGGTCTTCAACGGCCGCATCACCCACACCAACGCCGCCATGGTGGGCGACGCGGACACGCTGGCGCTCACCGATGTCGCCCTGCACGTGCTGCCTGCCGGCTACGGCTTCGACCTGGCGGCGCGCCGTCCCCGCCTGCCCGACGGCACCGTGGTCGAGAAAGCCGTGCCGCAGTAGCCGCGGCGGGGCCTTTCCACGACCGACCGCCACGCCCCCTCACGCCGGTTTCCGGTCCGAATGCCCGGTCCTCGCGGGATCCGCGCGGCGGCGCGTGGTGTCGATTCGCGAGACGGCTTGGGCGATCCAGTCCTCCACCATACCTTTCTCGGCCGCCCCTGGGATGGGTGGGCAGAATTCGACGACCGGCTCCACCTCCGATCTCCCGTATCCATCGATGATGACCCGGCTCCGCGCGTACAGGTCGACCGCCGTCTCCATCGGCGTGTGTTCCCGTGGCTGAGCGGAAGTCCGGCCACGCGGCGCCCGCGACGGAGAGCACGGTGGCGGCCGCGCGCTGGGACGGCGAGGACATCTCCGGCCAGACGCACACGCGCGTGCTGTTCGTGGACCTGGACCTGACGGAGGCCGAGAACGACGGGGCGGTGTTCGAGGAGTGCACCTTCCGGCGGGCGCGCTTCAACGTGTCCGTGCACCGCGGCGCGGCGTTCGTCAACTGCACGTTCAGCGGCTGCAACTTCTTCGATGCGCGCTTCGCCGAGTGCAAGCTGGTGGGCAGCATGTTCGAGAGCTGCGCCTTCGACGTGATGAAGGTGACGGGCGGCAACTGGTCGTTCGTGGGGCTGCCGGGCGCGGACCTGCGGGCGGCGTCGTTCAGCGGCGTGCGCATGCGCGAGGCCGACCTTACCGGCGCCCGGTGCGCGGGATCGTCGCTGCGAGACGTGGACCTGTCGGGCGCCTCGCTGCATGGCGCCGACCTTACGGGATGCGACCTGCGCGGAAGCGACCTGAGCGCCGTGGACCCCGAGAGCGTGAAGCTGCGCGGCGCCATCATCACCATCGACCAGACCATCGTCATCGCCCGGGCGCTGGGGCTGGACGTGCGCGTCGAATGACCGGCGCGGGGGAGGTGGAGCCGGCTTGACTTGCGCCCCGGCGGGACGGAGTATTGTCGTTTCCCGAGCGGGCACCCTCCACCGGAACCCTCCCATGAAGAAGCTCATCCTTCTCGCCGCCGCCGCAGTCGTGGCGTTCTTCACCAACCCGTCCAGCGGCCGGCACCAGGAGGCGTTCGACCAGGAGTTCCGCCGCGACCACCCCGTCATGGGCTTTCTCGGCGGCGGGCTGGTCGCCTCGCACATGCTCACGTACCACGGCTACGGCGTGTTCTCCACCTCCGAGTTCGGGCACCGGACGATGAGCGTGGGCGCGTTCGGAATCGTGCACGTGCGCACCGCCGCGATCGCGAACATGGCGGACGAGCTGCTCAAGTCCTGAGCCGCCCGCCCGCTCCCGCCGCCCCTACAGCCCCCGCCGCGTCCAGGGCTCGTTGGCCTCCAGGCAGTCCATCAGCTCGATGTAGACACGGCGGGCGTGGTCCGTGAACGCCTCGTCATCGTCCACGTAGGGCAGCAGCTCGGCGCGGATGCGCTCCGAGAGCGAGCCCGTCTCGATCACCCGCGCGGCGAGGTCGAGGTAGAGCGCCTCGTCCCTGCGTACGGCGCGGCGGGCGCCGTCCAGCACCTCGCGCAGCACGTCGCGCACGGACGCCCGGCCCTCCGCGTCGCGCGCCACGCCCGCGAAGTGCGGCGCCAGCACCCGCGCCTCGCTGCCGTGGCGGATGGCCGCGCGGAAGTCGCTCACCAGCACCGCGTGCGGCGGCAGGGGCACGCGCCCGGCCTGCACCCGCTCGGCGAAGTGCTTCAGCGCGGAGCGAACGAAGACGCTGACCGCCACGTCCATGCGCACGCACTCCTGCGTGTCCAGCACGCGCACCTCCATGCGCTTGCCGCTGGCCTTGAACACGGCGCCGCGCGCGTTGAAGAACTCGTGGCGGATGGCGCCCGTGTCGGGCACGCGGTCCAGCGCCGCGTACATCGGCGCCAGGATTCGCTTGCGGTAGTCGCCCAGCCCTTCCACGTACTCGGGCACGATCTCGCCCTGCGACTCGGGGATGCGGGCCTGGTGCTCCACGATCCACGCCAGCCGGTTGTCCACCGCGGGCTGGAGCTCGCCGGCGAAGATGGGGGTGCTGGCGGCCAGGGCGGGCAGGTAGGGGATGAGGAGCGCCGCCGCGTTGTACATGGCCACGGCCTCCACCTCGCGGCCCATGGGCAGGCTCAGGTGGTTGGCCTGCACGTTCATCCACCCGTGCGCCCGCAGGTCGAACAGGCGCTGGTAGGTGCCGTAGATGCGGGCGTTGGAGCGCGTCCACACGCGCCCCTTCGCGGGGTCCATCCACGGATGCATCCCCGTGGGCATCAGCCGCGCGTCGAAGCCGTCGCGCAGCACCGCGCCGAAGCGGCGGATGCCCTCCACCAGCACCTCCTCGGCCACGGCCAGGCTCTCCACCGGCTCCGCCGTCTTCACCTCGAAGACGTGGTCCGCGATCTCGTTGGAGAAGCCCACCGCCCCCAGGTCCACGTCGGACGTGCCCCGCCCCGCCAGCACGCGGAAGGCCGGCTCCACCAGCGAGGCCACGTTCAGGTCACGGTCCACGATGGCGTACTCCAGCTCCATCCCCGCCACGGAGAAGGGCCGGTAGTGCCGGCGGTCGCCCCCGGACGGTCCCCCACGGCGGCGGATGGGCTTACGCAGCTTCTCCAGCGCCCCCGCTTCCTCCACCACCGGCGCGGCGGCCTCCTCCCGCTCCGGCCCCTTCTCGCCCACCTCCTCGATGCGCCGCACGAACCAGCCGACGATGTCCTCGTAGACCGCGTTGCCGTCCGCCGCGTCCTCGTAGCCGATGTCCAGGTTGGGGTTGTCGTTGATCTCGATCACCACGGGCCCGCCCGCCGTCTCCTTCAGGTCCACGCCGTACAGCCCGCCGCCGATGAGCGACGCCGCGCGCACGGCCAGCTCCACCACGTCGGCCGGCGCCCGCGCGCGGGGCACCGCCTCCACCTTGCCGTAGCGCTCCGTGCCCTTCTGCTCGGAGCGGATCTGCCAGTGCCCGCGCGCCATGTGGTAGCGCGCCGCGAAGAGCAGCTCGCCCCCCAGCACCGTCACCCGCCAGTCGAACTCCGTCGGCAGCCACTCCTGCGCGATCAGCAGCGGCGAGCGGCGGAACATGTCGGGGCTGATGCGGCGGTACTCGGCGCGCGAGGCCACCTTGTGCACGGCGGCGGAGAACGACCCGTCCGGCAGCTTGAGGACGAAGGGCAGGCCCAGCGCGCCCTCGACCTCGCCCCACGACGTGCGCGAGGTGAGCACCAGGGTGCGCGGCGTGGCCACCCCCTCGCGGCACAGCAGCTCGTGCAGGAACACCTTGTTGCTGCAGCGGATGATGGACTGCGAGTCGTCCACCACCGGCATGTCCAGCGCCTCGGCACGCAGCGCGAAGGGGAACGACGGCTCGCTCACCCCCGTCAGCGCGCGGATGAAGAGCGCGTCGTACTCGCCCAGCCGGTCCAGGTCGTCCAGGCCGATGCGGTGCACGAACACGTTCATGCGCGCCGCCACGCGCTCCAGCCGGTCCAGGGTCTCGGGCGTGCTGGGGCGAAAGGGATCGCGCTCGTCGAACAGCACGGCGATGGAGGCGCGCTTCAATTCGCGCGGCGCCTCCGTCCCGCGCCGGAGCACGCGGCGCTCGTCGCCCAGCGCGGCCACCAGCGCCTCGCGCTCGGCGCGCGCCAGGCGGTGCAGGGCCACGGGCTCCACCCCCGTCACCTTCCACTCCTCCTCCTCGTGCACGAAGCGGATGCGCATCACCGGCAGCGGCCACTCGCGGAACACGCTGAGCGCCGCCTGGCGGAACCGCGGGTCCACCGACGTCCCCAGCACCGCCGTCGTCTGCGCCACCTCGGCCTCCGCCGCCGCGCGGAAGCCGGGCGCGTCCTCGCCCTTCCCGTTCGTCCCCGCGCGCACGATGGGCACGCCGCGGCCGGCGCCCTTTCGCGCGCCCGCCGCCTTGCGCCGGGCCTGCATCTCCTCGCCGTCCACGCACGAGATGCCCACCTCGCTCAGCGCGCGGAACAGCCCGTAGGCATCGGACAGCCCCTCCAGCGTCTCCACGCTGGGGATGGCCTGCTGCCCCCGGGCCGGCGCCAGGAGAGAGACGTAGTATCCCTTGCCGCCGTAGTCGCACGAGCGGCACAGGTTCACCACCACCGATCCCTCGCCACCCAGCCCCTCGCCGCCCTCCAGGTAGCGGTCCGCCGTCACCACCGCGCCCGCGGGAAAGGCCTTGGCGTCCTTCTCCTCCGATACCACCACCAGCACCCTGCGACGGTTCACGGCGCCACCTCCGCGCCCTCGCCGGCGGGCCAGATCTCCAGCAGCACCGCGTCGTGGGTCAGGTCGCCCAGCAGGATGGCGTTGATCAGCCGCTGCGCGTCCACCACCTGGCGCCCGTCGTCGCTCACGGGCACGTGCTGCGACGGGTCGCGCAGCGAGAAGGCGCGTCCCCAGTGCTCGTAGCCCACGATCACCACGAAGTGCCCCGTGGGGCTGCCGCGCACGTCGTCGTCCACCGGCACGTCGCTTCCGTTGTCCCAGCGCTCGCGCGTGAAGCGGTACAGGTAGGTGGCCGACAGGCCGGCCAGGATGGGGTGCTCGCGGTCCAGCACGGACTTCAGCAGCGCCGGGGTCAGCTCGTCGAACTCCATCTCGCCGCCCAGCTCCAGGAAGTTCTTGTAGGCGCGCGCCGAGCGCAGCGACTTGGGGCTGGGCACGTACGGCATGCGCTCCACCACCTTCGCGCACAGCTCCTCGGCCCCCAGCCCGAACCAGCTCGGGTCGAAGATGCGCAGGTCGTACGAGTAGATGCGTGCGCGGAATCCGCGGTTGAGCGCCGAGATGCCCAGGAAGACGGCCAGCGTCCCCCCGTCCTCGTTGCGGTCGATCTCGCCCAGCACCTCGCCGAGCTCCACCTCCAGCCCGTAGAAGTCGTAGACCTTGCGGAGGCAGGTGGGGCCGCACGTCACGTCGTCCGGCTGCACGAAGCGCTGCACCCGAAGCTCGTGGCCCATCCGCCCATACTCCTCCACCCGGTCTTCCGGGAAGGCGCGCGCTGCGCCTGTGGCCATCCGTCCCCCTCGTCGGTGAGAGCCTCGCGCCGCGATCCTGCGGCAGCCCGCAAGGGAAAGCAACGGCCGTACCAGCGGGGGCTCTCGGCCCCTCAGCCCGCCGTGTCTCGGACGAGGGAAGGGAGAGCCGTCCGACGACACGGGCGGCTGAAGCCACGGCAACGACCACGCGACGCTTCCCTGCGGAGGCTGGCTCCGCGCCGGGTCGGGCTTGACGCGGCACGCACGGGCCGGGGCGCGGCGGCGGGGCTTCTCGCCGAACCACGTTCGAGCGGGGTCGTGAGCGGGGCCGCCGAGTGGTGCGAGCCGGAGAAGGGGCGCGCGCATCGTGGCCGCCGCCGGAGCGGAATCCGATGCCGCCGGGCGGCCGCCCCGCGGATGCCGGGCCGTCGTCACGCCGACCATCGCGCCGGCCGAAGGGCCATCCATCCCAGGGCCCTTGCGCAATCGCGCAGGTAGATGGAAGATCGTCTGTTATGACGACGACACCGTCCCGTCCGGACCGGCAGGAGGACGCCGACGTCCGGGAGCGCTCCACCACGCGCACGCCGCGGCGCTGGCGGGTGCTGCTGCACAACGACGACTTCACCCCCATGGAGTACGTGGTGAGCGTGCTCATGCGCCACTTCGGCAGGAGCGTCACCGAGGCCACGCGCATCATGCTGGAGGTGCACCACGCGGGACTGGGCGTGGCGGGCGCGTTCACCCGCGACGTCGCCGAGACGCTGGTGCAGGCCGTCACCGCCGAGGCGCAGGCCGAAGGCTTTCCCCTGCTCCTCACCGCCGAGCCCGAGTAGCCCCACTCATGTCCACCCCCACGCGGCGCCCCGAGCTGGAGATCACCCTGCGCCTCGCCAAGATGGACGCGGCGCGGCGCGGGCACGGGCTGGCCGGGCTCGAGCACCTGCTCTTCGCGCTGCTGCACGAGGATCCCGCCGTGGCCGTGCTGCGCGGCGCCGGCGCCGACGTGGACCGCCTGCGCGGCCGTGTGGACCGCTGGCTGGACGAGGAGGAGGCCTCCCCGCCCGCGGATGGCGACGAGGCAGACGAGGTCGAGGCCGCCCCCACCCTCGCCTTCCGCCGCGTGGTGCGCGAGGCGGTGCTGCAGGTGATCCGCTCGGGGCGCGGCGAGGTGGGCGGACCGCACGTGCTGGCCGCGCTCTGGGACGAGGCGGACTCGTTCGCGGTGCACTTCCTGGAGGAGGCCGGCGTCACCCGCGTGGCCGTGCTGCGCGAGATCTCGCACGGCGGCGCGGCGGACGGCGCGGCGCGGACCGGCGGCGCGCGCGT
>JAQBQD010000079.1 GCA_028287185.1 Gemmatimonadota bacterium | reverse complement strand
CGTGCCGATCGCGGTGCCCACGATCACCATGGGTCGCGAGGCCGACAACACGCTGTCCATCCCCGAAGCGGCGGTGTCGCGGCACCACGCGCGCTTCGAGCGGCGCGACGACGGCCACACCTGGGTGGTCGATGCGCCCTCCATGAACGGCACCTTCGTAAACGGCCGGCGCGTGATCGAGCAGTCGCTGGTCGCACACGACGTGCTGCGCATCGGCGACACGCTGTTCCGCTACGTCGACAAGGGCATCTACGGCTACGGCGCCTATCGCATCGACGGCGGCGTGGTGCGCCAAGCGCGCCCGTTCAAGCACGACGTGGAGCAGCCGTTCCTGATCGGCGGCTACCAAATCGATGCCGTGCTCGACATGATCGTCAAGGTCGCCAAGACACCGATCTCGGTCGTGGTCACCGGCGAGAGCGGCACCGGCAAAGAGCTGGTCGCGCGCGAGATCCACCGCCGCTCGCGCCGCGCCGACCAGGTGATGGTCGCGGTCGATCTCGGCGCGGTCGCCGAAAGCCTGTTCGAATCCGAATTGTTCGGCCATCTGAAGGGCGCCTTCACCGACGCCCGCGCCGACCGGGTGGGCGCCTTCGAGCTGGCGGACGGCGGCACGCTGTTCATGGACGAGATCGGCACCATGCCGCACGAGCAGCAGGCCAAGCTGCTGCGGGTGCTGCAGACGGGCGAGCTTCAGCGCGTAGGCCAGTCGCGGACCCGCAAGGTGGACGTGCGCGTGCTTTCCGCCACCAACACCGACATCCCCCGCGCGGCGGAGGAAGGGCGCTTCCGTGAGGACCTGCTCTTCCGGCTGAACACGGTGGAGATCCACCTGCCCCCGCTGCGCGAGCGCCGCGAGGACGTGGCGCCGCTCGCCATGCTCTTCCTGGACCGCACGGCCACGCAGTACCGCAAGCACCTGACGGGCTTCGACCCCGAGGCCATGAAGGCCATGCTCGCCTACCCCTGGCCGGGCAACATCCGCGAGCTGGAGCACACCGTCGAACGCGCCGTGCTGCTGGCGCAGGGGACGACGATCGCCGCGGAGGACCTGGCGCTGCGGGGCCGCGTGCCCGCCGCGGTGTCGATGGAGGAGATGTCGCTGGAGGACGCCGAGCAGCTGCTGATCCGCAAGGCGCTGGCCCGCTTCGACGGCAACGTGTCGCGCGCCGCCGAGGCGCTGGGCCTGTCGCGCAGCGCCCTGTACCGCCGCCTGGAGCGGTACGGGCTGTGACCCGGAGCCCCTTCGCACCGTCCGCCGGCGGGCACGCTCCGGTTGGGCGCCTGCGCGGCACGCCGTGCCTCCCGAAGGCTGCCGCGCCCGGGGAGGGGTGATGACGGGGCCCGGCAGCCGGGGACGCAGGGCCTCGCACGAGTCGCAGGTGCTGTGGCTGGCGCTGCTCACGGGCCTGCCCGGCGCGCTGCTCTCCGTCGTGCTGATGGTGGCGGGGGGCTACGACGCGCGGACCACGTGGACGCTGGGCCTGCTGCTGGCGGCCGCCTGGCTGGGCGGCGCCTTCACCCTGCACGAGCGGGTGGTGCGGCCGCTGCAGACGCTCTCCAACCTGCTGGCGGCGCTGCGCGAAGGCGACTTCTCCATGCGCGCCCGAGGCGCCCGCAGCGACGACGCGCTGGGCCTGGCGCTGCTGGAGGCCAACACCCTGGGCGAGACGCTGCGCGGGCAGCGCATCGGCGCCATGGAGGCCACGGCGCTGCTGCGAAAGGTGATGGACGAGATCGAGGTGGCCGTCTTCGCGTTCGACGAGGACGGCCGCCTGCGCCTGGCCAACCGCGCCGGCGAGCGCCTGCTGGACCGCCCCGCCGGCCGCCTGATCGGCTTCACCGCCGTCGAGCTGGGGCTGGAGCCCTTTTTGGAGGGCGAGACGCCGCGCACCGAGGAGCACGCCTTCGCGGGGGCCAGCGGACGCTGGGAGGTGCGCCGCGGGCCCTTCCGCCAGGGCGGCCTTCCCCACCGCCTGCTGGTGCTGGCCGACGTGAGCCGCGCGCTGCGCGAGGAGGAGCGCCAGGCCTGGAAGCGCCTGATCCGCGTCCTGGGCCACGAGATCAACAACTCGCTCGCCCCCATCCAGTCCATCGCCGGCACCCTGCTGGGCCTGCTGGACCACGACCCGCGGCCGGCGGACCTGGACGACGACCTGCGCGGCGGCCTGGGCGTGATCGGCGCGCGGGCACAGGCCCTCAGCCGCTTCATGTCCAGCTACGCCCGCCTGGCCCGCCTGCCCGCTCCCACGCCCGAGCCCATGGACGTCGGCGCCTGGGTGCGCCGCACGGCGGGCCTGGAGACGCGCCTGCCCGTGCGCGTGGTGCCCGGCCCGCCCGTGACGGTGGAGGCGGACGGCGACCAGCTCGACCAGCTCCTCATCAACCTCGTTCGCAACGGCGTGGACGCGGCGCTGGAGACGGGCGGCGGCGTGCGCGCCGGGTGGAGCGCCGGCGACGGGCAGGTGGAGGTGTGGGTGGAGGACGACGGCCCCGGCATCGCCGCCACGGCCAACCTCTTCGTCCCGTTCTTCACCACGAAGCCGCGGGGCACCGGCATCGGCCTCGCCCTCTCGCGCCAGATCGCCGAGGCCCACGGCGGCACGCTCACCCTGCAGAACCGCGAGTCCGCCGCCGGATGCGTGGCGCGGCTGACCCTGCCGCGGTAGGGGGCGCGGGACGAGCCCGGTCGACGTGCGGTCGTTGGGACGGACAGGAGGAAGTGGAGGGGCGGAGGATCCCGTGCGGACCACGTCGACACTTTCAGCCGTCGCGGGACGAAGCGCGGCTCATGTCCGGGAACGCTACGCCTGGATGCGCCGCCCCGGCGACCTCTGGCTCCTCCTGCTGACGCGCGCGGAGACGGCGATTGCAAGACCCGGCGCCACGTGCTGATGACGGGCAGCCGCGCCGGGGGTGACTGCGGTACGCTGCCCTGCGCGAGCAGCCCGGCAACGGGGAAGCGGCCTTCGGCGCCGCTCCCCCGTTGCTCAACCCTCCGCGACCAACAACCTGCCCGACTGGGGATGCGGAAACGGGCTACTGGTGCCCCTTCAACTGCTGGTTGAAGAAGAAGACCGTGCGGCGCCACGCGTCCGCGGCCGAGATGGGGCGGTACGCCTGGCCGGACGGGTTGGCGAAGGCGTGGCCGGCGCCGGGGTACACCACCAGCTCCACGTCCTTGTCCAGCGCGTGCATGGCCGCCTCCATGGCGCGCACCGTGTCCACGGGAATGCCCTGGTCCTGCTCGCCGAACAGGCCCAGCACCGGCGCCCGGAGCACCGCCAGGCGCGCGCGGTCGGTGACGGGACGGCCGTAGTACATCACCGTGGCCTGCACCTGGCCGGGGTAGTGCAGCGCCGTCTCCAGGCTCCACCCGCCACCGAAGCACCAGCCCACCGTGCCGATCTTCGGCGCCCCCTGCGCACGCAGGTACTTCAGCGCCTCGCCCAGGTTCGACACGGCCGCCGCGGGGTTCGCCATCACGCCGCCCATCAGCCCGCGCGCCTGCTCGGGGGTGGCCGCCGCGCTGCCGTACAGGTCCACCGCCAGCGCCGAGTAGCCCTCGCCGGCCAGGCGCCGCGTCATCATGCGCACGTTGTCGTTCAGGCCCCACCACTCGTGGATCACCACGATGCCGGGGAGGGCGGCGCCCGGGGCGGCGTCCGCCGGGCGGGCCAGGTAGCCCCGCACCTGGCGTCCGTCCACGGTGCCGTACACCACCTCCGCGGCGGTGACGGGGCGGCGGGGCTCGGCCACCGAGGCGTTGGGCGCGGGCGTCTCGGCCGCGTGGGCGTGGGACATGGCGTCCAGGTGCGCGGCGTCCGCTTCGTTGCGGGGCATGGTCTTCTGCCGGTGGCAGGCGGAGAGCGCGGCCGAGGCGGCGAGCAGGACGGCGAAGGTTCGGCGCATGGGCGGGGTTCCGGTCACGGGACACGGCGGGGCGAACGGGTCGCCGCGGCAACGCCGCACAAGCTACGCCGCGCGCACGCCGCCGCAACGTCCGCTCCGCCGGCCGCATCCGCCGCGCCGGGGGAGCACCGTGCCGGGAGCACGCGCCGCGGGAGTGGCGCATCCGCGCGGGCCGTATATCTTTGTGCCCATGCAGCGATTCCTCTCGATCTGGACCTGGGTGGTCACCGGGCTGGTCTGCCTTCTCTGGCTTCCGTGGCTCGCGGTGGTGTGGCTGCTCACCGCGCCGCGCGACCCGGGGCGCTACGTGGTGGGCCGCTGGTTCCGCCGCGCCGCCGTCACCGCCGTGGCCCTCAACCCGATGTGGAAGTTCCGCACCTCGGGCGTCCGCGTGCGCGACCCGCGCCGGCCGTACGTGGCCGTGTCCAACCACGAGTCCTTCGCGGACATCTTCCTCATCTCGCACCTGCCGTGGGAGATGAAGTGGCTGTCCAAGGAGGCCATCTTCCAGATCCCCGTGATGGGGTGGATGATGAAGCTGGCCGGCGACATCGAGGTGCGCCGCGGCGAAGCCCGCAGCCGCGCGGCCGCGCTGGAGGAGTGCCGCGACCGGCTGCTCAAACGCGTGTCGGTGATGATCATGCCCGAGGGCACCCGCTCGCCGGACGGGCGCCTGCTCCCCTTCCGCGACGGCGCCTTCCGCCTGGCGGTGGAGCTGGGGCTTCCCATCCTGCCCATCGCCGTGGCCGGCACCCGCGACGCCATGCCCAAGGGCTCGCTGCTCTTCAACCGCGCGGTGGCCGAGGCGCGCGTGCTGGAGCCCATCGAGACCACGGGCCTCACGCTGGCCGACGTGCCCGCCCTGCGCGAGCGGGTGCGCACCCTGATCGGCGAGACGCGCGACGCCCTGTTCCGCGAGCTGGGCACCCCCAGCGCCCAGCCCGCGCTGGCGCCGTAGGCCTCAGCGCAGCGTCTGCCGGCGCTGGTAGTCTCGCCGCAGGACGTCCGCGCCGCCGGGCGTGGTGAGCCCGTCCACCTGGATCAGCCCGCGCCCCAGGTACGCCCCCACCGCCGCCGTGAACGCCCCCGAGTCGGCCGCGAAGCGCAGCGTCGCCACGTCGATCCCGTAGCCGCCGCCGGCGCGCACCGGCACCACGGTGGTCCGTCCGCCGCAGGTGCGCTCGCGCGTTTCGCCCCAGGTGAAGCGCCCCTGCTCCAGCGTCAGCGTGCCCGACACCACGCGCACGGTGCACCCGGGCTCCGCCTCGCCCGGCGCCGGCAGCCCGTTGCCGCCCAGCCGCATCAGCACGTAGGTGCCTTCCACCTCGCGGGGAATGGGCGGCATCACGCGCAGCTCGTGCGCCGGCGCGCCGCGGCCGGACGGCGGCCCGGGCGAGGCCGGCACCAGCACCACCTGGTTGTGGCACGCCGCCGCGGCCGCGACGGCCAGCAGCGGCAGGACGAGCGAGCGGACGGAGCGTGGGAGCGGCATGCGCGGCGCGGGGTTGCAGGCGGTGTTGGGTCCGGGTTCCGTCCCGGCCCGCCGCCCGCGTTGCAGCCGCCGTGCCGCGCGTCGTGTCCGCCGGCCCGCCTTCTCCACCCTGTCCACGATGCGTGCCCCGGCACTGTCCCGTTCGCTGCCGGCCGGCGCTCGACCACAGCCCTTCCGTTGGCTCGGTCCCGTTCGTAGACCCGACCTCCGCTTCCAATCCGTTCCCCGCGAACCGCTCCACACCCGCCGGATGACCGCAGACGCAGCCCGATCCACCGTGTATCGACCCGTCCCCCTGCCGGAGCACGCCCGTGGATAGGCTGCGGCGCCGGCTGGGCGTGTGGAAGGTGCGCTCGCCCGTGGTGATGGACGCGGTGGGCGGGCCGCGGGCCGAGCCCGAGCCGCTGGCCGAGGGCGAGCCGTGCGCCAACTGCGGCGACCGCACGCCGGGCAACTTCTGCCGGCGCTGCGGGCAGGCGCGGCGCGTGGTGCACGTGTCGCTGCGCGAGATGGCCACCGACTTCCTGGACGACCAGCTCGCGCTCAACTCCAAGCTTCCGGTGACGGTCGCCTGGCTGCTGCTGCGGCCGGGGTACCTGACGCGTGAGTACCTGAAAGGCCGCATCGCCAGCTACATCCGCCCGCTGCGGCTGTACCTGGGCGCCAGCGTCATGTTCTTCGTGGTGTTCTCGTTCCTGGCGCAGCGCGAGGGCTGGGGCCTGAACGGCCATCCGGGCCCGCTGCAGTACGCGGGCTCGGACTCGGCGGAGGTGGGAGACTCGGTGCGTGCGGCGCTGAAGCAGGCCGGAGTGAGGCCCCCCGCCGCCCCCGCGCCGCCCGTCGCCGCGGCGCCGAAGGGCCCGCCCCGCTCGGCCAGGCGCATCGCCGCCGACTCCGCACGGGCGGCCGCCGCGGCGCGCGACAACGAGGACGCGTTCGGGGGAATGGGCGCCGTGAGCGATACCCTGAACGCCAAGTGGCGCCGGCTGAGGAACACGGAACGCCCGCAGATCCAGCGCGCCGTGCTGGACGGCGTGCAGACGCAGGGCCCCCGGGCCATGTTCCTCATGCTGCCCATCTTCGCCTTCATCCTGAAGGTGCTGTACGCGGGGTCCAAGCGCTTCTACGTGGAGCACTTCGTCTTCGCGCTGCACTTCCACGCCTTTGTCTTCCTGCTGCTCACCATCGTGCTGGGGCTGGAGGAGATCCCCGCCCTCCGCGGCAGCCAGCTCGGCCCCCTCCTCTGGCTTTGGAGCGTCGTCTACCTCTTCGTCGCGATGAAGACGGTCTATGGCCAGGGCTTCTTCAAGACGGGCGTGAAGTACTTCACCCTGTTCTGGGCCTACCTCTTCGCGCTCACGCTGGGCTTCATCGTCACCGCGATGACCATCGTGTTCTTCATGTAGGCCGGCTGGGCGCGGCAGGTGAATGGGGCGACAGGCGAAGATACCCTGGAGGACAGCCACTTGTGAACGTAGGAAAGATGCCCTAAATTGCAGTGTTCGGGTTATCTTCGGTTTAACCGACCATCTAGGCTCAATACTTCGGCCGCCCGGTCCGGGAAGGGAGGAGACGCATGGCCGTGAGCGCACATGACGTCGCCGCATACATCCTGTCGCGGCGCACGCGAATGTCTGCGATGAAGCTGCAGAAGCTTGTCTACTACGCGCAGGCCTGGTCCCTGGTCTGGGACGACCGCCGGCTGTTCCCGGAGAGGATCGAGGCGTGGGCGAACGGGCCCGTCGTCCGCGAACTCTACGAACGGCACCGCGGGCAGTTCGAGGTCGATGGATGGCCGTGGGGCAACGCGGATCGCCTGGACGCCGACGCAAGAGAGACGGTGGATGCCGTGATCGCGTACTACGGCGGCCGGAACGCGCAGTGGCTCAGCGACCTCACCCACAGCGAAGCCCCCTGGATCGACGCGCGTGCCGGAGTTCCGGATGGCGAGCGCAGCGACCGCGAGATCTCGCTCGCTTGCATGATGGAGTACTACAGCTCGCTTCGCGAGGACGGTGGCGAGGGATAAGCGGGTCCCGCGGCACGACCCCCGCCACGAGGGCAAGCATCCGCGATCCCCGCTCGGGCGCGACGTCCCCAGGCGCGTCCCACGCTCCGGCGAACCCAGCGCGTTCCACCAGAACCCGCTGTGGGCCTTCCGGATCGTCGACCTGGGTGGTCCCTGGTGCTGGAGCAGGATGGGACCCGCGACCGCCTTGAGCGTGATGAGCCGGCTGCGCGACCTCGAGTCGATGGCGTGGAAGGACATCCTCGGTGGCACCGGAAGCCACCAGGTGGAGACGCGCTCCATCGGCAAGGCCGCGCGGGACCGGCTGGTCGAGATCCGGCAGGATGACGCGGAGCATCTCGTCTCGCTGCGGGTGGACGGCCCCGGCAGGGTGTGGGGCATCCTCGATCGCCACGTCCTCCGTGTCCTTTGGTGGGATCCTGGCCACGAGGTGTATCCCGTCCCGAGGCGGAACACCTGAAGCGTATCTCCGCGCGTGCGGAGGATGAGGGAGCCGTACCTCGGCTGATTGACCACTCCATTCCCGCCGGACGGACCGACGATGGGCTCCGGTTGTGATCGTCGGAGTGCAGTGTCGATTTCCGTGGGCGGACAGAAGCGGCAGGTCACGAAGGAGGGCGGTCCGGATCACCGGGCCGCCCTCCTTTCGTTCACGTCCTCCTGCGTGGGTGCTGCAGGGCCGCGTCAGCCGGGTCCGCCGGGGCCGGTGCGCGGGTCGCCGTCGCCCTGGGGCTGATCGGGGCGCGGGGCGCGGATTCGGGGCGCGTGCCCAAAGCTGTAGTTGAAGGTGAGGTACGCGGCGCGCGCGCCCCACTTGTTGTGCGTGTCCTGGTAGAAGGCGTCCCGGTCGGTGACCATGTGGAAGCCCATCATGTCGAAGGGGTCGGACACGCGCAAGCTGACGCTGGACCTGTCCGCGTCCAGCTTGCGGCGGAACGAGAAGTTGGTCATGGAGAAGGCGCCGAACCGGCCGGTGACCGCCTGCATGGGGGCGCGGTACATCACGAACGCCTGCACGTCCGTCTTGGGATCCAGCTTCCAGGTGGCGTTCGCGCGGGTGGACCAGGTGACGGTGCTGGTGCCCAGGCCCGCGGCCACGTTGGTGGCGTCAACGTTCAGCCGGAACACGTTGAAGCCGCCGAAGGCCGTGAGCGTGCTGCCCAGCCGCAGCGAGCCGTTGAAGTCGGCGCCGTAGCTGTTGGCGGTGGCCAGGTTCTGCGCCGTGGTGGTGCTGAACCCGGCCGCGTCGATGCTCAGGATGGGGCGGATGGCGTTGGTGGTGTGCCGGTAGAAGGGCGTCACCTGCACCGAGCCCCTGGCGCCCGACTGCTGGAAGCCCAGCTCGAAGGCGTCGGTGTACTCGGGCCGCAGCGACGGGTTGCCCTGCCAGGCGTGCTGCGGGTCCTGGTAGAAGAGGAAGGGGTTCAGCAGGCGCGTGTCGGGGCGCTGCACCCGGCGCGAGTAGCTGGCCTTGAGCTGCCTCGTGGGGCTCAGGTTCCACGCCGCCAGGGCGCTGGGGAAAAGGCTGTTGTAGTCGTTGTCGTACGACTGCCCGGCCGGGCCGCCCAGGTCGAAGCTGGTGGCGGCGCGCTCGGCGCGCAGGCCGGCCTGCAGGTCCAGCCTGCCCACGCCCTGGCTGAGCACGGCGTAGGCTGCGTGCACGTTCTCGTCGTAGGCGAAGGCGTTGGTCTGCGTGGCCTCGTTCACCCACCCGCCGCCCGCCCCGTACGCGAAGCTCTCCACCCCGTAGTCGTTGTCCAGCCGGCGCAGCGTGCCCTTGTAGCCTGCCTCCAGCTTGGTGTGCGGGGCGAAGGCGCGCGTCCAGTCCGTCTGCAGCGTCCAGGTGTGCGAACGGGCGTCCAGGTTGGTGCGGCGCAGGCCGGGCTCGCTGCCCAGCGGCTGGCCGTCCGCGCCCAGGTCGGAGTGGGTGAAGTGGTCGCTGGAGCCGTCGCGGCCCTGGTTGTAGTGCACCTCGGCCGAAAGCTCGTTGCGCTGCGGCGGCGCGAAGGCGTGCTTCAGCGCCAGGCCACCATCGCCCGTGCGCCCGCTGTTGTTGCCGTCGTCCAGGTCGCTGTAGTGCGCCGTCTGGCTGCGTGCCGCGTCGAACTGGCGGTACAGGTTGGTCTGCCCCACGTCGAAGCCGCGGATGGAGTATAGCCCCGTGGCGTTCAGGGTGGTGGCGGGGGTGAGCTTGTACTCGGCGTTGGCCGTCGCGTTGTGGGAGCGGGCGTCGATCAGGCCGCCGATGTCCTGCGAGAGCAGGGTGTTGGCCGTGCGGTTGAGCTGCTGGGCGTCGCCCGTGCTGGAGCGGTGGTCCAGGTTGAAGCCGTAGGTGCCGAACAGGGTGGCGCGGCCGCGCTGCCATCCCAGGTTGCCGGATGCGTTGTACTTGCCGCCCGTGCCCGCCCCCAGCGCGAAGCCGCCGCTGGTGCCCAGGTCGGCCCCCTGCTGCAGCACGATGTTGATGATGCCGCCCATCCCCTCGGGATCGTTCTTGGCCGACGGGTTGGGGATGACCTCCACCTTGCTCACCACGCTGGCGGGAAGCTGCTGGAGGAAGCGCGCGAGCTGGTCGCCCTGCAGCGGGGCCGCGCGGCCGTTGATCTGGATCGCCACGCTGCTGTTGCCTCGCAGGCTCACCTTGCCGTCCGCGTCCACCTCCACCGAGGGCACGTTGCGCAGCACGTCCACCGCGGTGCCGCCCGTGGTGGCGATGGTTCGGGCCTGGTAGACGTTGCGGTCCGGCGCCATCGCCACCTCGGACGCCTGCGCCGTGGCGGTGATCCCGGCCAGCGCGACGGCGGCGGGAGCCAGGCGGATGGTGCCCGCGTCGGCCTGCGGTGCGGCGGCCGCCACGGTGACCGGCGCCGTGCGCGCGGCGGAGTAGCTGAGGGCCGTGACCCGCAGCACGTAGCGGCCGGGGCGCAGCCCTTCCACGCGGAAGCTGCCGTCGGGCCGCGCCACCGCGCCCGCCACCAGCACGCTGTCGGCCGCGCTGCGGACGGCGACCTGGGCCGCGCTCACGGGCCGGCTCGTGGAGGCATCCACCACCGTGCCGCGGATGAGGCCGGGCGCCGCGGGCGGCGGCGTCATCGCGCCGGGGCCGCCGGGACGGGCGCCCGGCGGAGGCCCCTGGGTCTGCGCGGCCGCGCCGGCGGTGGTCGCCAGGGCGAACAGAAGGGCGAGCGCCGGCGGGCGCGGGCCGAACCGAGTGCTGGTCATGGGGGCCTCTTGCTGCGGAGTGGACGCGCGCCGTGGAGTGCGGGCGCGCGGTTCAAGGTCGGGAATCGGGCCCCTCGCCGGGTGAAGGCCCGGTGCGGGGAATGTCAGGATCGGGTGCGGCGCGCGGCGTCCGGCCGGCCACCGTGCGCACCTGCCATCTGATGCGCTCCGGTGGGCCAAGGTTGCCCCGCCGGCGCCCCCGCACTACGTCGATGCCGCGGACGGAGGTTTCAGCGGGGCGAACCGTCGCGGGGGCGGGGCGGAACGCACGGGGCCGGCCGCTGGGCGCTCCCGGGGTCCCCACCGTGGACGGCGGACTGCATCTTGCCGATGGGCAGGGCCGGGCGCGCGCGGGGCGCGTCCGCCTCATCCCCACCCCACCACGTGCGCCACATGTCCGGACTGGAAGGGCTGCTCGCAGGCAAGGTGCTGGTCAACCGCTACCGGATCGGCGAGGTGATCGGCCGCGGTGGCTTCGCGGCGGTGTACCGCGCCGACGACGAGCGCCTGGGCCGCACCGTCGCTGTGAAGGTCATCACCCTGGCGGCGCCCGACCCCGACGCGCAGGCCCTGCTGCGGGAGCGGTTCCAGCGCGAGGCGCGCTCGGCCGCCGCCCTGCCGCAGCATCCCAACGTGGTCACCGTCTACGACTTCGGCACCGATCCGGAGACGGGCATCGACTTCCTGGTGATGGAGCTGCTGCGGGGCGAGGACCTGGCGTCACGCCTGGCGCGTGAGCCGCGGCTGCCGCTGGAGCTGGCCACCTGCATCGTGCGCGAGGCTGCGGAAGGGCTGGCAGTGGGGCACCGCGCGGGCCTGGTGCACCGCGACGTGAAGCCGGGCAACGTCTTCCTGGGGGAGACGCAGGGCGACGGGCCCTTCCGCGTGTGCGTGGTGGACTTCGGCATCGCCCGCGTGGCCGCCGAGGAGGCGACGGCGGCGCGCCTCACGCAGGCGGGCGACACCCCCCTGTCGCCGGCCTACGCCTCGCCCGAGCAGCTTCGCGGCGACGCGGACCTGACGCCTGCGTCGGACGTGTTCAGCCTGGGGGTGGTGGCGTACCAGCTCTTCACCGGCGAGCGCCCCTTCCCCGCCGAGCGCCGCCGCGGGCCGGGTGGGTGGGACGTGGGATCGGTCGCCGAGAAGAACCCCGAGCTGCCGCCCGCCGTGGCCGCCGCCGTGCAGCGCGCGCTGGCCTTCGACGCGGGCGAGCGATGGGCCGACGCGGGCGCCTTCGGGGCCGCGCTGGACGAGGCCTCGGGCAGGGCGTCCGCATTCGCCCCCGCCGAGCCGCCCCTGGTGATGGCGCCGGAGCCGGACGAAACCATCCGCATCCCGCGCGACGGCATTTCCACGGGCGGCGCGGCGGCAGCCGGGGCCTTCGCCGGAGCCGCCGCGGCAGGGGCCGGTGCTTTCGACGACGACGACCGCACGCTGCTGAACGTGGGCACGGCGCCCCCGGTGTCGCGGAGCGCGCCGGCTCCCGTGCCCGACGTCCTTCCCGTCGGCGGGCGGGCGGACGCCGGGCCACGGCTGGCGCCCGTGGCGAAGCGCCCCTCGCGCGCGGTGCCCATCGCCCTGTTCGCCGCCCTGGTGCTGGCGGGCGGCGGCGCGATGGCCGCGTACGTGGGCCACGGCAAGGGCGGGAAGGATTCGCGCGCGCCTGCGTCCGACACCGCCTCGTCCGCGCCGACGACCACGACGGCGCCGGGGGGCGTGGACATGGGCGGCGGCGCCGCATCTCCGTCGCCGGCCACCGCGGGCGCGATGGACACCGGCGGATCCCTGCCCGTGAGCTCCCCGACGCTGGATGCGGGAGCTTCCGGCACGTCTCCGGCCCCGGCGGCGGGCTCCGAGCCCGCGCCTTCGGCAGGCCAGCCGCAGGCGCCCACGGCGCAGCCGTCCCCATCGCAGCCCGCGCCGCAGGCGGGAAGCGCCCCCGCACCGCCCCCGGCGCGGCCATCCACGCCGGCTCCCGCGCGTCCCTCGGCTCCCGCGGCTGCGCGGCCG
>JAQBQD010000008.1 GCA_028287185.1 Gemmatimonadota bacterium | reverse complement strand
GTGCCCGCCGGGGTGCCGGGCGAGCTGCACGTGGGCGGCGCCGGCCTGGCGCGCGGCTACCTGGGGCGCCCGGCGCTGACGGCGGAGCGCTTCGTCCCCGACGCGTTCGGCGCCCGGCCCGGGGCGCGGCTGTACCGCACGGGCGACAAGGTGCGGTGGCGGGGCGACGGGACGCTGGAGTACCTGGGCCGCCTGGACGAGCAGGTGAAGGTGCGCGGCTTCCGCATCGAGACGGGCGAGATCGAGTCCGCCCTTCGCCGGCACCCGGGGGTGGACGAGTGCCTGGTGGTGGCGCGCGAGGACGTGCCGGGCGACCGGCGGCTGGTGGCGTACGTCGTCGGCGACGCGGACGCCGACGAGATGCGCGCGCACCTGCGGGGCGTGCTGCCCGACTACATGGTGCCCGGGCCCTTCGTGCGCCTGGACGCGCTGCCCGTCACGCCCAACGGAAAGCTGGACCGCAAGGCGCTCCCGGCACCGGTAGCCACGGGCGGCGGGCGGCGGCTGAAGCCGGAGACGGAGATGGAGGGCCGGGTGGCGGCGCTGTGGCAGGAGCTGCTGGGCGTCGACGCGGTGGGGGTGGAGGACAACTTCTTCGACCTGGGCGGCCACTCGCTTCTGCTGGTGCGGCTCCAGGCCAGGCTGGCCGCGGAGCTGGGGTGCGAGGTGCGGGTGGTGGAGCTGTTCCAGTACCCCACCGTGCGCGCCCTCGCGGCGCGGCTGCAGGGGCACGACGAGACGGGCGCCGTGGAGGAGGGCGAGGACCGGGGCGGCGCGCGGCAGGCCGCCCTGGGGCGCCGGCGGGAAGCGGCGCGCAGGCGGCGGGACGGGTAGCGCGGCGGGCGGGCGAAGCGAGCGATCACCTTCACGTTCCAGGAAATGGCAGACCACGGAAGCGACGGTCCCGGCGAGAGCACCGGGCTTGAGGTGGCGGTCGTCGGCATGGCGGGGAGGTTTCCCGGCGCCGACGACATCCACGCCTTCTGGCGCAACCTGCGGGAAGGAGTGGAGTCCATCTCCTTCTTCACCCGCGAGGAGCTGCTGGCGGACGGGAGCGACCCGGCCGTCCTGGACCTGCCGGGCTTCGTGCCCGCGGGCGGCGAGCTGCAAGGGGCGGACGAGTTCGACGCGGGGCTGTTCGACCTCACCCCGCGCGACGCGCAGATCCTGAACCCGCAGCACCGCGTCTTCCTGGAATGCGCCTGGGCCGCGCTGGAGCACGCGGGCTACGACCCGGCGCGCGTGGACCGTCCCGTGGGCGTGTTCGCCGGGTCCGGCACCAACGAGTACCTGGCCGGCCTTTCCTCCATGCCCGAGCTGGTGGCCTCGGTGGGGATGATGCGGCTCACGCTGGCCAACGAGAAGGACCACCTGGCGGCCGGCGCGGCGTACCGGCTGAACCTGCGCGGCCCCGCCGTGGGCGTGCAGACGGCGTGCTCCACCTCGCTCGTCGCCGTCCACGTGGCCTGCCAGAGCCTCATCAACGGCGAGTGCGACGTGGCGCTGGCCGGGGGCGTGTCCATCATGCTCCCGCTGCGCACGGGCTACGTCCACACGCCCGACGGCACCCTATCCCCCGACGGGCACTGCCGCGCCTTCGACGCGGACTCGCGCGGGTCGGTGTGCGGCGCCGGGGCGGGCGTCGTCGTGCTGCGCCGGCTGGAGGACGCGCTGGCGGACGGCGACACGATCCACGCCGTGATCCGCGGCTCGGCCATCAACAACGACGGCGGGCAGAAGGTGGGATACACGGCGCCCAGCGCGACCGGGCAGGCGCGGGTGATCTCCGAGGCGATGTCCGTCTCCGGGGTGGATCCCGCCACCGTGCAGTACCTGGAGACCCACGGCACCGGCACCCCGCTGGGCGACGCCATCGAGCTGAAGGCCATCGGCCAGGTGCTGGCCCGCGGCGAGCGCGCGCACCCCTGCGCCATCGGCTCGGTGAAGACCAACGTGGGCCATCTGGACGCCGCGTCCGGAGTCACGGGCCTCATCAAGACCGTGCTCTCGCTGTCCCACGGCGAGATGCCGCCCTCGCTGCACTGCGCGACGCCGCACCCGGAGATCGCCGCCTCGGGCGGGCGCGTGGTGGTGAACACGGCGCTGCGGCCCTGGGAGCGCAACGGCACCCCGCGCCGCGCGGGCGTCAGCTCGTTCGGCATGGGCGGCACCAACGCGCACGTGGTGCTGGAGGAGGCGCCGGCAATGGAGGAAGGCGGCCCGTCGCGCGCCTTCCAGCTCCTCGTCCTGTCCGCCCGGACTCCGTCCGCGCTCTCCACCGCCGCGGCGGCCCTCGCGGATTTCCTCGAGACGGACGCGCCCCCGCTGGCCGACGCGGCGTACACGCTCCAGACGGGGCGGCGCGAGCTGGAGCACCGGCTGGCGGTGGTGTGCCGCGACGCCCGCGAGGGGGCGGCCCGGCTGCGCGAGGCGGCGAGCCGCGGCGGCTCCGCGGTGCCCCGCACGGACCGCCCGGTGGCGTTCATGTTCCCCGGCGTGGGCACGCACTTCGTGGACATGGGGCGCGGGCTGTACGACGCCGAGCCCGTGTACCGGCAGACCGTGGACGAGTGTTGCGAGCTGCTGCGCCCGGTGCTGGGCAGCGACCTGCGCGACGTGCTGTTCTCCGCCGCGCCCCCGGCCGAGTCCGGCGGGTGGGACCTGCGGAGCCTCGTCGGCAGGGCGGGGAAGGACGGCCAGGCGGAGGGCACACCGCTGGACGATACCCGCTTCGCGCAGCCGGCCGTCTTCGTCACGGAGTACGCGCTGGCGCGCCTGTGGATGAGCTGGGGCGTGCGCCCGCGGGCCCTGATCGGGCACTCGCTGGGCGAGTACGTGGCTGCCTGCGTAGCCGGTGTGCTGCGGGTGGAGGACGCGCTGCGGCTGGTGGCGCTCCGCGCGCGGCTGATCGACGCGCTTCCCGCCGGGGCCATGCTGGCGGTGCCGCTGGGCGAGGCCGCGCTGCGCGAGGTGCTGCCCGCCGCGCTGGACGTGGCGGCCGTGAACACGCCGGGAAGCTGCGTGGTCGCGGGGCCGGCGGCCGAGGTGGAGGCATTCGAGGCCGCGCTGGCGGAACGGGGCACGGTGAGCCGCCGCCTGCCCGCGCGCCACGCCTTCCACTCGCGCGCGATGGCGCCCGTGGCCGAGGAGCTGGCGAGGCTGGCCGCCGGCTTCGAGCTGCGCGCGCCGGAGATCCCCTTCGTATCGAACGAGACGGGGACGTGGATCGGCGACGACGAGGCCCGCTCGCCCGCGTACTGGGCGCGCCACCTGTGCGGCACGGTGCGCTTCGCGGACGGCGTCGCCACGCTGCGGGCCGAGCCCGGGTGGGTGCTGGTGGAGGTGGGGCCGGGGCAGACGCTGGGCGCCTGGGCGGTGCAGCACCCGGCCGGCGGGGCGCCCGAGGGCCACGTGGTGCTCAGCTCGCTGCGCCACCAGCACAACCGGATCCCCGACCAGCGCTTCCTGCTGGACGCGCTGGGCGGGCTGTGGACGGCGGGCGTGGCGGTGGACTGGACGGGGTTCGGCGCGGGCGAGCGGCGGCGGCGCGTGCCGCTGCCCGGCTACCCGTTCGAGCGCAAGCGGTACCTGGTGGACCTGCCGCGGGACCGCGGGGGGGCGGGGAACGGCAGGGCGGTCACGGACGATGCCGGCAACGGCGCAGCCAACGGATCTCACGAGAAAGGACGCGGCGAGATGGAGAATCGACAGGCGGCAGAGGAGATCGCGACGGCCCCGTCCCCCCGCCACGCGGCCGTTCTGGGCGTGCTGAAGGGGATCGCCGCCGAGCTGACGGGCATCGACGAGGAGCACGTGGAGAGCGGCATCGACCTGTTTGCCGCCGGCTTCGACTCGCTGCTGCTGCTGCAGGCCATCCAGGCGATAGAGAAGCGGGTGGGCGTGCGCGTCTCGCTGGTGGAGATGCTGGAGGAGCTCACCACCCTCGACGCCCTGGCCGGGCACCTGGACCGCGTGCTGCCGCCGGAGGCGATGCCCGCCCCGGCCGCGGCCCCCGTGCTCGCCCCCGCCGCGGTCGCTGTG
>JAQBQD010000050.1 GCA_028287185.1 Gemmatimonadota bacterium | reverse complement strand
CCCGGGGGCCGGCCGGGGTCCGCGCCGGGCGTGGCGGTGCGGACCGCCAGCCGTGCGCGCTCCGGGTCGCGGCCCAGGACACGGAGGATGGCGCTGCCCAGGGGGCCCGGGTCGCGCCCCACGGCCTGCTGCACGCGGTCGCCCATCCAGGTGCGGCCGGCGCTGGTGCCCAGGGTGGCGCCCAGCAGCACGAGGACCATGGCAGCCACACGCAGCAGCGAGCCCACCGCGCCCGTGGGACGCATGCGCCGGCGGGTGCGGGCGCGCTCCACCGCCGTGAGCGCAAGCGCCCGGCGTGAGGGGTCGGGAAGCCGCACGGGGATCTCGTCGATCCAGGAGGACACCGTGCGGCTGCGCTCGCGCAGGACGTCCAGCCGCGCCGTGCACGACTCGCAGGCGGAAAGGTGGCCGCGCACGCGGCGGCTGTGCTCCAGGTCGAGCTGCCGGTCTATCCAGCGCAGGAGATCCTCCTCCCCCAGGTGCGGGGGCCGGACTCCGGTGGTCGTGTTCATCTCAGGTTCTCCGACGCGGCGCCCAGTTCGTTGGAAAGCTTCTGGAGCGCGCGCGCGAGCATGGTTCCCACGGAGCCCGTGGTCGTGCCGACGGCCTGGGCGATCTCGTGGTGTGCGAAGCCTTCCTCCCGCATGAGGAGGACGGTGCGTTCCTTCCAGCTCAGCCGGTCCAGCGCGGCGCGCACGGCACGCCGGCGCTCCAGGCTCTCCAGCTCGGCGTCCGGAAGGGGCGGAAGGTCGCCGACGGGCGCCCGCTCGGGCGATCCCATGAGCAGCGTGAGCCACCGGGCGCGGGCGCGCGCGCTGTCGCGCACCACGTTGGTGGCCACGGCGAAGAGCCAGGCGCGGACGTGCCGGTCCTGCGGCGGACGCTCCACCAGCCGGACGAACGCCTCCTGCGCGGCGTCCGACGCCAGGTCCGAGTCGCCGGTGAGGCGGACCAGGTACCTGTAGAGCCCGTCGTAGTGCTCCAGGAAGAGCTGGGTGACGTTCAAGCTCGTTTCCGGCTGGTTCGGCGCGTCTGCCAAAGGTACTGCTCTCCGGAGCACGGTGGCTCTCGTCTCGGCGTGGTGGAACGAGCCGGCCCCGCCGATTCTGACCGGAGGCGGGTGGCGCGTGGGTGTTCGATTGGCCTGATGGGGGGCGGCCCGGACCGGGCCCGGAGGAAAGGTAAGGGTCGTGTCGCGTGGCGGCAAAGGCTCCGTTCGTCAACGGCGTGCGGTGCGGCGGATGCGGCGGCTACCCGTCCGGGGCGGCCCCGGCGGCGCGGCGCAGGTCGTTCACCAGGCGGTGGCTGCGGCGCGTGGTCTCGGGCTCGCGGAAGGTGGGCGCGGCCGCCAGCACCACCGCCACCGCCGTCGCCAGGTCCATGCGGTGGCCCGGCGACACGTAGACGGGCGTCACCCCGGCGCGGGTGCGGACGGCCATCCCCACGGTCTCGCCCCGGTCCACCAGCTCGGCCGTGGCCCCGCGCTCGTGTCCCAGCGGCCCGTGCGTGCCCACCAGGATGGACTTGGCGACGCCGATGCTGGGCACCCCGAACAGCAGCCCGCCGTGGCACGCCACCCCGAAGCGCCGCGGGTGCGCGATGCCCTGGCCGTCGAAGAGCAGCACGTCCGGCCGCGTCCGGAGCCCCGCCCATGCCGCCGCCAGCGCCGGCAGCTCGCGGAACGACAGGTAGCCCGGCACGTACGGCATGGGCAGATCGGCGGCCGCGCCGGACTGGTCCACCGTCGCCAGGGTCGCCGCGTCCAGCACCACGATGCCCGCGTATCCCTGCTTCGCGAACTTCTCCATCGACACGTCCGCACCCCCGAACGTGCGCGGCGCGAAGCCGTCCGGCGCCCGGAGGACGAGGCGCTCGCGCAGGCGGAGCTGCACCTCGCGCGCTTCGGCCACGCTCAGGTCCCAGCGGTGCGGCAGCGCGTCCGCATCCAGCGCGAGCCCGCCCGGCGGCGGCGGAACGTCGGTCATCGGCGGCAATGCTCCATCATCGGACGAGAAGACTGGTGATCGACGACGCGAGCCATCCGACGAATCCCGGTCATCGAAGGAAACGCGGGTCTACGTCGGCAGCCCGACCTGGGATCGACCCTCGTGCCGTCCAAGGAACGGAGGTCGGATGGAAGTTCGGCATCGGATGTGATTCGAGGTGTGCCGCGCACCGGACCTCTTCCGCGACGGACGATGGTTCGGCGCATCGGCGGGGGGCGCAAGTGGGCGCCGGAAGCGGGCGGACGGGACGACGGCCGGCGTTTGCGGGGCGGCGGATGCGGGCACGCGCGTTGAATACTCTGGCGCGGACGGCGGCGCGCCTTAACTTCGGGTCACTCCCCCCTTGCAGCACCCGGTGCCCTCTGCCCAGCTCGCCGCGCCGGAGCCGCTCCGCCGTCCGCCACTCCGCCGGAGGCCGCCCGAATGGAACGCACCCGCTTCATCGAGCACCGCGGGAAGAAGATCCTGCTGCTGGACTATTCGGGCATCAAGAATCCGGCCGACGCCCTTCGCGAGATCGAGCTGTCGAAGGCCGAGGTGGTGAAGCACGCGCCCAAGTCGCTCCGCGTGCTGACCGACACCACCGACGCCCACTACGACAGCACGGTGGTCCAGGCGCTCAAGGAGCTGGCCGCGCACGACGAGCCGTACGTGATCGCCAGCGCGGTGGTGGGCGTGTCGGGCCTCAAGAAGGTGGTGCTGACGGGCGTCAACCTGTTCTCCCGCCGCAAGATCACCATGTTCAACACGCGCCCCGAGGCCCTGGAGTGGCTGGTGCAGCAGAGCACGCATCCCACCGCCTGATCCACGCGTTCGGCCCGGTTGTCGAGGGTCGTCGATCGCTCCTCCCACGAGAAGCCCTGTCGGTTTCCCGTGCAAGGCTTCGGCAGCGCGCGGACCGTGGCGGCGCACAGACTCGAACGCGATCGTATCGACCGCCCTAACCCTCTGATCGACTATTCCCCACGCAGTCCGGACGAAGAAGCGCGATCCGCAGTCGAGTGCTTGCCGACGCGGACGCGATCCGGATGCAAAGACGAGGGCCCGGCGGAATGCACCCGCGGGGCCCTCGTCGTTCGATCATCCGCCGATGCTGTCCGTCGTTCAAGGCGCCTATGGGAAGAGCTGGCCCATGCGCCAGCCGCCGGGGGCTTCGGGGTCGCGGGTGTAGACGTCGCGCTCGTGCAGGCGCGAGGCGCGGCCCTGCCAGAACTCCACGCGGTCGGGCACCACGCGGAAGCCCGACCAGAACTCGGGGCGCGGGATGGCGTCGCCGGGAAAGCGCTCCTCCACCAGGCGCACGCGCTCGTCCAGCTCGGCGCGCGAGGAGAGGCGGGCGCTCTGCTGCGAGGCCCAGGCGCCGATGCGGCTGCTGCGCGCGCGCGACGCGTGGTAGGCGTCCGCCTCCTGGGTGCTCACCGGCTGCACCGCGCCCTCCACGCGCACCTGAATCTCCAGCGGCTGCCAGAAGAAGCAGAGCGCGGCGAAGGGCGTCTGCTCCAGCTCGCGTCCCTTGCGGCTGGTGAGGTTGGTGTAGAACACGAAGCCGCGGTCGTCGAAGCCCTTGAGCAGCACCATGCGCACCGAAGGGCGCCCGTCGTGCCCGCAGGTGGCCAGCGCCATCGCGGTGGGCTCGGCGATCCCGCCCGCCAGCACGCGCTCCATCACCCGCCCGAACCGCACCACGGGATCGCGCTCCAGCTCTTCGGCCGCGCCCGCTTCCACGCTCTCCTCCACTTCGCCTCCTCCGTCGGTTCCACGCGTCCCCATCGCGCCGGTCCAATCGTAACCGGCGGGGGGGCTGCGCGGCAAGCGGGGATGGTTGAAGGATAGCTGGGAACCCTCTGCCTCGAGCTAGTTCTCATCCGGAAACTCGGTCTTTCGGACTCGGAGCCTGAAGTGCGTGAAGTTTCGCGTGAATCCATGTGCCCATCACGTCAAGGCATGCTCCGGGATATGGCCAGACGGCTAAATCGGGAGGTTCCGGAGGGGAAAATGGGTTAACACTATCGAGGGTTGGTACCGGCGTTCTTTCGGGTAGATTTGCCGGGTAACACGCCGCGATACGGAGCAACAAATGACTCTAATATATCGGTAGCTGCAACGTATCCTGTCCCTTCACGTCGAATCAAGCCCATGCCAACCAATTCCCGCAGATCGCGGGTCACGGTCTTAGGGGTCTTGCCTCGGTAAGAATCGGCAACCCGATCACTGATCCGCCAAAGCGCAGACTTGGGTACAGGCTTGGGCTGTTCCGAGAGGTCAATGGCAAGCCTCCGGAGTCTCACATATCGATCTGTATTTAGCGAGTGAAATTGCGAGTGCACGTAGTCGCGCCAAACAATCTCTCTATGCTGAAGCTTGATTTCCGCGATTTGGTTTCGTAGGCCATCTGTAAAGCCTTGTACTGCATATCGAATGAAACGTTCGGGTTGGCCTTGCGGTGTCGCTGTAGTAATAGCAAGCACACGGTAGTATTCGCTTCTGGTCTGATTGTAATGAGTTGAAAGCAGATGGTATGTTATCGAAGGGACCCCCGCGCGGGCGAGAAGGTCGGCTTCAAGGAGTCTTGCCGTGCGGCCGTTTCCGTCTCCGAACGGATGAATCCAAGCGATGTATAGGTGCGCCATGATCGCTTGAAGTATCCGCGCAACCACAGGGGATCCGATTTCTTGCTCCCAAGTAGAATCGTTTAGCCATTCTACCAAACACGGCATAAGACGACGAATATCAGCGGGTGCAGGTGCCCGATAACTCCCGACACCATGCTGTTTGACCGCGTATTCTCCAGGAGTTACCTCGGGCTTGACAGGCAAACCTTCCAAAATCATTCGATTGAATTCCTTGATTTGATCTTCGGTGATGCTCCGACGCTCATTGTCCCAAATGCCCGTAGCGGCTTTTTCATATGCGTCTTTCAAGTTCTGGATTTCTCTTTTGAGGTATTCCTGAGAAGGTGGTACCTCCAGAGTGCCCTGCAACTGTTGCTCAACCTGCTCTTGAGACAGTGTATTCCCTTCGATGGCCGCAGTGCCTAGAATCCCGCGTGAAATGTACGCGACACGCAAGCGCTCAGCGACCTTGGGCATCAGAGGAGTTCCTGTCAAATGGCCTAATTTAGAGGCACATTCTCCCAACAGCACCCAATCTGCCGGCCCAAGGACCGTATCTGGACGAAATGCTCCGAAGCGGATCCAAGGGTGAGACGAAACTTCACACTGAGTCCGATTCATGCTGGTTCAGTTTTTTCGATTGTGAGCGGTTTTTTGTCCCTCCTGCTGTCCAATATGTGAGGGCGCTCTACGCTACGCAAGGATACTCGCGAATTCGACCAACGGCTGAGTGCGGGACACTGTTTCTCACGGAGCCCAGCCGGCGCGGCATCGCACGACACGCGGTGATAGGAGAAGGCTATCGCTCGCGCCAGCCCAGCATTTCCCTTGATGCGCGCGGCCAACGAGTCGGGTCCGACGCCGATAGATGACCCCCTTACGGAAAGTCGTGCGCGGGGTTTGCGAAGACGACGTTCTCGGCGTCGGTGGGCACGGCGCGGAATTCGGCGGGGGGCTAGCCCGCGGGGTAGGCGGCGTACACCGGCGTTTCGCTGCGCTCATAGATTACGGGTGAACTCGTACGTCGTCAGCGAGTCACCGCAAATGGTGCGGGAAACGCCCAGCAGGGGGATGTAGGGCGGTGATGCCGGGACGAGATCAGCCTCCGCCGTCCCCGTTGGACGAGGGACGCTGGCTGCGGAACTGGAGGAAGTGCTCGCGCAGCAGGGGCAGCCCCTGCTCGAAGGCGTCGATCACGAAGGGGTCGAAGTGCGTGCCGGCGTGCTCGCGGATGGAGGCCACGGCGTCGTCCCAGGGGATCTCGTCGCGGTAGGCGCGGGCGGAGGTCATGGCGTCCAGCGTGTCGGCCACGGCCAGCACCCGCGCGGCGAAGGGGATGTCCTCGCCCGCCAGGCCGTCGGGGTAGCCGCTGCCGTCCCACCGCTCGTGGTGGTGGCGCACCACGCTCAGCACCAGCGGGTCGTCGATGAGGGGCGCCAGGATGCGGGCACCGATGCCGGGATGCTTGCGTACCTGGTCGAACTCGCGCCGGGTGAGGCTGTCGGGCTTGCTGAGGATGTCGTCGGGGAGGCCGATCTTGCCCACGTCGTGCAGGTCGCCCGCCAGGCGGAAGCTGAGCAGGTCGATGCGGCCGGTGATCTCGGCCACGGTCATGGCGTAGGCGGTGACGCGGCGGGCGTGGCCGGCGGTGTAGGGGTCCTTGGCCTCCACCGCGTGCGCCAGCGCATGGGCGGCGCGCAGGATCCAGATCTTGCTCTCGGTGTCGCGCTGGCGCAGGCGCGCCTCCAGCACCTCGCGCTCGCGCTGCTGGCGGTGCTGCTCGCGGCGGCGGGCCAGCGATCCCATCACCGCGCCGCGCAGGTCCTTGAGCGTGAAAGGCTTCAGCAGCAGCCGGTCGATGCCGTGCACCACCGCGTCCGCCGCCGCCGTCAGGTCGCCGTGGCCCGTCATCAGGATCAGCCGCGTGGAAGGCGCCCGCGAGCGCACCTCCAACAGCAGGTCCAGCCCCGAGGCGCCGGGCAGCAGCAGGTCGGTGACCACCAGGTCGTAGTCGGCGTACGCCAGCCGCTCCAGCGCCGCGGGCACGTTGGGCGCGGTGGCCACCTGGTGCCCCTCGCCCGCCAGGAAGCGCTCGGCCAGCCGCAGGATCTCGGGGTCGTCGTCCACCACCAGGATGCTCCCCGAGGTGGGCTCGCCGCGCGCGTCGCTCATGTCGGATGGTCCCGGCTGTGCGCCCGTTCCCACGCTAGCGCGCCAGCAGGGCGCAGGCGGCGGCGAGGTCCACGTTCCCGCCGCTCACGATGATCCCCACGCGGGCCCCGCGCAAGGCCGCGGGGTCGGCCATGAGCGCGGCCAGGGGGACCGCGCCCGAGGGCTCGGCCACGACCTTCATCCGCGTCCACAGGAAGCGCATGGCCTCCACGATGGCATCCTCCGTCACCGTGTGCATCTCAGCCACCAGCTCGCGCACCAGGGGAAAGGTGATGCGCCCCAGCGAGGGCGTCCTCAGGCCGTCCGCGATGGTGTCCGGCCCCGGCTGGCGCGTGTGCAGGGTGCCCGTGCGGAACGAGCGCGTGGCATCGTCGGCGCGCTCCGGCTCCACGCCGATCACGCGGCAACCCGGCGACGCGTGCTGCGCCGCCAGCGCGCTGCCGGACAGCAGCCCGCCGCCGCCGCAGGGCACCAGCAGCGCGTCCAGCGGGCCCATCTCCCGGAACAGCTCCAGCGCGGCCGTGCCCTGGCCCGCCACCACGTCCGCGTGGTCGTACGGCGGCACCAGCGTCATCCCGCGCTCGGCCTGCAGGCGCCCGGCGATCTCCTCGCGCGACTCGCCGGCGCGGTCGTAGAGCACCACCTCGGCGCCGTAGCCGCGCGTGGCCGCCGTCTTCGAGGCGGGCGCGTCTTCGGGCATCACCACCAGCACGGGCACGCCGAGGATGGCACCCGCCAGCGCCACGGCCTGCGCGTGGTTGCCGGACGAGAAGGCCACCACGCCGCGCTCGCGCTCGGCCGCCGTCAGCCGCGACAGCGCGTTGTAGGCGCCGCGGAACTTGAACGCGCCGCCCCGCTGGTACGCCTCGCACTTCACCAGAACCGTCGCGCCCACCAGCGCGTCCAGCGTGCGCGAGGTGAGCACGGGGGTGCGGTGCGCCTGCCCGGCGATGCGCTCCGCGGCGGCCAGCACGTCGTCGGGCGTGGGCAGGGCGGGGGCGTCGGCGTCGGTCTGCACGGTGTCGGTCATTCGAAAGGTCCTGCGGGTGCGGATGATGGATTCGGCACGGGCGCGCTCGCCGCGCCGGGCGCGGCTAGTATTTCTGCGTGGTGGGGTCCACCTCGTCGGCCCACGCCAGGATGCCGCCCTTGAGGTTCAGCAGGTTGGTGCGGCCCTGGGCGCGCAGGTACTCCAGGGCGCGCCCGCTGCGCCCGCCGGAGCGGCACTGGAGGACGACCGTGCCCTCGGTGGGGATCTCGTCCGCCCGCTCGGGCACCTCGCCCAGGGGGATCATGCGCGCCCCGTAGGCGCCCAGGTTGGCGATGGGCCACTCGTGGGGCTCGCGCACGTCGATGATGGTGAGCGGCTCGCCGGCGTCCAGGCGGGCCTTCAGCTCGGTGACGCTGATCTCGGGTACGTCGGGGCTCATGGGCGGTGCGGGGACGGATGGTTCCGGCGGATTCGACGGTCATCCGCCGCTCAGCCACAAGGTCGTGGTGCCGCCGGGGCCGCGCAAGCCGGCGGGGACGAGCCGCCGCCCCGGTGGGACGGGATCATGCATCCGGCGGGGGCGCGCACGATCCGGACCCCGCCGGCGTCGCCTGCCCCGCCTCGGACGTGCGTTCCCGGAGGCCCGGCGGCGGCGGCGCTCGGGCGATCGGGATCCCGCGCCGGCCGCGGGTTGACGGAGGCGGCGGACGGCAGGAACGGTCTCCGCGGAGACCGTCGCGGGTACGAGGGGCACGTTGCCACGGGGCGGGAGGCGGCGCAAGGAGCCCGTCGTCCCCCGGATGCGCCCGCGGGGACCGATCCCGCGGCGCGGGGGTTCCAGGGACGGCGGGGCTTGTATCGCGCGCGCCGGGAGGGTAGCGTTGGGCGCCGCGCGCCCGCGCGGCACGTCACACGCACGAACGGGAGCACAGGTTGGCGCACCTCACCCACTTCTTCACCACGGTGCTGGGCTTCGTCCTGCACCTGGACACGCACCTGACCGAGCTGGTTCAGACATACGGCGCGTGGACGTACGCCATCCTCTTCCTCATCATCTTCTGCGAGACGGGGCTGGTGGTGACGCCCTTCCTTCCGGGCGACTCGCTGCTCTTCGCGGTGGGCGCGCTGGCGGCCAACGGCTCCATGCACGTGGGCGGCCTGTGGGTGCTGCTGGTGGCGGCGGCCATCCTGGGAAACACGGCCAACTACCTGCTGGGCGCCACCATCGGCGGGCGCGCGGTGCGCCGGGGATCGCGCTGGCTGAAGCCGAGGTACCTGGAGCGCACGCACGAGTTCTACGACAAGTACGGCGGCAAGACGCTCATCATCACCCGCTTCGTGCCCATCATCCGCACCTTCGCGCCCTTCGTGGCGGGACTGGGGAAGATGCCCTTCGGCCGCTTCACCACCTACAACGCGGCCGGCGGGCTGCTGTGGGTCACGCCGCTGCTCCTGGGCGGGTTCTTCTTCGGCAACCTGCCCGTCGTGCGCGACAACTTCGGGATCGTGGCCATCGCCATCATCGTGATCTCGCTGCTGCCGGCGGTGGTGGAGGTGGTGCGCGGGCGCCGCGCCCGCCCCACGACGCCCACGTGAGCCGGACCTTCATCGGGATGCCGTCCGTGACGCCCCTTCGCCGCCTGATCCTGCCCATCGCCGCCGCGCTCCTGGCCGCGGCGCCCGCCCGCGCGCAGTCCGCGGAGACGGCCGCCGCCACGCCGTCCGCGGGCGACACGGTGCGCGGCACGGCGGCGGGGAACGCACTGCGCCAGCGCTGGGCCTCGCCCTTCGCGGTGGAGGGCTCGGGGCACACGGAGGAGCGGCCGGTCCGCGCGCATGTCACCTGGCTGAAGCCCGACACCACGCGCCCCCGC
>JAQBQD010000020.1 GCA_028287185.1 Gemmatimonadota bacterium | reverse complement strand
CCCGCGCCGCCGGTGCCGGGGCGCCGCATCCCGCCGCCGCCGGGGCCGCGCGAAGGGGGTCCGCCGGGGCGGGGTCCGCCCGGCCGGTCCGTGCGCCCGGGGCCCGCCTTGGCGCGGGTGGCGCCGCGGTCGTAGTCCACGCGCACGCTGCGGCCCTTGATGGTGGTGCCGTTCACTGCGCGGATCACGCGGTCCGCGGCGTCGGCCGTGACCTCCACGATGCTGAAGGTGTCGCGCACCTCGATCTTGCCGATGCTGCGGCCGGGGATGTCGGCCTCGCCGGCGATGGCGCCCACCAGGTCGCCCGCGCGCACGCCGTCGCGCTCGCCGATGCTGACGAAGAGGCGGGTGAAGGCGGCGGGCGGCGGCCCCGGCTCCTCGCCCGGGTGCGTGGCCACGGTGGAGGTGCTGCGCCGCGGCGCGTCGGCGGACGGCGGGGGCGCGGCGGCCGGAGCGGGAGCCCGCTTGCGGAGCAGCGCGGCCAGGGCGGCGGCCACCTCGGCGGCCGTGAACTCCTCGAACAGGGGCTCCAGCACCAGCATCTGCGCGCCCAGGTCCTCCTCGCGCAGCGCCGCGCGCACCTGCCCGCGGAAGGCGCGCAGCAGGCCCGACGAGGCGGCGTCCTCGCCCGTGACGCCCGCGGGGCGCGCGTCGATGCCGGCCCGCTTCGCCACGTCGCGCAGGTGGGCCAGCTCGCGCGGCTCCACCAGCACGTAGCCCGCGTCCTCGCCCGCGTGGCGCGCCAGCAGGGTGCGCTCGTCGGCCGGCACGTCGAAGCTCACCACCGTGGGCAGGTCGGACCCCAGCTCCTCGCGCATCTCGTCCAACGTGGTGCCGGCGGACGGCACGGCGACGTCCGCCTCCTCGTCGCCCACGTCGCCGACGGCGAAGCCGCGCACGGACAGCAGCTCGGCCAGGCCCGCCGCGCGCTCGTCGCTCCGGCACAGCACCACGGGGGGCGCGCCGCCGCCCAGCAGGCGGGCCAGGACGTCCACCTTCTCGCGCTCGGACACCACCACGTAGCCCACCACGCCGCGGGCCGCCACCGCCGCCGCCTGCTCGGGCACGGCGGCCTGCGCGGGCCAGCGCAGGGCGCGCTTCACCCGGCGGTCCACCAGGTCGTCCACGCCGGAGGTCATCTCGGGCGAGAACACGACGCGCTGGGCGTCGCGGGGCACGTGGTCGAACAGCGTCTCCACCGCCTCCCACTCGCCCATCGCCTCGATCAGCGAGGCCCCGTCCACCACCACCGCCTCCAGCCCGTCCAGCTTCAGCTCGCTGGCGCGCACCGCCCGCAGCGCCTCGGCCGGCGTGGCGACGGCGACGTCGGCCTCGGTAAGCGCGGTGCCCCAGGTGCCGCCGGGAATGGCGACCGACAGGTCCAGCTCGCTCACGAAGGGAACGAGCGAGAGCGCGGCGCGCTCGGCCGCCTCGGGGGTGCACACCAGCACCAGCACGCGGGCGCCGCCGGCGGCCTCCTCGCCCTCGGCGGGGGCGGCGCGCGCGGCGATGCGGTCCAGCACGCCCAGCGCGTACGCCAGCGTCTTGCCCGAGCCGCTGCCCGCGCGGGCGACCACGTTGCCCTCGCGCCGCAGCACGGGAACCACCGCCTCCTGCAGCGCGGTGGGTTGCTCGAAGTCGCCGTCCTCCAGCGCGCGGAGGAGGGGGTCGCGAAGGCCGAAGTCCTCGAACGAAGCCATATCAGGAAACCGTCTACGGGTTGCGGGCGTGTGCGGATCAGGGCGCCCAATATACCCGTTCCGCAAGCGGCTCGCCATGAAGCGCCGCGCACGGGCCCGCACGCATGCCGCCGGCGGCCCCGCGGGGGGACCGCCGGCGGCGGGTCGTGCGGCGTCCGGAGGCGTTCAGGCCGCGGGCCTGGCGGCTGCCTTCGCGCCGGCCTTCGGCTGCTGGCGCGTGCTGGGGGGAAGGGAGTGCAGGTAGGCCCAGATGGACCTCATGTCCTCGTCGGACAGGTCCTTGAAGGTGGGCCAGGGCATGTGGTTGGCGTCCAGCTTCCGCCCGCTGGGCGTCTCGCCCGTGCGCATGGTGTGCACGAAGCCCGCCTCCGTCCACCCGCCCAGGTCGCCGCTGGGGGTCAGGTTCGATCCCGGCGAGAGCGAGAAGCCGGGGCTGAGCCCGCCCAGGTCCGATGCGTGGCAGATGGTGCACAGGCGCGTGCGGTAGCGGCCGCGCTCCACGGACACCCCGGGGGGGATCACCGCGGGCTTCACGTCGTGGCGGGTGTCCGCCGCCGCCATGGGCAGCATGTTCATGGCCAGGATCAGGTGGCCCTTGAAGTCGATGCTGCGCTCCGGCACCGGCGTGGTCACCGGCGGCAGGCTGTTGGCGTAGGCGATGATGGCGCCCAGGTCCTCGTCGCTCATGTCCACGAACACCTCGCTGGGCATGTTGATGAGCGAGGTGCCGTCGCGCCGGATGCCGTGGCGCACGCCCAGCGCCCACTGCGCCACCGTGCGCGCGGGTCCGCCGCGGGTCAGGTTGGAGGCGGGCACCGTGCCCAGCATCTTGGTCTCGCCCAGGTCCTTGCCGCCCATGTTGTCGCCGTGGCAGTGCGTGCAGCCATCCGCCACCGCCACCGAGCGGCCGTGCGCCAGCAGCGCGGGCGTGGGCGTGGGATCGACCGCCGTCAGCAGCGCCTGCGGCACGGTGTAGTGCTGGTGCAGCTTGGAGTTGGCGCTTGCCCAGGCGCCGCCCAGGACCAGCGCCAGCAGGCCCAGCAGGCTGCCGAGAAGGACGACGAAGGCGTTCCGCCGCTTTGCTGCCATGGGAGAGGTCCGGGAACGTGGGAACGGGAGGACGGGCGGCGGCTTCGCGAGGGACGCCGGAGCGGAGAAGGCGGGAGCGCGCCGGGCCGGGAATGGGTGCGTCCTAATTCTGATCCGCCCGCGCCTCCTGTCAAGTGCACTTATCGTCCGCATACGGGAACGTCCCGCCGCGTGCGGTGCACGTCCCCTCCTTCCCCCCGACTGTCTCTTGCGCCCGGTCGAAATGGCAACGGGGTCGGTCGGGTGGCTGCGAACGGTTGGCCTGGTGGCGTTCCTGAAGCCCGAGCGACCGTATCCGCCTTCCGCCGAGCCGCCGCGAACCGCAGCTCGACGTCGCCGGTTCAACGTATCCTCCGCCGTGCGAATGTGCTCCGCCGCCGGCCGGTTGGTATCGCCTGGGTGGGAGCCGCGTCGCCGGCACGGTTTCGCTCCCGTGTGCCCGCACCCCAACTCACGTCAACCGAACATACACCGAACAAACCTCTTGACGTCGGATTGCGACGGAGGTATATAGTACCGAAGATATAACGCGTAAACGATTGTTAAGGCGTGGTTTTCCAGGAACTGAAAACCGAAAGTCGGGTATCAAATGCATCGGGATTGAACGCTGTTCGCGGGTGGGGAAGGCGCGTGGGAAGCGGAGGCCGAGACGAGGGGACGGAGAGATGAGCGAGATCGACTTCAAGGGCCTGCAGGCGCACTTCCCGCCGGCCGAGATCGAGTGGCGGCTTCAGCAGGCGGGCGAGAAGAACGGGCGCGTGTGGGCCATCGCGGTGCCGTACGTCACCAACCGCGCCATCCAGGGGCGGCTGGACGAGGTGGTGGGCCCGCAGGCGTGGAAGAACGAGTTCCGCCCGGGCCCCGGCGGCGGCGTGATCTGCGGCATCTCGGTGCGCGTGGGCGACGAGTGGGTCACCAAGTGGGACGGCGCCGAGAACACGGACATCGAGGGCGTGAAGGGCGGCCTGTCGGGCGCGATGAAGCGCGCGGCGGTGCAGTGGGGCATCGGCCGCTACCTGTACGCGCTGGACGAGACCTTCGCCAGCGTGGGCGACCACGGCAGGCTGCGCGGCAAGACCCGGGAGGGGAAGCCGTTCCGGTGGGATCCGCCGGCCCTTCCCGCGTGGGCGCTTCCGCAGGCGGAGGCGCCCGCCGCCTCCGCCGGAAAGCCGCGTGAGCGCTCGCGCCGCAAGGAGGAGCCGAGGCCCGCCGCCGCGGCTGCCGCCGGCGCCGGCATGGAGGCCGAGCCCACGCGCGAAGAGCTGGACGCGATGGTGGAGTTCGTGCGGCAGGTGGGGCCCCGGGTGGAGGACGGCGCGGAGATCCGCATCGACCGCGACCTGCGCAACCTCAAGGAGTTCGTACGCGAGAACTGGCCCGCCATCAAGGAGCAGCCGGGGATCGCGCGGGCGGTGGTGCACGCCATCGAGAGCGCCACCGGCACCCACTTCGGCCGCGCGGCCTGACCGGCGGACAGCCTGGGAGCGGTCCGGAGTTCGGGCCGGCTGCTGCCGGACTGCACGCAGGGCGTCGGGGCGAACGTCCGGAACGACGCTCATGAGGGCTTGCTTGGACGGGGAAGGAAAGCAGCGGGACCGCTCTTCACCGGGCGGCCCCGCTCCCATTTTCCACCTCATCCCGCCGAACATCGCCCCCGGGTTCAGGCTGGGACTCCCCCGGATCCGGAAGGCGACGGCTGATCCGGTCGCGTGGAGGCCGCGTCGGGTGCGGCCCTTTGGCGTGGAAAATGTCGCAAAGCGTGCTGTGGTGGCCTGTACTATGCGGTTTGTTTCATGGAGGCGAATCGCGTTTCACATTCGCGCCGCGAGGCGGCACGCCCCGTGGCGGGAGGGCGCGGTCCGCCGAAAGAACAGCCGCTGCCTGGAAGCCGGCCCGCCCCTCAGCCCGGCCGGGAGGCGCGGCCCAGCTCCGCGACGATGCGGAACTCGTCGGGGGTGACGGGCTGCACGGAAAGGCGGCTGCGGTTGATGACCAGCATCTTCTCCAGCCCGGACGCGGCGCGCAGCGCGTCCAGCGACACCAGCGCGGGAAACCTCTCGCGGAACGCGATGTCCACCATGTACCAGCGCGGGTCGTCGTCGCCGGCCTTGGGATCGAAGTAGTCGCTGGCCGGGTCGCGCGCCGTGGGATCGGGATAGCCGGCGCGCGTCACCTCCGCGATGCCCGCCACGCCCGGCGGGTCGGCGTTGCTGTGGTGGTAGAGCACCTGGTCGCCCGGCTTCATCTCGTCGCGCATGAAGTTGCGCGCCTGGTAGTTGCGCACGCCGTTCCAGTAGGTGCCGCCGTCGCGCTCCAGGTCGTCGATGGAGTAGACCTCCGGCTCGCTCTTCATCAACCAGTATCTCGTCATCCCGCGTCCTGAAGTTCCGTGGATCGTGTCGACGGTCCCGCCGCGCCGGTGTGTCCGGGCGAGTGCGGAGACAAGGTCGCCTTCCACCGCGCCCCGATCAAGCCGCGTCCGCCGCCGCGTCGTTCCCCGCGGCATCGGAGGATGCGCCGCCTGCCGGCCTCCGTTATCTTTGCCGCCGCTTTCCGCGCGTCCCGTCCGTCCGTGGGACCGCCGACTCCTTTCCGCCGCCCGATCTCGTCGATGAGCCCCGTGCCCGCTTCCCGCTGGTTCACCTGCCCCCGCCCGCGTCCCGGCGCGGTGCTGCGCCTGCTCTGCATTCCCCACGCGGGCGCCGGCGCCGGGGTGTTCCGCGGCTGGGGCGACGCGCTGCCGGCCGAGGTGGAGGTGTGCGGGGTGCAGCCTCCCGGCCGCGAGGCACGCCTGGGGGAGCCTGCGTTCGACCGCATGGCGCCGCTGGTGGATGCGCTGGCGGCCGAGGTCGCGGCGGCGGACGACCTGCCGTTCGCCGTGTTCGGCCACAGCAACGGGGCGCTGATCGGGTTCGAGCTGGCGCGGCGGCTGCGCGCGGGGGGCGAGCACGGCCCCTTGCACCTGTTCGCGTCGGGCCGCCGCGCGCCCGACCTGCCCAACCCGCTGTCCGACGTGCACCACCTGCCCGACGACGCGTTCCTGGAGGACCTGGTGGCGCTGGGCGGCACGCCGCGCGAGGTGGCCGAGCACCCCGAGCTGATGCGCATGCTGCTGCCCCTGCTGCGGGCCGACGTGGCGCTGAACGAGGCGTACGCCTTTGCCGAGGCGCCGCCACTGGAGTGCGGGATCACCGCGTACGGCGGCCTGGCCGACCCCAAGGCCACGCGCCCCGAGACGGAGGCGTGGCGGCGCCACACCGCGGGCCCCTTCACCGCACGCTTCTTCGCCGGCGACCACTTCTTCCCGTTCGGCCCCGCGCGAGACCTGGTGCTGCGTACCCTGGCGGCCGACCTGCACGACCTGCTTTCCCGCGCTGCCCGGGGGCTGCCCCTCTGACCGGCGGCACCCGCGGCTGCACGCGCGCCGTGGCGGTTTTCGTGCGTCCCGGTGTCGCCCACGGAGCTTTTCCGCCCGTGAGCCGGCGCGGGGCGGGGCGCTCCTCCCCCGCGGCGGCGCGCGCGTAAACCGCCGCCGGAGAAGCGTTTGGACGGAGGGTCGTCCACCCCGCGGCTTCCAGTCTCGCCGGCCACGAATGCTGCGGCCTCACGGTTTGTCCGTGTGTCCACTCCCGCCACCCACTTCCCGGGCTACATTTCCGGCCTGTTTTGCCTTAGATTGGGAACGCGGAGCGGGCCTGCTACCCGGACGATCCGCACCCGCGCAAGCCCGTTGGGCTCGCGCTTTCGGACCACCGCATGAACTGCGCTTCCGCGGCCCGAAAGGCGCTTCGCTCGCGGGCCGTGCGTGCCCGGCGGCCACCGGCACGCGCAACGCAGGCCGTCCGCGGCGGTCATGCTCGATCCGCCCGGCTTCCGCTCCTTTCCCGCCCGCGGTACCGCAGGAACTGCGCAGCCCGCCCGGAGGACCTTTCGTGACCCGATCCGCATCTCCCCTCCCGCACGCCCGTCCCGCCTCGCGGGCGTTCGCGCGTGCGCGCCTGGCGCCCGGGCACGGCGGCCGGTCGCTCGCACGCCGCGCGTGTGAGGGCGCGGCGGCGCCGGCGTGCAGGGCCGGCGGAACCGGTGGACGGGACAGGATCGGCGCGGCGGGGCGGGCGGGGCGCAGGGACGGGCGGGCGCGGGCGCAGGGCGAGACGCAGGTCACCCCCAGTTCGAGGCGTGCACGATGAGCGACGTGATGAAGCGGCTTGCGGAGCTTTCGCCCGAGAAGCGGCGCCTGCTGGAGCTGCGGATGAAGGTGGCGCGCTCCGAGGCCGCGGGCCCGGCCGTGCGCCCGCGCGAGCGCACGGGCAACCGCTTCCCGCTCTCCTTCTCGCAGCAGCGGCTGTGGGTGCTGGAGGAGCTGGAGCCGGGCACTGGCTTCTACAACATCCCGTTCCCCATCCGCATGCGCGGGCCGCTGGGGGTGCATGCCCTGGAGCGCGCGCTGGACGCCCTGCGCGCGCGCCACGAGTCGCTGCGCACGGTCTTCGAGGCGACGGACGACGAGCCGGTGCAGGTGATCCAGCCCTTCCGGCCCGCGCCGCTGGAGGTGGAGGACCTGTCGGCGCTGCCGGCCGCCGAGCGCGAGGCCCGGCTGCGGGAGCGCATCTCGGAGGACGCCAACGCGGGGTTCGACCTGCGCGCGGGGGTGATGCGGGCGCGGCTGCTGCGCGTGGCGCCCGAGGACCACGTGCTGCTCTTCACCCTGCACCACGTGGCGGGCGACGGGTGGAGCATGGGCGTGGTGGCCCGCGAGCTGGGCGCGCTGTACGAGGCCTTCGCCGAAGGGCGGCCCGACCCGCTGCCGCCGCTGCCGGTGCAGTACGCCGACTTCGCCCTGTGGCAGCGCGAGCACCTGCGCGGCGACACGCTGGAGCGCCACCTGGCCTACTGGCGCGAGCGCCTGGCCGGCGTGCCCCCCGTGCTGGACCTGCCCACCGACCGCCCCCGCCCCGCCGTCGCCAGCCACCGCGGCGGCACCCTGTACTTCGCCCTCCCGGCGCCGCTGGCCGACCGGCTGCGGAGCCTGGCGCGGGAAGAGGGGACGACGCTCTTCGCCGTGCTGCTGGCCGGGGTGCGCACCGTCCTGGGCCGGCTCGCGGCGCAGGACGACTTCGCCATCGGCTCGCCCGTGGCCAACCGGACGCGGGAGCAGGTGGAGGGGCTGATCGGCTTCTTCGTGAACACGCTGGCGCTGCGTACGGACCTGGCGGGCGATCCGTCGTTCCGCGGCCTGGTGCGCCGCGAGAAGGAGACCACGCTGGCGGCGTTCGCCCACCAGGACCTGCCCTTCGAGCGGCTGGTGGAGGAGCTTCGGGTGGAGCGCGACCTGTCTCGGAACCCGCTGTTCCAGGCCTGCTTCGTGTTGCAGAACGCGCCCACGGACGGGCTGCGGCTGGAGGGCCTGGCCATCGAGCCCGAGCCCTTCGACTGCGCGTCGGCCAAGTTCGACCTGACGATCAGCATGATGGAGACGGCGGAGGGCCCCATCGCCGCTTCGCTGGAGTACGCCGCGGACCTGTACGACGAGGACACGGCCGGCCGCCTGGTGGGCCACCTGCACTGCCTTCTGGACGACGCGGCCTCCGGTCCCGACCGCCCGCTTTCGCGCCTGGCGCTGGCCGGCGCGGAGGAGCGCGACCGCGTGCTGGCCTTTTCCGGCGCCGAGCGGGAGTATCCCCGCGATGCCACGGTGCACGGCCTGTTCGCCCAGGAGGCGCGCGCCCGGCCCGACGCGGTCGCCCTCGTCTTCCGGGGCACGGCCACCACGTACGGCCAGCTGGAGGGGCGCGCCAACCGCCTGGCCCGGCACCTCCGCGCGGCGGGCGTGGGCATCGGCTCGCGCGTGGGGCTGTCGCTGGAGCGCTCGCCCGAGGTGGTGGTGGTGCTGCTCGCCATCCTGAAGGCGGGCGCCGCCTACGTGCCGCTGGACCCGGGCTATCCCGAGCAGCGGCTGCGGGGGATGCTGGCGGACGCCGGCGTCTCCCACCTGGTCGTCGAATCGGAGGTCCCCGAGGCGCTGGACGCCTTCACGGGCAGCGTCGTCCGGCTGGCCGTGGTCGCCGCCGAGGTCGCCGCGCAGCCGTCCGACGAGATGACGGACGTGCCGGTGGGCGCGGAGGACCTGTGCTACGTGCTGTACACGTCCGGCTCCACGGGCCGCCCCAAGGGCGCCGCGGTGCCCCACCGGGGCGTGGTGCGCCTGGTGCGCAACAACACCTTCGCCGACTACGGCCCCCACCAGACCTTCATCCAGATCGCCCCCGTCGCCTTCGACGCGAGCACGCTGGAGGTGTGGAGCCCGCTGCTGAACGGCGGCAAGCTGGCCATCCATCCTCCCGAGACGCCGTCGCTGGAGGAGCTGGGCCGCTTCGTGGAGGAGCAGGGCGCCACGGTGCTGTGGATCACCGCTGGCCTCTTCCACCAGCTGGTGGACACGCAGGTCGAGCGCTTCCGCGGGGTGCGGGTGCTGATGTCCGGCGGCGACGTGCTGTCGGTGCCGCACGTGCGCAAGGCGATGCTGGCGCTGCCGGACACCAGGCTGGTGAACGGCTACGGGCCGACGGAGTCCACCGTCTTCACCACCGTGCATCCCCTGACAATGGAGGACACGGAGCGGGCGGCGCTGCCCATCGGGCGTCCCATCGCCAACACGCGCGTGTACGTGCTGGACGGGGCGCTGCAGGCGGCCCCCGTGGGCGTGCCGGGCGAGATCTGCGTGGGCGGCGACGGGCTGGCGGTGGGCTACCTGAACCAGCCCGCGCTCACGGCCGACCGCTGGATCCCCGACGCCTTCGCGGCCGAGCCCGGCGCGCGCCTGTACCGCAGCGGCGACCGCGGGCGCTGGACGCCGGACGGGACGCTGGAGTTCATGGGGCGGATGGACGGCCAGGTGAAGCTGCGCGGCTTCCGCATCGAGCTGGGCGAGATCGAGGCGGCGCTCACCGCGCATCCACTCGTCCGCGAGGCGTCCGTCATCGTGCGCGAGGACGTGCCGGGGGACAAGCGGCTGGCCGCGTACGTGGTGCTGGGCGCCGGCGCCCCCGCGGACCCGCGCGGCGAGCTGCGCGCCTGGCTGCAGAAGCGCCTGCCCGAGTACATGGTGCCGGCGGCGTACGTACCCTTGCCCGCGCTGCCGCTGAACGAGCACGGCAAGGTGGACCGCCGCGCCCTGCCCGTGCCCGACGCCCTCTCCTCCGCCGACGCCCGCGCGCCGCGGACGCCCACGGAGGAGGTGCTGGCGGGGATCTGGGAGGGGGTGCTGAACCTGGACCGCGTGGGCACCGAGGACAACTTCTTCGAGCTGGGCGGCCACTCGCTGCTCGGAACCCAGGTCGTCTCGCGCGTGCGCCAGGTGTTCGGGGTGGAGATCCCGCTGCGGGTGCTGTTCGAGGCGCCGCGGGTGCGCGAGCTGGCCGAGCGCATCGACCGCGCGCGCGAGGACGGGGGCGAGCCGGTGCCGGCCATCACCCGCGAGCCGGCGGAGGGCCCGCTGCCCCTGTCGTTCGCGCAGGAGCGCCTCTGGTTCCTGGACCAGCTGGAGCCGGGCGGGTCCACCTACAACATGCCCTTCGTGATCGACCTGGAGGGCGCGCTGGACGTGCCCGCCCTGGCCGGCGCCCTGAACGCGGTGGTGCACCGCCACGAGGCGCTGCGCACCGTGTTCGCCGAGGTGGACTCGGCGCCCGTGCAGGTGGTGCGGCCGACGGAGGAGCTGGAGCTGGAGGTGGTGTCGCTGGAGGGCCTGGGCCCGCCCGAGCAGGGGGCGGCGGTGGAGCGGCTGGCCGGCGAGGAGGCGCGGCGCCCCTTCGACCTGCGCCGCGGGCCCGTGTTCCGCGCGCGCCTGCTGCGCCTGGGCGAGGGTCGGCACACGCTGCTGCTGACGCTGCACCACGTGGCGGGCGACGGGTGGAGCATGGGCGTGCTCTTCCGCGAGGTGTCGGCGCTGTACGAGGCGCGGCTGCGGCGCGAAAGCGACGCGCTGCCGCCGCTGCCGGTGCAGTACGGCGACTTCGCGCGGTGGCAGCGCCGGCACCTGGCGGGCGAGCGGCTGGAGCAGCAGGTGGACTGGTGGCGCCGCCGGCTGGAGGGCGCGCCCGCGGTGCTGGAGCTGCCCACGGACCGCCCGCGCCCGCCCATGCAGAGCTTCCGCGGCGGCGTGCACGCCTTCCTGCTCCCGGCCGACCTGACGGCGGCGCTGCACGCGCTGTCCCGCCGCGAGGGCGCCACGCTCTTCATGACGCTGCTGGCCGCCTTCCAGGTGCTGCTGGGCCGCTACGCGCGCCAGGAGGACGTGGTGGTGGGCACCCCCATCGCGGGGCGCAACCGCGAGGAGCTGGAGGGGCTGATCGGCTTCTTCGTGAACACGCTGGTGCTGCGGGCCGACCTTTCCGGCGACCCGGCCTTCCGCGACCTGCTGGCGCGGGTGCGGGAAAGCACGCTGGGCGCGTACGCCCACCAGGACCTGCCCTTCGAGCGGCTGGTGGAGGAGCTGCACGTGGAGCGCAGCCTGGCGTACACGCCCGTCTTCCAGGTGATGTTCGTGCTGCAGAACGCGGGCTTCGACCTGCCCGTGCTGCCGGGGGTGACCCTCTCGCCCCGCGAGTTCGCCCGCGACACGGCCAAGTTCGACCTCACCCTCAGCCTGGACGAGCAGCCCGAGGGCATCGTCGGCCACCTGGAGTACGCGGCCGACCTGTTCGACGCGGCCACGGCGGCGCGCATTGCCCGGCACTACGAGACGCTGCTGCGCGCCGTCGCCGCGCACGCCGAGGCGCCCATCCACGCGCTGGAGATGCTGCCGGAGGACGAGGAGCACCAGGTGGTGCGCGGGTGGAACCGCCTGGCCCGCCGCGACCACTACCGCCGCGACCTGACCCTGCACGGGATGTTCGAGGCCCAGGCGGCGCGGACGCCGGACGCGCCCGCCCTGGTCTGCGGCGCCGCGGCGCTCACCTACCGGGAGCTGAACGCCCGCGCCAACCGGCTCGCGCACTACCTGCGCTCGCGCGGGGTGGGGCCCGAGGTGCGCGTCGGCATCCTGATGGAGCGCACGGAGGAGCTGATCGTGGCGATGTACGGGGTGCTGAAGGCCGGGGGCGCCTACGTGCCGCTGGACCCGGCGTACCCGGCCGAGCGCGTGGCCTTCATGCTGGAGGACACGCACGTTCCCGTGCTGCTCACCCAGCAGCGGCTGGTGGAGAAGCTCCCGGCACTGGCGGCCGACGTCTTTCCCATCGACACGGGATGGGACGACCTGGACCGCTTCGCGGAGAGCGACCCGGAGCCGCTGGCGACGCCCGAGAACCTGGCGTACCTCATCTACACCTCCGGCTCCACGGGCCGGCCGAAGGGGATCCAGCTGGAGCACCGCAGCGCCGCGATCGTCACGCAGTGGATGCGCGACGAGTTCAGCGACGACCTGCGCCGCAGCGTGCTGGCATCCACCTCGGTGTGCTTCGACGTCTCCATCGCGGAGATCTTCGGGACGCTGTCGTGGGGCGGGCGCCTGGTGCTGGTGAAGAACGCGCTGTCGCTGGCCTCGCTCCCCGCCGGGCAGGAGGTGCACATGGCGAGCATGGTGCCCTCGGCCGCCGTGGAGCTGCTGCGGATGAAGGCCATCCCCCGCTCCCTGCGCAGCATCAACCTGGGCGGCGAGCCGGTGAAGCCCGCGCTCGCCCGCGAGCTGCACGCCACGGGGCACATCGACCAGGTGGTCAACCTCTACGGCCCGTCCGAGGACACGACGTACACGACGGCGCTCTGGATCGCGCCCGACGTGCGCCGGATGACCGTGGGCCGGCCCGTGGCGAACACGCGCATCTACATCCTGGACCGCGCCTTCCGCCCCTGCGCGGCGGGGGTGCCGGGCGAGCTGTACATCGGCGGCCACGGCGTCACCCGCGGCTACCACGCCCGGCCCTCGCTGACGGCGGAGAAGTACCTGCCCGACGCCTGGGGCGAGCGCCCCGGCGAGCGCATGTACCGCACGGGCGACCTGGCCCGCTGGCTTCCGGACGGCGAGATCGAGTACCTGGGCCGCCTGGACCACCAGGTGAAGATCCGCGGCCACCGCGTCGAGGTGGGCGAGGTGGAGGCCACGCTGGCCGCGCACCCGGCGCTGGCCGAGTCGGCCGTGGTGGTGCGCGAGGACCTGGGGCTGGCGCGGCTGGTGGCCTACTACGTCCCGGCCGATCCCGCGCCCTCCGTCTCCGCCCTCCGCACCTTCCTTCGCGAGCGGCTGCCGGAGTACATGGTGCCGAGCGCCTGGGTGCGCCTGCCCGTGCTTCCGCACACGCCCAACGGCAAGGTGGACAAGCGCGCCCTGCCCGCGCCCGACGCGCACGCCGCCGGCGACGAGGGCTACGTGGCGCCCCGCACCCCCTCGGAGCAGGTGCTGGCGTCGCTCTGGGCCGAGGTGCTGGGCGTGGAGCGCGTGGGGCTGCGCGACAACTTCTTCGAGCTGGGCGGCCATTCGCTTCTCGCCACGCGGGTGATGTCGCGCCTGCGCGAGTCGCTGCAGGTGGAGATGCCGCTGCGGGCGATGTTCGACGCGCCCACGGTGGAGGCGCTGGCCGAGCGCGTGGACGCCGCGCGCGGGGCGGGGCAGGGCGCCGCGGTGGTGCCCCTGGTTCCCGTGGACCGGACGCTGCCGCTGCCGCTGTCGTTCGCGCAGGAGCGGCTCTGGTTCGTGGAAAGCCTGCAGCGCGGGCTGCCCGTCTACAACATGCCGCTGGTGCTGCGCATGCGCGGGCCCTTCCGCGCGGACGCCATGCGCGGGGCGCTGGAGCGCGTGGTGGCCCGGCACGAGTCGCTGCGCACCACCTTCGGGCGGCACGACGGGCGCCCCGTGCAGGTGGTGCACCCCGCCGGCGCCTTCGAGATGCCGGTGGACGACCTGTCCGCGCTGCCGGCCCTCGAACGCGCGGCGGAGGCCGGGCGGCGGGCGGAGGAGGAGGCGGGGCGCCTCTTCGACCTGGAGGCCGGGCCCCTGCTGCGCGCCCGCGTCCTGCGCCTGGCGGTGGAGGAGCACCACCTGCTGCTCACCATGCACCACATCGTGAGCGACGGGTGGAGCGTGGGCGTGCTGTTCCGCGAGGCGGAGGCGGCGTACGAGGCCGTCCTGCGCGGCGCCGAGCCCGAGTTCGACGCGCTGCCCGTGCAGTACGCCGACTTCGCGGCGTGGCAGCGCGCCTGGCTGAGCGGCGACAACGTGGCGCGGCAGCTGGGCTACTGGAGCGGCAAGCTGGCCGGCGCCCCCACCCTGGACCTGCCCACGGACCGCCCCCGCCCCGCCGTGCAGAGCCACCGCGGCTCGCGTGTGCTGTTCTCCGTTCCCGCCGAGGTGAACGGCGAGATGGCGGCGCTGGCCCGCCGCCAGGGATCGACGCTCTTCATGGCCCTGCTGGCGGCGTTCAAGGTGCTGCTCTGGCGGTACGCCGGGCAGGACGACGTGGTGGTCGGCTCGCCCATCGCCGGCCGCAACCGTCCCGAGCTGGAGGGGATGATCGGCTTCTTCGTGAACACCCTGGCGCTGCGCACGGACCTCTCGGGCGACCCCACCTTCCCCGAGCTGCTGGCCCGCGTGCGCGAGACCACGCTGGACGCGTATGCGCACCAGGACCTGCCCTTCGAGCGGCTGGTGGAGGAGCTGCAGCCGGAGCGCAGCCTGAGCCGCCATCCCATCTTCCAGGTCAGCTTCTCCCTCCAGACCGAGCCGATGGGCGTGCCCGCCGTGGGCGAGCTGCGCCTGGAGCCGGCCGAGGGCGAGACGCACACCACCAAGTTCGACGTGGTGGTCGGCCTCCAGGAGGTGGACGGCGGGATCGTGGGGGCGATGGAGTACGCCACCGACCTGTTCGACGCGCCCACCATCGAGCGGCTGGCGGACGAGTACCGCCTTCTCCTGGCCGGCATCGCCGCCGACCCGGGCCGCCGGCTCTCGGAGCTGCCCCGGCTGCTGGAGGACGCGGAGCGCCAGCGCGTGCTGGTGGAGTGGAACCGCACCGCGCGCGAGCTTCCCGCCCGCCCCGTGCACCGCTGGATCGCCCTGCACGCCGCCGAGAAGCCGGACGCCGTCGCGCTCGTCCACGGGTCCAACGTATGGACGCGCGGCGACCTGGAGTCCCACGCGAACCGCCTCGCACACCTGCTGATCGCCCGCGGGGTCACGCCGGAGACGCGCGTCGGCCTGCTGCTGGACGAGTCCGCCGAGCGGGTGGCCGCCCTGCTCGCCGTGCTGAAGGCCGGCGCCGCGTACGTTCCGCTGGACCCGGCGGCGTCGGACGACTCCATCGCGGACGCGGTCGACACCCTCGGCGCCTCCGTCGTCCTCGCGGACGAGGCGAACGCGGGCCGGCTTCGGTCGATCGACCTGCCCGTCCTTGTCCTTTCGCGTGAGGCGGAGGCGCTCGCGGCGCAGCCGTCCACCGCGCCCTCGGTGGGGCCGGAGATGGACGCGCTCGCGGCGGCGATCCCCGTGCTGGCCGCGGGCGGGCTGACGGACGGGGTGCTCGTGACGCACCGCGGGCTGGCGGTGCTGTGCGCCGGCGCGGCGGAGCGGTTCGGCCTGGGCGAGGCGAGCCGGGCGATGGTCGCCGGGCCGCTGGGCGGCGACCTGGGGATGCGGGCGCTGCTGCCCGTCCTGTCCGCCGGCGCGGAGCTGCACCTGCCCACCGGGGGACGCGCTCCGGAGGAGCGGGTGGATGCGTTGCGGCGCGGGCGCATCACCCACGCGGTGCTGTCGACGGCCGTGCTGGCGGCGCTGCCCGCGGCGGAGCTGCCGGCGCTGGACGTGGTGGTCGCCGTCGGCGGCGCGTCGACGGCGGAGGCGGCCGCGCGCTGGCGTGCCGGGCGGCGGCTGGTGCACGCCTACGGCCCGGCCGAGGCGGCGTCCTTCGCCGTGGCGGGCGACGTGTCCACCGACCAGCGGCGGCCCGCGGTGGGCCGGGCGTGGCAGAACACGCGGCTGTACGTGCTGGACGCGGAGGGCCGGCCCCTGCCCGTGGGCGTGACGGGCGAGCTGTACGTGGGCGGCCCGGCGCTGGCGCGCGGCTACGCCACGAGCGCCGCGCGGACGGCGGAGCGCTTCGCCCCCGACCCGTTCTCGGGCGTGCCCGGCGAGCGGCTGTTCCGCACGGGGGAGCGCGCGCGCTGGCGGCCGGACGGCGAGGTGGAGATGCTGGGGCGCGTGGACGAGATGATCCGCATCCGCGGCCTGCGCGTGGAGCCCGCCGAGATCGAGGCGATGCTGGTGACGGAGCCCGGCGTGCGCGACGCCCGCATCGTGGCCCGTCCCGACACCGCGGGCCTGCCGCACCTGGTGGCCTACGTCGCCGCCGGCGGAGGCGTCGCTCCCACGCCCGCACGCCTGCGCGACCACCTGCGCGAGCGGCTGCCGGAGTACATGGTGCCCGCCGCCTTCGTGGTGATGGACGCCTTCCCCCTGGGCCCCGACGGCCGCGTGGACGCCCGCGCCCTTCCCGCGCCCGACAACGTGGACGAGCACGAGGGCTTCGTGGCGCCGCAGGGCGACCTGGAGCGCCGCATCGCCGCGCTGTGGTGCGAGCTGCTGCAGGTGCCGCGCGTGGGCGTGCACGACAACTTCTTCGAGATCGGCGGCCATTCGCTGCTGCTGACGCGCATGCACGAGCGGCTGCGCGAGGAGCTGGGACGCGAGGTGTCGATGATCGACCTCTTCCAGTATCCCAGCGTCGCCGCCCTGGCCGAGCACCTGGAGGCGGCCGCCGCCGGCGGCCAGCCGACGGAGGCGCCGAGGCAGAGCAAGGACCGCGGGGCGGCGCGCCGGGCGATGCTGCAGCGGGGGCGGCGGTAGAGCCTCACCCCCAGCGCCCTCTCCCCACTTCAGGGAGAGGCGGAGCGCTCCGCGCGGGATCGGGCGTCCGCGGTGGACGGCACCGGGGCGGGGGCCGCCGCTGTGTCGACGGTGTGTCGACGGTGTGTCGACGGTTCCCACGCAACCTCCTCCAGGATTGGGAAGGGTCCGCGAGTGGTGTGGGCGGGGGCGGGTCCGGCTTCCTCCGGAGGCCCGCTCGGCGTGCGGTCGTGATGGTGGCAGGTGAGCTTGGCCCGTCGTCGCGGGGATTCGCGGCGCTTTTCGTCATCGAAGGTCGACCGATCAACTCCCCCCAGGAGCCGCTGGAATGAGCAACGAGATGGACGCCGGGCAGCAGGGTGTGCCGGAGGTGGCGGTGGTGGGCATGTCGGGACGCTTTCCCGGTGCCGGCGACGTGCGGACGTTCTGGAGCAACCTGCGCGAGGGGGTGGAGTCCATCACCTTCTTCAGCGACGACGAGCTGCTGGCGGCGGGCGTTCCGCGCGAGTGGCTGGCGCACCCGGACTACGTGAAGGCCACGGGATGCCTGGCCGACCCGGCGGGCTTCGACGCCGGCTTCTTCGGCTACTCGCCGCGCGAGGCCGAGCTGATGGAGCCGGCGCATCGCCTGTTCCTGGAGTGCGCCTGGGAGGCGATGGAGGACGCGGGCTATGACACGGCGCGCGTGCAGGGCAACGTGGGCGTCTACGCCGGCGCGGGCTCGCCCATCTACACCGACCGCAACGTGCGCACGAACCCCGAGCTAGCCGCCAGCGCGGGCGAGTTCCAGCTCCTGGTGGGCAGCGGCAAGGACTTCCTGAGCACGCGCGCCAGCTACAAGCTGGACCTGCGCGGCCCCAGCGTGAACGTGCAGACGGGGTGCTCCACGGCGCTGGTGGCCGTCCACACGGCGTGCCAGGCGCTGCTGCACGGCGAGTGCGACGTGGCGCTGGCGGGCGGCGCCTCCATCCCCGTGCCGCAGACCTCGGGCTACCTGTGGACGCACGGCGGCATCCTCTCGCCCGACGGGCACTGCCGGGCCTTCGACGCGGCGTCCAACGGGGCGCAGGCGGGCAGCGGCGTGGGCGTGGTGGTGCTCAAGCGCCTGGACGACGCGCTGGCCGACGGCGACACCATCCACGCGGTGGTGAAGGGCTCGGCCATCAACAACGACGGCGCGGTGAAGGTGGCCTACACGGCGCCCAGCGTCGAAGGCCAGGCCGCCGTGATCGGCGAGGCGCTGGCCGTGGCGGACGTGGATCCCGCCACCATCACCTACGTGGAGGCGCACGGCACCGGCACGGAGCTGGGCGACCCCATCGAGATCGCGGCGCTCACCAAGGCGTTCCGCTCGGGCACGGACGAGGTGGGATACTGCACGGTGGGCTCGGTGAAGACCAACATCGGCCACCTGGACACGGCCGCGGGCATCGCCGGCTTCATCAAGGCGGTGCTGGCGGTGGAGCACGGCGAGCTGCCGCCCACGCTGCACTTCACGGCGCCCAACCCCCGCATCCCGTTCGCCGGCTCGCCCTTCTTCGTCAGCAACGAGCTCCGCCCCTGGACGCCGCCCGCGGGCGTGCCCCGCCGCGCCGGCGTCAGCTCGTTCGGCATCGGCGGGACCAACGCGCACGTGATCCTGGAGCAGCCGCCCGTCGCGGAGCCCACGGCGGACGCGGAGCCCTGGCAGATGCTGGCCGTCTCCGCGCGCAGCGGCGCGGCGCTGGACGCGGCCACCGCGAACCTGGCCGCGCACCTCCGCGAGCACCCGGAGCAGGCGCCGGCGGACGTCGCGTGGACGCTGCAGCAGGGCCGCCGCCCCTTCGCCGTCCGGCGGTTCGCCGTGGTCCACAAGGACGAGGACGCGGCGGCGGTGCTGGAGTCGCGCCTGCCGGACCGCGTGGTGGCGGGCGTGGTGGAGGACGGCCACCGCTCCGTCGCCTTCGCCTTTCCCGGCGTGGGCGAGCAGTACGTGAACATGGCCCGCGGGCTGTACGAGCGGGAGGCCGTCTTCCGTGCCGAGGTGGACCGCTGCGCGGGCATCCTGCGCCCCCACCTGGGCTTCGACCTGCGCGAGGTGCTGTATCCCGGCCCCGCGCCCGAGGAGCCCGGCGCCCCGTCGGCCGGCCGCGGCGGCTTCGACCTGCGGCGCATGCTGGGGCGCGACGCGGGGCCCGAGGACGGCGCGGCGGAGCGGCTGAACCGCACGGAGGTCGCCCAGCCCGCGGTGTTCGTCGTGGAGTGGGCCTTGGCGCAGCTCTGGATCTCGCTCGGCATCAAGCCCGAGGCGCTCATCGGCCACTCGCTCGGTGAATACGTGGCCGCGACCGTCGCCGGGGTCTTCACGCTGGAGGACGCGCTCGCGCTGGTGGCCGAGCGCGCGCGGATGATCCAGGAGCTGCCCGGCGGGGCGATGCTGGCCGTCTCGGCCGCGCCGGCCAGGGTGGAAGCGCACCTCGCCGGGGACGTGTCGCTGGCGACGGTCAACGCGCCGGAGCTGTGCGTCGTCTCCGGGACGGAGGCGGGGATCGCGGCGCTGGAGGAGCGGCTGACGGCGGAGGGCGTCGTCTCGCGCCGCGTGCCGACCACGCACGCCTTCCATTCGGCGATGATGGAGCCCGTGGTCGGGCGATTCGTGGAGCGGGTGAGCCGGGTGCGGCTGCGGGCGCCGGAGATCCCCTTCGTGTCGAACGTGACGGGAACGTGGATCACGGCGGACCAGGCGGCGGACCCGCGCTACTGGGGCCGGCACCTGCGCGAGACGGTGCAGTTCGAGCGCGGCGTGGGCGAGCTGCTGCGCGAGCCGGGGCGCGTGCTGCTGGAGGTGGGCCCGGGCCAGACGCTGAGCACCTTCGTGCGCCAGCGCGCGGAGGGCGCGTCGGTCGCCGTCGTCCCCAGCGTGCGCTACCCGTACGACCGCCAGGCCGACCGCGCCTTCCTGCTGAACGCCCTGGGCCGCCTGTGGGTGGCGGGCGTGCAGCCGGACTGGACCGCGGTCCACGGCGGCGAGCCGAGGCGCCGCGTGCCGCTGCCGACGTATCCGTGGGAGCGCCAGCGCTACTGGGTGGAGGCGCCCAGCGCCGAGGAGCAGGCGCGCGCGCTGGGCCCCGTGCGCGGCAAGCGCCACGACGCGGGCGACTGGTTCCACCTGCCCACCTGGAAGAGCACGCCCGCGCCGCCGCCAGCCGCCGAGCCCGACGCGCGCTGGGTGGTGTTCGCCGGCGACGACGCGCTCTCCGCCGCGACGGTGGACGCGCTGAAGGCCGCCGGCCTCGCGCCGACGGTGGTGCGCGCGGGGCGCGAGTTCAACCGCGACTCGGTGGGCTACACCATCCGGCCCGAGGCGCGGGACGACTACGCCGCGCTGGCGGCCGCGGTGGGCTCGGTCGAAGGGCGGACCGCCGTCGCGCACCTGTGGAGCGTGGACGGCCCCCCCGCCCAGGAGCGCGGCTTCCTGAGCCTGGCGATGCTTTCCGAGGCGTTCGGCAAGGACGCGGCGAACGGGGTGCGCGTGGTGGCCGTCGCGTCGGGCCTGTTCGACGTGACGGGGGACGAGGCGCTCGTGCCCGCCCGCGCCACGCTGCTGGCGGCCTGCCGCAACGTGCCGCAGGAGCACCCGGGGATGAGCGTCCGCGTGGTGGACGTGCGGCCTTCCGAGGACGCCGCTGCGCTGGGCCGGAAGTTGGCGGCGGAGCTGGCGTCGGGCGCGGATGAGACGGCGGTGGCGCTGCGCGGGCGGCACCGGTGGGCGCGCGAGTACGCGGCCATCCGGCCCTCCGCGCCGGCGCCGAAGCCGCTGCGCGAGGGCGGCGTGTACCTGCTCACGCACGGCCTGCTGGGCCGCAACGCCGTGATCGCCCGCGCGCTGGTGGACGCGGCGGGGGCGAAGCTGGCCGTGCTGGACCGGCTGATCCCGCCCCGCGGCTCGTGGGACGTGGTGGTGGAGGCGCGCCCCGAGGACGACATCGTGCGGCAGCAGATCGAGCTGGTGCGCGCGCTGGAGGCCGCGGGCGGCGAGGTGATGCTGCTGGCGGCGCTGCCCCACAAGCGCGACGAGATGGCCGAGGCCGTGGCGCTGGCGGAGGCGAGGTTCGGCGCGCTGCACGGCGTCTTCCACGCCGTGCCCGACCACGTGTTCACCAGCTTCTCCGCGCTCTCCGAGCTGAAGCCGGCGCCGTGGCGCGAGGTGACGGGCGAGGCGCTGGCCGAGCTGGAGTCCATCGCGGCCGCCGTGGACGGGCGCGCGCTGGACTTCGTGGTGCTGGAGTCTTCCCTCGCCGCGGCGCTGGGCGGCGTCGGGCTCTCGCAGGTGGCGGCCGTGAACCACCTGACGGAGGCCTTCGCCCACCGCGCGGGCGCGCCCTGGACGGCGCTCTGCTGGGACCGCTGGGGCAGCGCGGACGACGGCCTGGGCGACTACTTCCTGACGGACGGCGAGGCCGCGCGGGCGCTGCACCTGGCGCTCGGCTTCCGCGGCGAGCCGCAGGTGATGGTCTCCACCGGCCACCTCGCCGGGCGCGTGGGGGATGCGGTGGCGCCGGCGCGGCGCGCGGTGTCCGTCGGCTCGGTGTACGCGCGGCCGGAGCTGGCCACGGAGTACTTTCCGCCCACGACGGAGACGGAGGAGCGGCTGGCGAACATGTACGCCGAGCTGCTGGGCATCGACCGCATCGGCATCCACGACGACTTCTTCGGGCTGGGAGGGCACTCGCTGCTGGCCACGCAGATCGTGTCCCGCGTGCGCGAGATGTTCTCGCTGGAGCTGCCGCTGAAGGCCATCTTCGAGGCGCCCACCGTCGCGAAGTTCGGGTTCCTGGTGGAGGAGGCGATCATCGCCGAGATCGAGGCGCTGACGGACGAGGAAGCGCTGGAGTACCTGTAGCCCGCAGTCCACCGGAGATCCGTCCGCGGCCCCCGAAGGCCGCGGGCTGCCGCTATCGAACATCGGACCCGCAGGTGACACGCATGGATCGCACGACCGAGGTGAGCGCCGTGGAAGCGACCGGATCGGCCGGGGTCGAGGACCTCGTCGGATCGACGGGACCCGCGGATTCGGCCGAATCGACGGAATCCACCGAGCCGGCCGGCTCCTCCGCGAAGAAGGCGAAGGCGGTGAAGGTGGTGGTGTGGGACCTGGACCACACCCTCTGGGACGGGACGCTGCTGGAGGATGAGACGGTGGAGCTGCGTCCGGGCGTGGCGGAGATCGTCCGCGCGCTGGACGAGCGCGGCATCCTGCAGTCCGTGGCCAGCAAGAACGAGCACGGGCGGGCGATGGACCGGCTGCGCGCGCTGGGGCTGGCCGACTACTTCCTGCACCCGCGCATCGACTGGAACGCCAAGGGGCAGAACGTGCTGGCGATCCAGAAGGCGCTGAACGTGGGCATCGACACCTTCCTGTTCGTGGACGACCAGCCCTTCGAGCGCGAGGAGGTGCGCTTCATGGCGCCCGAGGTGCGCGTGTGGGACGCGGCCGACCTGTCCGGCCTGCTGGACTCGCCCGAGCTGAACCCCGAGTTCCTGACGGACGACGCCCGCAACCGCCGGCGGATGTACATGGCCGACATCGCCCGGGCCCAGGCCGAGGACGAGTTCGTGGGGCCCACGGAGGAGTTCCTGGCCACGCTGGACATGCGCTTCGCCCTGGCGCCCTGCACCGAGGCCGACCTGCAGCGGGCCGAGGAGCTGACGGTGCGCACCAACCAGCTCAACACCACGGGCTACACCTACGACTACGCCGAGCTGAACGCCTTCCGCACCTCGCCCGGCCACCTGCTGCTGGTGGCCGGGCTGGACGACCGCTACGGCAGCTACGGCAAGATCGGGCTGGCGCTGGTGGAGAAGGCGCCCGACTTCTGGACCATCAAGCTGCTCCTGATGTCGTGCCGGGTGATGTCGCGCGGCGTGGGCACCATCATGATGAGCCACGTGATGGCCCAGGCCAAGGCGGCCGGCGCGAAGCTGCGCGCCGAGTTCAAGCCCAACGGGCGCAACCGGATGATGTTCGTGACGTACAAGTTCGGGGGCTTCCGCGAGGTGGGGCACGACGGCGACCTGGTGCTGTTCGAGCACGACCTGGAGACGGTGCAGCCCTTTCCGCCGTACGTGCAGGTGCGGCTGGGCTAGACGCCGGCCGCACGCCCCGTCCCGCGCCCTTTCTCGGCGGCCTCCGTCCAAGCCCGGCCCAAGCAGATGTCCAAGCCCAACGTCGAAGACCTGTATCCCCTGACCCCGCTGCAGGAGGGGATGCTGTTCCATGCCCGCTTCGCCCCGCAGTCGGGCGCGCACCGCGAGCAGGCCGCGCTGCGCGTGCGCGGGCCCCTGCGCCCGGAGGCGTACGCCCAGGCGTGGCAGCGCGCCGTGGACCGCCACCCCGCGCTGCGGACGGCGTTCGTGTGGGAGAAGGTGGCCCGGCCCCTCCAGGTGGTGCAGCGCGGGGTCGTCCTTCCCGTGCAGCAGCACGACTGGCGGCACCTGGCGGAGGCGGAGCGCGCCCGCCGGGTGGAGCAGCTGTGCGCCGCCGAGCGCGCCGTCGTCTTCGACCTCACCCGGCCGCCCCTGCTGCGCCTGGCCGTCGCGCGCACGGCGGACGACGAGGCCACGGTGGTGCTGTCGTTCCACCACCTGCTGCTGGACGGGTGGTCGCTGGCGCTGGTGCTGGACGAGGTGGTGGAGATGCACGACGCCATCTGCGCCGGCCGCACGCCGGACCTGCCCGCCCGGCGCTCGTACCGCGAGTACGTGGGATGGCTGGCCCGGCAGGACTTGCCCGCCGCGGAGGCGTACTGGCGCGGCGCGCTGAAGGGGCTGCAGGGCCCCACGATGCTGGGATTGGAGCGCCCCACCCCCGCCACGCCCGCCGGCCCCGAGGACTACGCGCGCGAGGTGGCCCGGGTGCCGGCCGAGGTGGGCCTGGCGCTGCGCGAGGAGGCGCGCCGGCACAAGCTGACGCTGAGCACCGTGGTGCAGGGCGCCTGGGCCGTGCTGCTGTCGCGCTACGCCGCCACCGACGACGTGGTGTTCGGCACCACTGTCTCGGGGCGGCCGGCGGACCTGCCGGGCGTGGAGGGGATGGTGGGGCTGTTCATCAACACCGTCGCCGTGCGCGCCGCCGTCGACCCGGCGGCCGACACCGCCGAGTGGCTGCACGCCATGCAGGACGCGATGGCCGAGTCGCGGCTGCACGGGCACGCGCCGCTGGTGGAGGTGCACGGCTGGAGCGGCGTTCCGCGCCACCGGCCCCTCTTCGAGTCGCTGCTGGTCTACGAGAACTATCCCGGCGAAGGCGGCAGCGCGCGCACGCTGGAGTACGTGGACGGCGCCTCGCCCGAGCGCACCAGCTACCCCCTCTCCCTGGTCGTCTCGCCCGGCCCCGAGGGCATCGAGCTGCGCGCCACCTTCGACCGGCGGCTGCTGGACCCCGCCGACGTGCGCCGCGTGCTGGGCCACTGGCGCGAGCTGCTGGCCTCCATGCGCGACGGGCTGGAGAGGCCCATCGGCGAGCTTTCGCTGCTGGCGGACGAGGAGCGCGCGGACGTCCTGGGGCGCTGGAACGGGGCGCCGACGCCGTATCCCCGCGACCGCACCCTGGCGGAGCTGTTCGCCGCGCAGGTGGCCGCGCGCCCCGGCGCGACGGCGGTGGAGGCGGAGGACGCCACGCTGACCTACGCCGACCTGGACGCGCGGTCGGACGCGCTCGCGGCCCGGCTGCGGGCGCTGGGCGTGGGGCCCGAGGGCCGCGTGGGCATCGCCCTGGAGCGCTCCGCCGCGCTGGTGGTCGCCGTTCTCGCCGCGGTGAAGACGGGCGCCGCGTACGTGCCCCTGGACCCCGCGTACCCGCCGGAGCGCATCGCCTTCATGCTCGCCGACGCGGGCGCGCGGGTGGTCGTGAGCAGCGACGCGCTACGCGCGCTGGTGGACGGCGCCGGCGCGACGGTCGTGTCGGTGGATCGGGCGGACGGCGAATCGGACACTCCGGCGGATTCGGTCGATTCGGTCGACTCAGTCGCTTCGGCGGATTCGGCCGGCGCGTTCGAGGATGGGTTCGCTGCGCCGGAGACGGTGGCGTGCGTGGTCTACACGTCGGGTTCCACCGGGCGCCCGAAGGGCATCGCGATCCCCCACCGCGCCGTCGTGCGGCTGGTGCGGGAGACGGCGCACGTGCAGGTGGGGCCGGCGGACCGGGTGGCGCACGTGTGCAGCCCCTCGTTCGACGTGGCGATCGCGGAGACGTGGGGGGCGCTGCTGAACGGGGCCGCGCTGGTCGTCTTTCCGCGCCACGTGACGCTGGCGCCGGCCACGTTCGCGGCGGGGCTGCGCGACGGGCGGATCAGCGTGCTGCTCGCGCCCACCGCGCTCTTCAACCAGCTCGCGCGCGTGCAGCCCGGCGCCTTCGCGGGGCTGGAGAGCGTGGTGGTGGGCGGCGAGGCGATGGACCCCGACACCACCCGGCGCGTGCTGGCCGCGGGCGGGCCGAATCGCCTGGTGAACGGCTACGGGCCCACGGAAAGCTGCGGATACTCCACCTGGCACCGGGTGGACCACCTGGCCCCGCGCGCGCCCAGCATCCCCATCGGCCGCACGATCGCGAACACCACGGCGTACGTGCTGGACGACGCGCTGCGGCCCTCCGCGCCCGGCGTTCCCGGCGAGCTGTACCTGGGCAGCGACGGCCTGGCGCGCGGCTACCTGGGCCGGCCGGGCTTCACCGCCGAGCGCTTCGTGCCGCACCCGTTCGCAAGCGGCGAGCGCCTGTACCGCACGGGCGACCTGGTGCGCTGGCTGGCGGACGGAACGCTGGACTTCATCGGCCGCATGGACGGCCAGGTGAAGCTGCGCGGCTTCCGCGTGGAGACGGGCGAGGTGGAGGCCGCCCTGCGCGCGCTGCCCCAGGTGCGCGACGCCGTCGTCGCCGTGAAGCCCGACGCCACGGGCGAGCGCCGCCTCGTCGCCTGGATCGTCCCCGCCTCCGCGAACGGCGCCCCGGCGGCGGACGCGTCCGGCGGCGAGTCCGCGAAATCGGGTGTGGTGGAGGCCGGAGGATCGACGGCCGGTCCGACGTCGGTCAGTGGGCCGGTCGATGGACGCGCCGGCGGGTCGCCGGCGGACGGAGCCGCGGCGGACGCAGGGTCGCCGGACGGCGTTGCGGCGGATGTGGGCGTGATCGACGGGATGGCGCTGCGCGAGGGGCTGCGGCGCACGCTGCCGGACTGGATGCTGCCCACGGCGTACGTGCCCATTCCCGCCGTGCCGCTCACCCCCAACGGCAAGGTGGACCGCGCCGCGCTGCCCGCCGTGGACGACGCCGGCCTGGGCACGCCGTACGTGGCGCCGCGCGACGATCGCGAGGCCGCCATCGTCGAGGCGTTCCGCGCCGTGCTGGGCGTGGAGAAGATCGGCGTGCACGACGACTTCTTCGCCCTGGGCGGGCACTCGCTGCGCGCCACGCAGGTCGTCTCCCGCGTGCGCGACGCGCTGGGCCTCGACGTCTCGCTCCCCGACCTGTTCGCGGCGCCCACCGCCTCCGCCCTCGCCGCCCGCCTGCGCGCGGCGGAGGAGGAGATGATGGCGCTGCTGCTGGAGGGCCTGGACGACCTGAGCGACGAAGAGGTCCGCGCCCAGCTCGCCGCCGCCGAGGGCGCGGCGGACGACACCGCGGGCTGACCCCGCGCCGGGCCAGCGGCGCCGGCCGATGATCGCCGCCGCGGATCGACGCCCAGCGAGGAAGGATCGACCGAAGGAGCGGATTGCGGCGCCGGGCGGGCATCCGCCGGCGCTGCCGTGACCGACCGAAGCCAGACCGACGCAAACCGAAACCGAACCACCACGTCCAACGGGGATCGAATGGATACGCAGAACGGAACGCTGCCGCGCGAGGGGCTGTCGGACGCCAAGCGGGCGCTGCTCGAGAAGCGGCTGCGGGGCGAGGGCAAGCCGCTGGCGCCGCGCATCGCCATCAAGCGGGTCACCAGCGGCTCGGTACACCCCATGTCGTATGCGCAGGAGCGGCTCTGGTTCCTGGACCAGATGGAGCCGGGAAGCCCTTTCTACAACATCCCCGTGGCCTCGCTCGTCTCGGCGAAGGTGGACATCCCCACCCTGCAGCGTGCGCTGGAGGAGATCGTGCGCCGCCACGAGTCGGTGCGCACGGTGTTCCGGCTGATCGACGGCCAGCCCAAGCAGGTGGTCCTGCCGCCGCACCCCATGCCCATCAAGGTGGTGGACATCCGCGGCCCCAACGGCGAGGACGCCGGCGAGGACGAGATCCGCCGCCGCACCAGCGAGGAGGGGGCCATCCCCTTCGACCTGTACCACGGCCCCCTCTTCCGCGCCACCCTGCTGCGCGTGAGCGAGGCCGACTACGCGCAGGTGCTGTGCATGCACCACATCGTCACCGACGGCTGGTCCATGCCCATCGTCACGCGCGAGATGGAGCAGCTCTACGAGGCGTTCGTGGAAGGGCAGCCCTCGCCGCTGGGCGACCTGGAGATCCAGTACCCCGACTATTCGGCGTGGCAGCGCGAGTTCCTGACGGGGGCCACCCTGCGCAAGCAGGTGGACCACTGGAAGCAGCATCTGTCCGGCGCCCCCGTGCTGGAGATGCCCACCGACCGTCCCCGCCCCGGCGTGCAGCGCTACAACGGCGGCATCTACCGGTTCGTGTATCCCGGCGCGCTGGTGGACGGAATCCGCGGGCTGGGGCGGCAGCTGGGCGCGTCGGTGAACATGGTGGTGATGGCCGGCTACAACCTGATGCTGCACAAGTACAGCGGGCAGGACGACATCGTGGTGGGCACCCTGGTGGGCAACCGCAACCACGCCGAGGTGGAGTCGATGGTGGGGTTCCTGGTGAACACCGCCGCCATCCGCACCGTGTTCCCCCACGGCGTCACCTTCCGCGAGCTGGTGCTGCAGGCCCGCGCCGCCGTGCTGGACGCCGACGCCAACCAGGACCTGCCCTTCGACTTCGTGGTGGACGCGCTGAAGGTGGAGCGCGACCTGAGCCGCAACCCCGTGTTCCAGGTGATGTACTTCCACCACACCTTCGTGAAGTCGCACCACCACCTGGAGCACTCGGCCATGGGAAGCCGGCTGAACGTGCGCTCCCTGTTCGCCGAGAACACCGTCGCGCTGGTCGATACCACGAAGTCCAAGTTCGACCAGACGCTGGCGACGGTGGAGATGGAGGGCGGGATGCCGGGGATGGTGGAGTACAACAGCGACCTGTGGGACCGCGACACGGTGGCCCGCATGATCCGCCACCTGCGCGTGCTGCTGGAGCGCGGCCTGGCCAACCCCGACGCGCCGGTGGACGAGCTGCTCTCCATCGCCGACGACGAGGCCGTCCAGATCGCGGGATGGAACGACACGGCCCGCGACTACCCCCGCGAGGCCTCCGTCACCCGCCTCTTCGAGGACCAGGCCCGCCGCACGCCGGACGCCCCCGCCGCCGTCTTCGGCGGCGTCACGCTGAGCTACGCCGAGCTGAACGCCCGCGCCAACCGCCTGGCGAACCACCTGCGCGGCCTGGGCGTGGCGCCCGGCTCGCGCGTGGGCCTCTGCGCCGGCCACTCCACCCAGATGGTCGTCGCGCTCGCCGCCATCCTCAAGGCCGGTGCGGCGGTCGTGCCGCTGGACCCCGAGTACCCGGCCGAGCGCCTCGCCTACATGATGCGCGACACCGCCCTGTCCGCCGTCGTCACCGAGCAGGCGCTCCGGGCCGGGCTTCCTCCCACGGACGCGCCCGTCGTGCTGCTGGACGCCGACTGGGCGAAGGTGGAGCAGGCGCCCGCGGACGACCTGCCGGACGCGGCGGGGCCGCTGGACGCGGCGTACGTCATCTTCACCTCCGGCTCCACCGGCACGCCCAAGGGCGTGCAGCTGCACCACCGCGCGGTCGTCCGCACCGCGTACGCGCCCGGGTACGTGGACGTGCGCCCCGGCGACCGGCTGTCGCAGATGGCCAACACGGCCTTCGACGCGGCGATCTTCGAGGTGTGGGGCGCGCTGCTGAACGGCGCCGCATGCGTGGGCGTGCCGCGCGAGCTGGCGCTGTCGCCGCAGGACTTCGCGCGCGAGGTGAAGGCGCTGGGCATCACCCACGCCTTCCTCACCACGCAGCTCTTCAACGCCCTGGCCCGCGAGGTGCCGCATGCCTTCTCCGGCCTGCGCTACGCCATGTTCGGCGGCGAGGCGGCCGACGCCGTGGCCGTGCGGCGCGTGCTGGCGGAGGGGGCGCCCGGCGCCCTGCTGAACCTGTACGGGCCTACGGAAAGCACCGTCTTCGCCACCGCCTACCGCGTGGAGCACGTGCCCGGGGATGCGTCCACCGTGCCCATCGGCCGGGCCATCGGCAGCACCCGCGCGTACGTGCTGGACGGGCGCGGGCAGCCCGTGGGCGTCGGCATCCCCGGCGAGCTGTACCTGGGCGGCGACGGCGTGGCGCTGGGCTACCTGGGCCAGCCCGAGCTCACCTCGCAGCGCTTCCTTCCCGATCCCTTCGCCGCCGAGCCCGACGCGCGCATGTACCGCACGGGCGACCGCGTGCGCTGGCTGGCCGAGGGCGCGCTGGAGTTCCTGGGCCGCTTCGACGACCAGGTGAAGGTGCGGGGGTTCCGCATCGAGCTGGGCGAGATCGAGGCGGCGCTGGACGCGCACCCGGGCGTCAAGCAGTCCACGGTGGCCGCGCGCGCGGACGGGCCGGGCGAGAAGCGCCTGGTCGCGTACGTCGTTCCCGCCGGGGCCGAGGCGCCCACCGCCGCCGAGCTGCGCGCGCACCTGAAGGAGCGCCTGCCCGACTACATGGTGCCCGCCTTCGTGGTGACCCTGGATGTCCTGCCGCTCACTCCCAACGGCAAGGTGGACCGCCGCGCCCTGCCCGCGCCGGAGGTGGCTGCCTCGGTGGACGCGGGCGGGCCCGCCGGCGAGCCGCGCACGGAGACGGAGCGCCGGCTCACCGAGCTGTGGGCCGAGGTGCTGGGCGTCCCGCACGTCGGCGTGCACGACAACTTCTTCGAGCTGGGCGGCGACTCCATCCTCAGCATCCAGATCATCGCCCGCGCGGGCGAGGCGGGGCTGCGCATCACGCCCAAGCAGATGTTCATGCACCAGACCATCGCCGAGCTGGCGCCCCTGGTGGGCACCGCCGCGGCGGTGGAAGCCGAGCAGGAGCCGGTGGAGGGCGAGGTGCCCCTCACGGCCGTGCAGCACTGGTTCTTCGAGCAGCAGCTCCCCGAGCCCGGCCATTTCAGCCTCGCCTTCGCCTACGAGACGCGCGACGGGCTGGACCCCGCGCTGCTCGAGCGCGCCGCGGCCGCGGTAGTGCGGCACCATGACGCGCTGCGCATGCGCTACGAGCAGCGCGACGGCGCCTGGGTGCAGACCTGCGACGCGCCCTCGGCGGACGTTCCCTTCACCTTCGTGGACCTGTCCGCCGTCTCCGAGGACACCCTGGAGGCGGAGTTCCAGGCCCGCTGCACGGAAGCGCACCGGTCCCTGAACCTCGCCCGGGGCCCCGCCGTGCGCTTCGTGCTCTTCCGCCTTCCCGCCGGGCGCCGCGGGCGGCTGCTGGTGACCGCCCACCACCTGGTCGCCGACGCCGTGTCGATGGCGCTGGTGACGCAGGACCTGGAGCGCGCCTACACGCAGCTCGCCGGCGGCGGCGAGCCCGCGCTTCCGCGCAAGACCACGTCGTTCCGGCAGTGGGCGCGCCGCGTGGCCGAGCACGTCCGCACCGGCGGCGTGGCGGCCGAGGCGGCGTACTGGACGGCGGAGGGCTCGCGCGCCGTGTCCGCGCTGCCCCGCGACCGCAGCGGCGGCGGCAACACGGAGGCGACCGCCGGCCGCATCGTGAGCGCGCTGGACGAGGCGGACACGCGCGCCCTGCTGTACGACGTGCCGCCCGTCTACACCACGCAGATCAACGACGTGCTGCTCACCGCGCTCACGCTGGCGTTCGCGCGCTGGACGGGCGATGGGTCGCTGCGCATCGACCTGGAGGGCCACGGCCGCGAGGACCTGTTCGAGACGGTGGACCTGTCCCGCACCGCCGGCTGGTTCACCGCCGTCTACCCCGTCACCCTGGCGCTGGAGGAGCCCGGGGACCTGGGCCGCTCCCTCAAGGGCGTGAAGGAGCAGCTCCGCGGCGTGCCCCACAAGGGCATCGGATACGGGATGCTGCGCTACCTGGCCGCCGACGCCGCCACGGCAGAGGCGCTCCGCACGGCGCCGGCCGCCGAGGTGAGCTTCAACTACCTGGGCCAGCTCGACGCCGGCCACGCCGTGGCGGCCGAGGACCTTCCGCAGCCGCTGCTGGTGCCGGCGGAGGTGGAGACGGGGGTGGCGCGCAGCCCGCTCGGCCCGCGCCCGCACCTGTTGGGGGTGGATGCGCTCGTGTCCGGCGGCCGCCTGTACGCCACGTGGACATATCCCACGGAGCTGTACGAGGAGTCGACCGCGGTGCGCCTGGCCGAAGGCTTCATGGCCGCCGTCCGCGACCTGATCGCCCACTGCCGCGACCCGCAGGCCGGCGGCTTCACCCCGTCCGACTTCTCGATGGCGGGCCTGGACCAGGACGCGCTGGACGCCCTGCTCTCGCAGCTGGGAGACTAGCGGGCCCTCATCCGGCTCGCCGGGGCTTGCCACCTTCTGTCGCAAACGGGAGAAGGGAAGTACGCCAGACGTTTCGCGCGGGATCGACCTTCCGCGATCGCTCCTGCGCCCCGCGCAGGAGCGATCGTAGTTCCAGCCGGGGCTTCATGCCCCTGGATTGGTCGCCACCGATGCCGCCGGGTTCCGCGCGGACGCCGTTCGCGGTCGAGCCCCGGAGTCGCTGGCGGCCGGTGCACGGGGATTGGTGGCAAGCCGAAGGAGCGCAACGCATCCGTCTTTGGTACGCCATTGACGTATGTACGTCGTTGACTTATATTCATCCAGGTGAACCATGGAATTCATCGAGACGTCGGTGTTTCGCAAGCAGGTGGATCACGCGCTCACCTCCAACGAGTTCCGCGACCTGCAGATCGAGCTCGTCGCGCGGCCGGACGTGGGGCAGGTGATCCGCGGCATGGCCGGAATCCGGAAGATGCGGTGGGCGCCGGCGGGGCGCGGCAAGAGCGGCGGGGTGCGCGTCATCTACTACTGGGCGCCGGCCGAGGACGTGGTCTACCTGCTGCTGCTCTACGCCAAGAACGAGCAGGGAACGCTCACCGCCGCGCAGGAGAAGATGCTTCGCAGGCTGGTGGAGGAGGAGTTCGGCTGACCCGGCGCGCCCGCGACCGGCCGGTCGGGTGGGCAGTCATCATCAAACGACGTACACGGGGCATCATCATGGACGAGGCGCTGTTCAACGAGCTGGTCGCCAGCGTGCGCGAGGCGGGCGCCATCCGCCGCAACGAGGCCGTGCCCGCCCGCGTCACGCGGTTCGACGACGTCGACGTGAAGGCCGTGCGCGAGAACTTCCACCTGTCGCAGCCGCAGTTCGCGGCCATGCTGGGCATCAGCGTGGGCACGCTGCGCGGGTGGGAGCAGGGACGCCGGTATCCCGAGGGCCCCGCCCGCGTGCTGCTGCGCGTGGCCGAGGCGCATCCCGACGCCGTGCTCTCCGTCACCCGCGCCGGCGTTCAGGCGGCGGCCGAGCCGTCCGCGGAGGGGGCGGACGCCGGGGCACCGTCCGCCGACTTGCCGGCGGATTCGAAGCCTGAGAAGGAGGTCGTCTATCCGCGTCCGAAACGGAAGCGGAAGTAGGGTCGCAGGGGCGCGGTATCCTCTCGACGGCATCCTCCGACCTGCCCGACCCGTCCTCGCCCGCGCTTCCTGCTTACGCTTCCACGAGCCACGTCCACCAGTTGCGCAGACCCCCCGAGGTCAGGCGGCAGCGCTCGTTTCGTGCGATCCGTGAGCGCTTCCCGATCCTGTCCACCGCTGGAGAGATCTGCGGTCTTCGGACGATATCGTTGACACGCGCATCGCGCCGCCCCATCTCTGTACCGAGCCCCTTCGCGGCGCCTTCCGAGTGTGGACGCGGGGTCCGGATGCGGGCCCGGCGCCGGCGTGCGCGAATCGCAAACACCTTCCCCACGGGTCATGCCCCTCGTCATCGGAGTCCCCAAGGAGACCGCCCCGCTGGAGCGGCGGGTCGCGCTCGTGCCCGAGGTGGTGAAGCTGCTCGCCGCGCAGGGGCACGAGGTGCGCGTGGAGGCCGGCGCCGGCGAGGGCGCGTACCTGTCCGACGACGCCTACACGGAAGCCGGCGCGCGCATCGTGGACCGCGCGGAGGCGTTCGGCGCGCCTGTGGTCGCCAAGGTGCAGACCCCCTCCGCGGCGGAAACCGCGCTGCTCGGCCCCTCCTCCGCGGTCATCGGCTTCCTGCGCCCGCTGGACGACCCGCAGGGCATGGCGCGCCTGGCCGCGGCGGGCGTGACGGCGCTGTCGATGGAGCTGGTGCCGCGCATCTCACGCGCGCAGAGGATGGACGCGCTCTCGGCGATGGGCACGGTGGCGGGATACCGCGCGGCGCTGGTGGCGGCGGAGTGGCTGCCCAAGTTCTTCCCCCTCCTGACGACCGCCGCCGGCACCATCCGCCCCGCGCGGGTGCTGGTGATCGGCGCGGGCGTCGCGGGGCTGCAGGCCATCGCCACCTGCCGCCGGCTGGGCGCCGTCGTCTCCGCCTACGACGTGCGCGCCGCGGCGGCCGAGCAGGTGGAGAGCGTGGGCGCAAAGTTCGTGGAGCTGCCGCTGGACACGGGCGACGCGGAGGGGCAGGGGGGCTACGCCAAGGCGCTGGACGAGGACCGACAGCGGCGCCAGGTGGAGCTGCTCGTCCCGGTGATCGCCGAGATGGACGTGGTGATCACCACCGCGCTCGTCCCCGGCATGCGCGCCCCGCTTCTCGTCTCGGCGGACGCAGTGCGGGCGATGAAGCCCGGTTCGGTCATCGTCGACCTGGCCGGCCCGGCCGGAGGCAACTGCGAGCTCACGCGGCCGGGGGAGACCGTCGAGGAGAACGGCGTGCGCATCCTGGCGCCGCTGAACATGGCGGCCGAGATGCCGCTGCACGCCAGCCAGATGTACGCCCGCACCGTCGCCGCCATGCTGGCCGAGTTCGCCGGGCCCGAGGGGCTGAAGACGGACTTCGAGGACGAGATCTTCCGCTCCGCCTGCGTGACGCACGGCGGGCGCGTGGTGAACGAGCGCGTGCAGGCCCTGCTGGGGAGTGCGGCCGCGACGCCGCCCGTGGCATCGTAGCGGGACGACCCCTCATCCACCCCAAGTCCATCCCGCCCTTTCCGGAGAGCGCCGCGCCATGACCCAGATGCCCCAGACGCTCCTGTTCCTGTTCGTCTTCGTGCTGGCCGCGTTCGTGGGCTTCGAGGTCATCACCAAGGTTCCGCCGCTGCTGCACACGCCGCTCATGTCGGCCACCAACGCCATCTCGGGCATCTCGCTCGTGGGCTCGCTGGTGCTGGCGGGCGCGAACCGCGGCACGCTGGCGACCATCCTGGGCTTCATCGCGGTGACGGCGGCCACCATCAACGTGGTCGGCGGCTTCCTCATCACCGACCGCATGCTCAAGATGTTCCATCGCGGCCGGCCGGGCGGCGCGGCGGATGGGAAGAAGCCGGACGCGAAGGGCCAGGCGAAGCCCGGCGCCGGAGGTGCGGCGTGATCCGCGAGTACATCACCTGGGCCACCTACCTGGCCGCCAGCGTCCTCTTCATCCTGGGCCTGCGCAGCCTCACCAAGCCGGACAAGGCGCAGCGCGGCATGCAGCAGGCGGCGCTGGGCATGCTGCTCGCCATCATCGGCACGCTGCTGGTGCGCGAGATCGTGGACTACCGGTGGATCCTGGGCGGGCTGGCGCTTGGCACGCTGATCGGGTACCCGCTGGGCATGTTCGTGCCCATGACGGCCATGCCGCAGCGAATCGCCGTGTCGCACATGTTCGGGGCGCTGGCCGCCACGCTGGTGGGCGTGGCGGAGTACCACATCCAGGGTGGGCGCCCGCCGGCGGCCATGATGGGGGCGCTGGGCTTCGAGGTGCTGTTCGGCGCGCTCACCATCACGGGCAGCTTCATGGCCTTCGGCAAGCTGCAGGGCTTCGTCACCGGCACGCCCGTCACCTACCGCGGCCAGAACGCCATCAACCTGGTGCTCTTCGCCGCCACCTTCGGCATCTTCGTCTTCCTCATCTTCCAGCCGTATCACCCCTACCTGTTCCTGGCGATGGTGGCGTTGTCGCTGCTGCTGGGGGTGCTGATGGTGCTTCCCATCGGCGGCGCGGACATGCCCGTGGTGGTGTCGCTGCTCAACTCGTACGCGGGCCTGGCCTCGGCCGCCACGGGCTTCGCCATCGGCAACAGCGTGCTCATCATCTGCGGCGCGCTGGACGGGGCGAGCGGGTTCCTGCTCTCGGTGCTGATGAGCAAGGCGATGAACCGCTCCTTCGCCAACGTGCTGTTCGGCGCGTTCGGCACGCCGCCCGCAGCGGGCTCCGGCAAGGACGTGAGCGGCCTGACGGTGCGCACCATCAACGCCGAGGACGCGGCGGTGCAGATCGCCTACGCGCGGCTGGTGATCGTGGTGCCGGGATATGGGATGGCGGTGGCGCAGTGCCAGCACGTGGTGCGCGAGCTGGCGGCGCTGGTGGAGAAGCGCGGCGGCGAGGTGAAGTACGCCATCCACCCCGTGGCCGGCCGCATGCCGGGTCACATGAACGTGCTGCTGGCCGAGGCCAACGTGCCGTACGACCGGCTGTACGACCTGGACGAGATCAACGACGAGTTCGAGCGTGCCGACGTGGCGCTGGTGATCGGTGCCAACGACGTCGTGAACCCCGCCGCCCGCAACGACCCCAGCTCGCCCATCTTCGGCATGCCCATCCTGAACGTGGACAAGGCGCACCAGGTGATCGTGCTGAAGCGCAGCATGGCCGCCGGCTACAGCGGCGTGGAGAACGAGCTGTTCTACGAGCCCAACACCTCCATGCTCTTCGGCGACGCCAAGGAGAGCATCCAGAACCTCGTCACACAAATTAAGACGCTCTGACACTCGTCCGGGAACGCACGCCCTTACGGCCTTGGGGCGGGCCGATTCATCCGACGCGTCCATACTGAAATGCAACGCCTGGCCATGCGTCTGATCCTGCCTGCCGTTCTCTCGGCTTTCACCATGGCTGGATGCGGCAGCCATCCCTCTCCCGGCGGCGAGTCTACGTCACGCGGGCAATGTGATCCGAACTACGAACCCTGTGTTCCCATCGACAGCGACGTGGACTGTGCCGGCGGCGCGGGCGACGGTCCCTCATACGTAGAGGGTCCGGTGCGGGTCGTCGGGAGGGACATCTACCATCTCGACCGCGATGGGGACGGGACGGGGTGCGACGGCTGACCCGCGGGCAGCGGTTTGATGAAGGCGCTCGATAGCTCGGTCGAGGGACGAACCGGCATCGAAGATTCCGCCCCCCGTCCCCGCATGGTGGAATGGAATGAGGGTCGACGCACGACGTTTCGATGCTCCCCAGACGGACCGGAGGGCATCATTCATCGCTTCATATCGAGGGAGACACAGCATGCCGGATCTGATCTCCGTTGCCGTGCAGGGGCCCGACGCGGGTGCGGCGCTCGCCGAGCTGCTCGCCATCCCGGGGCTGGTGGCGAGCCGCGAGCCACCCAAGCCGCCCGAGCCGCGGGTGGTGACGCGGGACGGCGGCGCGCTGGTGGCGATCGGCGCGATCGTGGGCGTCGTCGGCGGGGTCACGGGCATCGCGACGAACGTCATCGCCTGGCGCGACGCGTGGAGGAAGGCGCACGGCAAGCGGCTCTCGGTGGTGATCGAGGACGCGAAGGGCAACCGCCTGGCCCTGGACTCCGCGACGCCGGAGCAGGTGACGGCCGTGCTGGAAACGCTCCGGGGCGACTGACTCCATGCCGCACGTGCTGCACGTGGAGCTCGTCGAGCAGACCGCCACCGCGCTCCAGCTCCGGCTCTGGAAGGACAATCCGAACCAGGCCCGGACGCGCACCCTCGCGCTCGGCGACATCGGCCCGCTGGTGCAGACGGCGGAGACGGACTACTACAGCCCGCTTCCCGCGAGGCTCGTGGACGTGGGTCGCGAGCTGTTCCGCTGGCTGGACGGCGGGGAACGGTGGCTGACCACGGAGATCCGGTCCGCCGCCAACCACGCCGACGTGCTGGTGCTCGCCATCGACATGCCGCACGGCCTGGCGCACCTGCCGTGGGAGGTGCTTCACGACGGGACGACGTTCCTGGTGCACGCCACCAACCCGCCCGTGCTGCCCGTGCGCTGGCGGCCCGCCGATGCTCCCCCCCTCCCGCCGGCGAACCGTCCGCTCCAGGCGCTGTTCATGGCGTCCAGCCCGCGGAACGTGGTCCCGGTGCTGGAATACGAGCGCGAGGAGAGCCTGATCCTGGAGGCGACCCGGCGCTGGCCGCTGGACCTGGTGGTGGAGGAGAGCGGGTGCCTGGACGAGCTGGGCGCGCTGATGCACGACTACGGCGCGGGCTTCTTCGACGTGCTGCACGTGACCGGGCACGCGGGCCACGCGACCGACGGAACCCCCGTGTTCGTGCTGGAAGACGGCGAGGGGCAGCGTGCGGATGCCAGCGCGGCCGAGTTCGCGCGCCGCCTGCCGCACCGTCCGCCGCTCGTCTTCCTTTCCGGCTGCCGCACCGGGCAGAACGCCGACCGCGGCGAGGTCCGCTCGCTGGCGGAAGGCTTGATCGCAAGCGGATTCCGCGCCGTGCTCGGCTGGGGGCGCCCGGTTCGCGACGACGATGCGTCGCTCGCCGCGCAGCACGTCTACCAGAAGCTCGCCGCCGGGGAGAGCCTTCCGCGCGCCCTGGTTCACGCGTCCGTGGAGCTGCACGCGGCGGGTGCGCGCGACTGGCACCTGCTGCGGCTCTTCTGCGCGGGCGATCCACCGGCGGCATTCGTCACCCCGACGCAGACCCCTGGACGAAAGCGTTCCACCGGCCGCCCGGCCGAGTCGGAGTTCCTCGATCCGCTGACGAAGAAGGTAAAGGTCGCCACCCGCGCCGCGTTTGTCGGCCGCCGCCGGCTGCTTCAGCGCAGCCTGCGCAAGCTGCGGGAGCCGGACGATGCCCACCTCGGCCTTGTGCTGCGAGGCCAGGGCGGGCGCGGAAAGAGCAGCGTGGCTGCGCGGCTCTGCGACCGCCTGCATAGCCGCTTTCAGCGAGTGGTGGTGATCGGACGCCTGGACGAGTCTTCGCTGATTCAAGCTTGGAGACCGGAGCTGCCCAACGATGGAGTCAGGCAGGTTCTGAGCGAACCAACCGCGGAGCTTCGGTTCCGAATCGAAGCCGCGTTGACGGTGTTGGCTGATGCGGGGCTTCGCGAGCCCTTGTTCGTGCTGGACGACTTCGAGCAGAACCAACCAGGTAAGGCGGACGGCGTGCTGGACCTGGCGCCGCACGCAGCGGATGCGCTCGGTGCGCTGCTGGATGCGGTGGCGCACACAGGTTTCGGTCGAGTGCTGATCACGTGCCGGTATGCGCTGCCTGCGCCGTTCGCGGATCGCCTGGCCGCGGAGGAGGTGCAGCCGCTGGACGCCACCGAGCGTGAGAAGCAGGCCCGGCGTCTGGATCAGACGAAGCCGCGGGTCACGCGCGATACCGGATTGCTGGCGCAGGCAATCAGCGCAGCAGACGGCAACCCGCGCCTGTTCGAGTGGCTGCACCAAGTGCTGGAGCAACCCGGCTTGGACCACGCAGGAATTCTTGCGGAGTTGGAGAAGTGGGAGGAAGAGTTCCGCGCTAACATCCTGGCGCACAGGCTGGTCGCAACGCTGGCGGACGACGACCGGGCGCTGCTGGGACGCATGCTGCTCCTCACGGTCCCCGCCCCCATCGCCGCCGTGCACGCGTTGGCACCGGCACGTACACCGGACTCTGTCCGCCGCGCGCTCGATCACGCCGCCGCCCTGGGGCTTGTGGACGTGGCGGACGAGGACGGGCAGACGCACTTCCGCGTGGCCCGCCAGCTCGCGGGTGGTGACCCACCGCCTCTCGTCGCTCCCAACAGCGGCGACGAGCGCGTGCTTTCCGGCGTTCTGGTGGACGTTCTTTTCCCCCTGTGGTGGCAGGCGGTCGACAATCCCAGCGAGGCCCGCGCGCTCGAACTCATCCGCCTTTGCGCCCAAGGTGGCCGACAGGACAAACTGGTCGTGGTCGCGCTGGCCGTGACCTCAGCATGGGTGAACGGGCACCGCTATCGTGACGCGCGGTCCCTACTCTCCGTCGTGATCGAACCGGCCGGTCGTCACCCAATCCTGCTCCTGCACCTTGCACGTTCGTTGGCCACGCTCGGGCACGGGGACGACGCGGGGGCGTTGCTCCGCGAAGCAGAGCGATCCCCGTCGTTAACGGAAGCAGACCGCTCCACCGTACTGTACTACATCGCAGAATCGTTGATAGCTCATGGAGAAGCGGACGAGGCTTTGACGATCCTTAGTGAAAAACTGTTGCCGATGTACGAGCGTCTAGGGGATTGGCACTCGCGAGCGATAGCACTGAGTCAGATCGCGGACGTGCTGTCGGAGCGCGGTGAGCTGGACGAGGCGTTGCGGATTCTTCGGGATGAACTGCTGCCCGTCTTCGAGCGTCTGGGGGATGTGCGCTCGCGAGCGGGGACGCAGGGCAAGATCGCGGACGTGCTGTACGCGCGCGGTGAGCTGGACGAGGCGTTGCGCATCTGGCGAGAGGAACCGCTGCCGGTCTACGAGCGTCTGGGGGATGTGCGCTCGCGAGCGGTGACGCTGGGCCGGATCGCGGACGTGCTGTCGGCGCGCGGTGAGCTGGACGAGGCGTTGCGCATCCGGCGGGAGGAAGAGTTGCCGGTGTACGAGCGTCTCGGGGATGTGCGCGAGCGAGCGGTGACGCTGGGCAAGATCGCGGACGTGCTGTCGGCGCGCGGTGAGCTGGACGAGGCGTTGCGCATCCGGCGGGAGGAACAGTTGCCGGTGTACGAGCGTCTGGGGGATGTGCGCTCGCGAGCGGTGACGCTAGGCAAGATCGCGGACGTGCTGTCCGCGCGCGGGGACCTGGACGACGCGTTGCGGATTCTCCAGGATGAACTGCTTCCCGTCTTCGAGCGTCTGGGGGATGTGCGCTCGCGAGCGGTGACGCTGGGCAAGATCGCGGACGTGCTGTCGGAGCGCGGTGAACTGGACGAGGCGTTGCGCATCTGGAGGGAGGAAGAGCTGCCGGTGTACGAGCGTCTGGGGGATGTGCGCTCGCGAGCGGTGACGCTGGGCAAGATCGCGGACGTGCTGTCGGAGCGCGGTGAGCTGGACGAGGCGTTGCGCATCCGGCGGGAGGAACAGCTGCCGGTGTACGAGCGTCTCGGGGATGTGCGCTCGCGAGCGGTGACGCTGGGCAAGATCGCGGACGTGCTGTCGGAGCGCGGTGAGCTGGACGAGGCGTTGCGAATCATGCGGGAGGAAGAGCTGCCGGTGTACGAGCGTCTGGGAGATGTGCGCTCGCTGATGGTTGGTCGTGTGAACCTCGCGCTTACGCTTGCGAAGCGCGGCAGGCAGGCCGATGCACCCGAGGTGGCTACGCTTCTCTCCTGGAGCTATCAGGCCGCCATCCAACGACGATATGCGGAGTCAGCGCAGATCGCGGGTATTCTGAAAAGCCTGGGGATACCGCTTCCAGAGCGTGAGTAGCGACCGTCTGAAAGGGGTGCTGCACGCAACGCGGTTCGAACCGCATTTCGCGGGGTAGAACCACCTGCTTGGCGTCCCCAGCAGTCGCGTGAAGTGAAATCCGCCGCAATCCCCCGCCACCGCCGGTCACCGACATGCGCGCCATCCTCCGCTCCCTGGCCTGCTTCGCGCTTCCCGCCGCAACGGCGCTCGCCCTCACCGCGACGGCCGCCGCGCAGTACACGCGCAACACCCAGCCGGTGTGGAACACCTGGCCCGGCGGGTTTGTCGCCGGTGGGCGCGGGGGGACGGCGAACTCCCTGTTCACCCCCAAGCTGGCGGGCGTGGCGGGCTACCAGATCATGACGGGGAGCGCCATGCAGATCGGCGCGCGGGCAGTGCTGGGGTACGCGTCGTTCAACGGCGATGCGGATGCCTATCGCGAGGCGCTGCACGTCGCCAGCGCGTCCACCGTCGAGGGGGGCGGGGCCACGGTGCTGGAGGAGGGCGGCGACCTGGTGCTGGCGGACCGCAGCGGGCCCGTGGTGCTGCACGGCTTCTACGGCCTGCGCTACTTCCAGCAGTCGCGCGGCGACACGCGCGTGCAGAACGGGCTTGCCACCGACACCGTGCGCTACCATTACCGCCGCGACTTCGGGCGCTCGTACGGCTTCGGGGCGACGCTGCAGATGAGCACCGGCGGCGGCATCTATGGCGAGTGGTTCCGCACGCAGCCGTACGACCACCGCATGATCCGCCAGCGCGGCCTGCGCTTCGGCGTGTCGTGGACGCACTGACGCCCGCTCCGCCCATCATCAGATGACATCGCCCCCGTCGTCGGCATCGCTGGGGAGCGTTGATCGACGGGATGCACATCGTCGCGCGCCATCGTCGATCGCGATCCACCACCGTGCATCAACGAGAACGAGGAGCCCCCGCCAGCGCCGCGGAGGCTCCTCGTCTTTGATCCGCCGTTTTTCATCCAGCGGCGAACCGGCCGTATCGACCGAACGCGCCGGTGCTTCGACGCACGCTACGGCTGGCGGCCGCGCGTGCCGGCGGCCCACTCGTTCCACACGTTGAAGGTGCGCATCTGCTGCTCCAGGTCGGAGTGGCGCATGAGCTCCTCCACCTGCGCGCGGGTCTGGCGGGTCCAGGTGACGTCGGCGTTGCCCAGGCCGTACGCCAGCGCGGCGGTGATGGCGGCGTTCAGGCGGAGCTGCTGGATGTCGCACTTGTCGTAGGTGTCGGACCGGGCGTGGTAGTTGGGGCCGTACGAGGCGGGCTCCTGGTTGGCCACCAGGTTCGCGACGCCCTGGAGCATGAAGTCGAAGTTGTCGGTGCCCACCAGCGGCACGTCCACGTGCGTGAACGGCCCCAGCCCGCGCACGGGGCCGAGCGTGCGGTCCACGGCGGCCACGATCTCGGGCCGGCCGCCGGTGAAGAAGCCCGTCACCCGGCCGCAGCCGATATCGAACGCGGCCGCCATCACCGTGCGGTCCATCTCGGCGGCGTGGGTGCGCGTGTATCCCAGGGAGCCGTTCATCCCCTGCTCCTCGCCGTTCCACAGGATGAAGCGCAGCGTGCGCCGCGGCCGGATGCCCAGGCGCTTCATCTGGCGCGCCACGTCGATCAGCATCACCGCGTTGGCGCCGTTGTCCAGCGCGCCGTCGCCCAGGTCCCACGAGTCCAGGTGGCTGCCGATGACCACCACCTCGTCCGGCTTCTCGCTGCCGCGGATCTCGCCCACCACGTTGTAGCTCTCGTACGGCCCGCCGGGGGCCAGGTCGATGCGCTCGGTGAGCGTGAGCGGCGTGCCGGCGCGGATCAGGCGCAGCGCGCGGGCGGCGGCGTCGCGCTCCATCACCAGCATGGGCCGCGTGTTGGCGCTGCCGATGGCCACGTTGTGCCGGTACAGCGTGTTGTACGGCCGCGAGCCCATGTACACCACGCCGGCCACCCCCGCCGCGAACGCCCGCACCTCGATGGCGGCCGACTCGTTGTACTCGCGGAACAGCCCGTCCACGTCCTTCAGCTCGTCCTGCTCCACCAGCAGGAACGCCCCGCGCGCCCGCTCGCCCAGCCGCGCGAAGTCCGCCGCCGCGCCCCTGCCCGCGTCCAGCAGCGGCGCCGTCGCCCCGCCCGCCGGTGTGGCGGCCGAGAACGGCATGGCGGCCACGCGCGGCGAGAAGCTGACGCCCGCGCCCGACACGGTGGCGGATGCGCCGCGCTCCAGCCACAGCGTTGGCATGGTGAACGCCTCCTTCCGCGCATCCACGCCCGCCTCGCGGAAGCGCGCCAGCGCCCAGTCCACGGCGCGCAGATTGGCCGGCGAACCCGTGGCCCGCCCCCCGATGCCGTCCGTGAGCGCCTCCAGGTCGCGCGCAAGTGGCGTATCGCCGGCGAACGACGCCACCAGCCGCTCCACCTCCCCCGCCGGCTGCGCCCGTTGCGCGAGGGCAGGCGAGGCGACGGCGAGGAGCAGGGCGGTGGGCACGAGCGCGTGGCGGATCAACGGATGGGTTCTCACGTTCGGTCGAGGAGCGGGGAGTGGAGATGACGCGGAGGAGCCCCGGACTCTTCCGCGGTCCCGCGGAGAGCGAGTGTCGCGGGAGACGGGGCGAGGGACACAGTAGGCGTCCGGCATCGGCGGAAGCAAGCGGGTCCACCGATCTCGGCTCTCCGCGCCGCTCATGGCGGCGGCTCGGATCCACTGGTTCCGAACGTCGGAAAGGGTGCGGCGGGACGTGCGGAGCCGTGGGATCGGCGGGTCCACGGAACGCACGAAGGGCCGCCCCCGGGCATGGAGGCGGCCCTTCGTGCGTGCGCCCTGCGACACGGCTACGGGCGCTTGACGGCGATCGGCCCGTTGACCGTCATCGCGCGGATGGTCGGGCCGCCGCCGTTCAGGTCCGTGACGATGTGGTGGCCGATGCGCCCACTGACAGTGACGGGAAAGTCCAGCGCCATGGGGCCGTTGGTGTTCCCGACGTCCAGGTGCGCCGCGTAGCTCTCGGGCACGGTGAGCACGACCGGGCCGTTGGTGGTGCGCACGTCCAGCCCCGTGCCCTGCCAGCGCGCGCCGGAGAGGCTGACGCGCAGGGGTCCGTTCTCGGTGCGGCCGCGCACGTCGCCGCCCACCTCGCTCAGCGACAGCGGGCCGTTCACCGCGCTCAGGTCCATGCGGCCGCTCACGCGCTCCACGCCGATGGGCCCGTTCAGCGTCCGCACGGTCAGGTCGCTGCGGCGCGGCACCCGCACGATGTAGCTCACCGACCAGCCCCGGTCGCGCCCCTCCACGTGCGGCCCATCGGCGCGGATGGTGCCGCCCGCGGTGGTGATGCGTACGCGGCCGGCCAGTGCGCGCGCCTCGGCGTCGCTGCCGGCGCGGGCCTGCACGCGGGCCTCCACGTGCACCTCGTTGCGATCCCAGCCCAGCACGCGAACGCCGCCGTTGTCGCGTGCGTCCACGTTCAGCGTGCCGCCCGCCGGCATGTTGGACTCACGCACCTCGCAGTAGCCGGATCCGCGTCCCCACCCGTGGTTGTCGCGGCAGTGCCGCAGCCACTCCGCCGAGTCGTCCTGCGCGGCCAGGCCGCCCGCCGCCACCAGCAGCGCTGCCGCCGGCAGCACCCCCCGCACCAGAATCCGAGCGCGCATCTTCCTCCCCCTGTGATGATGATCGGCCGCTTCCATCCGCACGGTCCGCGCGGGTTCAGGCAGCCGCGCACGAATCCGCGCCGGCCGCGAAACTGAACGTAGGATGCGCTCAGGGCTGGGAGGGTTTATCGGGGAAAGACGTACAGGATATTCTGCGGCATCGAGATGCTTCCCGGCGGATATGGGATCGCGTCGGCGCTGTCAGTTGGTGTCATCTTTGAGCGACATGCGTGACGATGTCGCTTTTGATCGACACACCCACACCGTTCTCGGAATCTCGGAATCTCGGAATCTCGGAATCTCGGAATCTCCGATCTACGGCAGGTCGGCTGAGCGGCCCCTGTGGTCCAGCGCGGCGAGGCAGGCGGCGGCGTGCTTTGCGATCCCCGACTCCAGACGGGCGACGACCGGGTGGTCGATGTCCTCGGACCGCGCGGACGCGCAGACCTCCGCAAGCGCGCCGGGGACCAGCCGCACCATCGCGCGGACCCGCTCCAGCGCGGCCTCGGCGCCGATGCCGACCTCCTCCCCCAGCCGCTCCCAGTGCCTGCGTCCGATCTTGCGCAGGCTGTACTCCCGCCCGATGCGCATGGCGAGCCGCGCCTCGCGCGGCGGGATGCGCTCCGGGTACGGAAGCACGCTCGCCACGTCGTACAGGGGCGCCAGCCGCACCTGCCCGCCGGCGATGAGGAGCGAATAGTTCTTCGCGTGTGCGTCGGTGCCCGCGATCGCCCAGCTCAAGGCCAGCGCGCCCAACAGCGTGTCCACGTCCTCGCCGGGCGCGCTGGAGAAGGCGCGGAGGACCTCCGCCATCGCGGCGACCCCGGGTCCTCCCTCGGCCTCGTACTTCACGTGCGGCGAGATGCCCAGGGCCTGACAGAAGTCCTCCTGGTGCACCCGAACCCGGCGCCCGTCGATGGAGATCCGGTCGTACCGCTCCACCACGATCGCCACCTCACCCGCGAACCGGCAGACCTGGGACCGCGTGGCGGGCAGCCCCACCGCCGCGGCCAGTCGCAGGCAGAGGTGCTCATTCTCGGCGAACCCGTCGAAGTTCCCGCCGGGCGGCTTCAGGATGTGCGTGGTCGGCGTGCGGCCGGAGGGCACGCCCCAGCGGCCGTCCTCGTAGAGCAGCGCGGTCTTCGGCTGCGCGCCCGGAAGGCTGAAGTAGCCGGGATCCGACTCGTTGCGGCCCGTGGCGTTGGAGGTGCGCAGCTCCCGCAGGCGCTCTCCCACCTGCGCCTCCGAGAGCCAGGCCACCGGCGGCTCCGCACCCGCCCGCAGCTCGGCCAGGCGCGGCGGCGGGACGAGCTGGACGGCGCCGGGGCAGTCCTCCCCCACGTAGGCCAGCAGGGCGAAGGGGTTCCGCGGCGATGCCTGGAACCGGGTTCCCCAGCGCGCGAGGATGGCCTCGTTGTCGGGCAGCAGCCCTTCCAGGTACGGCCGGATCACCGCGTCCGGGTGCTCGCGCCGCGCCAGCGGCATGGAGAGCGACAGCGGATAGGCCCCGCGCAGCTCGCGCCACCCGTCGTCATACGAGAAGCCCAGCCGGCCCCGGAGATCCTGCCGCACGTGGCCCACGAGGCTTCCATCCAGCAGGGCGACGAGCTCGGTCGGGCTCCTCACGGCGCCGTGCCCCGGGCGCGCTCCAGGATCGCGGCCAGGTCGGGCGATGCGATCCCACCCGAGCCGTCGCCCGGCGTGACCGAGGAGGAGCCGGGCCGCACGTCCACCGTGAGGTCGAGCGCTCGTAGCGCCTTCAGCACGAGGCCCACCTCAGCGCCCGGGTTTCCGCGCTCCACCTTGATGACCCACGACCGGGACACGCCCACCGACCTGGCAAGCGACGCCTGCGATATGCGCAGCGACAGGCGCTGGTCGCGCATCCGAATTCCCAGGTCCTTCGGGACGGCGATCTGCATGCTCCTCCTCCCGCGATGGCTCCGGCCGCGCCCCCCACGTCGTGCCGCTCGGGACACCGTCTCCGATCTCACGTGCAGCTTATGATCAACATACAGGGCGATGTGACCTTTAAGCAACATGCCTGAGCATGTCGTTCATAGGCGACATGCGGGTCGTGGGAGAAAATCTGAGTCAACAGAAGATCGACATCTCTCCGCCGCATCGCTGATCCGGACGTCGATCGAGAATACACTGATCGGGCGCCTCCACGTGGGGAAGCGCCCGAACGTCCGATGATGCCATCGTCCACCCCGACCGAAGCCGCTACTGCCTGCACTCGCCCTGCGGATCGGGCTTCGGCTTGTCCACCACCACGCGGTGGTCCAGGTTCGCCAGCCGCACGGCCACGTCGCGCACCAGCGTCGCCACGCGCGCCATGTGCGCGTAGTCGATGTACTGGGGCTCGTCCGTGAGCTGGTGGTAGTCCTGGTGCCCGCCGGTGCTGAAGAAGGTGATGGGGATGCCGTAGCGGGCGTACTCGTAGTGGTCGCTGCGGCAGTAGTACTGCGACGGATGGCCGTTCGCGTCGAACTGGTAGTCGAAGGCGAACGGCCGCGCCTCGGTGCGGTTCACCGCCTCCACCACGTCGCCCAGCTCGGTGGACAGGCGCCGCGAGCCGATGAGCTGCAGGTACGTGGGGCCGCCCCCGGCGAGGTCCGCCGCGCCGCCGCGCCCGATCATGTCGATGTTGAGCTGCGCCACCACCGAGTCGCGCGGGACCGTGGGATGGTCCGTGTACCACTGCGATCCGTACAGCCCCAGCTCCTCGCCGGTGTGCCACACGAACAGGATCGAGCGGCGCGGCGCGGGCCCCTGCCTCTTGAGCGCTTCGGCGATCTCCAGGACGCTCACCGTGCCCGAGCCGTCGTCGTCCGCGCCGTTGAAGATGGAATCGGGCCGCGCCGGGTGCAGGCGGTGCAGCGAGTCCGTCAGGGCACGGATGCGGACCGCCTGCGCCGGCGTGGGCGTGCCCACCTCCTCGTCCTCGGCGCCGTGCGGGCGCATGACGGAGTTGAACGCGCGCAGGCTGTCGTGCTCCAGCGGGGCTCGCACGAAGCCGATGTGGTCGTTGTGCGCGCCGACGGCCACGTACTCGCCCCGCAGGCGAGGGTCGCTGCCGGGAAGCACGGCCACCACGTTGCGGGCGGGCGCCACCCCGTCCACGAAGGGGATGCCGCCGAGCACCGTGCGGCCGGCCAGCCCCGGAGAGGCGCTGTCGGCCGGGACGCCCAGCAGGCGGCGCGCCGTCCCCCGGGTCACGTACACCCAGGCGGGCAGCGCCGCGGAATCGCGCTTGCCCGTGTCCAGCTCGGCCGTGGACGCGCGGTACTCGGCCTGCACCGCGGCGGGCATGGCGTCCAGGCTCGCGTAGGCGATGCCGGCGGCGGAGTGGAAGCGCGCGGTGATCAGGGCACGGTTGGCGGGCCACACCGGCTCGCCCTTGGGGCCGCGGGGGATGGCCAGCACCACCAGCTTGCCGGCCGCCTGCGTCGCGGGCAGCAGCGTGGCGGCCACGCCCCAGGTGCCGCCGTACACCGCCTGCACCCCGTCCAGCGAGCGCGCGCCGTAGCCCTGGTCGCGCGGCAGGTAGTCCGTCCCCCGCGCGAGCCGCGCGCCGTCCACCGACAGTGTGGCGGCCTCGTCGGGCACGCGGCGGACGAGGGGCACGTTCTGGAAGAAGGTGCCGGCGTCCCCCGCCGGCGTCAGGCCGATGCGGCGCAGCTCGCGCTCGATGTAGGCGGTGCCCCGCAGGTTGTCCGGCGTGCCCGCCTCGCGCCCCATCATGGAGTCGTCGGCGAACACGTACAGGCGCGACATCAGGTCGGCGGGCGTGATGGCCGGCACGGTGGGCTGCGGCGCGCGCTTCAGCGGCAGCGGCGCCTGCGCTCCGGCGGCGGAGCCGGCGCAGAGCGCGGCCGCGCCGAGCAGCGCGAGGGTTCGGAGCATCGAGGCCGGGTGGAGAGAGATGGCCGGAGGACGCCCGGCGCCGGAAGGGCGGGGCGCCGCCGCTGCCGACGGGGGCTGGCGCACGTAAGCCGGCCCGCGGACAGCCGCGCGCCGGAAGGCCGCCTGGGGGGAGGTGCGAGACGCGGCGCGGACCGGGGTCCGCGCCGCGTCGGGGCCGCTAGAAGACGGTGCCGCCGCCCGAGCCGCCGCCGCCGGGAATGCCGGGGCCGGTCTGCAGCGTCAGGTCCGTAAGGCGGGGAAGCTCCGCCACCTCGGGCGAGGTCCAGGCGCGCTTCTCGGAGTCGCCGGGGGCGCCGGCAGGACGGTTCTCGTTCTGAGGCATGGAACGCTCGGGGAGCCAGGGCGATGGGTCGGTGCAAGGGCGCATTCTCCCCCGCGTGGCGGTGCACGTTCCCGCCAGAACTGGAGTTTACCACGGAAGCGATGCGCAGCACAAGTGCCTTGCCTTCGCGGACCTCGGGATCCGGCCTCCGGCGGTCGGCGCGTCCGTACGGGGTCCCGTTCGGCGCGCTGTCTCCCGCTCCGTGTTCGCACGGGAGCGAGTGCAGCAGGAGACCCGGTTTTCCCCGCCCGCAGGCGGCGGAATCCCGCGTCCGGAGCCTTCGCCCCGACGTCGAGCCGAGGGACGGTGGACCGTCGAGGCGCGCGGTCTCTCGCAAGCGGGTCGTGCCGACGGCGGATCTTCGCGACGGCTGCCCGGCGCCGCCCGGTTCAGACCGCGATCGCTTCCGTGGAGATCGGGGCGAGGTCCGGGACGGCGAGGCCGGGGCGCACCAGGCGCGCCTCCTCGTCGCTGCCGTCGGCCACGGACCCGCCGGCGGCGATGTCGTGCAGGCGGCGGCCCAGCGGGGGCGGAAGCGTTCCCATCTGCCGTTCCTCGGCCTGCCGTCCGTCCACGACCAGGTAGAACTCCCCGGCCGCCAGGTCGGCCGGCACCGGCTGGAAGCGGCGCAGCACGTCCAGCAGCGGGGCGGGGTCGTGCGAGAAGCGGATCACGCGCACCAGCGGGTGCAGGCGCAGCGGCGTGCCGGGAAAGGCCTCCATCGCCTCCTCCGTCTCGGCCGCGATCTGCCGGCGGGGAAGCAGGCCCAGCTCGAAGAAGGCCAGCTCGAAGGTGAGCACCTCGTCCAGGTAGGGGTCGCGCAGGCCGCCCGACCGCAGGCGCTCGTGCAGGAAGGCGCCGAAGCGGGGCACCTCGCGGCGCGTCATGAAGTCGGGCCGCGGGTGCAGCGTCCAGAAGCGCTCGACCTCGTCGCGGAACCGGTCGCCCAGCAGGTAGCAGCTCCGGGAGAGCAGCGTGTAGATGGGCCCCAGGCGGTTGGCGCGCCACAGGGTGCAGTTCACCACCCACCCCGGGTGGCGGACGGCGGCCTCCACGCGCGTGCGCTCGCGCGGATCCAGGCGCCAGCGGTCCAGCACGGGGCCGGCCTCGGCGCGAAGCTCGCGGCAGAGCTGGGGGGACGCGGCCAGGTCGGCCAGGGCGCGCTGGAACTCCAGGAGCGACATCGGCGCGGCCTAGTGGTGCCGCTCCCACACCTCGCGCGCGTGGCGCAGCTCGGCGCGCACGCCCGCGGACTTCAGCGCGGGAAAGTAGGACTCGTCGAACTCGAAGGTGACGGCGCACAGGTTGGGGGCGTGGGCCACCACGTCGTCCAGCAGCTCCCACACTGGCTCGGCCACGGGTCCGGCGTGCGAGTCGGTGTACATCCCCGCCATGTCGCTCCCGCCGGCGATGTGCACCTCCACCACGCGCGTCAGGTCCAGCGCGTGGATGAACTCGCGGGGGTCGAAGCCGTGGTTGGTGGCGTTGCAGTGCACGTTGTGCACGTCCAGCAGCAGCCCGCACCCGGTGCGGTGCATCAGCCGGTTCAGGAACTCGGGCTCGGTCATGTCCTGGTCCGGCAGGTCCACGTAGTAGACGTTGTTCTCCAGCAGGAAGGGCACCGGCACGGCGCGCTGCACCTGCTCCACGCGCTGCGCCAGCAGGTCCAGCACCTCGTGGTCGTAGGGCACGGGGATGGGCAGGCCGGCGAGCTGGCTGTGCGCGTCCAGCCCCTTCACCCGCAGGAACGACAGGTGGTCGCTGTGCCACGCCATGCGGTAGCGCCGCTGCCAGTCCGCGATCTGCCGCACGTGCTCGTCGTCGAACATCTCGGCGCTGCCGATGCTGAGGCCCACGCTGTGGCCCACGATGGGAAGCCGGCGCGCCACGCGGTCCAGCAGGTCGGTGGGCGCCTCCACGGGCGTGTAGCGCGGGACCTGCCCCTCGCCCTCGTCCGTCCAGAAGCGGTCGGGGATGACGGCCAGGTAGTCCAGCTCCTCCCAGCTGTCCTCCAGGAAGCCCGGCAGCGCGGCGTTGTACAGCACGCCCACGCCGTAGCGGGGCAGCGCGGCCAGGAGGTCGGCGGAGACGGGCCCGGTGGAGGCGGCGGCGGTCGGGGTCATGCGGGGCTCCTGCGGCGGGTCGGTGCGATGGGACGATGCGCGCGGACCCGGCGCCGGTTCGCGGCGCCGGGCCCGCCCTTCACCCTGCAGCTCAGATGGCGACCGACGAGGCCGCGCTGACGCCGCCCCAGCTCGGATCGACGCCGCCCGAGCAACACGCCATGCAGCCGGTGCCGATCGGCGGGGGGAGCTGGCTGCTGCTGGAGACCATGGCCATCGGCTCGACGGGCGAGTCGATGATGTCCGTCTTCGTGAACGCAGTGCTCATGGGAGGATCTCCGTGTGGAGCGGTGGATGGGTTCGGGCCGTGGCCCGGTTGGGTCGTTCAGCATAGCGGAATCCCGCCCCGCCGTCAAGAAATCGGTCCGAAAAGGAGAGTGGCTGTAAACATGCGGCGCCGGGCCGCATGGGCCCCGATTCCCGCCGCGATCCTCAGCGTCCCGAGTCGTTTCGCGCGGCGGCGGCGAGCGCGCGCAGCTCCCGGCGCACGCGGGCGATGACGGATGGCCAGTCCCCGGGCGCGGGCTGCCGGAACAGGCGCATCGTGGGGTACCACGGGCTGTCCCCGCGGCCTTCCATCCAGCGCCAGTCCGCGTCGGCGTGCAGCAGGGTCCAGACGGGAACGCCCAGCGCGCCGGCCAGGTGCGCGGGCATGCTGTCGACCGTGACGACGAGGTCCAGCGCGCGCATCACGCCGGCCGCGGCCATCACGTCGTCCGAGCCGGACTCGATGCCGACTCCACGGGGCATCCGCGCGAGCGCGGGCCCACGCTGCAGCACGTGCAGGCGCACGTCCGGCAGGTCGGCCAGCGGCTCCAGCAGTGCGGCGGGAATGGAACGCCGTTCATCCCAATCCCCCGCCCGCCACACGATTCCGACGTGGAGGCGGCCGTCGCGTTCGATCCGCGCCGGCTTCGCATGGAGGTAGGGGACGTCGGCGGGGATGGTCTCGACCGTCGTGCGGAAGACGTGGGCGAGCTCCATCACCTCCACGTCCGCGTCGTGGTCCACGTCCGGCGGGCCGTCGTGCAGGGGGAGCAGGCGGTCGATGCCTTCCACGGTGGCGAGGAGGGGAAGCAGCGCGGGCTGCGCCCAGACGACCACCTCGGCGGCCGTGGTGTGCAGCGGGCGGGCGTAGCGGATGAACTGCAGCGTGTCGCCCAGGCCGTGGTAGCACCGCACCAGCACGCGCTTTCCCGCCAGCGGCCGTCCATCCCACACCCACTGCTGGTGCCGCGGCAGGTGCTCCGCAGGTGCGCCCGCCCGCTCGCGGATCAGCCGGTCGCTCACCGCCCACGCCGCCGCGAAGTCGCCCCGGCGCATGTGGCGCATCCAGCGCTCCGCCGCGGATTGGTCCGCGGGTGGGTTCAGGGCTGCGGGCAGTGCGTCCACGTCTCCGGGGATTCGGGTTGTGGGATGCCGGGCGTCTTCGTCGATCCATTGGTCCGCGTGGACCGAATCACCCTGCCGTACGAGTACCGCGGATTCCTCACCTCGCGCTGCCGGCGGGTTCGTCCGCGGAGCCCGTCAGCTACGCAACGCCCGTTCCGGCGTGGGGTTGCGTCGACGGGGAGCTCCGATCGATCTCTCCCGTCCCCACCGGCCTAACGTGCGAAGCCGCGGCGCAGCAGCAGAAGACCGTTGCGTCGGGCGTCGTTTCCACGCATCCTGATGATGCAGTTAGTGATGATGCGTGGAAACTGATACTCGCGACGTGGCAGCGGCGAAGTGGAGCATCGTCCAGCCCGCTTCGGCATCGACCGCAGATGAGATCCCGGCCCCGCGAGGGCCAACGCGACGACCCCGGCCCGTCCCCCACGACGACGGCCGCGCGGCACCTGCCGGCGCGCCGTCCGTGCGTCGTTCGCCATTGCCCGGCTGTCCGCGGCGCACTCCGCCCGCGGTCCTCGGCCGAGCATACCGAATCCCGCCTGCGCGCGGAGCACCACGGAGCGAAGAATGGGGACGAGAGCGTGGAAGGGAGGGCCGGCCACCGCGGTTGCGGCGATGATGGCGCTGGCGGCGGCCGCGTGCCGCGACGGGGCGGGGACGATGCCGCGCGGTCCGGTGGCCGAGCCGGCCGTCCAGGCGATGCTCGACTGCCGCGCGGACGTGCCGGCGCGCACGGTGAGCTGCGCGCCGTCGGCCGGGCTGCCGGGCGGGGTGCGGGGGGACGTGCTGCTGGGCGGGCAGGGCGTGTACGTGCTGCTGGCCAACGCGCCGGCCACCTTCGACGCGGGCACCCGGATCTTCCAGTCGGACGTGACGCTGAAGAACCTGATTGGACAGGCGATGGGGACCACGGACGGGTCGACGCCGGTGCCGGGCGGCGTGCGCGTCTTCTTCTCGTCCGGACCCACGAACGGCGTGACGGTGCAGAACGCGGACGGCGAGGACCTGTTCACCTCCATCAACCAGCCCTACTTCGCCTACACCGGAATCCTTCCGACGGGCGCGACCACCGCGCCGAAGACGTGGAAGTGGCTGCTGCCGGCGGGCGTCACCGGCTTCACCTTCACCGTCTACGTGTCCGCGCCGGTGGCGCATCCCTCGGGCTGGGTGGATCTGGGCGCGGACAGCGTGGCGCTGCAGCCGGGCGCCGTGCAGCAGCTCGCCCCCGTCGTCCGCGACGGCCGAGGGCAGGAGGTGCCGGGCGCGACCATCACGTGGGGCAGCTCCGCGCCGGGCGTGGCGTCCGTGGACGCGAACGGCCTGCTCACCGCGTCGTCCGCCGGCACCGCCACCCTCACGGCGACGTCGGGCCCGCGCAGCGCGTCGCTGGCGGTGCGGGTGGCCGCGCAGGTGGCGCCGGGGAGCGCCGGGGCGGCGGCGGTGCAGCTTACCATCAACAGCGCCAAGCGCTCGCCCATCTCGCCGTTCATCTACGGCCTGAACTTCTACGACCAGGCCGATCCGTTCACCATGTGGGGGAACGCGACGCTGCCCACGCGCATCACCCTGTCGCGCATCGGGGGCAACCGGCTGAGCGCGTACAACTGGGAGAACAACGCGAGCAACGCCGGCAGCGACTACCTGTACGAGAGCGACAGCTACATGGGCGGCGGCTCCACGCCGGGCGAGGCCATGCGCTTCCGCATCGCCGGGGCCACGGCGAAGGGCGCGGCCACGCTGGTGACCGTGCCCACGCTGGGCTGGGTGGCGGCCGACGAGAGTGGACCGATGGCCTCCGACGACGCGGGCGTGGCGTCGCGGCGGGCGGCCCACTTCCGCCAGAGCCTGCCGCGCAAGCCGACGTCGCTGTCGCCGGCGCCCGACGTGAGCGACGGGTACACGTACCAAGACGAGTTCGTCAACTGGCTGAACCGGCAGTTCCCGCTGGCCAAGAGCGACCCGGTGAAGCCCATCTTCTACTCGCTGGACAACGAGCCCGACGGGTGGACGGGCACCCACCGCGAAGTGCGCGCGAGCACGGACGAGCCCACGTACAGCGAGATGGCGCAGAAGACGATCGACTACGCGGCGGCCATCAAGGACGTGCAGCCCGGCGCGACGATCTTCGCGCCCGTGACGATCGACCTGTACGGCCTGTACACGCTGCGGCGGTCCAGCCCGGACCCGGTGGCCGGCAGCGCCAACTTCCTGGACTGGTACCTGGACCGGATGAAGGCGGCGGAGGCGGCGCAGGGCCGCCGGCTGCTGGACGTGATCGACCTGCACTGGTACATGCAGAACGCCGGTGTCAGCAACGAGTACGCGACGCAGACCAGCGCCGTCGTCCAGGAGCGCGAGCAGGCGCCGCGCTCGCTGTGGGACCCCACGTACACGGAGAGCAGCTGGGTGACGGACTGGCTGGGGCAGCCCATCCGCCTGCTGCCGCGCATCAAGGCGCAGATCGCCGCCCACTACCCGGGGACGAAGATCGCCATCACCGAGTACTACTATTACCGCGGGGGCGACATCTCGGGCGGGATCGCGCAGGCGGACGCGCTGGGGGTGTTCGGGCGCGAGGGTGTGTTCGCGGCGACGCTGTGGCCCAACACCGACGTGAACGGCGCGTACGGCGGAAACGCGAACAACGCGTTCAGGTACGTGTTCGGCGCCTTCAACATGTTCCGCAACTACGACGGCGCCGGGCACGGCTTCGGCAACACCAGCGTGTGGGCCACCGGCAGCGACAACGCCAGGGCCTCGGTCTATGCCAGCGTGGACGCCGACAACCCGGTGCGGATGGTGATCGTGGCCATCAACAAGACCACCACCGCGCAGAACGCCGCCATCACCATCAGCCACGTGCGCGCCTTCACCGTGGCGCACGTCTACACCCTCACCGGCGCCTCCGCCACGCCCACCGCCGGCGCGGACGTGCCCATCACGCAGCCCAACGCCTTCACCTACACCATGCCCGCGCAGAGCGTGACGACGCTGGTGCTGCAGTAGGAGATGGCCTCGTTCCCCGAGCCCCGTCTCCCGCAAGCGGGCGAGGGTGTCTCATGCCGGGGGTGGCGCGGGATGCGGCCGGCTCGGGCGTGATGCCGCGCCGGCGGGTCGAAACGGCGCTCGATCGGTCGCCTGCCTCGGCGCGGAGCAGTCCCCGCAGACGGACTTCGCGCCGTTCCAGCCGCGGTTCAACCGACTGGGGCTGCCGGTGCAATCCGGGGGTCGCCGCGGATTCCGGTGATGCCTGGTCGGCGGATCGGCGGATCGGCGGATCGGCGGAATGCCTGCGCGGGTTCATCGCGATGCAGGCCACCGCGCGGGCACTACCGGCGTGCCACACGGAGCCCGCCTCCGCAGGGAGGCATCGTGTGATCGTCGCGGCGGATTCATCCGCCCATTGTGGCGAAAAAACCTCCGAGGCCCCGCAACGGACTCCGCCGCGGGGCCTCCACCGCCTTCCCATCCACTGCACCGTCGACCCGCCGTCACGAAACCGTGTCCCTCAGAGTGTGTTTAAGAATTACGAGAGCTCGGTTCGGCGAAGCATGAGCTGGATCATGGCGAGATAGATCATCGCCTCGCTGGAGGTAGTCAGCTGCTCGTAGTCCTTGCTGAGCCGGCGGTACTGTCCGAGCCAGGCGAAGGTTCTCTCCACCACCCAGCGTCGTGGAAGCACCTTGAAGCCTTTGTCGGTTCT
>JAQBQD010000002.1 GCA_028287185.1 Gemmatimonadota bacterium | reverse complement strand
AGGTGAACGCCTGGGAAGCGAGTCGCAACAACGCGCGAGCAACGATCCGGTGGCGATTCACCACCTCCGACGCGAGACGCCGGATGCACCGCCTCTACCCGTCACCTCCTGCGTGACTGACTAGTAGAGTGCGGTGAGGCATCGCGGCCGTGAATCGCGGGATCCCGCATCCTGGATCGCTATCACGCGGATTCAGCTCGTCCGGTTTCCATGGCGTGGCTGCACCAACGGGCATCGCAGCAGATCGGCGCCCGGGCGGGGGGTCGCAGGCTGCGATCGCTCAGGCGTCCGGCTGTGCGTCCGCGGGCGATTGCTTGCGCATCCAGACGCCCCAGGTGAGCGGTCCAGCCGTATGATCAGGCATGGAATGGCCCGCCGCCATGAGCGCCAGCTTGATCTGCCCGTGGTGATAGCCTTCGTGCCAGATCATGTGCTGCAGCAGAAGGATGGGGTGATCGTAGTGGCGATCCATCTCCCGTCCCGCTTGCAGCCTGCCCTGCACCGCGTCACGCACGGTCTTCGCGCTCTCGTTCAGCAGCAACGCCATTCGCTCGCGGCCGCGCACGCGCGACCATTCGCTCTCCGGCAGGCCAGCGGCGAACTCTGGAGCATCCTCCAGCACGAAGACCAGCCGCACGTAGTGGATGTGCGCGAACATCGACGCGACGGTCGGACTTCCCACGGCCGCACTGGCGTCGATCCCCTGCTCCGGGATGGCGCGCAGCAGGTTTACCAGGATGGTGTTATTGCGGTCCCACGAGTCCAGCAGGGCACGGAGCAGCGATTGCTCTTGCACGTTCCGTATGGCGGATGGGGAGATGGGATGCGCCGAATGCAAGGCCGGCGCTCGTCCGGCCCGGGCCTCGGCGCCCGCGATGCCGCCAAGATGCCAGGCGCCTTCGGGAGCCGCAATGCAAAGGGCCCGCCAGCGTCCGTCAACGTTGGCGGGCCTGCGTCCAGGGGTGATCGGCGTGGAAAGCTCGTCATCTGAAGCCCAGCCGCCGATATGGGGAGTCGGCGGAATGATGCAGGACCCGGCGACCCGCGAGCGTGATCGCCGCGGGCTACCTGCGCCTTGCCGGCTTCTTGGCGCGAGACGCGTTGAGTGCCACGGCCGCGCGAACAAGCGCTTTGAAAGCATCCTCGTCGATCGGCTCACCTTCGTGGATGTCGATGGCGCGCCTTACGTTTCCATCCAGGCTCGAGTTGAAGAGCTTGGCGGGATCGTCCAGCGACGCACCCTTCGCAAAAGTCAGCTTCACGACCGACTTGTACGACTCGCCCGTGCAGATGTCCCCGTCGTGCGACCAGACGGGCGTCCCCATCCACTTCCACTCCTCCACCACCTCGGGATCGGCCTCCCGGATCAGGGCGCGCATCGTCGCCAGCGTGTCGCCTCGCCAGTCGCCCTGCTCGGCGATCCTCGCATCGATCAGCGCCGAGGCCTCCGGTCCTGCCATCTTCTGCTGGCTTGTCATCTCCTTGCCTTTGGTCCGAGAGAGGCCGCACGGCTCACGTTTCCCGCGTTCGACGCCATCACGTCAAAGCGCAGAAGTCGCCGCCATGGTTCCAGCGGGTCGCGTCCGTGCTTGAGGCACGGCCTGCAGGCGGCGCCAGAAGAAGTACGAGAGCACCCACAGAACCGCCGTGCCCGCTGCCCAGCCCCACGCGCCAGGCCCGTCGCCGACAGAAAAGTGCGCGATGAGCGCCGAGACGATGGTGATGGCGAAGCCGGCGTACGCCCACTCCTTGAGCCGCGCCGGCACCGGCGCCAGCAGCAGCACCACGCCCAGGAACTTGGCCCACGAGAGCTCCACCCGGAAGTATGCGGGAAAGCCGAGGTGAGTGAACGCCTCGGCCACCTGCGGCAGACGAAGCTGCGCGTAGGCGGTGAATCCCATCTGCAGGCAGAACAGCCCGGTGGCGATCCAGAAGCCGATGACTGTTCCCTTGGAGCGTGGCATGGTGCAGGTCCTCCTGTCGGGTGATGACGATCGTGTCGAGAAGTTCGGTTCGGTCCGTCTCGCCGCCGGAATGCTTCGCCGCGATGCCGGGAATCGGCCGGCTGAACCTGCGTCAGAGAGCGTGGGCGCTCTGGCGGGACTCGCGCGGGGATCGCAGCCCCCGGCGTCCGCGCGCACTCCACCTTCCGCCGCGCGGAAGGCGGCCATCCCACGCCTCGGAGATCGAGGTGCTACGTGGTCCTCTCGAGCAGGTCGACGAGCCTGCCGCCCATCATCCTCCAGCCGTAGCGCGCGCCGCCGAAGTTCTGCTTCTGCTCCGGCTTGAAGCCCGAGTGCAGCAGGGACAGGCGCGTGCCTGAGGCGGTCGGCATGAGCGTGAAGGTGACGACCGTATCCATGCCCCCCACGACCCACGTGTAGCTGAGCTTCCTCTGCGCTTCCATCTCCAGGAGCCGGCAGTTCACCACGCCGTCCCAACCGGGCTTCGGCTCCGTGTTGAACGTGAACGCCGCGCCGGGATGGAGTTCGAGGCCCGTTACGGGCAGCAGCCACTCCGTCAGCAGCACGGGGTCGGTGAGCGCGCGCCACACCTTCTGCGGCGGATGATGCAGATCGAACTCGAACGAGAGGGATTCGGTCTGCGACTTCGCGGTCGTGTCGGTGGCGGTCATCCGTCCATCGTCTCCAGAAGCTGCTCCAGGCGGTCCACGTGCTCAGACCAGAAGGCGCGGTAGTGCGCGATCCAGTCGATCAGCGGCTTCATGCCCTGCGGCTCAACGCGGTAGTAGACGTTGCGCCCCTCGCGGCGGCCGTTCACCAGGCCGGCATCCTTGAGCGCCGCCAGGTGCTGCGAGACCGCCGGCTGCGAGATGGCGAAGCGCCCGGTGAGCTCCTTCACCGCCGCCTCGCCCCGCGTCAGCGACTCGAAGATGGCCCGGCGGCTGGGGTCCGCCAGCGCCTGGAAGATCTTGTCGTGGGCCACAGTCGCGCTCTGCATGGACAATAAATAAGCGTGTACTTATTTATTGTCAACGGTGCTGATCAGGCGGCAAATCGCCGTCCTGATCTCAGCACTGGTTCGTGTCCCGCCAGGGAGATGCACGATGCACAGAAGGCAGATTGCAGCAGGCACCCGACGAGAACAGTCGAGGCCCAGCGCACCGACGTGAAAAACCCCGGCGCGTCTCAGTCGACGGCCGGGGCTGCGCTGCAGATGTGACGAATTAGAGCAGAAGTGACCAACCGGACGGAGTTCGCGGCCGGGCAGGTCGGCGAGCCGTCCACTCCGCGGCTTGTCGGCCGCCGCCCTACCGCTGCCGCAGCGCCACCTCCGCCCGGTGTTCGTCCTCCGCCGTGGGGCCACGGGCGGCGCGGTCGATCTGGCGGATGGCACCCAGGTGGTACGCCACGTGTGCCACGCTTCCCGTAATCCACCCCGCCTCCATCTCGCTCACCTCGCGGCCGGACGCCAGGACCTGCGCCCATCCGGCCGTCTCGCGGGCCAGCTCGTCGCGGAGCGCCCGCCAGTCCTCCTCGGACACGACGTTCCGCGCCCAGCTCGCGGACCAGTCCGTCTCCTTCCACGGCACCGGCGTCCCCGCCGCCCAGCGGTTCAGCAGCGAGAACCCGTATCGCAGGTGGTCCACGTGCGCCGCGATGGACGGCCCGCCGCCCGATGACTCCGACGCAGCCGCGGCGGACAGGCGATCGAGCGCGGCGAGGAGACCCGGGTCCCCGCGGTTGAGCATGTACGTGCGTGTCGCGGGATCCGGGGCCCCGTCCACCAGCTCGCGGAAGATCGTGGGGAGCACGCGGGCGAAAACGTCGGTGGTCATGGCGATGCGGGGTTGGATCGGTGCGGAGAAGTGGCGGGGGCGCGCGGGGCGGAAACGGACGCAAATCCAACACCCGTGCCACCGGAGGAGCGCGCGCCAACAACAGCGCGGGAGGAACGCGAACCCGTTCCGTCGCGATAGGCGTATAGTCCCGCCGCAAGCATCTTGCGACGGGACTTCATCTTATGCAGAGCGGGAGACGAGACTCGAACGCGCCCTCTTTAGCTTGGCAGGCAGCGAAAATCGCCGCTGACCACCGCAGACGGGCGTTGAAAACCCACGAAGATGGTCGCTTTCTGCTGGCGGACGCGGATGAGCCCCGGCCAGCGCTGCCTGCGTTTCTGAGATGGTTGTCACCATTGCTGGCACTGCTTACCTTGAGCAGGGTCGGCACGAAGAGTCTCTTAACGACTTAGAGTGTGCGCTGTGGCGACCCGCCCTGTCGGAAGTCCCTGCCCCTTCTCCTTCCGTTGATGCTGGTCCACCTTTCTGCATCAGACCCTACTCCAATGCGACTCTCGTCTGCTCCGCCGCTCCTCGCGGCCCTGCTTGCCTGCGCCTCCGCCGCACCCGCACAGTCTCCCACATCTACGCCGCTGGTGCCCCAAATCGGCAATCCTTTGGCATACCGCATCAGCTTGCCCAGCAGGTGGAAGATCAAACGGCAAGACCTGAACGTCTCGGGACAGGCCCCGATGCAGGGCGGCAGGATTACCAATACCGTGCGGGTGCAGGCCCCGGCGGAAGCGCTGAGCGCCGAGAGGGGAACGGGGTACATCCGCCTCATCGTGAGCGACGCAGTACCGGTGAAGGGATCCGACCTGCCGGTTTCCTGGGCCGAGCAACGGCGGATCGTGACCAACACTCTGATGGGTTCGGACTCGCTCTTGTTCGGCTTGGGGACCAACGCGGCTCGTACACAAGGTGCCCAGTTCCGGGACGTGGTGCACGAGATACGGACGCTCGGCGGTCAACGAGCCGGATACATGAGCGCCCTACTCGTAAAGGAAGGGCACCAGTCGCGGACCGAGTTGTACCTGACGGTGAAGGACGGCATCGTGTACGGACTGATCTTCGTGGAGAGTGTTTCCCGGTTCGCTGCACAAGAGCCGCTCTTCGCCCGCGTGCGCGACTCGCTGGTGTTCGCAGAGAACGCGCCTGTGTCCCCCCCGGATTGAGCCGCGCCGCCCCCTCCACGGGTTGGCGCACCCTGCCGAACCTGGAACTGCGCATCTCGAGCGCGACCCGGAACGGCGACACCGCATCGGCTGCTCGGCAGCCCCACGAAAGCCGTGGCGCCGTTTCCGCTCCGAACCGGTAGCTTTTCGGCACTATTCACCGAAATCCCCGTCGCAACTTGCGACGGGGATTTCGCTTACACGGAGCGGGAGACAAGACTCGAACTCGCGACCTAAAGTCTGGAAGGCATCCGGTATTGTCCAGGACCGTCGCACACCGGCGCACAAGTGCTTGCCAGCGCTGGTTTTCGAACATCGATTGCTAGTAGGCGCTGGTGGGCGCTCGTTACTGTGCCTGTGACTACATGGCCGATCGCGAGGTTCCATCGAACGCCAACGGCCCCAATTTCCGGGTGCCCGCCGTGGGAACGCGGAGCCGCGGAGAGACCTCCCGGCTCCCCCCGCACCGGCACGCTTCTCGCTTCTGGCGCGGCCGGAACTTCAACCCGGGGGTCGCTCCTATGCACCGCCGCCACATCCTTCCATTCGTGCTGCTGGCCAGCGCCATGGCGTGCCAGGACGCACCCCTCACACCCTCAGGTCCGGCCGAGCCTCGATTCGCGATCGCGACCGCGGGCCCGGTGACGACCGACCTCCGTTCGGGCTACGACTACGTCTGCGCGCTGCGGAGCGGCCGGGTGGCCTGCTTCGGCGCCCACGACGAGGGCCAGCCCAACGGCGTGTACAGTGCCGCGACCGGCTCGTTCGTTCAGCTCTCCGCGGGGCCGACGCATGCGTGCGCCCTGACCACGGCCGGCGCGGTGCAATGCATGGGAGCGAACGACTTCGGCAAGGCGCCGCCGCTGAGGCGGACGGCCACCGGATCGTACGTTGCGGTCAGCGCCGGTCTGAGCCATTCCTGCGCCGTGCGCAAAGACGGCGTCGTCGAATGCTGGGGCTCGAGCACCTATGGCCAGGCGCCACCGGTGTTTGCGCCTCAGACCGGCAAGTTCACGGAAGTGACCGCGAGCGCGACCACTACGTGCGCGCTGCGTAACGATGGAGTGATCGAGTGCAGGGGACGCCGTCAGTTCGCGCCGGCCGTCCAGAGGGCGTCCTCCGGCACGTACGTGATGCTGGCCCCGGCGATCGGCCAGACGAATTGCGCGTTGACGAGCACCGGTGTCGTGGACTGCTGGGGCTATCTGCCGGGCCGCCACACGGGACCGTACGTGCAGGTGACCGTGGGTGCCAGCCACCGGTGCGCCCTCCGCGCCGACGGAGGTGCGGAGTGCCCGGTGGGCTACCCCGGGTCGTGGCAGGGGCCGGAGGAGCGCAGCCTGACGACGGGGAGATGGACGCGGATCACCGCAGGCAACTACCACACCTGCGGGCTGCGCGCGGACGGCTACTTCGAGTGCTTCGGCGAGGTGCAGACGATCGGATCGGATGCTCCCGATGTGATTCCGGTGGCTGATGTGCCAAGATCCACGCTCCCGAGCGCGGCGCGGATTCGCCTGGAGTGGCGCGACCGCAACGCGAACGAGCTGCGCGGCGAGATCGAGCGAAGCGTCGCCGATCGCGACCGCAACCCCACCTCGTGGATGCTCATCGCCAAGGTTCGCCCCGACAGCAGAACCTATTCGGACAGCGTGGCGGCCGGCGCGACGTACGTGTACCGGCTGCGCATGTGCAACAATGCGGGGTGCTCCCAGTGGCAGCAGTCGAACCCGACTGCGGCTCCGGCAACGGTACCCCCTGCGCCCTCCCGAGTGGCGGCAAGCAGCTACACCTGCGGGTACGCGTCCTGTGCGAAGGTGACGTGGACAGTCGACAACACCTTCGTCGAAGAGCTCCGCCTTCAGCGCCGAGTGAACACGGGAGCCGGCTACGGCGCGTGGGAGGACCTGCCCGCGCAAGGCCGCTTGACCACCACCTTCGACCAGTTTGGGCTCAAAGCCGGGGCGAGCTACCAGTATCGCGTCCAGGCCTGCAACAGCCGCGGGTGCTCCGTCTACGTATCGAGCAACGCCTTCGTCGCGCGGCCACCGCCGCCGCCGGCCGCGCCCGCGTCGCTCACGGCGAATGCGATGGGGAACTACATGTACCTCGTCTGGGGCGACGTCGCGAACGAGACTACCTACGAGCGGCAGCGCCGCGAGAAGCACGGCACGGCGTTCGGCGAGTGGTCCGCGCCGATCGTCAGGACGATGAACGTCACCTCGGATCAGGACCCGATCACGCCGAGCACGGTGTATCAGTACCGCATCCGTGCCTGTAACGACGGCGGATGCTCCGCCTACACCAGCAGCGCGCCCACCCAGGCCTGAAGCGCTGGCCGGACGGCCACGAGCCCGTTTTCCTGCGCCTCGGGAGAGCGAAAGCCCCCGCCAGGCAAGTCTGGCGGGGGCTTTTCGCTTCCCGTAGCGGCAACTCGTCGGTGGCGGCGCCTGTTGGCGCACCACGAAGTCGGCGGCTCGGACGACGCTAGAACCCGGCGTTTCCGGGGGGCTGCAGAGAATCGGCGGCTAGTCATGTGCCCTTCCTGCCGTTCTCCCGAGTACCCCGGTCAAAGAAAGAGTGGCTAGTGTCGTGAGTCAAAAAAATACATGTGTACCGTTATGCTGCATGCTTCTGCAGGAAACCGACCGACCGTGTCGCGGGCGACGGTGACTTCGGAATTACTTTCAAAGGCTTCGAGGTCCCCTGTGAGTGGTTTGTGACTGTTTTCAAGAAACGCGATGGCCCCGCAACAGTAGACCGTTGCGGGGCCATCGCTTAAAAGAGCGGGAGACGAGACTCGAACTCGCGACCCTTAGCTTGGAAGGCTACTCTCCGCACCTTGTGAGTGCCGACCAGCCACGGAAACGCACGCTTTTCGCCCGGTCACTCCCGACAGGGCCAGGAAAAACCGGCCCTGTGCTGGCCCTGTTTCTGGCCCTGTCCGCCTCTCACCCCGCCCGCGCCCGCGCGGCGCCGGAAGCGAGGAACCCGCGGATAGCGTCCAGTGTCTTGCTCTTCACGTTCTCCGGCTGGGCACCGCCTGCCCGCAGCCGGTTGACGGTGGGGGTGGGGATGCCGGTGGCCTTCATCACCTCCGGCCCGCTCCAGCCCTGCACGGCCGCAAGGAACTCCCGCACGACCCTTCCCCGCTCGGCTGCCGTCTCCGCCCGGCGCGCGGCGCCCCACGTGCCCAGCCGGGCCATGCGCGGCGCCAGCTCGTCCGCGTACCGCTCCACGGTGAACTCGAAGCTGTCCCCCATCCGCTCGCCGCGCCGCTGCGCCTTCGCGTACACCCGTTCGAGCTGCGCCAGCGAAGCCGAGTGCCCCATCTCCAGGCGCAGCTCGTTCGCGGAGATCCCGTTGCACGTGCTTCTGTGCGTCGCATACGACACGCGCAGGCGCCGCGGAAACACCTCGCCGCGCGCGAAGCCGGCGCGCACAGCGATCCGGTCCAACGTCCGCCGCCAACTCCCCACCCGCGCGCCGGTGCGCTCGTTCACGAACAGCGGGCCGGCGATCCGGCCGGTTCGCCGGACGTGCTCCCGCAGGATCGCGCCGAGCGCCGGGTGCAGCGGAACCGCACGATCAGCATTCGCCGTCTTCGTGCCCCGGATTTCTACGTAGCCGGTGGCGAAGTGCACGTCGGACACGTCCATTGCCTTCACCTCGGCATCGCGCGCGCCGGTGTAGACGTAGGTGGCCAGCATCGCATGCGCGCAGGCCAGCGGCTTCATGCGGTCCGCAGGGTCAACCTCCTCCTGCAGCGTCCGCGCGGACTCCAGCAGCAGCGCCAGGTCCGGCGCCTCGATCAGCTTCGTGGTGGACTTCGGGACGCCCGGCCGCTCGTTCATGTTCGCGACGGGGTTGTGGCCCATCGGCAGCAGCCCATCGCCGATCGCCGAGGCGAACAGTCCGCTCAGGGCCGACAGGTGATGCCGGACGCTCTGCTGCCCCTGCGTCCCGCCCCGCCCGTTGTCCTGCCCTTGCAGCCACCGCATGTAGGCCCGCACGTCCACGGGACTGATCGTGAGCAGGTTGCGCGGCGCGGCGCACCGCTCCGCCTCGGTCGGCGTGCGTGCCTGTGTCACCTGCACCGCGTTGAAGTACGTGTTCGCCCGGTCCAGGTAGCGCGCGAGGTTGTCCAGCCACACCCGGGCGTAGCGCCCGGCCTGCTCCTTCCGCTGTAGGTGCTCATCCCCGTACTCCACCAGGTCCGCCCCTTCGTCCAGCCCGAGACGTGCGTGGCGCAGGCGGGTGGCTTCGGCCGCGACCGCCTGCGCCTGCGCGACCATCTCCAGCTCGCGCAGCTTCGCCACGGCGAGCCGCTGTGCTTCGACCGGGTCGGTGGTGCACCGGGTGGACCCCGCGGGCTTCAACGGGATGCGCCCCTTCACCCCGAACCGCCGGGCATCGAGGTACGCCCGCGGCGTCCCGCCCTGGTCCCGCCAGACGATCTTCGGTTGGCCCGTATCTCTCTTCACGTTCCCCCCTCGGCTTCACCTCCCGACTTGCGGACCTCGGCCAGCACTCGCCGAACCGCCGCTTCGCTCCAGACGATGCTACCCACCCCAGCGGAGCCCAGCGCGGCGACCGCGGCGTGGGCGTAAACCATCATCGCATGCGTGTCCATTGCGCCGACGGCAACCCCGAACAGTGCAGACGGTGCGACGATGAAGTCGACGAACGAGCGTCCGACGTGCGCGGCGATCGCGTCGGCTTCGGCTCGGGTGACCGTGCCGGCCATCTCAGCCCGCCGTAACGAGAAGATCAGTGGCTCGAACAGGGCTTGGGCCGCGCTCCGCCATGCCGCATGCCCGGCGTTCGCGGACACCAGCGCGTCGCGTAGAACCTCATCTCGTGAACGCGCGAAGAGGTCGAAGGGGTGGCGTAAGGTTTCCGGCTCGACCGGGATCAGGCTGCGCAGGGCGGCGATCTCCGCCTGCGCTGCTGCGCTGTAACCGGCGTCTTCATCGGTGCGAGGCCCCCGACCCGTCAGCAACCACTCCGCCTTCACGCCGAGTGCCTGAGCGGCGCTCACCACGAGTTCGACGGAAGGACGCTGCTCGCCGTCCAGAACGCGCTTGATGACCGTGCGGTTGGTGCCGGTCCACCGCCCGGCCGTGTGGGCGGCGACCGCGGTCGCGAAGTCCGTGAGGTTTATGTTCTCCGTCCCCTGGCCCCGCTGAATCTCCTGCCGCAGCCTTGCCGCGAAGCCCTCCAGCATCTCGGCGGGATGCAGCGCGCGGGCCCGCTGGTCAGTCCCCATCCATCGCCTCTTCTGCACGGGTATTTTCGCATACACCCGCAATCTGTGTAATTTTGCACACGCGGTCAAGAGTGTTGACAGGCACTTTCGGGGGAGTGTAATTTTCCACGTAGGTGCAACCTTACTCGACAACCGGAGGTTAACAGGTGCATCCGAGCGCGGCGAAGCCGAAGAGGGGAAGACCCCGCGGGAAGCTCTACCCACACCGCGTGATCGCCAGGCTTACGGCGCTGCAGAACTCGCTTCTGCGCGAGACGGCGACCGAGCTTCAACTGGACCCGGGCACCCTCGCTCGCCAGCTCATCACCGATGGGCTTGCGAAGCGCGTGGCCGCGGAAGTCGAAGTGGCCGGCGCGCGAGCGCCCGGACCCGGCGGCAGAGGCGCGAGATGATGAGGGCCACCGAACTGCTCCGCGAGTTGGCGGCGCGCGACATCACCGCGCCGGCGAATCTGGTCCGTGAGGCCCTGGCTGAGATCGACGCGGGGTCCATTGCGGACCCCACGTTGGACTTCACCGTGGCGACCCTGGCCAGGCGTTACGAGCGGTCGGAATCCACGATCGGCGAGCGGCTGAACGCCGGGGAGTGGGGCACGCCTGGCAGTGGCGAGCCCGGGGCGCCGTATCGCATGACGGGGGACCGACGCTGGTGGATTCCGCGTGCGACCGTCGTACGGCGGGAGGACGCCGCGAAGGCGCGTGCGCTGCCAGTCACGGACGGCGCGTCCGCCGCCGCGTCGCGCCCGTCCGCCCGCCCGTCCCTATCGCTCATGGAGCGCCGGCGGCAGCGCACGGCCCCCGGCCGTCCGCTCGCCGGGTGACGGGTTCCCCTGTCCGTGCCCAGACCTGCCGTGGTTGCCGTTAAGCCCCCAGCCGAGCCGGACGCGGAGGCGTACGGGCCGAAGGCGCGCTGGCGCTTCGACGACGTGGCGCTCGCACGCGGCGCGGGGCGGTTCCACGCGAACCTCTCGGGGCCCCGGCTGCTGCATGCGTCGATGGCGTGCAGCCTATGGAACCCGCACCAGCGCCGCGGGGGCGACTCGGCTGCGCTGGCCGTGCTGACGCTGGCGGCGCTGCACGCGGCCGTCGCGGCGCCCGAGGAAGCCCGAGGCGACCAGCGGGGCCACACCACGCCCACGGCCCTGAGCATCGGCCGCATGGCGGCCGTGACGGGCTCTTGTCCGGAGCGGGTGATGGAGTCTCTGGACTTCATGTGCACGCAAGGACTGGTGGTGACGCGGAAGGCGCCCCGGAAGACGGGTCGCGGGCTGGAGCTGCGCGTCGGCGTGGTGCGGATGCTCTTCTCGCGGGCGGAGGACTGGAAGCGCGGCGAGGTGGTGCGGATCCCGTGGGAACTCTTCTACGCCGGCCACCTGGCGTCGCTCCCCACGCCGGCCGCCCGGCAACTACTGCTGACGATCGGCGCGCAGCAGATGGTGCGCTCGCCCGAGCACTACGTGGCGGGGATCGCCGCGGGTGGAGAGATCGAACCGGCCGACGCGGCCGCCCTGCTGACCGTGAACCGCGAGGACAATCCGGTGTCGCTACCCAGCCTCGGCGAGATGTGCGGTGGGCTGTCCAGGTCGCCCCTGTACGCTGCCCTGCGCGTGCTGCAGGCGCCCGCCCTGGACGGCGGCACCGTGCCCTACGTGGAGACGGGGGCACCCACCTTCCCGACGTGGATCGGCTGGACGCCTGGCGCCTTCCGGAAGCCGACGGCCTTCCCTTTCGAGATGCTGAACGAAGGCGGCGGCGGCGAGTTGCGGGCGCGGCAGGCTCAGGTGTTCGGAGGCGCCAGGCCCGTCCTTCAAACCGAATCTAGTCCCTCAGACCGACTCTGGTCCTTCAAACCGAATCGGAATTCCCTCAGACCGAATCTAGTCGTCCTTCAAACCGACCGTGTAAGTAGTTACTGCGTAGTCTTTGAGTTTCTTAACAGCGGTGGCGCCTCAGATAAGGTCTATGTGGTAGAAGGGGGTGCAGGCGAGCGCGATAGCTCGGCAGCTTCGGCACAGCTATCCACCCCTCACCCACCAGCAGGTAAGCAGCAAGCAGCAGCCGTCGCGGGTGTCGTTGGGACCCTGAGTTCAGCCGGGCCGGTCCACCAGGTAGACCACGTCCGACCCTCAAAAATTCGGGCCCGCCCGGCTCCGTCCCGTGTCGGTTTGACACTTCCATTCGCTGCCGGTGGGCTCTGTCCCGGTTTCCCGGACGCAGCCGGGTTCTGCGTCCCGATTTCCTGGACGCAGACGCGGAAGCCGAACCACTCCCGCAGGGGCGCCCGACACCTCCACGCAAGCCAGGGGGCATCATGAGCAGGACACGCACGGCCGCCTCGCCGGCGGAACTGCGCCAGGCCACGGAACGCCAGCTCGCCGCCGCGCGCGAGATCGGGCAGGACTTCACCCGGTGGCCGGGGCTGGCGTGGGACCTGGTGGACCTGGTGAAGCTGGCCCAGCGCTCCGCGGCGCCGGCGCCCGTCGTGGCCGAGATGGCCGCCGCCCGGGCCTGCATCAACGGTGGAGGCGACCCGGACGGTGCCGGGCGCCACCTCGCCGCCGCGATCGAGGCGATGGGCGCCCACGCCGCGTCGAACCCTCTGGAGCCCGCCGCATGAGCACTGGCGAGAAGATTCCGCTGGCCCGCGCACGGCGGATCGCCGATCGCGCGGCCGCAGCGCTGGCGCCTGCCGCGGCCGAGGTGCACGTGGCCGGCTCCGTCCGCCGCGAGCGGCCCTTCGTGGGCGATGTGGAGCTGGTGGTGGTGCCTCGGATGATTCCGGACGGGCTCTTCGGCGACGAGCGCCCGGACCTGGACTCCATCCGCGCCGTCGCCTTGCTGTGGGGGAAGATCGTACGGTCCGGCGACCGCCTGATCTCGGTGGACGCCGGCGAGGTGAAGGTGGAGCTGTACCTGTGCCATCCCCCGGCGCAGCTCGGGTCGATCCTCGCCATCCGCACCGGCCCGGCCGAGTTCGGCGCGCTGGCGATGCAGCGGCTCGCCCGCCGGGGGTACCGCCACCGCGACGGCCACGTGGTGGATGGCGCGGGCCAGATCGTTCCGACGCCCACGGAAGAGGAGTTCTTTCGGCTCGCCGGGCTCCCCTGCCTGCCGCCCGTCGCGCGGTCGGCCGTAGCCTGAGTTTCCGCGTGGAAAGATTCCCGCCGGAATGTTTCCACGGCCCAGCCCCTCGCACCCACGGACCTGCACCCATGCCCTTGAAGATCAGCATCACCGGCTACACCGCCGCGGACGCCGGGGACGAGTCGACCGCGGCGTGCGTCGAAGTCGTCCTGTCGCCCCGGCCACCCGACGCGTGGTGGGCCGCGATCCCGCAGGCCGTCGACCGGGTTTCGTACGACGCGGACACCGCCACCCGCGTGCCCGGCACGGACCGCCTGCGGATCGTCGCGCCGCTCGGGGGAATGGCTTCCGTGCTGCGGCGGCTCCCGACCCTCCTCACCCTCACCTCGCACAAGTACGAGATGGGGGCCGACCAGTGCACCGGCGAGGGTGCGGCCCGCGACGACGCCCTGCGGCTTGTGCTGGTGGCCGCGGGCATCCGGCCGGCGGTGGAAGAGGCGGCGTCCGAGGGAGGGGACGAGCCGATCTTCTGGCAGCCCGGCGATTGGCTCGCCTTCCCCGCGACCGCCCGAGCTGCGTGCGCCGGGGTGGTGGCGAGGCTGCGACAGCAGGTGTGCGATATCGCCGACGTGGACCCGGCGACGCCCGAAGGCGACCTGGTGATGCGCGGCGTCTCGGTCACATGCCACCTGCTCACCGCGGGCGTGCTGATCTACGCGCCGCCGCGCACCTCGCCACCCCACGTCCATCCATGAGCATCATCCGCGTGGACGCCGACATCGCGCAGGTGATGCGCGCCTTCGAAGGGTTCGAGGATCAGATCCCGTTCGCCGTCTCGAAGGCCATCAACCGCGTGGCCGTGGACGCGCAGAAGGCCCAGGTCGCACACCAGCGCGCGATTTTCACCGTCCGCCGCACGGCGTGGGTGGACAAGGCCGTGAAGGTCAAACCGTTCGCCACCAAGACGCGGCTGCAGGCGACCATCAGCATCGACCCGCCCGGCGGCAAGAAGCGGGCGGACATCCTGTCGAAGTTCGAGGCGGCGGGCGTGAAGCGCAGCACGAAGGCCGGGGGCCGCCTCGCCGTGTCGGAGTCCCGCATCAGCCGGTCCGACAACGGCGGCGGCCGCCAGAAGCGCCCGCGGGACTTCAAGCTGGTGGAGGTCGTGCCCGGGACGATCTACAGAGGTCCGGGCCGCGTCTTCATGATCCGCCAGCCGGACGGCACCGGCGGCATCTTCAAGCGAGTGGGCAAGAAGGCCACGAAGAAGCGCGCCGGCGCGGGCCGGCGGCTGGTGTCGGACATCGGCTCGCGCATGGTCCGCGACGCCAACGTGGTGACGCTCTACCGCTTCACGCCATCGGCGAAGATCGACAACCGCCTGCACTTCGAGGCGACCGTGGGTGGGAGCATCCGCGCCACGTTCCTGCGGCATTTCGAGGCGGAGCTGACCGAGGCCATCCGCACCGCGAAGGTGGGCAGGTGACCTGCGCTCCGTCGGGGGCCCTGCCCAGGGGGCGGCGCGGGTCCTCCCCCCGCCCCGCAGCCCCGCGGGTAACGCACGAGTCCGGTCTGTGGCTGTATACAGGCCCGCCGAACCCCTCGCTTCCGCTTCCGCGCGGCTGAGGCATGCCGACCATCACGCAGAAGGAGCTCGCCGGCCATCTCGGCATCACCACGCGCCAGGTCCGCACCCTGACGGGCGACGGCGTGCTGGTGCCCGTAGAGGGTGACCCCCGAAAGGGTTACCCGTGGCCGGCCGCGAACCGCGCCTACATCAGCTTCAAGCAGCAGGAGGCCGTCGCACGGGCCGCGCGAGACACCGCCGACGCGGACACCTTCGAGCTGGAAAAGAGGAAGCTGGCGGCGCAGGTGAAGCGCGAGGAGATCAAGGCCGAGGCGGAGGCCGGCAACTCGGTTCCGCTCGCCATCCATGAGCGCGAGATCGACGGCGTCTTCACCTCGCTGCGGACGGCGCTGGACCGCCTGCCGGGCCAGGGCGCTATGCGCATCCTCCACCTGGAGAGTCGGGCCGAGGCGCAGGACAAGCTCCGCGAGCTGGTGGAGGAGTTGAAGGAAGGGCTGCGCGGCGCCTTCGAGGCGGCCGTGGATGAGGCCGAGGCGGAGGGGGCGGGCGGTGCGGTGCTCCGGCTGCTGCCCACCGGCGAGCCGGACGAAGGCGAGGCATGAGCTCCATCACCGCGCGCGTCCGACGGATGGTGGCGGGGATGGCGATGCGCGCCTTCGCTCCCCGGCCGCAGATCACGGTGGACGCCTGGGCCGATAGCTTCCGGGTGATGCCGCGGGACGCGCCGGTGCAGGGCCGCTACCGAACGGACCTGACGCCGTTCTTCCGCCGGCCCATGTGCTGCCTGACGGACCGCCGCTACCGCGAGGTGGTGCTCTGCACGGGGGCGCAGATCGGGAAGAGTACCATCGGCGAGAACTTCCTCGGATTCACGATGCATCAGGACCCGTCGGGCGTCCTGGTGATCTGGCCCACGCAGAAGAAATACGAAAACTGGAGCCTCACCCGCCTGGATCCGCTCCTCCAGGACACGCCTGTGTTGCGGGCCATGTTCCCCCGCACGGGCCGCCGCGACAGCTCGGACTCGCTCGCCCGCAAGATCTTCGCGGGCGGGTGGATGATGGCGGGCACGGCAGGCTCCGCATCGGACCTGAAATCCGACACCGCGAAGCGCTTCATCGCCGAGGAGGTGGACGAGTGGGACGTGGACCTCGATGGGCAGGGCGATCCGCTGGAGCTGCTGAGGCTGCGGCTGACGACGTTCGGCGATGAAGCGAAGGGCCTGATCGTCAGCACGCCGACGGTGTGGGGCGCCTCGCGGATTTGGAAGGAGCTGCTGGCCAGCACGTTCGAGGAGTATCACGTCCCTTGCCCGCACTGCGGCGTGATGCAGGTGCTTCGCTGGCGTGACGGCGAAGACGACGCGGACCAGACGGGCGCATTCCGCTTCGTGTGGCAGACCAGCGATTCCGGCGACCTGATCCCCGGTTCGGTGCACTACGTTTGCCGGCAGTGCGACCAGTACATCAGTGAGCGCCACAAGCCCGCCATGCTCGCCTCGGGCGAGTGGGTGCCTCGCTTCCCGGACCGCGACGTGGCGGGCTTCCACCTGGCGTCGCTCTACTCGCCCTTCCTGAGCTGGGACATGGTCGCACGCCGCTTCATCCGTGCAGCGCGCGAGCCGGGGGGGATGAAGGCGTTCGTGACGGGAACCCTGGCGCTCCCGTACAAGGAGCCGGACGAGAGCCTGGACGGGGACTTCCTTGCCGGCCGCGCGGAGCGGTACGCGGCCGAGGTGCCGCACGGGGTGGGCGCCCTGGTCACGGGCGGCGACGTCCAGGGCGACCGCGTGGAGCTGCACACGTGGGGCTACGGCGGCGGCGGGGAGTCGTGGGTGATCGCCGTGGAGGTGTTCGACGGCGAGCCGGCGCAGCCCGAGGTGTGGGGCCGCGTGCTCGACTATCTGCGCAACCGCCGCTTCACGCACGAAAGCGGGGCGCAGATCCCGATCGCCTTCGCGGCCATCGACGCCGGCCACAACACCGAGATGGTGCACCGCTTCTGCGAACGCCTGGCGAACTGCATCCCGGTGATGGGGCGGAGTGGCCCCGGGCGCGAGCTGCTCAAGGCGCCGGAGAAGGACCGGAAAGCGCGGTTCCGCAGCCGGAAGCGCCCCACCTACGTCGTGGGGATCGACGGTGCGAAAGACAACCTGGATGCACGGCTCCGGACCGTTCGTCCACCCGAGGCCGCGCCGGGCGAGCCCGTGCGCAATTTCGTGCACTTCCCCGAATGGGCAGACTCCGCATGGTTCGAGCAACTGACAGCCGAGAAGCGGGCGACGCGCTACGTGAACGGACGGCCGCACCGGACCTGGGTTCTCAAGTCTCAGGGCCAGCGGAACGAGGCGCTGGACTGCGCCGGCTACGCGCTCGCCGCGCTGCGCGCGCTGGAGATGCGGGACCCGACGTTCGTGCGGCGCCTGCCGGAGATGGCGCGGCGACACAGCGAGTGGAAGCCGGCTGCCGAGGGCGCGAAGCCGCCGGCGCGGAAGGCGGCGAAGCGGACGCGGGTGCGTTCGTCGTTCGTGAGCGGGGACGGTTGAGCATCGGACCGCTGTTCATCCTCGCGGCCCAGTGCCCGGCGTGCGCCTCGGCCCCGGCGTTGCGGGTCTACGCCGCCCACGTGCACGGGTACGACCACCTGCCCCGACAGGAGCCGGTGCAGACCTACCAGTGCAAGCGGACGCGGGCGGGCGGGCGCCTGTGCAATCGAGTCTACACCCTCTACGCGAGCGCATGGCACGACGCGTTCATGGAGCGGGCACCAGCCGCCGGTATTGACGGGGGCGACGGCTCCGCATAGACTTGCATTCAGGTCCCGTGCGTTCTCCCGGGGCTCCCGAATCACCTGCCCGCTAAGAGGCCCCACCCGGCGACAATGCCGGGGTGGGGCTTTCTGTGTTTGTACCCTACGGCCCCCTTGCCCATGCCGCCGTCCGTGCCCGCAGGCCCGCCGCAGCGCACCACCGCCGGGGATACCTGGCAGTGGGACTTCGCGGCCGCGGAGTTCCCGTCGGCCACGTGGACGCTGTCGTGGGTGCTGTCCGGGCCGGCACGCGTCGCGATCGACGCGGGATGCGTGGTGGCGTCCGGCGGCGGGTGGCGCACCACGATCCCCGCCACGACCACCGCCTCGATCAGCCCCGGCACCTACAAGCTCTTCGGCTTCGTGCGCTCCGGCGGCGAGCGCCGCGAGGTGCTCCGCCAGCCGGTCACCGTGGCGCCCGATCCGGAGACGGCGGCGGCCGCCACGTCCCACGCGCAGCGCACCCTCGCGATCATCGAAGCGCGCCTGGAGGGCCGTCTCGCCGCCGACCTGGAGAGCTACCAGATCGAGGGCCGCGCCGTCACGAAGATCCCGATCAAGGAGCTCCACTCCCTGCGGTCCAAGTACAAGGACGAAGTGCGGCGCGAGCGCGCGCCGGGCGCCGTCTTCGTTCCCATCCGGGTGACGTTTGGCCCGCCTACTTGACCTCCGGCGCAGCCGCGCCTCGCTGCGCGCGCAGCTCGTGGCGGACCTCGCGGCCGCCGACGAAGCGGCCGCCGCGCCTCGCGTCCAGGCGAACACCATGCACGCCGGCGCGCAGCACGGGCGCCTGACGGCGGATTGGGTGGGCGCCGTGTACGCGAGCGCCGACCGCATCGTCCGCTACGACCTGCGCGTCCTGCGCAGCCGGGCCCGCCAGCTCGCGCGCGACAACCCGCACGTGACGCGGTTCCGCCGGATGATGGCGCTCAACGTCGTGGGCCCGCACGGCGTGCGCATGAAGCCGAAGGTGCGCGACCTGGTGGGCGGGCTGGACCGGGCGACGAATGCGGCGCTGGAAGCCGGATGGGAGGATTTCGGCCGGGCGGAGAATTTCAGCGCCGACGGCCGGATGTCGCGCGCGGAGATGGAGGCGGCGTACGTCGAGTCGATGTGCATCGACGGCGAGTTCATCTGCCGCAAGCTGCCCGGCATGGGCAAGCACGGCATCTCCTACCAGTGGATCGACCCGGACCTGCTGGACGAACGGTTCAACGAGATCTATCCCGGCTCCGGCAACCAGGTGCGGATGGGCATCGAGGTGGACCGCTTCGGCCGCCACGTGGCCTACCACCTGTGGAACCGCCACCCGCACGACTACCAGTACGCCGGCGAGGATCTCCGCCGCATCCGCGTCCCCGCGGACCAGGTGATCTTCGACGCCGTGGTCCTGCAGGCCGGCCAGACGCGCGGCACCACGCCGCTCGCGCCCGTGCTCCTTCGACTCAACATGCTCGAAGGATACGAACAAGCCGAATTGGTCGCCGCCCGCGTCGGCGCCGCGAAGCCCGGCTTCTTCGAGTTGGACCCGGACAAGGCCGCTCCGCCTGGGGACCCCGACGACCCGGACGGCTTCACCCCGCCGACGGAGCTTCCCCTGAGCGTGGAGCCGGGGAGCTGGGACGCGCTTCCCGCCGGCTGGAAGGCTACCCAGCTCAACCCGGACCATCCGACGACGGCCTACCCATTCTTCATCAAGGCGGGTCTGCGCAGCGTCGCCTCAGGCATGAACGTCGGCTACAGCATGCTGGCGAACGACCTCTCCGAAGCGAGCTACAGCGGGCTGCGGGAAGGGAAGCTGAACGATTGGAAGTCCTTCGAATGGATGCAGTGGCGGATGATCCGCCGCTTCGACGAGCCCGCCTACGCGGACTATGTGAAGTGGTCCGCCACGACGGGCACGCTACATCTCCCGTCGCTCAACTTCACCAGCTACACGGCGTGCACCTGGCATCCCGACGGGATGGATTGGGTGGACCCCCTTAAAGACTCCCTCGCCGCGAAGGCCGACGTGGAAGAGGGGTTCGCGTCGCGCACGCAGGTGTGTGCCCGCCGCGGGCTGGACTTCGAAACCGTCGTCCTGGAGCGCGCGGAAGAGGAGCGGTTCGCCCGGCTGAACGGCGTGATGCTCGGCGCGCCCGTCCCGGTGGCGGTGAAGCCGCCGCTCTTCGACGACGGCGCCCCGGGCAAGCCCTCGCCGCCGGCGGACGACGCGGCGGCGAGCCTCGACTACGCCTCCCGCCTGGACGACCTCGCGGCCCACGTGGTCGCCCTGGAGCGCTACCCGATGGACGCGCGCCGCCTGGCCCTCCAGGCGCTCGCACTCTCCGACGACACCCAACCCCGCACCCCGGTCGCACCATGAGCAGCCTACAGCGAGTCATCCGTGCCGCCGCCGGCCAGGTGTGGGCGATCCTGCCCGACAAGCTGGACGAGATCGCCGCCTTCCTGGAGCTGCGCGGCACGGGCGGAACGGTGGACGCGGAACAGCTCCGCATCGTCGCCGGCAACGCGCGCCCGGCCGTCCTGCAGCAGGGCGGGGGCGTGGCCGTGCTGCCGATGTACGGGACGATGTCGCGGCGCCTGGAGGGCATCGCGGCGTTCAGCGGCGGCGTGTCCTGCGAGAAGTTCGGCCAGCGGTTCGACGCGCTGGTGGACGACGCGTCGGTGGGAACGATCGTGATCCGGTGCGACTCGCCCGGGGGCAGCGTCCTCGGCGTCCCGGAACTGTCGCGGAAGATCTTCGAGGCCCGCGCGGCGAAGAAGATCATCGCCCACGTGGACCCGATCTGCGCGAGCGCGGCCTACTGGGCCGCGTCCGCGGCCCACGAGATCGTCATCACCCCGTCCGGCCAGGTGCCCGCGCTCGGCGCCTTCATGCTCCACGTGGACACCGCCGGATACGACGCGGAGCACGGGTTCAAGCAGACGATCATCCGCTATCCGCTGCACAAGGCGGAAGGGTTCGCGGGCGAGCCGCTGTCGCCCGAGGCGCTGGCCTACCTGGTCAACCAGGTGACGATCATCGGCCAGAGCTTCGAGGGCGATGTCGCCCGGAACATGGGACTCACGCCCGAAGAAGTGCACGCCCGGTTCGGGCAGGGTCGCACCATGCTCGCCGAGGAGGCGCTGGCCGCGGGCGTGGTGCACCGGATCTCGACCTTCGAAGATCTGCTCGCGGAGTTGGGCGTCTCGGCTTCGGCACTCGTAAGCGAGGCCAGCGCACAGGGGGCGGGTGCGCTGGGGAGTGGCCGCATGGCGGCGCGGCGCGGGGAGCCGGGGGCCGCATCGGCCCCGCGCGCGGAAGGATGGGAGGAGGACGGCGAGGTGTGCCCGGACTGCGGTGTCCCACTGGAGGAAGACGGAGACGGCGTGCTGTGCTGCCCGGACTGCGGGCGGGGCGGCGAGGACGTGGAGGGGCGCTTCGCCGGGCTCAGGCTCGCGGCTCTGCTGCCCACCGACGGACTGCGGCACGTGCTGGCGCAGGGCGCGAGCGCGACGCTGGATGTGGACGCTTCGACCGCGGGCGGGGCCGCGGCGGCGAGGATCTACCCCCCCGCGACACCACCGGCCCACGCGGCCAAGGAGAGCACCATGCCCGTACCGGGTACGGCGGCCACGGCCGCCAGCGGAACCGAAGACCCCACCCGCACCGTGCGCGCGAGCGCCGGCGCGGACCGCGGCGCGGAGCTGCAGCGCGCCGCACAGATCCGCGCGCTCTGCGATGGCCACGGCATCGTCGGCGAGGCGGCGGAGTACATCGCGACGCCGATGGCGGCGGCGGACGTGGGCGCCGACATCGCCCGCCGCTTCCGCCAGAACATCGACGCCATGCGCAACCCGCTGGCGGACCTGTCCCCCCGGGACGGGAAGCGGTTCTCCATGGTGCGCGCCATCCTCGGCGAGGCGCACCGCAACGACGTGAAGGGCGAGGTGTTCGGCAGCGCGGCCAAGGTGGACGACGCCTTCGAGCGCGAGGTCGCCGCGGAGATCCAGCGGAACCTTCCGAGCGGCTACGCGCCGCGCGGCATCCTGCTGCCCACGATGCTGCCGAGCGCGTCCGTGGTGGCGGTCCAGTCGGCCGGCACCGCCACCAAGGGCGCGGAGATGGTGTTCACGCAGGGCGGAGAGTTCATCGACCTGCTGCGTCCCCGCATGCGGCTGGGCCAGCTCGGCATCACCGTGCTGAACGGCCTCAAGGGCAACGTCGCGCTGCCCAAGCAGACGGGCAGCACGACCGCCGTGTGGATCGGCGAGAACCCCGGCGCCGATGTCGCGGACAGCGACACCAGCTACACGCAGGTGGCGCTCAACGCGAAGACGGTCCAGATCAGCACGGGGTTCACCCGGCAGTTCCTGGTGATGAACACCTACGGCGGCGAGGGGCTGGTCCAGGACGACCTCTACAAGAAGAACGCCCTGGAGTTCGATCGCGTCGGCATCGCCGGCAACGCGAGCGGGAGCACGAACGAGCCCACGGGCGTGCTCTACACCTCCGGCGTCAACTCCGTCCCGGTGGGCACCAACGGCGGCGCGCCCACGTGGGCCACCATCGTGGACCTGGAGACGGCCATCACCGACAGCAACGCCGACATCGGCAAGATGGGCTACCTGAGCACGCCCGGCATCCGCGGCAAGCTCAAGCAGACGGCGCGGCTGGGCAACACGATCGCGCAGGCCATCTGGGAGGGCGACGAAGTGAACGGCTACACCGCCCTGTCGTCCAAGCAGGTGCCCCAGGGGCTCACCAAGGGCACGTCGTCGGACTGCCACGCGATCGCCTTCGGCGTCTGGAGCGAGCTGGTGATGGGCTACTGGAATGCGCTGGACGTGATCGTCGACCCGTACACGAAGAAGAAGCAGGGGATCATCGAGCTCACGTCCTTCGCGATGGTCGGAACCTGCCTGCGCCATCCCGAGGCGTTCAGCAAGACCATGGACGGGCGCACCGCGTAGCGCCATCGGCAGCGTTCGAGGCCGCCGGAGTTTCCACGCGGGAACTCCGGCGGCACCCCCCCCAACCTGAACGGAACACGATCATGGCGGAGACGAAGACGGCGACGGGCGAGGTCGTGAACCACCCCACCGGGCGCATCCGGATGGGCACCTTCAACGTCACGGGCGAGAAGGGCGACGACCTGGCGAAGGGAAAGGAGTACGCGGTGCCCGGCGAGGTGTCGGCCCACTTCGCGGCCGGGCTCGTGGGCGGGGGCCGCGCGCAGTACGTCGAGATCACGAAGGCGGAGGCGTGAGCCGCGCGGGGCGGGGCGCCACCTCCCGCACGGCGCGCATGCTGGCCGCATGCGCCGGCGCCGCCCTCGCCCTCGCGGCCGTCGCCGCGTGGGATTGGCTGCGCGCCGAAGCGCCGCATCACGCGCCGCTTCGTGCGCCGGCGTTGCCGCGCGAGGTGCGGATCATTCCGGGCGGAATACTCGGGCGCGGCGACTTCCAGCATCGCTTCCGCCCGTGGGCGACCGCGTGAGCATCAACTTCACGGAGGACCTGGACTTCATGCTGGCGGACGCCGGCGGTGCGCTGGCCACGTGCGGCGGCGTGAACGCGTTCGGCATCCTGCAGGTGGCCGACGAAGCCCTGCTGGCCGAGGAGACGGGTGTGTATGGGGCGAAGTGGACCCTCACCGTACGGACCGGCGCGCTGCCCGGCCTGGCGCAGGACGCGGCCCTGACGGTGGGCGGCACCGCCTACCAGGTCCGCGGCCACATGCGCACGCGCGATGGCGGCTTGACGGTCGTCCTGCTGGCGGACGGGGCGTAGCGCGTGGGCATCTCGCGGCGGGAGGCGATCGGTCAGGCGCTCTTCGCGGCGATCGCGGACGACGCGCGCCCCGCGGGGATGCGCGTCTACCGCGACCGCCGCCGCCCGCTCGACGGGCCTGGCGGCGCGTCCACCTGGTCCGTCGTCATCCTCTTCTTCGGCGAGGAGGCCGTGAGCCGCGAGTCGCAATCCGCGGATGGGGCGCACCTGCTCCGCACACTCACGTTTCACGTGGCGTGCTACGCCACCGGCGAGGTGCCGGAGGCCGCACTGGACCCTGTGGTTAGCTGGGCGGAGACGCGGTTGACCACCTACAACGCGGCGCTCCGCGCGGCCGGCGCGCGCGACGTGCGCGAGATGGCCGCGACGTGGGACAGCGCCGAGCTCGCCGAACACCTCGGGCGCGCCGTCCTCACGTTCCAAGTGGACTTCAACACCGCGGAAGCGGACCCGGAGGTTGCATGACGAAGAAGCCCGTGCCGGACGAGACGCCGGACGCCGTGGTGCCGCCGGTGGCGGGCCCGGAGTCCGCCGCCCACGAGCCGGCGACGGCCGTGGACCGTTGGACCGCCGACACGTGGCACGGCCTGCCGCACCACGCGTGCGCCGCCTGCCCGTTCGACACCCTGGAGGGCGAGGCGGCGATCCGGCTGCACGTCGCCCGCGCGCACCCTACCCTCTGACGGAGGCCGACCATGTCCGCCGCTCCCGCTGCTACCCTCGGCACCACGTTCAAGATGGGCGACGGTGCCACGCCCGAGGTGTTCACGATCGTTGCCGGCATCACCAACCTGAACGGCGTCGAGCTGTCCGCCGACACCACCGAGACGACCACGCTGGACGACCTGTGGGACAAGAGCGTCGCCACGATCCTGCGCGGCGGCGAGCTGCAGATCGACTTCATGGCGCTGCCCGAGCACCCCACGCAGGGCGTCACCACCGGGCTCGTGGGCGCCATGGTGGCCCGTGCGGCGAAGAACTACAAGATCACGTTCAGCAATCCGGCCGCGACGGTGTGGTCGTTTTCGGCCCTGGTCACGAAGTTCGCGATCAAGCCCGGTGGCTTCACCGACGCGCTCAAGGGCAGCGCCACGCTCAAGATCGTGGGCCAGCCGACGCTCGCCTGAGCATCACCGCACGCGAACGGGCGCCGGGTCCGCCGGCGCCCGCAGTCACGTCCACCCCCTCGCGGGAGTCCTGATCCATGCCGGAGTCTCTCTCCGATTGCAACATCGGCGACCTGGTCCCCACGGCGACGATGACCTTGGGCGGCAAGCCGCTCACCCTGCGGATGAACCTCGCGGCCGGCGTCCGCTTCCGCGAAGCCATGGGCTACTCGCTCATGGAGGGCGCCGGGCAGGTGGACGAGCGCTTCATCGCCGCGCTGGTGTGGGCCATGGGCGCGCCGTCCCGGCCCGGCCTCACCACCGACGACGTGCTGGAGGAGCTGGGCTACGGCCAAGCGCTGCGAATGACGCCCATGCTGATCGAGATGATGCGCCAGTTCGCGCCCGACGCGCCGCCGGAGGACGACGCGGTCCCTTTGGACCCGGCGCCGCCGGCGACCCTGCCCGCGGCGCAAGCCCCGAACTGAGGCTGTACCTGCTGGCGCGATGCGACCTGGGGATGGGCGAGGCGGAGTTCTGGACCCTCACCCCCCGCATCGTCTACGCGCTGCTGGCACGCCGACGGGACCGCGAGGAAGGCGAGCGGCGACACCGCGAGTGGTGCGCGGGGACGATCGCCGCAATCGTCGCGAACCAGTGGCGCGACAAGGGCGATTCGCCGGCCGGGCCCGAGGACTTCTTCCCGCTGCTGGTGGAGGGTGGGAAGACGGCGCCGGCGCAGCAGAGCGAGGCTCACATGCTCGCCGTCGCGGAGGCCCTGAACACGGCGTTCGGCGGGCTCGATCTGCGGGGGCCGATGGACGGTGGCAGCGGCGGGGACGGTGGAGTCAGGGCACCGTCGCCGGAACTGCCTCCCTGATAGCGATCGAATCGTACGAACGTGGTGCCGGGACGGTGCCGCGCCCAACCCGAAGCGAGGCGAGGGATGAGCAACCCCGCAGTGAACGTCACCATCACGGGCGACCCCGCAGACCTTGCGCGTGCGGTGAAGCAGGCGGAGGCGATGTTCGCGCAGCTCAAGGCCGACGCCGGCAAGCTGTCAAAGGCGACCAGCGGCATGAGCTGGGGTGGCATGCTGCAGGGCGTCGTGGCGGGGAACCTGGTGGCGGACGCGCTGGAGGGTGGGGCGGCGGCGGCCTGGAACTTCGGCGAGTCGTCCATCAAAGCGTTCGCGAGTTCCCAACGGGAGTGGGCGCTCCTCGCCGGGACGCTCAAGAACGTGCACGCCAGCTTCTCGCAAATGGAGCCGACGCTCCAGAAGAACGCGGCCGCCTTCGAGCGGCTGACATCCTTCGACGATGAGAGCTACGCGTCGGCCACCGCAGGCATCATCCGGACGACGGGGAAGGCCGCAGCAGCGTCCTTCCGCAACGTCGAGCTCGTCGCCGACGTGGCCGTCGGTCGGACCATCGACATCGCGGCGGCGGCCCAGCTCGTCGGCAAGGCATACAACGGGAACACGGCCGCGCTGCACAAGATGGGCATCGAGGTCCAGGCCGGGCATTCCGCCCTGGAAGCGCTGCGGCAGCGGTATCAGGGGCTCGCGGAGGCCGAGGCGCATACCCTGTCGGGCCAGATGAAGCAGACCTCCGTCGCCTGGGACGACTTCAAGGAGGCTGTAGGGGGTGCGCTCACGGCGATGCTCGGCGGAGCCGAGGTGTTCCCGCGTGTGACCGGGCTCATCCGCGATATGCAGCATTGGGTCGAGAACAACCAGGGCTCGTTCGACCAGTGGGGAACGCGCATCGGCGACTTCGCCAGCGGCGCCGTGAGCGTGATCGGCACGCTCGCCGGCGTGGTGGGCGGGGCCATCGACAACCTGGAGCTGATGGCCGCGAAGATCCCCGTGCTGCTGGCGAGGTTCAACGCGGCTGTTGCCCACATCAACGAAAGCTCCGGCGGCTCCCTCCAGGCCGCCTCGAACAACATCGGCGACTTCTGGCAGCGCCAGGACGCCCACATGCGCGGCGCCGGCGTGCCCGAGGGCGTGGTGAACAGTTCGATGCTCCACTTCGTGGAGCCGCTCCGCATGTTCGGCGGGGCCAAGATCGACACCGCCCACCTCGCGGACGACCGCGTGGCGGCCGCGCAGGCCGCATTCGACCGGATCGCCGCACAGCAGCGGGCGGGTGGGGGTGCCGGTGGCCACACCGCGAACCTGATGGGCGCCCTCATCGACCAGCTCTTCGGCGCCGATGAAGGGGCTGAGGCGACGGGGAAGGACCATGAGAACGCCGTCCGCGCGGCACGGGAGCGGGTCGCGGAAATGGTGCGGGCGATGGAGCTCGAAGCCCGAATCGGCTTCGGCCACCTGGACCTGTCGAAGATCGAGGTCCCCGGCCTGAACGGCCAGCCGGGGACGAACATGGGCGCCGCCGCGCGTGAGGCGGAGGACGCGCGCAAGAAGGTGGCGGGCCTGCGTACGGAGCTGCACAACCTGGCCGCCCTCGGCGTCTCTCCGCCGAAGGGCTGGAAGGAGATGCTGGACTCCTACGTGGCGCAGGCGAACGAATTCCAGGCGCACCTCGCCGAGGCGGCCGACCGGCTGCACGTGGCGCTCAACCCGGGTGCGCTGGCCGGCCAGCGGAAGCGCCTCCACGCCGCGACGACGGAAAGCACCACCCTCCCCATCGGCGGGTCCATCCGCCCCATCCTGTTCGCGCCCCCGTCCGCGGCGGTAATGCAGGCGTGGGCGGGCCAGGTCGCCGCCGCGAGGGACCGGCTGCGGGTGGCTGCGGACGCGGGGAACTCGGCGGCCATGCGGTCCGCGCAGCAGGATCTCGACAGGGCCGTCCACCGGCTCCGCGACGCGCGGAAGGAGTTCAACCGGAACCTGCTGGCGCCGAACGTCGGCTCGGATGCGCGGAAGGCGGGCATGGCCGCCGTCAAGGCCGCCAGCGATGCCGCCGGCGTGGAACCCGAACGGACCGGGCCCTTCGCCGCGCTTGCCCGGCCGGTCCAGTCGTGGAAGGACGTGAACGGCCAGCAGGCGGCGCAGCTCGCAGCCGGCGTGAAGGACTTCGGCGCGAGCCTCACGGCGCAGTTCACCCCGGCGGGCGCCGCGCTCACCGCGTTCAGCGGCTTCCTGCAGGGCATCCAGCCGGCACTTGACGCGCTGAAGGAGCCGCTGAAGATGCTCGGCGAGATCGTCGGCCGGGCGCTCATCCCGGTGCTCCAGCCGCTCTTCCCGATCTTCAAGGAGATCGCGATCGCGGGGACGTACCTGGGCCAGATCATCTTCACGATCTCCGGCGGGATCGAGAAGGCCGTCGGCGCACTCATCTCGGCCCTCGGTCGCCTGCTGGGCCACCTGCCGTTCATCGGCGCGATCGGCCACGCGATCGAGCGTGCCGGGAAGCAGATGACGGCGCAGGGCGATGGCTTCCTGGAGGGTGCAAAACAGCTCGCGGAAGGGCGCCACGTCCTGGAAACCATGAAGTTCACCGACGCCCTCGCCCGCGCGGGGGCCGCGGCCGGCGCGCTCACCGACAGCTTCACGAACATCCCCAGCTGGTACCGCGTGGCGGAGGCCATCTACAGCTCCGCCCCGCCCATGCGCGGGCCCGGGGTGGGCGCGTACGCCAACGTCGGGCAGGCGAGCGTGATCAACTTCACCGGCGACGTCGTGATCCACACCACGGGCGACGCGGAGCGGACCTATCAGGACTGGCGCCAGAAGGTGATCGAGAAGTCGCGCTCGGCAGGCGGCGCCTCGCTCGCGCTCGCCAACGCGATCCCCGCCTGACCCGATGTCCGCCCTCACGCTCACCGCGGCGGGTCTGCCCAACTGGACGGTGCCGGTCGCGTCGTGCTCGCCGCTGGCGCCGGAGATGGTGGGTACCGTGTCCCGCAGCCTTGCCGGCACGCTGCTGTCCGACGTGACGGTCCGTAAGCGGGGCTGGAAGGTGACCACTGCCCCCATGGCCCGCGCGGCCGCGGACGCCGGCCTGCTGCTGCTGTACTCGATCCCGATCACCGCCACCGGCGACATCCCGGGCGGCACCCTCACCTGCTTGGCGGACGTGGAGGCGGGGGGCATGATCGGACGCGGACCGGGCGAGCACCTGGTGACGGTCGTCTTCACACTACGGGAAGCCTGATGCGCACCATGACGACGGCAGAGGCCGCGGCGCTCGCGGCCCCGCACCGCGCGACGCACGTCCGCCTGCTGATGGAGGACGCGTCGGGCGTGTTCGCGGACCTGACCGGATGGCTCGAAGAGGTGGGGACGCAGGTGATGCTCGACGACGCGGTGGAGTCGGCGCGCCTGCGGCTGCGGTACCGCGCGGGCGGCGACGCGATCAACCCCCTCATTACCTCCGCGCCGTCGAACAACCCGGGCGGGTCGTACGCCCCCGCCGTGGACACGGGGCGCGAGGTGCGCATCGAGGTGGCCACCATGCTGCCCGGCGCGACGCCGGCGGGCGGGGACTGGCGCCTGATCTTCCACGGCGAGGTAGACGACGTGGACCCGGCGGCCGGCGCCCTCAGCCTACGCGACCTTGGCGGCGCGCTCATGGACGCGCAGGTGGAGGCGGTGGACCCGCACTACAGCGAGGCCGTCGGCGGGAACGTGGTGGAGCCGACGTACGGCAGCGCGGCGGGCGAACCCGCCGAGGCGGTGCTGCAGGCGATCCTCGGGTCCGTGCCGCTCGGCGTGCCCGTCACTCTCTACACCCCCACGTCGCCGGGCGTCAACCTGCGCACCTTCACCGGGGGCAGCGGGAGCGTGTGGGAGCTGGCGCGCTCCACCGCGCTCAAGTTCGGGTGGGAGGTCCGGTACTGGTACGACCAGGGGACGGCGAGCTACCGGCCAACCCTCATGCAGGTGGACCGCGAGCGAGCGGTGCCGGACTGGACCATTCCGGCCGGAATGGTGATGGGCGTCGCCCGTCTCAAGATCGGGCGGAGCGACATCCGCAACGTAATTCGGGTGGATTACCTGGAGAACGGCTACTTCGCCGACAAGCTGATCGTTACCAACCTGGCCAGCATCAGCAAGTACGGCCGCCGCTACGCCCGCATCGTGCTCGGGACGGACTCGCCCGTCCGCTCGCGAGACGCCGCGCGCACCCTCGCCACCACCGTGCTCTCGGACCTGTCCGAGCCGCTGGCCGACATGGAGGTCGAGGTGGCGTTTCACTGGGCCGTCCAGATCGGCGACCTGATCCGCTTCACGGCCTGCCGATTCTTCGACACCGACCAGGACCTCGCGGTGATGGGGGTGCGCCACACCCTGAGCGGGTCCAAGCGGAGCACGACGCTCACCGTAAGCGGAAAGCCGCGCGGGGCCTACTGGGGGTGGCTGGCCCTCACCACGCAGATCGCCGGTGCGAACGCGCTGCAGCCCAGCGAAACGGCGTGGGCGCTCACGCAGGTATCCGTGCGCGAGCGCAGCAACACGACGGCGACGCTCGGATGGCGGCGCGGCGCGGCCGTGGCCTACGTGCTGGTGTGGGACCTGCTGGTCAGCTACCCCGTGACGGGGGACCCGTCGCCGCCCTCCGGAGCGCCGCCGACGGTTACGCTGTACGCGGGGTCGGACACCTACGTCGCCAGCGTGCCGCCGCGGGGATACACCCGCTGCATCTGGCTCCAGCCGCTCGGCGCGGACCTGCGTCCCGGGCGGGTGTGGCCGGTCACCCTGGACCCGACACAGGCGGAGCCCCCCACGTACGTCACCTACTCCGTGCGCACCGGCACGGTGGAGACGATGTACCTCAAGTACGAAGAGCACGGGATCCCGGTGCTCTCGGTGGAGGCGCAGACGCAGACCGGCGCCGGGCCCCTGTCGGCCTGGGCCCCGCCCACACGCGGCCCAGGCGACGCCTCCGTCTACACGGGTGCGGCGATGGGCGCGGGTGAGGTGGAGGTGGACGTGGCGCTGGACGGAGCGCTGGTGAGCCGGGCCACGATCCGGCTCACGTGCGACGGCATCGAGCCGATCACCGAGGGCCCGATCTTCTTCAGCTCGGACGGCCTGCCGCGCATCGTCTCGGCGGCGGCCGTCGGCACGCGGATCATCCTCAACGGCAGTAGCGCCGTGCAGTCGTGGCGGCTCGCGGGGCCCGGCGGCGCGTGGCTCTACGAGTTCGACGGACGCGGCGGTACGGTGGACGTGGCGCAGACGGGCACCAACGCGCACGCCGGGATCGGCGCGACGGAGACGTGGTCCGTCGCCATCGAGGCGCGCCCGGTGCCGCTGGCGGCCGTCGGCGTCTCCACCCCGCGGGATTACGGGACCGTGCTGGTCCAGGGGGCGAGCGCGGGATCGGAGCCGTACTGGAGCCGCTCCCTGGTGACCGCGCCGGCGCTGGCGTCCTCCGTCGTCTCGCTCTCCCTGGAGGCGAGCGGCGCGCCCGTCGGCTACACGGCGCACGTCTTCGAGCGGCTGGACGACGGGGGCGGGTATGGCTCGTTCGCCGACATCACCGCGGCGCTGGGCATCACCGCGCCGCCCACGACGTACACCACGTACACGCGCAACGTAGGCACGCCGATGCGCGCGGCCGCGGCCGGCCGCACGGTGCGGGCGCAGTACCGGTGCGAGATCTGGACGGGCGCCAGCGTCCCCGTGGCCACGCAGACCGTGACCGCGACATGGTACGCCGCGGGGGGTGCATGATGGCGGAGACGGCGAAGGTCCCTCCGATCAACATCTACCCGGACCAGGGCGCCCGCACGGCGTTCGCCGGCCTGTACCTGGAGGACGATCCCGACCGGCCCGGGTGGCAACGCCTCACCACCACGCAGACCGACCGGGTGCCGCGGTACGACGGGGACGCCCTCGCATTGTCCGAAGACACCGGCATGGACGCCGCTCGCATCATGGTGCTCGGTACGGGCGCTGGCGCGACCGGCCTGATCCTCTGAGGAGCTGTCGATGAGCACCAACCCGCAGGACATCCCGCTCCCGCTCACCGCAGTCGACCGCGGCGGCGCCGTCTTCAACGTGCGCGGCTTCGGCGCCGTCGGCGACGGTACGACCGACGACACTGCGGCCATCAACGCGGCGATCGCGGCGGCCGAGCTGGTGGGCGGCACGGTGCTCTTCCCGCCCGTGGCCATCGGGTACGTGGTGTCCAGCACGATCACCTTTCCGGCGACCGTCTCGCCCGACATGCGCTCGCCCGTGCTGGACTCCCGGTCCACGGCGGTCAACCTGCCGTGCCTGGTGTGGGGCAGCGCGTCGACCGTGATCCTGCACCTGCGCGGGCAACTCCGCGCGGTCCGCACGAATCTCTCGGACTGGACCGATGAGGGCTGCGTCGGGGTGCGCATCTACAACGCGCAGACCTGCCCCATCGCCCACGTCCAGGCGGAGCGCTTCACGGTCGGCGTACAGATGGTGGCCGCGTCGGCCAACTTGCTCGCCTACTGCGAGCTGGGGTGCTCGCGCCTGGTGGACAACAAGATCGGGCTGGACCTGACGGCCACGGGGGGAGGCGCGAACAACGGGTGCACCTTCTCGCGCTGGCGTTTCGCGGTGAACAGCGGCACGCACACGGGGCTCTCCCGCTACGGCGTCCGGATCACCCACGACGGGACCTGTACGCCCCTCAATGAGCACCTTTTCGTCGGCTGCAGCTTCGAGTTGAGCGGTACGGCCATCACCGATCCCACCAAGGAGGTGGTGCCGGTCCTGCTGGAGCACGCGTGGCAGTGCACGTGGTGGAACTACCGTGAGGAGGGCAACTACCTGCCCGGCGGAAGCGCCGCCGCGGCGATCTTCGTGCGCATCACCAACGACAGCCAAGACAACGAGTTTCGCGCCCACTACGGTTTCGCGAACGTGGACGAGCAGGGCACCAAACCGTCCTCGATCTACTTCGCCCGCACCACGTACCTCACCCAGCAGGCCCGCCAGGTCTTCGACAGCGGGGCCGTCTGGCGCAACGCGATCGTCGCGGACGGCTCGTCCACGTGGAGTGTCCAGCGCTGCGGGATCGGCAACAGCAGCGTCGCCACGGTCTACGCCCACAACGCCGGATGGACGCTCGGGAGCACGTACCTGCAGACGACCTCGGCCGCCGTGGGCGTGCGGGTGGACACGACGGCCGCGAAGCGCCTGACCGTCAAGCTCAACACCCTGGCGGGCTACGGCGGCCAGGTGATCATCCGCTGCTACGACAGCGCGGGTGCAGTCCTGGACGGCTCCGCCACGACGTACGTCAAGACGCACGGCGGGGCCGGGGTTTTCTGGAGCACCAATTACGGCGGGGTCTACTACAGCGGAAGCAACGTGGGCGCGCCCGGGCTCTACTTCGTGGTGGACGCGGCCGTGGCCGAGGTGTGGATCGGCGTGGTGGCGGGCTCTACCGGGACGGTGCGGCTGCGCTCGTTCAGCGTCTACTCCGTCGACGGCGCATCCGCCGCATGCGACCCCGGTTTCCGCGAGATCGCGCCGGGCGCGAACCACGGGACCGCGGCGCCGGCGAGCGGCACGTGGGCGACCGGCTCGCGCATCGTCAACGTCGCGCCCTCCTCGACCGCGCCGTCCGCGTGGGTGTGCACCGCCGGCGGGACGCCCGGCACGTGGGTCCCGTACGTGGGCGCCGCGACCGGGATCACGTCGCTGCCGAACCAGGCGACCCCCATCACCATCGCGGCCAACCAGAGCGGCTACGGGCTCGACGTGCGCAACCCCCACGCGAGCGGGAGCGGCGTGCTGATCCGGGCGGGCAGCGACAGCAACAACAGCCTGGCCGTGGTGGACGCGGCGACGGGCGGCACCGTGCGCAACGCGCTGTTCGGGAGCGGGCAAGCGAACCTCGCCACGGGCGGCGGTGCGGTCACCGTGGGGGCCACGACCAACACGCGGGCCGCGCGCCTGAAAGTGAGCGGCAAGGCCGAGTTCGACAGCGACATCCACATGACCGCGGGCGGCGGGGCCGATCTCGCCACCACCGCCGTAGTCGGCTTCTTCCAGGTTTCAACCTGCAACGGCACGCCCTCGGGCACGCCGACCAACGTCGTCGCGGGGTGCACGCCCATGCTCTTCGACCGCGCAGCCAAAAAGTGGTGGGCCTACACGGGCGGGACATGGCTGAGCTCCCCCGCCTTCACCTGATTCCCGAGGGTTTCCCATGCCGCTCACCGCTCCCGACTACCCGACCGCGCTCCGCTGCGCCGAAACCGCCCTGAGCCTAAAACCCGCCATCACCGACATGGTGGCGCCCTCGCTGCCCGACGTCCTGTCCGACGTCCTGTCCGACAACCTGCCGCCGATCTACGAGGCGATCCGCGCCTGCCAGCTGTCCGCGGTCGCGGCTGGCGCGAACTATCCGGACTCGCCCGAGGGAGTCCTCAACTGGCTCAACGATGCCAGCAACCTGCAGGGCGCTCGGGCGGCGGTGGACACCTACATGGTGCAACTCGTCCCGGCCCAGGTGGGCCACGACGAGGTACCCGTGGACGGCGGACCTGTGCTGCTGCTGGACGGGCCGCTCTGATGGCGGCCGCCGTTCCCTCGCGCGTGGCGAAGGTCCGCGTGCACCGCCCCTACCCCGAGCGCCGTATGACGCCGCACCGCCTGACCCCTGCGCTTCGTGGGCCGCTGGCCATCGTGCTGTCCGTGGAGCCGGCCGGGGTGATCTGCGCCGGCACCGTCGCCTGCGCGGGGCTGCTGCTGGGACAGCTCAACCTCATCCTGGTGCTCGCCGCCGTGGGCTGCATCCTGCTGGACTGCACCTCCGGCGGGCTCCGCGCCTACCTGAGCCCGACCGAGGTGTTCGCGTGGACTGCGTACAAGCACGGGATCGCGCGGAAGGCGCTGGAGCTGCACATGGTGCCTCTGGGGGTGATGATCGACTGGACCGTACGGGCGTGCCTGTCGGACACCGCGGCCGCGCTGCTGGCCTGGCAGCCCATGACGCGCGTGATGCTGCTGGCCCTGATCGGCGCGGAGGCGACCTCCATCATCCGCAACCTGCGGCTCGTGGTGCGGGTGCCGCGGGTGGTGGAAACGGCGGTGGACGCGCTGCGGGAGGGGCGGGTGCCGCAGGCGGGCGGAGCGGCCGCGCGGGAAGGGGTGGGCCTAATTCGCGACCAGGATTGAGGGCGCGCGCAACTCGGCCGCACGGGCGCCACTCAGAGGTTTCCGCGTGGAAAGAACCAGGGGCCGTGCACCGCGATTCGGTGCACGGCCCCGTTCCGACCCACTCCCGCTACTCCGCGCCCCGCATCCCGGCGACCGCCAACCGCACCACCTGCAGGACCAGCGGCCGCGCCGCCCGCGGAACCCGTCCCTTGTTGAGTAGCGCCTGCAGGGCGCGGAGATCGGTCGCTGCCCGTGCCCGATCGGGCTCGCCGGCCAGGTGCGCGAGGATGCGCCGGAGGCGAGCAATCACCGGGGGCGGAAGGGTTCCCGCGCGCTCGGTGTCGGCGGTCTGGCGGAGCAGGTCGGCCAGATCCTCGCGCGGTCTGTGGAAATCCATCGCTGCGGCGAAGTGGTCGATCCGGCGATGCGGTTTGCCGAGCGGTAGGCGGCGGGGGAGTGATGCGTCATTCCGGCCGGAATGCGGGGACGAACTAGAACTGTCGACGCACTTCGGCGGCGTTCGCGGCTTCGACCCCGTCAAACGCGAGCCGCGTCGAATAGAGCACGAAGACTCGCCGGGGATGCTCCGAATCGATCGAGACACTCGCACTGTTCCCTTGCGCGTCCAACCAAGCCGTTTGAGCCGCCGCCTTCCCGATCAGAACGCCATCACAGAACGAGAGGGAGGAGGCGTTCGTTTTTTCTTCCAGGGGGCTGTCGTTCGGGTACCGGGACGCGATCGCCGACGCGATCGCGTCGTAGACCGCCTCGCAGTCGGCGTTCATCGGAAGATCGAAGTTGTACATCCCCGCCACCAATCCGTCGTCGCCGCGGAACAGGTACACTGCCGTTGCGCGGTAATGCAGGACCGTCTGGTGATAGACGATCGCATCCGTTCCCGCGAGGCGTTGGACACTCCGCGGCGCCCCGAGGCGACGAATCACAGCGGACCGGCTCGCGCCCCAGGGAGTGGAGGCGAACCCTGCGATGGGGGAGCCTGTGTGCAATAGCGAAGAGTCGGGAATGTAATCAGCCGTGGCTATCTGCGCTTCTCCGCGAGACGCGAGTCCGGCCACGAGCACGCATGCAATGAAGGTCCGTAAAATCATGGGGGCCTCTATGGGGAGTGCGTGAGTGTGCGGCGCCCGTCCGGCTGCGCTACCGCCGCCGCCCACCCACCCGCCGTCCGCACGATTCCCGCTTCCCACGGGGTTGACGACGCTCCGGCTCCCACCACCCAACCAGCCTCGCCACGTGCGGGTGCCGGAGCCCATCGTCCCGCCGTTCACGAGCTACCACGCCCGGCAGGAGTGCCCCCGCCGCCACCCAACCATCCGTCGTCCGTGCGTGCGCCTGAGCCCACGCCGCCGTTGCGCTGCGGCGCCGAACTGCCGCCGATGGTGCCGCCACTGCTTCGCACGGGCAACGAGCCGCCTCCGAGGGTGCCGCCGGATCGGTTGCCGGAGCCGACCGCGCCGCCGTTCACGATCCGCTCCCGCCCACCCACCCGCCGCTGCGGTTGCCCGAGCCGGTCGTGGTGATGGTGCGGCCGCTCCTGTTGCCGCTCCCCATCGGGTTCACGACGCCGCGGCTCCCGCCGCCCACCCAGCCACCGATGCGGCCACCCGAGCCCAACGTCCCGCCGTTCACGAGCCGCTTCCGGTCGGGTTGACGACGGCGCTGCCGCCCCCCAGCGTGGTGCCGACGCACGAGCGAGCCGTGCGGCCCACGCCGCCACCGACGCCACCGTTCACGAGCCCACTCCGGCCGGATCCACGACGGAGCCCCCGCTGCCCAGCCATCCGCCTTTCCGGCCGCTTGAGCCGATCGTCCCGCCGTTCACGTTCCCCCCATCATTCCGCCGGACCGGGCCGTCGCCCTCCCGCCTGAGCTGCCGATGATCCCGGGGCCTCCGAGCGTTCCGCCGTTGTCGGTCATTCGATTCTCCTTGGTCGGTAGGCGATTCTCCCCGCGGGCGGCAGTCGGAGCCGTCCGGGGCCTTCCAACGTGGTGCCGGACCCCTCGGCCGGTCAAGGGGGTTGATCTGCGCACACCGGGTTTCCACGTGGAAAGAGCCAGGGCCCAGCGCCGGGGTGGCGCTGGGCCCTGGACCGTCACACCGCGGACATACACGCCCGCGGTCCCGAGCACCCGGCCAGGCCGGGCGGCGAAACTCCTCCCTGGGGGGCGGGGTTTCCGGAATCTCCTCCCCTGGGGGCGGAGATTCGCTCCGGCGTGGGCGCTCCGGCCGGAATCTCCTCCCTGGGGGGCGGGGTTTTCGCCGCGGCGACGGCGCCCGCCACCACCAGCGCGGCCAGCGCCACCAGCGTCCGCCGCCTCAGATGCCCCCCTCGGCCGACATGCGGTCCGCGAGCCGCTGGAGCACAGCCTGAGCGGCGTCGTTACGAACGGCGACGTGCAACAGCGGGTGTGCGGCGCAGTCCGTTGCCCATCCCAGGTCCGACACCTCTTCGAGCCACGTCGGCAGGTCCAGCCGGTCGTTCAGGCATTCCCGGGCGACCGCCCCGATTCCCCCTTCCGACCCCGCCGTCGCGGCTCGCATCAGGTATAGGTCCATTGCCAGTGCCCAGAGCGGGCCGTCCAGCTCGGTACTCGGATCGGCTTCGGCGCTCATCCGGAGCGCATGGAGCCGCCGGTGGCGGAAGGGGAACTCCTGCTGGGCCAGGCAGGCGTTCGTGACGAGGTGGAAGCCGCGGACGATGCGCTGTCCGACGAAATCCCCCAGCCACCGCTCGGGGTCGCTCGCCCATTCCGAGCCGACCGAAGCCGTCCGCCTTTCCCCGTCCGTCGGCTCCCGGCACGCTGCATGGATGAGGGGGTAGAGCGCGTTCCATCCGGCGACGACCGCGCCCAGAAGGGCCTCGAAGGCGTACAGGCTGGGGTTCGCCGGCTCCACGGCCCGACACGCCCGCACCCACGCCAGCGTCGGGGCCACCATGAAATCCGTTTCCACCCCGTCCAGGCGGCTGTATTGATCGAGGCCGTCGGCCAGTGGCACCGGCACCCCGCGCGCGGCGCTCACGACGCACCCCCGGCGCGCACGCCGATCAGCATGGCAGCCCAGCGTGGGAACGATTCGAACACCTCGCGCACGGCCGCCGCGACGCTCTGCGAGAAGGGTTCGACCAGCGGACTCCCCTCGCGCTGTGGTTCCCGGGCGTGGCAGAGGTGTTCCGTGATGCTGGGCTCGCGGATCGCCTCGGCCAGCGCGGCCAGGCCAGCCACGCGGTTGCGGAAGGTGCGGATCATGTCCACCGCGAAGGGCCCGTCCGGATACGGCTCCTCCCGCTCCCGACCGGCGCACGCGTCCACGAAGCGGTCGAGCTCGTCCTGCAGGTGGGCGAACCACGGCGCGGCGCTCTGCGCGATTGAGCCGTCGAAGACGTCACACCCTTCCTCGCGCCCGTCGATGCGGGCGAGGAAGCACACCGGCTCGATCATCGCCCGCATCTCGGCGACGGCTTCCCGCGCGGCGCGGGGAAGCGCGTCCGCCGCGGCCGGCGTTCCTGCCCGGGCCGTCACGACGCCACCTCCACGCCCGAAGCCGTGAGCGCGGCAAGCAGCTCCGCCACGATCAGGCAGCAGGCGCGCGGCTGCAGCGTCGCGGGGTATAGGCCGCTCGCAACCAAGAGGCACGTTTCGCCCGAGAGTCCGTCGCGGCCAACGGCTTCGCGGAAACCGGGAAGCTCCGTCGCGAGGCGCACGTACCGCTCGAAGGGCATCGACCCCCGTAGCCCGTCCCCGGCGGCGCCCTCCACCGCGAGGGCGGAGAAGCCCGCGGCGAGCGCCTCCGCCATCTCCCGGTGGAACTCCGGCGGCACCCGCCCGCCGAACGCGCTCAGGTAGCGCTGGCGGTCCCGCACGATCCCGTCGAACCACGTGCCTTCGCCCGTGCCGTCGCTGCTGGCCATCTCCGCGAGGTTCCGAGCCACCACGTCGAACACGCGGGCGCTCTGGACCTGCCACGAGAACGCCACGGCCCCCGTTTCGTGCAGGTGCGCCAGGAGCTTGAAGTACGCATCCGCGATGTACAGATCCTCCTCTGCATCCACGGAGATAGAAAGCACCGGTTTGAAGCCGCGCGCCGCCGCGTCGAAGCGCTCGCGCGTACCCGCGTCCGTCTCGGGCACATGGGCCAGGATGAAATCCTCGAGGTTTTCGTTGAGCGACCCGAGGACGATCTGGGCGAGCTCGCCCAGCGGGCCGCCGGTGCCGTCCACCAGGTCGCCGTTCCCGAGCGAGGTGAGCGGCCAGAACGCCGCCGCCACCTTCGCCTCGCCGGCCTCGACCACCGCCTGAGTCGCGGCGATCGCGCGCATGACGATGGCGTCCACCTGCTGGAGCGGGTCCACGGCCGCGGGCGCAACGCCCTGGCCGTGCGACATCACCGAGCACGCGGTGAAGTAGGCGTCGAAGGTCGCCTCTGCCGCCTCGGCCCAGCCGTCGCCCCCGCCCGGCAGATCGGCCAGGTTCGCGGCGGTGGCTCCCATCACGCGATGCCGGCGCGCCACCTCGCCGAGGTCGGCGCCGGCGCTGACCAGCCGCCGCAGCACGTCCCACCAGCCTGCGAGGGCGCGCACCGCATGGCGCGCGTCGCTGCCGCGCTCGGATGCCGGTGAACCGGAGGGCGTGTCCGCCGCGTCCCGCTCGCCGTGGACGGCCCGCAGCAGGGCGTCTCGGGTGTCGCTCAGGGAGTTGAGCACGACCCCCACCTCGCTGCCGTCTGCGTGCTGGCCCTCCATCGAGCCATCCAGCACGGGGGCGAACGCGTTCACGACTGCCTGCGCCGCCTCCAGCGCGCGGCTCTGCGTGCGCCGGACCCACTCCGCGCGCATGGCCCGCGGGTCGGGCGGACTCGCGTCCCGCTCCTTTCCACCAGCTACCGCCGCGCGATTGTTGACAACTGCCGTCTCTTTACCCATTGTAGTGTCGTCCCGTTAGGACACCTCCAGGGTTCGCCCTGGCGCGTCCCCCTTCCGAAGCCGCCAAGCAAAACGGAAGGGGGTTCGTGTTTCTTCAAGTGCCGCCTATCCTTTTCCGTCCGCGCGCCCCCTCCGCGACGCGCTCCGATGGTTATCCACATCCTCGCCGAAAGTAGGTGCTTTCAGTGTCGCGGGGGGTTAAATTGCGAACGGCCGACAAGGCGTCGGCCGTTCATTCACCCCGAGATTTCGGAGGCACCCATGCGCCCCATCGCCCGCGTTGTGCTGTCCGCCGTTCTGCTGTCGGCCGTCCTCGCCGCCTGTTCCGACAACCCCACCACTCCGGCCCGCTCCGCCCCCACACGCACCGTGGCCGACAGCGTGCCCCACTCCCCGCCGACGCCTCCCGGGGACGGGATCGGCGGAATGGGCGGCGGCAACTAGTCGAGGCGCCCTAGAACCGCCCGCGCTGTCGCTTTCGACTCGGCGTCGCCGCGGGCGGTTGCGAGTGTGAGTGCTTGACCAGCCCAAAGACGGGCGCTCGAAGTCTCCCCCTCCAGGCAGGCCGCCTCAGCCAAAGCCGCAAGCGCGGACGCGGCCTCACCGCCGTAAGCCAAGGAATCAAGCGCAGCAAATGCTTCCCGCACAGCTCGCTCGTATTCCGCACGCAGTCTCAACGGAGCCGCCGCCCGCGCAACGTTCACCGCCAGGCGGAGCCGGTCCGCTGGTTCAAAAGACACTGCGAGTAGGCTCCGCAGAACTGGCAGCGCGGATGCGAAGCGGCCCCGCTGGATCGCGAGCCACGCCACGTCGTGCGCGAGCGCCGGAAGCCTCGCATCGCCGGCTGAGTACAAGCGGAGCGCCAGGCCGGCCCACCGATCAGCCGCCGTCCAGTCGCGAACAAAGACGGCTGCGACGAACCGGGAGTGCGCCGCGCGAGCGAGAACCGTGGGTGAGCCTGTCCGGCGCGCCGCAGCGAACTCCCGCCGCCGAACTCGCGCCGCCGTAGTGTACGCCCCGCGGGCCTGCATCGCGTCGGCCGCCCTGGCATACCCATGAACCGTCGTGAGCCAGTCGCCGCACCGGCGGGCTCGGGCGGCCGCGCGTAGCCCCCACCACTCCGCGGCCACGTGGTGCCCGCGATCGCGAGCGAGAGTCGCCACTCGAAGGGCGCGCACGGCATCCTCTGGAGTCAGGAGCGCCGCAACCTCAGCCATCACAACCGCCGTCGCGAAAAGCCCGTGCGCTTCGGCGCGTTCACTCAGCAGGCCAGCGGCGGCGGCCACGGCCGCGCCGTCCTGGGTCGCGATCCCGGCCGCGATCGCGTGTGCCGGCGCCGTCCAGTCGGGCGCATCGAGCGGCCACAACGGAGGCGAGGCGAAGAGCACGGGCCGAGCGTCCGGGTCCGCTGTTGCGTACGTGGCCGCGTCCTGTGCGAGCTGCCAGCACGCGAGCGCGACAGCGGCCGGCGCTTCCTCCAGAACAAGGCGCGGCCCTTCACCTGTGCATAGCAGGGCGAAGCTTGGGATGCGCCGCGGACCCGGTGCGGCGAAAAGCTGGGGAGCGGGGGCGGGGAGGATCGGCGGTCGCGGGCCTGTGGAGATGCGTCGGCGGGGTGTCGCCTTCGCGGCGGCACCCTCAATCATGCGGGAAGGCGTACCCGCGCGCAATACTTTAGACGCCGTGTCTCGCACGAAGCTCATGCGGGCACTCCACCCCGCGTCGTCGCGGGACACCGCACGGCAACGGCCAAGTCTTTATCAGGCGCGGTGTAACCCCCAGCGGGGGACGCGTTGCGGGCCAGGATGCCCCGGATCGGGAGAGCGTGCGAGACGGCGCACTCCGTTGCGGTGAACGCCCACCCCGTCCAGTACCGTCGGATGATGGCACCCTCGGCCGGCTGCGCGCCGCATGAGTGGCACGCCGGCGCGCCACGGGCGCGCTGGCGGTACCAGCCGGCTTCGCGGGGAGCGGCCGCGCTCACGCTGGTCGGCATCGTCTCAGCCCTCCCACTCGGTTTGGTGCACGCCGTCCGACGCCGCGCACGCCTCGCAGAACGACGCGGGCGCGTGCATGGTCTTGCGGGCCAGCCGCTCGCCCTGGACTCCCGACACGGTGCTGTGCGTCTCGCAGACGACCGCGTATCGGCACCCGTCCGTATCGATCCCGGCCGCCGCGGCGTCGTAGATCACCACCCATCCACGCCCGTCGGAGCTGGTGGGACCGCTGCGCATGCTGGCGAAGTAGCCGACGCGGTCGTTGTAGGGCTTGCGCGTGCTCTGCATGGGTTCTCTCCGCGTTCGGGTTCCTTGACCCCGTCGCTCGCGCGGCCCATGTTGCACGGACAGCGGGCGGGCTTCGGCTCATTCGTCTCACGGGCGGCACCGGGATTCCTTGCGAGGGGTCCGGTGCCGTTCGTCGTTTCGACCTTCTGTACCCAAAATAGCCAACTAATTTCACCCGTCAAGGGGCTTGCTGGCTATATCTACAGCCTTGTTGACTATTATGGGTACAAGTCTCTACTATACGAGCATAGGGGGTGGGTCCTGAATCCGAACACGGAGGGAATCCCGGTGCTCGTCCGAGATGCGTTAGATGAATCCGGCCTGTCGCAAACCCTTGTTGCGAAAGACGCCGGGATCACCCGTGAGGCGATCCGGGGATGGCTGTCGGGAGATCGCAACCCGCGGCCGGGAAGCCTGCTGCAGCTCGCGGATGTGCTCGAAGCGCGAGCGAAGCGGTCGCTTCGAGCGGCCGAGCGGTTGCGGGTTGCCGCTCGGCAGGTCGCGACTGAGACGGGCGACGCCGAAGGGGATCGGTACGACGTGCCGTGAGTGGGGGGCCAGGTAGACGGGAGGTCCAGCAGCGCAGAGGATGGAGCGAAGGGCGGCGCCAGTGATCGGCGCCGCCCTTCTTCGTGACAGGGCGTGACAGGGCGTGACCGTAGGGGGGACAGCCTGTCACCCCTCAGCCTAGTTTCCACGTGGAAAGGCGGGAAGGCCAGGACGGGCCTTCGATACCCTTCCCGAACCCTTTCGGAAGGGTATCGAAGGGGTTCGGGAACCCCTTCGAAGGGGCTTGGGAGGGGCTTCCGCGATGGCAACCGCATAGCGTTCGCTATCCGAATCGGATGCCGAACGCATCGCAACAGCATCGGCAGACGCATAGCAATCGCATAGCAATCGCATCCGAATCGGATGGCGATCGCATAGCTTTGCCGAGGGGTGACACCGTGTCCCCCCTCGGCGGGGCGCGGACCAGAATCGATCTGAGGGACAGGTAAGCCCGAGCGAATGCCGCGGCCCTGTTTCTGGCTCTGTTCACACGAACGACGATGCGCCGACCCGCTAAGTGCAGGCCGGCGCATCGTTTTCGAAGAGCGGGAGACGAGACTCGAACTCGCGACCCTTAGCTTGGAAGGCTAATGCTCTACCAACTGAGCTACTCCCGCATCTTCATCCACCCATCCGCCGGAGCCGACCGGCGGCCCTGCGCCCGAAAGGTAAACACATCCCGCCGGACTCCGCAATCCCGCGCTCCCCTCCATCGTTCCCGACCACTGGAAGAGAGCGGAAAGCCACCTGTCGGGATCGAACCGACGACCTTTCGATTACAAATCGAGTGCTCTACCATCTGAGCTAAGGTGGCACAGGCCGGGTAGTTTAACCTGCCCTGGCCCGTTTATCCACCCCCGCGCCGCCGCCTACGCCAGCGACCAGCGCGGCCCCTGCGCCGTGTCCTCCACCACCACGCCGCGCTCCGCCAGCTCCGCGCGGATGGCGTCCGACTGCGCGAAGTCCTTCGCATTGCGCGCCGCCCCCCGCGCGGCCAGGCGCTCCTCCACCCACGCCGCGAGCCCGCCGTCCACCTGCACCTCGCGGTCGGCGACGCGCAGGAAGCCGAAGACGGAGTCGATGCGCGCCATCGCATCCAGTGCCGCGTCGCGCTCGGCCTCGCTGATCGGCGCCGTCCCCAGCCCCTCCAGCCGCCCGTTGGTGGCGGAGACCAGGGCGTGCAGCTCGGCGAGCGCCACGCTGGTGTTCAGGTCCTGGTCCATCGCCGCGGCGAAGCCGGCCAGCGCCGCGTCCACCGCGCGGTGCAGCACGGGCTGGTCGGCTGGGCCGGGGCTGGCGACGGCAGGGTGCGTCCGCAGGCGCTCGCGCGTGGTCCGCACGCGCCGTACGGCCTGCTCGGCCGACTCCAGCGCCTCGAAGGTAAAGTTCAGCTTGCTGCGGTAGTGCGCCGTGAGGAAGAGGTAGCGGATGGACGACGCCTTCACCCCCTGCGCCACCAGGTCCTGCAGGGAGAAGAAGTTGCCCAGCGACTTGGCCATCTTCTCGCCGTCCATCTGCAGGAACTCGCCGTGCAGCCAGTAGCGCACGAAGGGCTTGCCGGTGGCGCCCTCGGACTGGGCGATCTCGTCCTCGTGGTGGGGGAAGGTGAGATCCACCCCGCCGGCGTGGATGTCGAACGTCTCCCCCAGCTCGTGCATCGACATCGCCGAGCACTCGATGTGCCACCCCGGGCGACCGGGGCCCCAGGGCGTGTCCCACACCGCGCCCACCTGCGCGTCCTCGGGCTTGGCGCCCTTCCACAGCACGAAGTCGCGGACGTCGTCCTTGTCGTACTCGTCGTGGGCCACCCGCTCGCCGCGGCGGCCGGCCGAGACGTCCACCTTGCTGAGCTTCCCGTAGTCGGCGAACTGGCTGATGTCGTAGTAGACGGAGCCCTCCGACTCGTACGCCAGCCCGCGCTCCTCCAGCCGCCGGATGATCTCCACCATCTGCGGGACGTAGTCCGTGGCACGGGGATACAGGTCGGCCCGCTCCACGCCCAGCCCGTCCAGGCTCTCGAAGAGAGCGGCCACAAAGGGCTCCCCGTACTCCTTCAGCGACACGCCGTCGCGCAGGGCCCCGCGGATGGTCTTGTCGTCCACGTCGGTCAGGTTCATCACGAACCGCACCTCGTACCCCCGGTACTCCAGGTACCGGTGCAGCACGTCCGCAAAGAAGAAGGTGCGCAGGTTGCCGACGTGCGGGGGGGCGTAGACCGTAGGTCCGCAGCAGTACATCCCCACGCGGCCTTCCCGCAGGGGGACGAACTCCTCTTCGCGCCTGGTGAGCGTGTTGTAGAACCGCAGGGGCATGAAGGTCTCCCGACGTGTGCGAATGGCGATGGGCCGCGGCGGGGTGCCGGGGCCGGGGAACGAGGGCGGGCGAGGGTGCCCGTTCAGGTCCTACATCGCCTCGCGGGAGCCGCGGTCACGACGCTTCCTCTCGGGTCGGTGGGCCGCCCGCGGGGGATGGGTCGGTGGGGTTCGGGGACGGCGCGGGATGGTCGGCCGTCTCGTTCGCGGCGGCCGCCACGTTCGCCGCGCCGCCGGCGGACAGCACCAGCGTGCTCTGCTTGCTGGGGACCTCGATCCCTTCCGCGTCGAAGCGGTACTTGATGCGGCGGCGAAGCTCGCGGGCCACGTCCCACTGCTTGAGCGGCAGGGTCTTGGCCATCAGGCGCACCACCACGCCGCCGTCGGTGAACGCCTCGACCCCCGGCACCGTCACCTCCTCCAGCAGCAGCGGCCCCCACGCGGGATCCGCCGCAAGGTCGCGGCCCACGGCGCGCAGGGCGGCCGTCACCCGGTCCACGTCCTGGTCGAAGGCGACCGTGACGTCGATCACGGCGCGGGCCCAGGTGCGCGTGAGGTTGCTGACGCGCTTGATCTCGCCGTTGGGGACGATGTGGAGCACGCCGTACGTGTCCCGCAGCGCCACCATCCGCAGCGTCATCCGCTCCACCACGCCCGAGACCACGGCGTCCAGGCGGATCACGTCGCCCACGCCGAACTGGTTCTCGAACAGGATGAACAGCCCGCTGATGATGTCCTTCACCAGCGACTGGGCGCCGAACGAGACGGCCAGCCCTACGACGCCGGCGCCGGCCAGCAGCGGCCCCACGTCGATGCCCAGGGCGCCCAGCACCATGAACAGCACCAGCACCACGACCACCACCATCCCGAAGCTGCGCACCAGCCCCACCAGGGTGCGCGCGCGCTGCTCGTGGGCGGTGAGCGTGCCGTCCGGCTCGCCGATGGAGCGCTCGATGCGCTTCAGCAGCAGCCGCAGGCCCCAGTACGCCAGCCACCCCACGAACAGGGCGCCCAGCACGTGGAGGCCGCGGGAGGTCAGCTCGGGAAGGTTGAAGTAGTCGTCCCACTCCGTGCGGAGGTGGACGCCCTTGGCGACGAGAAGCGAGTCGACCCGGCTCATGGATTCACGCGGATGGCTCCGCGGAAGCCCGCGGCGGCGCGTGAAGCTGGCCCCGCCGCCGCCCCGGTGTCAAGCCGGCTGGTTCGAAGGATACGCAGCGGAGGGGGTCAGTCCAGGATGCGCAGCTCGCGCACGCGCCAGGCGCGGCCGTCCCACACCACGCCCACGAACACCACGGAGGCGTGCGCCGTGGACACTCCCCGCAGGCGCGAGTCCCAGCGCAGCTCGCCGAAGCCGCTCACGGGCGAGCCGCCGGACACGGTGGAGCGCTCGGCCCGCACGGAGACCGTGGTCCGCCCGCCGAAGACGGCGCGCAGCGCGGCGGCCGCCTGCCGCTGGCCCACGGGGCCGGCGCTGCCGCCGCCCACGTCCAGCACGATGCGCCCGTCCGCCGGCGCCAGGTCCACCAGCGCGTCCGCGTCGCCCGCCGCCCACAGCCGCGCGACGTCCGCCACGAACGCCTGCAGCGGCGCGGGCGAGGCCTGGGCCACCGCGGCGCGTCCTCCACCGACAAGGATGAAGAGGGCGAGCAGGACGGAGAGGACGCGGCGCCTCATGCCGCATCCGCCGGCTGCCCGCGCAGGTCGCGGAGCACCTCGTCCATCGCGGCGGCGGGATCGTCGGCCGCCGTCACCGTGCGTCCCACGACCACGTAGTCCACGCCCGCCTCGGCCGCCTGGCCCGGCGTGGCGACGCGCGCCTGGTCGCCCGCGGCGTCGCCCGCGCGGCGGATGCCGGGCGCCAGGATGCGCAGGCGCTCGCCCGCCGCCGCGCGGATGGCCGCCGCCTCGCGGACCGCCGCCACCACCCCGTCCATCCCCGCGTCCGACGCCATCCGGGCCAGGCGCGCGGCCTCGGCCTCCACGTCCACCGACCCGCGTCCCCACGCGTCGCGCAGCTCCGTCGCCGGCAGCGAGGTGAGCACCGTCACGGCCAGCAGGCGCGGCCCCTCGCCGCCGCGTGCGCCGGCGGCCTCGCGCGCCGCCCGCAGCATGCGCGCGCCGCCCGAGGCGTGCAGCGTGAGGAGCTCCACGTCCAGCTTCGCGGCCGACTCGACCGCGCGGGCCACGGTGTTGGGGATGTCGTGCAGCTTGAGGTCCAGGAAGACGCGCGCCCCCCGCTCCCGCACGGCGCGGACGACGGCGGGGCCCTCGGACACGAAGAGCTGCAGGCCCACCTTCACGAAGCCCGCCGCCGGCCCGATGCGGTCCAGCAGGGTCATGGCGGCGGCGGTGTCGGGCACGTCCAGCGCGACGATGGGAACGGGGACTCGGCTCATCTCTCCAGGAGTTTCGCGGGCGAACGCCCGGTGCGCGTGTGGCCTCCCTCTACCCGATCGCGCCGCGGAAGGTCCCCTCGCGGGCGCTGGAGCGCACCGCCGGGGTCGGTTGCCGGGCGCATCTCCTGCAGCCGGCGCAGCACGCGGCTGCCCGTCTTTCCGCCGCGCAGGCGCCGGTAGGGGTCGTCCGCCGTGGCGAAGAGCAGCACGCTGTCGTCACCGAACCCCCGCGTCGTCGCATCCGGGCCGCCCGCCGCGACGATGCGGGCGGCGATGCCCCCCGGCAGCCGCCGCACCGTCACCCCGGCCGTGTCCCAGCGCCCCAGGAGCGGCCGGTAGATGGCGAGGCGCCGCGGCGCGCTGTCCGCGGGAAGCGCCACCAGCACGGGGCCCGGCAACTCGTCCATCCCCACGTCCGCCACGGCCCAATCCCTCGCCGGGCTGCCCTTCGCCGTGTCCGTGTACGCCGGCACGTCGTCGGGTCCGCCCACCACGATCAGCCCTCGCCCGGCCATGTCGAGCACCTGCCGTCGCGTCGACCCGGCGGGGTCCGTCCACAGCGCCTGGTAGGAAACCGGGCGGCCGGCACGATACCGCATCGTCACCGTGCCCACGGTCCCATCCCGCAGCGCGAGCGCGGAGCGCACCGTGTCCCCCGCCACCGTGGCGACGTGCAGCGCGTACGCGGCGCGGTCCGCCGGCGTCGCGGTGGTGTCCGCGCCCGCCACGTCGCGCGTCATCAGGCGGCCCAGCTCCGCGGAGACCGCCGTCTCCTCCTGCACCGACCGCAGCCCCGCCCGAAGGCTGTCTACCCCACCCTTCTCCCGCGGAACCGTGCCTACACCGCGCAGATCCATATCCCAGCGCCGGAAAAGCAGGCGTCCGCCGCGCACGTCGAACAGGTAGCGTTCGGCGACCGGGCCCGTGACGTCCATCCCCAGCCCCTCGCCGAGCTGCTGGCGGAAGGCGACGCTGCCGGTGGCCCGCACGTCCGCGACGCGGGTGCCCAGCGTGTCCCGCATGCGCGCCACCTCGTAGCTGCGCTCCACGCGGTAGAAGTCCGTGCCCGGACCCGTCCCCTCGACGGTATCCCTCCACCGGACGCCCGCCGCAAGCAGGCGCGGGGGGAGGTGAAGCGCGAAGTCGATCCGGCCGTGCGAGGTGGGCCGGGCTCCGGCGATGCGCAACACCCGCCCGTCAGGCGCGATGGCAAGGGCCTCTTCCTTGATCGTCCGTGCCACGTCCAGCCGCATGGACGACGTGGAGATGTCCAGGTGGTCGCCCGCGTCGCGCCACACCTGCCGCTCCACGCTCACCTCCCGCGTCGGCTTCCCGATCGTGTCCCCGCCCCGGACCCAGTACAGGTGATATGGGTTGATGGTCTGCACGAAGGTCGTGTCCGGAGCGGCCCGGTACCGCGCGGGCTGCTGGGCATCGGCACCGGTCGCGGCGATCACGGCGAGCAGAGCTGCGGCAAATGCAGGGTGGCGCATCGGAGGGCCGCGATCGACGGGGAGAACGAGCGGTGGGCCCAGGAGCGGGCGCGGCGGGCAGATGCGGTGGCGTTCCGCAACGCACGTCGACCGAGGACTACGGGAGGTCGCAAACTCGATGGACGAGGCGAGCCGGCGCTATCGTCCGGCGGTCGGCGCGGAATGCCGCTCCGAACGGTCGAGGAAGGCGCGCACGGAGGTGGCGAGCTGGCCGGCGATGTCGTCCTGGTGGTCGGCATCGCTCAGCCGCTGCTCCTCCACCGGGTTGCTGATGAAGCCGATCTCCACCAGCACCGCGGGCATGAAGGCGCCGTTCAGCACCGCGAAGCCCGCCTGCCGCACGCCGCGGCTGGGGCCCGCCACCGCGGCCAGGCGCCCGTCGATCAGCTCGGCCCAGTCGCTGGACTCGCGCAGGTACTGGTTCTGGCGCAGGTCGTGGAGGATGAAGCCCAGCCCGGCGCCGTTCGATGGACCGGACCCGGTCTCGAAGCGCTGCGCCGCGTTCTCCATCGCCTCCACGCGCCGCGCATCCTCCGTCTTGGCCTCGGCCAGGAAGTACGTCTCGATGCCACGCGCCGAGCGGCTGGGGTTGGCGTTGCAGTGCACGGAGATGAACACCGCCGGCTGCCCCCGCTGCCGCCACCCGTTGGCGAAGCGCGGCCGGTCGCCCAGGGCGATCAGCGTGTCGCGGTCGCGCGTCATCCGCACCTCCAGCGTGCTGTCCCGCCGCAGCAGCGCGGCGAGCCGGCGGGCGACGGCCAGCGTCACGTCCTTCTCCCGCGTTCCTCCCGGCCCCCGCGCGCCGGGATCGACGCCCCCGTGCCCCGCGTCCACCACCACCAGCCGCCTCCGCCCGCGCCACGCATCCCCCGTCCCCGCCGCCGACCCGTCCGCGGACGGGGCATCCGCATCCCCGGCGAGCGTTCCGGTCGATACCACCGGTCCGGCGAAGAGCGGTGCTTCCCCGCCCTGCCGACCCGCCGTTCCGCCGCCGGCCTCGCTCGACGCCGCCGACTCCGCCGCGGTGGACGCGGTGTCGGTCGGGCCCGAGGCGACGGCGATCAGCGCGGCGAGGGGATCGGGGCCGGCAGCCGTGTCCGGGGAGGCGGTGGGGGTGGGAGCGGTCGTGTCCGGCGCGGCCCACTTCACCGACTCGAAGACGCTCGTCTCCCGGCGGGCGACGCGCTGGGGCTGCGGCATGGAGCCGCGGATCTCCAGCGTGCGGGCGTCGACCGCCACGCGGCCGGCGGAGGCACGGGGCAGGAAGTCGCGGAAGAAGCCGACGGGCAGGTAGACGGCGCCCCGGTCCTCGTAGACGGCGCCTTCCAGGTGGAAGGTCGAGTCCCCGAGCGCGAAGTCCGGCGAGCCCACGCGGAAGCGCAGAGCGGACGCGCCCACGCGGACCTCCACCACGTCGCCGCGGCCGTACGAGACCTCGGCGCCCACGGAGACGAGCGTGGCCAGCGGAAGCGCGTCGAACGACCCGTGGCGCACCTGGCGTACGGCCAGGACCCCGCGGTCCGTCACCACGCGCCAGGCGGCGCCCGGATCCTGCCCGGGCAGGCGCTCCGCCGGCAGGGGGAGCAGCACCGCCGCCGCCAGCAGCCACAGCCCGCGCATCTACGACTCCTTGGAACCGCGCTCGTGGTCACGCGCCACCGCCCGCTCGCGCAGGGTGTCGCGCTTGTCGTGCAGCTTCTTGCCCTTCACCAGTGCCAGCGTCACCTTCGCGCGGCCCCGGGTGAAGTGGAGGTCCAGCGGCACCAGGGTCAGCCCCTCCGTCGCCACGCGCGTGGCCATGCGGCGCACCTCGTTGGCGTGCAGCAGCAGCTTGCGCGGCCGCAGCGGGTCGTGGTTGAAGCGGTTGCCCTGCTCGTAGGGAGAGATGTGCAGGTTGTACAGCCACAGCTCGCCCTGGAAGACGCGGGCGAACGAGTCCTGCAGGTTGGCCTTGGAATCGCGCAGCGACTTGACCTCCGTCCCCTGCAGCACCATGCCCGCCTCCCACGTCTGCAGCACGTGGTACTCGTGGCGGGCCCTGCGGTTCTGGACAACGATCTGCTGCGGCGGGTCGCCCGACTCGGGCTTGCTCATGGGGCTCGGTCTCGCGTTCGCCGGGCCCCGCCGCGGGCAGACGCGGAGGCCGCCCCGCGCGGCGTGCCGCGGAGCGCGGAGGGGCGCCGGCAGGTGGGTCTAGTAGATGAAGACGGGGGTCCCGACGTCCACCGCGTGGTAGAGCTGCCGGGCCGCCTCGTTGCTCATGCGGATGCAGCCGTGCGACACGTTCTGGCCCAGCAGCTCGGGCTTGCTGGTGCCGTGCAGCGCGATGCCCTCGCCCAGGAACAGGGCGCTGGTGCCCAGCATCCCCGTCTGCCAGCGCAGCGGCGAGTCGGCCGAGGGGATGGGCTGCTTGAGCTCGATGAACTCCCAGTCGGGCACGTACCACTTGGGGTTCTTGTCCTTGCGCTGCACCCTGAACATCCCGCGCGGCGTGGAGAACTCCCACTTCTGGCCGGCGCCCTCCAGGCGCGTGCCCGTGCCGGTGCCCACGATGGTCTCCCACAGCACCCGCGAGCCGTCCATCAGCCGCAGGCGGTGCTCCTCCAGCGAGACCACGATGTAGCGGCCCTCGGCGCTCACCGGCGGGTCGGCGTACAGGGGCTCTCCCTCGGGCTGGGCGCCGTGCTCCAGCGCCAGCGGCTCCATCGGCAGACCCTGGGCGCGCGCCGGCACCGCGGCCGCGAAGAGCGCGGCGGCGGCCCACAGCGTGGGGACGAACGGAAACGTGCGGCGGTCCTTCATTCCAGCATCTCCCTCTGGCGCCTGCGGATGCGCTGCAGGTCCCACACCTGCGCGACCTCGCCCCCCAGGATGAACACCATGGCCGAATAATAGATCCAGAACACCAGGATGACCAGCGTGGCCAGGGCGCCGTAGGTGTTGGCGTAGTTGGCCACGTGGCTCACGTACCAGGCGAAGAGGCCCTTCAGCAGCTCCCACACCACCGAGGTGAAGGTGGCCGCCACCAGCGACACCCGCCACGGCGTGCGCCGCGCGGGAAGGAAGCGGTAGATGAGCAGGAACATGAGGAAGGTGAAGGCGAAGGCCAGCACCCGCGCCCACGCGTCCTGCACCACGGGCAGCTCCTGCCACCCGAAGCGGGCGAACCAGCGCTGCCCGAAGGCGTGGATGGCCTCCAGCGCCAGGGTGATGCCCGTGTTGGCCAGGAAGAGGCTGCCCGCCACCACCACCATCTCCATGTCGAACAGCTTGCCCGCGATGATGCCGCGGTCCTCCTGCAGGTCGAAGATCTCCTTCAGCACCGAGCGCAGCGTGCCGAACAGCCGCGTGGAGGTCCACACGAAGAGCACCACGCCCAGGATGCCGAAGCGCGTGCGCCGCCCCACGATGTCGTTCACCAGCTTGATGGTGACGCCCACCACCGCCTGCGAGGGCGGAAGGATGCGCAGCACGTAGTCCACCGTGGTGTGCGCCGGGTCGGGCACGGCCCAGCTCAGCACGAAGCCGAAGCCCGCCACCAGCAGCAGCAGGAAGGGGACCGCCGCAACCATGATGTTGAAGGCGATCCCCCCGGACAGGAAGAAGATGTTGTCGTCGCCGGCCTTCGTGTAGACCCGCACCACGAAGTCCAGCGCGCCCGCACCCACGCGGCGAAGGGCCGCCAGGGCGGCCCTCCACACGCTCACCCGGGCGGTCCCGTTCGTCGGCAGCGGCATTCGGGGGAAAGAGGGAGGCCGCCGCCGGGTGCGCCCTGCGCGCCCCGCCGTGCGGCCCGGCCGGCTACAGGTCGGCCGGGTCGGCCTCGACCACCACCTCGGTCACCACCACGTCCACCGACACCACGTCCACCTCGGGCACCTCGCCCCCGGCGCGGACGGTCTTGGCGGCGGCCAGCCCCGCGCGGTACGACGCCTTGGCGTCGTCCACCCGGCGCTCCAGCTCGTCGCGCGCCTGGCGGGCGGCCTCGCTGCCGGCACGGACGGCCTGGCGCGCCTGCTCGGCCTTGGTCTCCACCGCGCCGCGGACGGCCTGGATGCGGTCCTCCACCACGCCGCGGGTGCGCCCCACGGCGTCCTCCACGCTGCGGCGGGCGCCGTCCACGCGGTCGCCCGCGGCGTCGGCCAGGCGGCGCGCCGTGCGGCGGATCTCGTCCTGCGTCTCCTCGCCCGAGCGCGGCGCCAGCAGCAGCGCGGCGCCGGCGCCGATCAGGGCGCCCCAGAAGAACGGCCCCACCCCGCCGCCCTTGCGCTCGATCACGATGTAGGGCAGGTCGTCGTAGTCTCCCATCCGGAGGGCTCCTGGTCGGGTTATCAGTTGTGGGCGCGCGTCCACGCGGGCCGGTGCCCGCGGGTGTCCTGTTGCAGCACGTTCCGCAGCCGGCCCAGGTCCACCGGCTTCTGGAAGAAGAAGTCGGCCTCGCTGCGCAGCAGGCGCTCGGCGTCCTCGCCGCCGCAGTCGGCCGTGACCACGATGAAGGTGACGGAGCCGTCCTCGGCCCGCACGTGGCGCAGCACGTCCAGCCCGTCCGTGTCGGGGAGCCGGAAGTCGCACACCACCGTGTCGGGGCGGAACTCCCGCAGCCGCTGGAGGCCCGTCGCGCCGCTTCCCGCGGTGGCGACGGTGTATCCCTCCTCGACGAGCAGGCTTTCCAGCGCCTCCCGGGCACCCGGCTCGTCCTCGATCACCAGAATACGATGCGATGCCATGCCTCTGCAACCTCCCGGTGAGACGCCTCCCGCGAGGCGCAGAACCCATCTCCTGCGGGAAGGGGGAAGGGCAAGGGGCGTGCCGTGCCCCGTGCGCCGCGACCCCAACGGACGGGGGCCGCGCCCTCCGTGCGGAAGGCGCGGCCCCGTCCGTCCATCTGCCTGCGGGGAAAACGCTTAGCTCGCCGCGGCCGTCTCGGGCGCCAGGAACTGCGAGAGGCGGCCGCGCAGGTCGTCCTCGCCGATGCCCAGCAGCGTGGCGGCGCGCCCGTGGTCGCCGTCCACGAAGGAGAAGGTCTTGAGCACCAGGGTGCGCTCGGCCTGCTCCAGCGGGGTGCCCACGCTGATGCGCACCTCGCGGTCGTCGCCGCCGATCTGGTCGTGCGCCTGCAGGTCCTTGAGCGTCACCTCGTCGCCGCGGGCCAGGATCACCGCGCGCTCCAGTGCGTTCTTGAGCTCGCGGACGTTGCCGGGCCAGCGGTAGGTGTGGATGAACTCCAGCGCGTCGGCCGCGAAACCCTTGATGGGCTTCGAGTTCTCCTCGCTGAAACGGCGCAGGAAGGCCTCGGCCAGGATGCGCACGTCGCCCCGGCGCTCGCGCAGCGGGGGCAGGTGCAGGGGGATGACGGCCAGCCGGTGGTACAGGTCGTCCCGCAGCTTCCCCTCGTCGATGGCGCGCTGGATGTTCTTGTTGGTGGCCGAGACCACGCGGATGTCCACGTGGATCTCCTTCTTGCCGCCCAGGCGCCGGAACGAGCGCTGCTCCAGCGCCCGCAGGAACTTCACCTGGATGTCGGGCTCCATCTCGGCCACCTCGTCCAGGAAGAGCGTCCCGCCGTCGGCCATCTCGAAGCACCCGGGCTTCTCGTTGATGGCGCCCGTGAAGGCCCCCTTCTCGTGCCCGAACAGCTCGTTCTCCAGGATCTCGCGGGGAAAGGCGGCGCAGTTGATGGCCACGAACGGCCCCTTGGCCCGCGTGCTCTTGTCGTGGATGGCGCGCGCCACCAGCTCCTTGCCGGTGCCGCTCTCGCCCACCACGATGATGCTGGCGTTGGAGGGGGCGGCGGACTCGATCATGTCGTAGATCTTCCGCATCTCCTCCGACTGGCCGATCAGGTCGCCGAAGCGGGTCAGGTTGGCCAGGCGCTCCTCGAGCGAGCGGTTGGCCTGCTTGACCTTGTACGCCTCCAGCGCCTTGGGGAGCAGCGCCTTCAGCCGGCCGATGTTGAGGGGCTTCTCCAGGTAGTCGTAGGCCCCCTCGCGCATGGCCTCCACCGCCGTGTCCACCGAGGCGGATCCGGTGATGATGATGACCTCGCTGGGGATGCCCGCCTTGCGCATGCGGGAGAACAGCTCCAGCCCGTCGATCTCGGGCATGCGCAGGTCGGCCAGCACCACGCCGTACCCGCCCTTCTGCACCAGCTCCCACGCGGCCTTCCCGTCCGTGGCCGTATCCACCTCATAGCCATCGTCGGCGAGGAGCATCTGCAGCCCCTCGGCGATGTGGCGCTCGTCGTCGGCCACCAGGATCTTGGATTGCATGACAGCCGTCATCAGGGGAGTCCGGAAGCGTCGTGGATCAACAAGGAAGATACGGCCCGACCACGAACGAGGTCAAGCCGTTGCGCCGCAAGGAGGAACGGCGCGCGGGCGCCGTTCCCGAGCGGGGTTCAGCCGCGGTCGGAGGGCAGCGAGAACACCGCCCCGCCCATGCCCCCCGCGTCGTCGCTCACGGCGTCCACGCAGCCGCCTACCGCCTCGGCCAGCGAGCGCGCCACGGCGTAGCGCGGCACCTCGTCTCCGTCCACCACCGCGGGGATCTCGGACAGGGCCACGCCGGGGGCGGTGACGCTCAGCCGCGCCCGGCCGTCCTCCTCGGACAGCGCGATGCGCAGGGTGCCGCCCTCCTCCACCCCGTCCAGCACCTCCAGCACCAGGTTCAGGATCACCTGGCGGGTGGTGGCGCGGGCTACGCGCACGCGGGTGATGCGGTTGCCGGGATCGAAGTCCACCGTCGCCCGCCGGCGGCGCGCCTCCAGGTGCACCAGCTCCATCAGCTCCTCGGTGAGCTCGTTCAGCGTGGTGGCCTCGGCCGCGCGCCCGGGCCGCGACAGGCGCAGCAGCAGCTCGATGCGCCGGTTCACCCGCTCCAACTCGCCGCCCAGCACGCCGATGTAGCGCAGCACCTCGTCCGGCTCGCCCGCGCGAGCCAGCCTCCGCTTGAGCACTTCCAGGTTGATCACCATGGAGTGCAGCGGGTTCTTGATCTCGTGGGCGAGGTCGTCCGCCAGCCGCTCGAGCAGCTCGAGCTTGTTGGCGCGGATGAGCAGGGCGTCGGCGCTCGGCGCGGGGGTGGTCACGTCGATTCGGGATCGATGCTGGCACGGGGCCCCCCTCCGCGGGACGCGGCGGCGGGCCTCACGTTGTCGTGGACTGGATGACGATCCAGAGCCCGCGGCCGCCCCCGTGGCCGCCGCGTCTGCCCGCCTCCAGCGCACATTCCGTTCCCGCCCGCCCCTCCATCTTCGCCGCGGAAGCATGCAACCCCATGCGTCCCATGGTGTTCCCGTGCACGCCGCGGATCGTCCCGAAGGCACGGGCGGCGGGCATACGATTGTTTCCGTCGATTCCGCGGGTTTCGCGGCGTTGGGAGAGGGGTTTCAAGCCGGCGACGGGTTGGGATGGTGGAGCCTTCGGGAGGTCTCGGCCGGGAGGGGCGTCGCGGGCGGACGGTACGTGCGTTGTGACGAAGGCCCGCCCAGGCCGTTGAAACCGCTGCTGGAACGGCGCGAAGCCCGACGGCGCGGGCTGCTCCGAGGCGCATCGATCCTCGCGCCGAACCTCACCCGAACATGCATCCGCAGACGCGAACGGCCGGAAGCGCATCCCACGCGCCTCCGGCCGTTCCGCTACCCACCGATTCCGTCCATCGGCCGAAATCACCGTCCGACGTCGACCCGATCAATCGAGGCAAATCGGGGGAGTCCGCTCAGTCCGACAGGTCCCAGTCATCGGTCGCGGCCTTGAAGCGCATGGCGGTGGGGCCGGTGCGGGGGATCTCGGGAACGGTGGTGTGCTGCTTCACCACGTCCTGCGTGTCCCCGACCGCGAGCTGCTCGAAGAGGAAGGCGAACTGCTCGCGCAGCGACTCGCGGATGGCCTGTCGGTTCTGCTCGGGCAGCTCCCACAGCTCGCGCTTGAAGGCGCCCAGGGCCTTCTTGCGGGCCCTGTAGATGAACTGCTCCTCGGTGTCGCCCGGCTTGCGCTCGTCGGGGAAGTTGACGCGGCAGTGCTCGTACATCCGCCGGCGCAGCTCCTCGGGCAGCGACGGATGGTCGAAGAGCATGTTCTGGAAGTTCGTGGCCAGGTGGATCTCGGCCGTCTCCACGCCGGGGAAGTTGTGGAACGCGTCCGACGGCAGGGTGCTGGCCCCGTGCTGCACGGCGCCCGACAGCCCGTACTCGCGGCGCGAGATGTCGCTCAGCACGCGCAGCGTCTCGAAGTCGATGGCCACCTTGGCGATGGAGCCGTCCGGCAGCACCGTGCCGCCGTGGCTGGTGCCGGACTGCACGCTGATCTTGGAGAGCCCGGCGAGCGTCTCGCCCTCCCTGCCCGCCCACTTCGCCAGCTCGCGCCCGTACCCGTCCATGTAGGCGCGCAGCTCCTCCGGGGTGGAGTTCTCGGTGCCCACCTCGCCGATCTCGCCGCCGATGGAGACGGTGACGCCCTCCGGCTCGTAGTGCCGCACGTACGTCGTCAGCTCGGCGGAGAGCCGGTAGTTGGTCTCCTGCTGCGCGTCCAGCCCGTCCCTGGAGAGGTCGACCAGCGTGGAGGTGTCGATGTCGATGTTGTAGAAGCCGGCAGCCAGCGCCTCGCGGATCAGGTCCTTGACGGCCTGCATCTCGGCGTGCGCGTCGGCCCTGTACTTCTTGGCGTTGAGCTGGAAGTGGTCGCCCTGGATGAAGAGCGGCCCGCTCCACCCCTCGCGCAACGCGGCGGCGGTGATGACGGCCACGTACTCGGCGGGGCGCTGGTCGGTGTAGCCGATCTCGGAGCGCGCGATCTCGCAGATGACGGCGCCCACGCGGGCGTCCGCGGCGGCGCGGAAGAGGGCGCGCGCGGTGTCGTACGAGGTGGCGCGGACGTTGATGGCGGGCACTGTGAAGCCGTGCACCTCGCCCCGCCCGCGGGCCATGTACAGCTCGTGGATGCTGGCCGGCACCACGCCCACGGCGCGCCCCGCCTCGCCGATCAGCCAGCGCGCCGTGTCGCGCACGTCGTCGTCCGCGCCGAAGACGGCGGCGTGCACCAGGCGGTCCAGCGCGTCGCCGCGCAGGGCGTCCGCGCTCGCCGCCGAGACGCGGCCCGCGTCGTCCACCGTCACCGCGCCGCGCACCTCGTCAAGCAGGGCGCGGACGGGCGCGCGGCCCAGCAGCTCGCGGTCGTCCGGGGCGGAGGCGAGTGTGTCTGGCATGGTCTCCTCAAGGGATCGGATCGGTTCTGGCGGGCCGCCGGCGGCCCGCCCACGCGCAGCGCCCGCGCTGCACGCGCGGAGGCAGGCGATCATAATGCACGCCGCCCGCGGGGGCCGGCAAGACGGCGCGCGCTTTGCACCCCGCGGGCCGGCATGCGAACACGACCTCTGCTGAACGCCGCGGGCCTCGCCGCCGCCGGCCTGGGCGCCTATGCCACGCTCGTGGAGCCTCGCTGGCTGCAGACCACCCGCACGAAGATCCACGTCCCCACCCTGCACCCGGACCTGGAAGGCTTCCGCGTGGCGCTTCTCACGGACCTCCACGCGGGCGCGGGAACGCCGCTCTCGCTGGTGCGCCGCGCGGCGCGCATGGCCATGCGCGAGCGGCCGGACCTGGTGGCGCTCACCGGCGACTTCGCCGCGGACGATGCGCGCGGGTTCGAGGCCGTGCTGGACGCGCTGTCGCCGCTCTCCGCGCCGTGCGGGGTGTGGGCGGTGCCGGGCAACCACGACTACGCGGTGGGCATCGGCCGCTGGCGGCGCGACGTGGCGGCGCACCCCGGCGTGGAGGACCTGACCAACCGCGCGGTGATGCGCAAGGTGGGCGCGGCGCGGCTCTGCGTCGCGGGCGTGGACGACTGGTCGTGCGGCGACCCGTCGCTGGCGCAGCTCCCGCCGCCGGAGGCGCGGGACTTCACCCTGCTTCTGGCGCACGACCCCGACCAGGCCGAGAAGGCGCGGCGGGCGTACGACCGTGTGGACCTGATCGTGAGCGGCCACACACACGGCGGCCAGGTGCGGCTGCCCCTCGTGGGAGCCGTTCTGAACGCGGCGGAGCACGACGACCTGTACGAGGAGGGGCTGCGGCGCAGGCCGTGGACGCAGGTCTACGTGTCGCGCGGGGTGGGCACGGTGCACCTGCCGGTGCGCTTCCTGTGCCGCCCCGAAGTGGCCATCCTGGAGCTCACCGCTACGTCCCGGCCGCCCCGGCGTTGAGTTTCCGATAAGGAACGCTCTTTGCGTTTCCCGGGCCGACGACATCTTCCGGTGCGCCGTTGGACGGGACGACGCCCGGCACCGACCGGTTCCGTCACTTCGGAGGCACCATGGCTCGACAGACTGGGATCGTAGAGTTCTTCAAGGACGACAAGGGCTTCGGCTTCATCCGCCCCGACGACGGCGGCAAGGACGTCTTCGTGCACCACTCGGCCATCCAGATGGACGGCTTCCGGTCGCTCAAGCGCGGAGACCGGGTGGAGTTCGAGGTCGTGGACGACGCCAAGGGCCCCCGCGCGAACGACGTGCGTCCGGCACCGGAAGAAGAAGTGGTAGGAGAGTAGTCCCCCGCGGCCGCGGCCTCTGAAGTTCGCATGCGGCGCCGTCCCCACCCGGGACGGCGCCGCTTCTGTTTCTGTACTGCTCGACATGCACTGATCGACCCTTCGGCGCATTCGCGAACAATGGATGAGCACCGCGGCAGATCTTCGATTCCGCGATCGGTGGATCGGTGGATCGCCGGTGCCGGCACGCGGAGCCCACGGCACCGGATTGTGGTGATCAGGAGTGCGGGGGCGGCGAAGAGTTGGGGTGCCCCGCCCCCGCCGTCGGATTGGAAACCCGCGGCTGCCATGGGAGAAAGGACCCGCCTTCGCGGGGCTCCTCGCGGCGCCGGGGAGGTGCTGGGCGGCGGAGGTCGATGGTGCGGCGGCCGGGTGGCGCGGGCGGGGACGTCGATCGGCGCGGAGGTAGGCGGCGTGGCGCGGACATCCATCCGATGACCAGCCGCGGAAGCCCGTGGATGTGCGGATGCGTGCCGTCAGGGGACGAGCACGATCTTGCCGAACTGGCCGCCGGCTTCGAGGCGTTCGTGGGCCTCGCGGGCGCGGGCGAGGGGCATCACGGTGTCGATGACGGGGATGATGGCGCCGCTGGTGACGGCGGCGAGCACGGCCTGGAACTCCGCGCGAGAGGCCATAGTAGTGCCGATGATCTCGAGCTGCTTCCAGAAGACCAGCGGGATGTCGGTCTCGCCGCCGGGGCCGGTGGTGGCGCCGTAGGTGACCAGGCGGCCGCCGCGGGCCAGGGCGCGCAAGCTCCCCTTCCAGGTCGCCGCGCCGACGTTCTCCACCACCACGTCCACGCCGCGCTTTGCGGTGTCGCGGAAGGCAGCGGCGGAAAAGTCCTCGTGCGTGCGGTCGTACACGTGGTGGGCGCCCAGCGCGCGCAGGCGGGCCACGTTCTCGGCGCCGTGCGTCACCGCGAAGACGCGGGCGCCGGCGAGGAGGGCGATCTGCACCGCGGCGATGGCCGTGCCGCCGGACGCGCCCAGCACCAGCACGTCCTCGCCGGCGCGCAGCCGGGCGCGGGTGAGGAGCGCGCGCCACGCCGTCTGGTACGAGACGGGGACGGCCGCGGCGGACTGGAACGAGAGCGTGTCGGGGATGGGGTGCGCGCTTTCGGCGCGGACGGCGACGTACTCGGCGAAGCCGCCGTCCGTGTGCTCGCCCAGCAGGCGCAGCTTCTCGCAGAAGGGCTCGTTGCCGCGCAGGCACTCGCGGCAGCGCCCGCACCACAGCGTGGGGTTCACCACCACGCGCTGGCCGACGCGCCCCGCGTCCACGCCGTCGCCGACGGCGGAGACGACCCCGGCGATGTCCGACCCGCCGATGTGCGGCATGGTGGTCTGGATGTTGAGCCCGCGCCGCACCCACAGGTCCAGGTGGTTCATGGCCGCCGCCCGCACCTGCACCAGCACCTCGCCCGGCCCCGCCTCGGGGGTCGGCACCTGCTCGACGCGCACCACCTCCGGCCCGCCGTTCTCGTGAAAGATCGCCGCCCGCATGCTCGCTCCGGTGATGGATTGCCGCGCCTTGCGCCTGCGTCGTCGGGGCACCGCACGGGGCGCGCGCTGGTCCGCGGTTGCGCGGAGAGCGACGCGGGTGTCGGCGACGGGCACGAAGCCTGGTCTCGAGCGGCGAAGGTAGGGGCGGCGGAGATGTGGGGCAATCGTCGGGGATGCGGAACCGCGGGTGGCGGGCTCGGCCCGCGCGTTGACACCCGGGGCTGCAACGGGATATCCGCGCCTCGCGAGCTCGCTCCTCAACGGCGCGATGCCTTCCGCGGGCGGCGGTTGTCTGCGATGGCGCCGGTGAGAATCACCCCGGCGCCAACGCCCGCGCCGCGCGCACATCACGTGCGTGCCACGAGGAGCCCACCTCCGCGCGAAGGGAGGCTTCGCGTGGTCGTTGCCGCGGTTCCATCAACCGCCCGGAAGCCGTCGGGGGCGATGCCTGTCCCGTCCGAAGCCATCCCCTGCGATGAAGTGCCCCCATTCCCCAATCCGTTGCGGAGCGAGACCCGCAGCGGTACCGCGGGGCTCGCGGAGCGGCCGGGGAGACCCCGGACGGAGGGCGCAGGCGGTATCGCGCCCGGAGGAGGAGGCTCTCCGGCCCCGCGGAGGAGACCGGCGGGGCAGTTTCCGCCGGGCTCCGGAGCGGCACCGACGCCGGCGCTCCACCCCCGACCCCCCCGCTTCCCCCGCGCTCGACGAGCCCGGGAACACCGGAAAGCGGGAGAAACCTCGCCATCTTGTCGCGCGGCACGGGGGCGCGTTACCTTGCGGGCCATGAGCTTTGGCGGTGCCGAGGACCGGCTGAACCCCGTGGCGCCCGCAGGCGCGGACGAGACGACCCTGGGCGGCTACACGGCCATCCACGGCCGCGCGGCGGCGTTCACCGGAAGCGACGGCGAGCCGTACACGGTGGGCGTGGAGACGGAGGAGACGGGCGATCCGGCGGCGCCCTGGGTGGCCTACCTCGTCTTCTTGCGCTGGGCCCAGACGGGCAGCACCGTGATGGGCCACATGGAGACGCCGGACCTGGTGAGCGCAGAGACGGAGGCCGACGCCGCCCGCGCCCTGGAGACGCTGACGCTGCACGAGGTGCGCGGCCTGCTGGACGACGCGATCGCGCGCAGGCTGCTGGACGAAGACACCGGGGCGTGAGCCGCGGCCGCCGCGCCGCCCTTTCCCGCCCGCCCGACACCCTCCGGCCGCGCCCGCCGCGCGCCGCACCCCAGCGAGGACATGCTCAAGCAGAGCCTTCTCTACCTCAGCGAGAGCCCGGCCGCCAAGAAGGTGGTGACGGGCACCCCCTTGTCGCGCAAGCTGGCCCAGCGCTTCGTGGCCGGCGACACGCTGGACGACGCGATCGAGGCGGCGCGCGTGCTGAACGCGGCGGGGCTCAGCGTCTCGCTGGACTTTCTGGGCGAGAGCGTGGCGACGCGCGAGGAGGCGGACGAGGCGGCGGAGATGGCCATCCGCACGCTGGAGGCGATCGCGGCACAGGGCATCGACGGCAACATCTCCCTCAAGCCCACGCAGCTGGGCCTGGACATCGACGAGGAGATGTGCCGCCGCAACGTGGAGCGCGTGCTGCAGCGCGCCCGCGAGCTGGGCGACGGCGAGGGCGAGATCTTCGTGCGGCTGGACATGGAGTCCACGGCCTACACGGAGCGCACCATCGCGCTCGTCGAGGAGCTGCGCGACTCGGGCTTCCGCAACGTGGGCACGGTGCTGCAGTCGTACCTGCACCGCACGCCGGCCGACGTGGAGCGCCTGATCGCCCTGGGCACGCGGGTGCGGCTGGTGAAGGGCGCCTACAAGGAGCCCGACGAGGTGGCGTTCCCCGACAAGGCCGACACGGACCGCAAGTACGTGGAGGAGATGGAGCGGCTGCTGCAGGCCGGCACCTACCCCGCCATCGCCACGCACGACGAGGAGATCATCCGCCACGCGCGCCGCTTTGCCTGGGACAACTCCATCCCCAAGGAGTCGTTCGAGTTCCAGATGCTGTACGGCATTCGCCGCGACCTGCAGACGCGGCTGCGCGAGGAGGGCTACAACGTGCGCGTCTACGTGCCCTTCGGCGACTCGTGGTACCCGTACCTGATGCGCCGCCTGGCCGAGCGCCCGGCGAATGTCCTCTTCATGGCCGGCAGCATCCTGCGCGAGTCGAAGGTGCAGCGCTTCGCCAGGCCCGCGGCACTCGGGGCGGGCCTCCTGGTCGGCGCCCTGGCCGGCCTGGTGATGCGCCCCCGCCGGCACCGGCGTCCGTAGCCGAGCGGGCGGCCGCCTCCGCCGACGCGCTCCGTCGCCCCGGCCACAACCTGCGCCCCGGCGCCGCCCTCCGCCGCGGGGACGGTCCGGGGCGCGGGCGTTGGTGGGACGGTCGATCGATGGATACGTGCGGAGCGGGCTGGATCGCCCGATGCATTCGTGCTGAACCCGCGGCAGGCCAGGTTTTGCCCTGACATCGGCCCGGGACTCGGGACAGGCCTCCCGTCGAGCGCGCGGATGACGGAGGGGCGCTCGGCCGGATGTCCGGCATGCCGGCACGACTCACCTGCGTCGCTACCTGCTCCACCTGTCCGTCACGTCTGATCGACCGAAGTCACCTCGCATCTCCAGACCCGAACCCGAGCGCCGCTTCCGATGCCGACCGACACGCCCGCCGCCGTACGCTACCGCCTGCGCATGCCCGAGCCGCACACGCACCTTCTCCACGTGGAGATGGAGCTGGACGGCGTCGACGGCCCAACGGAGCTGGTGATGCCGAGCTGGACGCCGGGCTCGTACCTGATGCGCGAGTTTCCGCGCAACGTGATGGCGCTGATGGCGGCGGACGGCGCCGGCCGCATGCTGCCGGCGGAGAAGACGGACAAGAACACCTGGCGCGTGGATGCGCCGGCGGACGGGCGCCTGGCCGTGCGCTACGTGGTGCACGCGGATGAGCTGAGCGTGCGCACCAGCCACCTGGACGCCAGCCACGCGACGGTGAACGGCGCGAGCGTCTTCCTGTTCGCCCGCGGCCGCGAGCACGCCCCGCACCGGGTGGCGGTGGACCTGCCGAACGGCTGGCGCGCGACGACCTCCATGGCCGAGGAGTCGCCGAACGCGTTCGTGGCGGCGGACTACGACGAGCTGGTGGACGCGCCGCTGGAGCTGGGGACGCATGCGCTGTGGGAGTGGGAGATCGACGGCACGAAGCACCGCTGGGCCGTGTGGGGCCGCGGCAACTACGACCCGCAGCGCCTGGCAGTGGACGCCACCGCCATCGTGCGCGCCGAGAAGGCGATGTTCGGCGTGCTGCCGTACGGGCACTTCACCTTCATCCTGCACCTCACCCCCGGCGGCTCGGGCGGCCTGGAGCACAAGGCGTCGACCATCCTGCAGGCGGACCGGTGGAGCTTCCGCGGCGTGGCCTACGAGCACTTCCTGGCGCTCACGGCGCACGAGCTCTTCCACGCGTGGAACGGCAAGCGCATCCGCCCCGCGGTGCTGGGGCCGTTCGACTACACGCGCGAGGCGTACACGCGCGACCTGTGGGTGGTGGAGGGCATCACCACGTACTACACGGACCTGGTGCTGCGCCGCGCGGGCCTCATCTCCCCCCAGCGCTACCTGGAGCGCCTGGCGGAGACCGTCACGCGGCACTTCGGCGTGCCCGGCCGCTTCGTGCAGCCGCTGGCGGACTCGTCGTTCGACACCTGGATCAAGTTCTACCGCCCCGACGCCAACTCGCCCAACGCCACCATCTCGTACTACCAGAAGGGCGCCCTGGTCGCCCTGCTGCTGGACCTGAAGATCCGCCAGTCCACCGCCGGCGCGCGCTCGCTGGACGACGTGATGCGCGTGATGTGGGATCGGTTCGGTGCGCCCGACGTCGGCTTCCCGCCGGGCGAGGTGGAGCGCGTGGCGGCGGAGGTGGCCGGCGAGGACCTGACGGCGTTCTTCGACGCCACCCTGCGCGGGCGCGGCGAGCTGGACTATGCGCCCTACCTGGCCGCCGCCGGCCTGGAGCTGGTGGGCGCGCACACGCCGGCGGCGAACGCCGCGTCCACCGCATCCGCTGCGGCGGCGAGCCAGGCGGCGGCCGGAAGCGAAGTGGGCGAAAGCACGTCTGGAGGCGGGGGATTGGCCCGGCAGCCGGGGTCGATGGCGTCGGCGTCCACGTCAGCCACGGCAAGTGCAACCGATGCCGCCTCGGGAGGTGTTCCTGCCGACTCGCTCGCTGCCACTCCGACCGTGAAGCGCCCGCCGACGGACGTGCGGATCGGCGTGCAGATGAAGTTCGAGAACGGAAAGACGATCGTGGGCAACGTGCTGGCTGATTCGCCCGCCTGGCGCGCGGGGCTGAACGCGGGCGACGAGGTGATCGCCCTGGACGGCCTGCGCGTGGGATTGGAGACGCTCTCCGCCCGGCTGATGGATCGAAAGCCGGGCGAGCGGGTGGTGCTCACTGTGTTCCGCCGCGACGAGCTGGTGAACCTGGCGTTGGAGGTGGAGGCCGGCCCGCCGCAACGCTGGGAGATTCGCCCGACCCCGCAGCCCACGCCGGAACAGACGGCGCTCCGCGACGACTGGCTGCGCGCGGTGGTGACGGCGTCCGCACCGGCCGCGGGTTGACGAGATGCCGCGCCGGGGTTAGGTTCTACGCCTGTTCGCTGACGGCTTGCCGGCACGAGCAGGCACCGGTTCGGGACGTGGCGCAGCCCGGTAGCGCACCTGAATGGGGTTCAGGGGGTCGCCGGTTCAAATCCGGCCGTCCCGACTAGCATAAGTGAAGGCCCTGCAACGGTTTCCGTGGCAGGGCCTTCGTGTATTGGGAACTGGTTGGGATCGCTCGAAGCTCGTATCGTCGCAATGTCTCTGCTTGATACCAAATCCGTCCCATGACTGTGGATTCTTCTGGGCAGATCGGCAGCCGGGCTATCGAACGACCTGTAAATGCACAGTCGATTTCCTAAACCGGATGAGGAGCGCATTCGCGATTTCCGGCTTCGCTCCCACATTCTCTACGCACCACCGCACCGCGTAACCGTTCAGAGTGGCGGAAGGAGCTTGGGCGGGGGGAGGTGAGCGCGTCGTGCGGAGAGGGAGTCGGCGAGGGATGGGAGGATGGAGCGGGGCTGCTGCTGGCAGGTGGCGGAGACGGTGAGGATGCGCTCGACGAAGCGGAGGCCATCGTCGCTCTGGCTGCCGAAGCATCCCTTCCTCCAGAGCACGGCCTTGCGTAGCGCGCGCTCGGCCGCGTTGTTGGTGGGCTCGATGGGGTGCTCCAAGAAGGTCCAGAGGAAGGGCCAGAGGCCGAGGAGCTGGCGGCAGAAGCCCGCCACGCGGCGCTCCTCGCATGCTTCACCGCGCCGAAGCAGCCGTTGGAGCCTCTTCCGGCACCTCCGCATGCGCCTTGGGAGCTCTTCACGGGGGCTGCGACCTTCCCGCACCGGCTCCATCGTTTTGAAGACTCTCGCACAGAGCGCCAGGCCTCGCCGCGCGAAGTGCTCGCCCTCCGGCCCGCGCAGCCCCAGCGCCTCGAGGTTGCGCTTCAGGTGCGCCCAGCAGAGCTGCCGGCGCGCACAGATCCGGTACGCGCTCCACCGGTCGCTGGTCACGATCCCCGCATACTCCCCCCTCCAGCATCCGCACCAGCTCCGCGCTGCCCCGGCTCGGGCCCAGGTGGAAGAGCGTCGC
>JAQBQD010000001.1 GCA_028287185.1 Gemmatimonadota bacterium | reverse complement strand
CCAGCGCCGCGGCGGCCGGCGTCGCGGAGCTGTCCAGGGAGACGGACGCCGGCGAGGGCGCGGGGGCCGTCTGCGCGGCGCCGGGCCGCGCGGCCATGGCAATTGCGGCGACGGTCGCAGCCGCAAGGAACGACGGGCGAAGAGGCATCGGATGTCCGGGTGTGGGGGGGCGATCGGCGGAAGCGCCGGGCTCGCGGCGGTGCGGCGGGAGGCGAACTGGCGGCGGGGTCGTGACCGTCGCGGGTGCGCGCGCCTATCGTCCATCGGAACGGAGGCGGAGAGGAAGATACACGTTGGACCGTATCCGGTCGAGCCCCGCGTGGGGAACGCAAGTGGAACCTCCGCCAGCCTCGCGGGAGAAGTCGCGAGCGGATCCCCCGGGAAATTGAGGAGCCCGGCGAATGGCGGGCTCCGACGACGCGGGCGTCGACACCACGTTCCGCGATCGAGCCGCCTCCCTCACTGCGGGGCCATTCTCCGCCGCGGGCCCCCGCCCGCACAAGCTGTCCCCCGAGCGGTGCTGCACGACGATCGCGGGCCGATTCACACGGGGAGGAACGTGCTCCAACCGGCCGTTCCGCGAAGCTGGAAGAGGCCGGGATCAGCCTGCGTCGCCCCGCCCACGCTGCCAGGCGGCGCCGAGCTGGGCGCGGGCGCCCTCGCCCAGCGCGAGGTTGCGGCGCGACATGGCGCGCCCCGCCACCTGCAGGAAGGTCTCCTGCCGGTACGCCGACAGGTCGTCGCCGGTGCCCCACGAGAAGGGCGGCACGTACCTGGGCGGCATGGCGCCGCCGAACACGTTGCTGCCGGCGCCGATCACGGTGCCGGTGTTCAGCAGCAGGCCGATGCCCGTCTTCACGTGGTCGCCCAGGAAGCAGCCCACCTTGATCTCGCCCGTGTCCACCTCGCCCTCCGGCGTCCACAGGCGCACCGTGCCGTAGTTGTTCTTGAGGTCGCTGTTGGTGGTCTCTGCGCCCAGGTTGACCCAGGCACCCAGGTACGCGTGGCCCATGTGGCCGTCGTGGGCCTTGTTCACCCATCCCAGCGCCACGCTCTCCGCGAACTCCCCCCGGATGCGGCATACGGGGCCGATGGAGCACGACTCCAGCGCGCCGCCAAGGACGGTCGATCCCGGGCCGACGTAGGCCGGACCGGCGAGGCGCGTGAAGGCGCGTACGCTCGCTCCCTCGTCCAGCCAGATGGGCCCCGCGGAAAGGTCCAGCACCACCCCGGGCTCGATCGCCGAGTCCTGGCCGAGCACGAGCGGATGCGATCCGAGGCGGAAGACGCCCTCCGGCAGCTCGGCCGACCCCACGTCGGGGAAGAGCGCGGCGACGTCCTCCGTGATCTGGTCCGGCGTCCCGGACATCAGCGCCCACACGTTCTCCAGCACGCGGCCTTCGAGCTGCACGGCGCCCGTGCGGTCGGCGGTCTGCGGGTGCAGGAAGAAGTCCGGGTCCACGGGGCCGCTGCCCGCGGGGGCGTACCAGCCGACGACCTGCTCGCCGATCACCAGCGGCCCGGGCCCGCCGCGGCGCTCCGTCCACACCTCGCGGCTTCCCCACGCGGGCACGGCGCGGCTGGACAGGAAGAGGCGCTCGCCCTCCGCCGGCGCTTCCGCGGGCGTGGCGACGGGGGGCGCGTTCCCTTCCTCGAAGCCGCGCAGGTGGTCGGCCGCCAGGTGCAGCACGCAGGGCGCGCCGAACACCCGCTCGGCGCGCGCGCGCTGGGTCATGGTGCCGAAGACCAGCTCGCCGGCGGGGCGGGTGAGGGCGAACGGCTCCCAGGCGCGGGCCCGTTCGTCGTCGAAGCAGATCAGCGCCAGGTCGGGCATGCGGTGGGGCGGGGTGCGGGCGTCAGTCGAGGTCGCGCAGGTGCGGCGGGATGCGCGCCAGCATCGCCTTCAGGTCGGGCGTGCGGTCGCGGTGCGCGACGAAGGTGATGCCGTGCGTGCGCACGATCACCAGGTCGTCCACGCCGAACGCAACCACCGGGCCGTCGTCGGCGTACACGATGGACCCCGTGCACTCCACCGCGTGCGCGTCCCCCAGCACCACGTTGCCCGCCTCGTCCGCGGGGCGTGTGCGGGCCACGGCGTCCCAGGCGCCCACGTCGTCCCACGCGAAGGTCGCGCGCACCACGCCCACGCGGTCCGAGCGCTCCAGCAGCGCGTGGTCCACCGAGATGGTGGGGGCGCGGCGGAAGAACTCGTCCGTGCCCCCTTCGCGGAGCAGAGGGATCAGTGGCGCAAGCTCCGGGGTAAACCGCTCCATCTGATCGAGCAGGTCGGACGCGCGCCACACGAACAGGCCCGTGTTCCACAGGTGGTCGCCCGCCGCCAGGTACCCTTCGGCCGTCGCGCGGTCGGGCTTCTCCACGAAGCGCGCCACCTCGTAGCCCGGTTCGCCCGGGCCGTCGTCCACGCCGGAGAGCGCGGCGCCCACGCGGATGTAGCCGTATCCCGTCTCCGGACGCGTGGGTACGGCGCCGATGGTGAAGAGCCGGCCGTGGGCGACCGCCAGCTCGGCCGCGCGGGCGATCAGGGCGCGGAACGCCTCGGGCGGTTCGATCACGTGGTCGGCGTGCAGCGACACCATCACCGCGTCGGGGTCGCGGCGCTCCAGCTCGGCGGCGGCCCAGGCCAGCACGGGGGCGGTGCCGGCGGCGCGGGGCTCGAGAAGGAGGTTGCCTTCTCCCAGACCGGGAAGGGCGGACAGGATGGGGCCCGCCAGGTGCGCGCCCGTCAGGATGCGAAGCCGCTCCTGGGGCACCAGCGGCAGGATGCGCGCGACGGTGTCCTCCACCAGCGGGCGGTCCGAGGCCAGGGGCAGGAGCTGCTTGGGCCTGGAGGGCGTGCTCACGGGCCAGAAGCGCGAGCCCACGCCGCCGGCCAGGATCACCGTCCAGAGGTGGGGGCTACTCGAAGAGCGCGTCGACCCGGGCAAGGAGCTTCTTGGGGCTGAAGGGCTTGGTGAAGAAGTCGGTGGCGCCCAGCTCCAGGGCCTGGCGCCGGTCCGACTCCTGGCCCTTGGCGGTGAGGATGATGACGGGCGTGGCGGCGCGGTGGGGCAGCTTGCGCGCCTCGGCCAGCACCTCCAGCCCGCTCAGGAAGGGCATCATGATGTCCAGCAGGATGACGTCCACCGGGGCGTCGCCCGCCAGGTAGTCGAGGGCCTCCTGGCCGTCGGACACCAGCGTCACGTCGTAGGGGCCCTGCTCCAGCTTGAGCTGGATGATACGGCCGATGTGGGGCTCGTCGTCGGCGACGAGCACGCGGCGGAGCGGCGGGTCCAGCGGGTCGTGGGGGTCGGTCATGGCCGGGGGAAGGGGGCGGACGCGGGGCCGCGCCGACTCTAGACCAGCGAGGCGAGCTCGGAGTGCCGCTCGGTCAGCTCGTGCAGCAGGGGCGCGAAGCCCACGCCGGCGCGCAGCAGGACGGCCAGCAGGATCTCGGGGGAAAGCACCGACACCACCGCCACGCCGCGCTCCATGCGGGCGGCGATCAGCGAGGCCCCGCCCGCGTCGGCGGCGGCGCCCAGCCCCGAGGCGGCGGAGGCGATGCCGGGCACCATGGCGGACACCGTCTCGGCGTCCAGCGCCCCCTCGCCGGCGTGCTGGATGAGCAGGCCGTCGCGGCCCAGGATCAGCACGTGCTCCACGCCCTCGTGTCTGCGCAGCCCGTCCAGCGCCGCATCGAGATCGGACATCGCGAGGTCTCCCGGGGAAAGGTGGCGGCAGGCAGGCGAGCAACGTACCGGCCCCCCTTTCCCAAGTCAACCCCGCCGCGCGCGCGGACTTGACGCAAAGCGCACGCGGGGACTATGGTTTAGCCGCGCCCGGCCCGTCCGGGCGCCCCGTTTTGCGCCACCCTCCGCCCGCGGGCCGGGAGCGGCGCCACACACCTGCCGAAGGACCCGTCCGTGCGTCTCGGAACCGCCGCTCTCGTCGCGCTCGCCCTCGCCCTCGCCCTTCCCGCCGGGGCGTGCCAGGATACGTCGGGCATCAACCAGGCCCTCATCACCACGGACACGCTCACCCTGGCGGCGCCCACCGCCGACTCGGCCGTCACGCCGTCGGCCATCGACGTGGCGAGCGTGAGCCACGCGCGCTTCCCGGAACGCAGCTCGGACGCGCTGCTGTGGGACGTGGCCCTTCGCAAGACGGGCGGAGCGCTGTACTTCCGCCCCTACCCGGGAAGCGGCACGCAGATCGGCGCGGGTATCAACGGCCCCACCTCCGAGGACTTCGCCAAGCTCACGACGGCGCCCTCGCGCAGCAACTACGGCGACAGCACGGTGGTGGTGCAGGAGGGGAAGACGTACACCGTGCGCTCGCGCCAGGTGGCCGAGCTGGGCACCGTGTGCGTTCACTACGCCAAGCTCTCGCCCCTGGTGGCGAACGCCGCGGCCGGCACCGTGCGCATCGTGCTGGTGAGCAGCGCACAGTGCTCGGACCGGCGCCTGACGGACAACTAGCATGCTCGACGTCCGACAGGTCCGGCAGGAGCCGGACGCCGTCCGCGCGCGCCTGGCCGTGCGCGGAAAGCCGGCCGAGACCGACGCCTCCGTCCACCGGGTGCTGGAGCTGGACGCCGAGCGCCGCGCCCTGGTGGGCGAGGGCGACGACCTGAAGGCCCGCCGCAACGCCGTCTCGCAGGAGGTGGGCGCCCGCAAGCGCCGCGGCGAGCCCGCCGACGACATCCTGGCCGAGATGCAGGGCGTGGGCGAGCGCATCCGCGCCGTCGACGCGCGCCTCCGCGAGCTGGAGGCGGATCTGGACGACGCGCTGCTGCGCATCCCCAACCTCCCGCACGAATCCGTGCCCGAGGGGGGTGAGGAGAGCAACGCGGTGGTCCGCACCTGGGGCGGCCCCCGCCCGTTCGCCTTTCCCCCGCGCCCGCACTGGGAGATCGCGGACGCGCTGGGGCTGCTGGACCTGCCCGCGGGGGCCAAGCTGGCTGGGAGCGGCTTTCCCGTCTACAAGGGGATGGGCGCCCGGCTGCAGCGCGCGCTGATCCAGATGATGCTGGACCTGCACACCGAGGAGCACGGCTACACCGAGGTGGAGACGCCCTTCCTGGTCTCGCGCGCGGCGATGACGGGCACCAGCCAGCTCCCCAAGTTCGAGGACGACGCGTACCGGGTGGAGTCGGACGACCTGTTCCTGATCCCCACCGCCGAGGTGCCCGTCACCAACATCCACCGCGACGAGATCCTGGACGGGGCGCGGCTGCCGGTGTCGTACACGGCCTACTCGCCCTGCTTCCGGCGCGAGGCGGGGGCGGCGGGCAAGGACACCCGCGGCCTGCTTCGCCTGCACCAGTTCGACAAGGTGGAGATGGTGCGCTTCGAGCGTCCGGAGGCGTCGGACGAGGCGCTGGAGCGGCTGACGGGGCATGCCGAGCGCGTGCTCCAGCTGCTGGAGCTGCCCTACCGCGTGCTGCTGCTGGCGGGGGGCGACCTGGGCTTCGGCAGCGCCAAGACGTACGACCTGGAGGTGTGGGCGCCCGGCGTGGACAGGTGGCTGGAGGTGTCGAGCTGCTCCGGCTTCCGCGACTTCCAGGCGCGCCGCGCGGGCATCCGCTTCCGGCCGGAGCCGGGGGCGAAGCCGGAGTTCGTGCATACGCTGAACGGCTCGGGCGTTGCGCTTCCGCGCACCGTGATCGCCATCCTGGAGAACGGGCAGCAGGAGGACGGCTCCGTGGTCGTTCCCCAGGCGCTGCGGCCGTACCTGCGCGCGGACGTCATCCGCCCCTCCTGACCTCCCGGCGGGCTTCCGAGGCCGCGGCGGGACCTCTCTTCGGAGATCCCGCCGCGGCCCGGTGGGCCGCCTCCGCGGCATCCCGCCCCCTCCCCGCCACGCCCCCGGAACGGGAATGACGCGCAGCAGATGAGCCGCCGGCACCTTCCCACCGCCCTGGCGCTCCTGGCGGCGCTGACCCTGGCCTGGTACCTGGTCTACACGCAGTACCTGGTGCGCCAGATGCGCCGGGACGCGGTGATCCACTCGCGCATCTACGTGCGCATCCTGGCCGGGCTGAACGACCCCTCCGACAAGGCTCCCCTCAAGACGCTCCTCGACCTTTCGGGCGAGGTGCAGCAGCTGGGCATTCCCATCATCGTGACGGACGACGACGGGATCCCCGCGTACGCCGCCAACCTACCCTTCGCCGCCAACCTGGACGACGACGCGGACGTGCGGCGGGTGCAGGAGTACGCCCGCAAGCTGGGCCAGACCAACCGTCCCATCGTGGAGCCGGGGCTGGGGACCACGTACTTCGGTGATCCGCCCACGGTGCGCGCGCTGCGCTGGGTGCCGTGGCTGCAGGTGGGGGCGCTGGCGGGCCTGCTGGTGGCGGCGTGGTGGATGGTGCGCCACAACCAGCGCACCGAGCGCGAGCGCATCTGGGCCGCGATGGCGCGCGAGTCGGCGCACCAGATGGGCACGCCGCTGTCGTCGCTGGCCGGCTGGGTGGAGATCCTGCGCCTGCCGGCCGAGGAGCGCGAGGGGATGGCGACGCTGCCCGCGGTGGCGGCCGAGATGGAGGCGGACCTGGACCGCTTGGAGAAGGTGGCGCGCCGCTTCGAGTGGATCGGGCGCCCCGTGCAGAAGGACGCGGTGGACCCCCGCACGCTGCTGCGCGTGCTGGAGCGCTACGTGCGCGTGCGGCTGCCGCACCTGGGCCGCAGCGTGTCGCTGCTGGTGGATACGCCCGACGACGTGCCGCCCGTGGAGGGCAACTCGATCCTGCTGGAGTGGGCGCTGGAGAACCTGGTGAAGAACGCCCTGGACGCGCTGGCCGGCTCCGGCGGCAGCATCCACGTGACCGCCGACGCCCGCGACGACAAGCGCGTCTCGATTCGCGTGGCCGACGACGGGCCGGGTGTCTCGGCCGCCGTGCGGAGCACGCTGTTCGAGCCCGGAGTCTCCACCAAGAAGGGCGGATGGGGCGTGGGCCTGTCCCTCGCCCGCCGCATCGTGGAGGACGTGCACGGCGGCCGCCTGGTGCTGATGCCCACGGAGAAGGGCGCCACCTTCGAGATGATCCTGCCTCGCGCGGACTGACGGGGTCGATCCGCCGTACCCGTGGGCGTGCCCGGATGGGTCCGCGGAATGGGTCGACGGGGTTGCGCCCGCGTGACCCTCGTTCCGCGCTGCTCCTCCGAAATCCTCGCCCGACTTCCACTTCGATGGCCGGTTCCGAGAGCTACGCGCGCATCTACGAGGCGGTCCTGCGCATCCCGCGGGGGCGGGTGGCCACGTACGGGCAGATCGCGGCGCTGGCGGGGCTGCCGGGGCATGCGCGGCAGGTGGGCTACGCGCTGCACCGGACGCCCGACGAGCTGGCGGTGCCGTGGCAGCGGGTGCTGAACGCGAAGGGCGAGATCGCGCTACGGGCGGACCCCATCGCCGCGAAGCACCAGCGCGAGCTTCTGCGCGGCGAGGGCGTCCGCTTTCGGCGCAACGGCACGGTGGAGCTGCGGAAGTACGGGTGGAACGTGGTCGCGGAGGAGGAGCCGGACGAGTGAGGCGCGCTGGATCACCGGCCTGGGCCTGCGCGCGTTCGAGGCCGCGCAGGGAACGCGCGGAGAAGGTGGGATTGCAGTGGAAGGCAGGCTGAACCATCGGCGAGACGTCCGCGGATGCCGCGCGGGGCGGCGTCCGGGCCTGGGGTTGCAGTCGGCTGAGTCTGTCCGGCGAACCGGGAGACGGAAACGCATGGGTCTTGACGTATCGTTTTGCGACGAATACTGTAATGAACCTTCCGATCCATTTGCGACGTTGAGACAAACCTTGCAGAGCGGGAGGTTCCATTCGTAACGTAGCCGGGCGAATTCCGTCGCCCGGCGCGGCAACCCAGACGCGGGAGCAGAACCATGCAGAAGCTGACGCTGAACGTGGAGGAACTGCAGATCGACGGCTTCGAGACCTCGATCGAGCTGCGCGAGCAGGGCACGGTGCTGGGGCACGACGCCACGCTCGCCTGCACGCTGGGAAGCTGCGGCCACATCTGTCCGTGACCGCGCCGGCCGGTGCGTAGGGCTGCCCCCTCTGCGGGGCCGTCGCCGCGCTGGGCGAGGAACGAAGGGCCGCGTCTTCTCACGAGGAGCGCGGCCCTTCGCATTCACGGCATCGGACGAGAAGGTCGCGGCCGATGGCGAGCGGTTGCGAAAGCGATCGTGACCCGAAGGGCGGAGACGGACGGGGCGGTTTCCCGGCCGGCTCCGTTTTGCTGGGAACAGTCGTACCGTTCCCGGCAAAATAGAGCGCGGTGACCGCGAAGCGGGCATTCGCCCCGGGCCCGTCCTTCCGTCGAGCACGGCCCTTCCGAGAACCCCCTTCGATCGACCTCCGCGCCGTTCCCCTGCGAAGTCCCGCGCGCTATCATTCCGGCTCGCAACGACCCACCCGTTCCACGACACGCACCGCCATGTCCGTCGACCTGTCGCACCTGAACCCGGAGCAGCGCGAGGCCACCGAGCACTTCGAGGGGCCCATGCTGGTGCTGGCCGGCGCGGGCTCGGGCAAGACGCGCGTGCTGACCACGCGCATCGCGTGGCTGATCGACGAGCAGGGGGTGGACCCGGCGCAGATCCTCTCGCTCACCTTCACCAACAAGGCGGCGGGCGAGATGCGCGAGCGCATCCGCAAGATCCTGGGCCGCGAGCCCACGGGCATGTGGATGGGCACCTTCCACGCCATCGGGGTGCGCATCCTTCGCCGCGACGCGACGCGGCTGGGGTGGGCGCCGAACTTCATGATCTACGACGCGGGCGACCAGGAGAGCCTGGTGAAGCGCATCGTGCGCGACGAGATGCAGCTGGACCCCAAGCGCTGGCCGCCCAAGGGCTTCCAGGCCGCCATCAGCAAGGCGAAGAACGAGCTGACGTCCGTCGAGGCGTTCCAGGCGGCGGCCGTGGACGTGTTCGAGAAGAAGACGGCGGAGGTGTACGAGCGCTACCAGCGCGCCCTGCACGACGCCAACGCGTTCGACTTCGACGACCTGCTGGTGAAGCCGGTGGAGCTGTTCCGCACGCATCCGCACGTGCTGGAGCGCTACCGCGACCGCTTTCCCTTCGTGCTGGTGGACGAGTACCAGGACACCAACCGCGCGCAGTACGTCCTCCTCCAGCTCCTGGCCAAGGAGGTGGCGCCGGAGAACCTGTTCGTGGTGGGCGACGACGACCAGAGCATCTACGGGTGGCGGGGTGCGGACATCCGCAACATCCTGGACTTCGAGAAGGACTTCCCCACGGCGCGCACGGTTCGCCTGGAGCGCAACTACCGCTCGACGAAGACGATCCTGGACGCGGCCAACCACGTGATCGCCCAGAACCTTCGCCGCAAGGGCAAGACCTTGCGCACGGAGGCCGCCGCCGGCGAGGCGCTGACGCTGGTGGAGGCGGCGGACGAGGCCGACGAGGCGGAGTGGGTGGCGGCCGAGGTGCGCGCCCGGATGGAGGACGATGCGCAGCTCACCCTGCGCGACTTCGTGGTGCTGTACCGCACCAACTCGCAGTCCCGCTCCATGGAGGAGGCGTTCAAGCGCTGGGGCATGCCGTACCGCCTGATCGGCGGCACGCGCTTCTACGAGCGCCGCGAGGTGAAGGACGCGCTGGCCTACCTGCGGCTGGTGGCCAACCCGGCGGCGGACGAGGCGTTCCTGCGCGTGGTGAACGTGCCCCGGCGCGGCATCGGCGACGCCAGCGTGGCGCGGCTGGCCGAGCACGCGTCGGCGCGGCGCCTGTCGCTGCTGGCGGCGGCGGAGCAAGCCGAGTACGTGGACGGCATCAAGGGCGGCGCGGCCAAGGCGCTGCCCAAGATGGCGGCGCTGGTCCGCAAGCACGCGGCGCTGGCCGAGCGCGGGCATCCGCTGGGCGACCTGCTGCGCGACCTGGTGAGCGAGGCGGGGCTGCTGGAGTCGCTGCGCGAGGAGGGGGCTGAGGGCGAGGAGCGGGTGGAGAACCTGCACGAGCTGATCGCCGGCGCCGCCGACCTGGAGTCGCGCCTGCGGGGCGAGGACCCGGAGCTGATGATGGAGCTGGAGGAGATGGGCGAGACGTCGCCGCGCGCCATCGACCTGTTCCTGGCCCACGTGGCCCTGGTGGCGGACGTGGACCAGCACGACCCCGACGCGGACGCCATCCCCCTGATGACGATGCACAACGCGAAGGGGCTGGAGTTTCCCTTCGTCTTCATCACCGGGCTGGAGGACGGGCTGTTCCCCCACTCGCGCACGCTGGACGAGAAGGACCAGATGGAGGAGGAGCGCCGCCTCTTCTACGTGGGCATCACGCGGGCCGAGCGCAAGCTCTACCTGGCCTACGCCCGCCGCCGCCGCCACGGCCGCGACTGGATGGCGTCCGCGCCCTCGCGCTTCTTGGAGGACCTTCCCAAGGACCTGCTGGAGCTGCGCCGCTCGCCGGCGGTGGAGCGCGCGTCGCCCACGTACCAGCGTCCGTGGCGTAGCGCGTCGTCCGGCCTGCAGAGCCGCAGCCAGCGCCTGGGCTTCAGCGGCTTCGGCTCGCTGGGCTTCGAGTCCGAGGACTCGCCTGCGCTGCGGCGCGGCACCCCGCCCCCGCCCGTGCGCCGCGAGGCGGCGGACCCCAGCTACCAGGTGGATTACTCGGACTCGCAGGAGGAGCCCTCGATGAACAAGGGCGCGCGGGTCCGCCACCCGTCCTTCGGTCCCGGAACCGTCGTGGAGCTAACGGGCGTCGGCACCGAGGTGAAGGCCGTGATCGACTTCGACTCCATCGGCCGCAAGACGCTGATGCTGAAATACGCCAACCTGGAGCGCGACTGGGACTGAGCCGCATCCAATCCCGTGCGTCGGGCGGCGGATTCCAGCCCGTTCGGCGATACGGAGACGTCCAGCATCTGCCTCGACTCCTCTCCCCCGGCGGCTCGTAGGCCTCCGGTTCCATACATCGGCCGAGCGACGGAGGGGTCGTAGGTCCGGCGAGCGGGGAAGGACGGCATCCGTCCTTCCCCGTTCGCGTTCGATGGATGTGCGGCGGCGCTACGTCGTCGGCGGGCGGCGGCTGCGTCTCCGGCGGCGCGCGGCTTCCCGGTGCGGGGCGGCAGATTGAGGGCAGGACGAAGACGATCCTCCGCGCCCCTCCATCCGCCGATGCGCCGACTGCTCCCGCTGGCCATCCCGATCCTTCCCGCCGCGTCGACGCCAGCCCTCACGCAGGGCTCGGCGCCGCTCCCCGCCGGCTCTGCTGCCCCGATCGACTCCGCCTTCGCCGCGTCCTCGCCCGCGCCCGTAGCGTCCGCGCCTGGCTTCGCGCTGCCGACAGGTTCGGCCGTGCGCATCGTTCCATCCACGGAACCGGTCGCGGTTGCGTCCGATTCCACCGTCGGCGGATCCGCGCCGCGCAGCCCCGCCCGTGCGCCTCGCCGGCACGCGGTGGCGGGCTTCCGCCCGCCGCGGATCGCTTCCGTGAGCGTGGATCTTCCCGCGCCGCAGGAACCCCCATCGCCGTGGTCGCACGCGCTGGCGATCCGTGCCCGCGGCCCCGTCCGCCGGATCGAGACGCGTCCACCTTCCCCGACACCAGCCTCTTCCATGAACCGTTCGACCCCACGCCTTGCACTCTCCCTGGTCGTGCTGCTCGCGACCGCCGCGACGGCACACGCGCAGGACTCGGCCAACGTCATCTTCCCGGACGCGCCGCCCACCGCGCGCGCCGCCACGCTGCTGCCGGTGGGCACGCTGGTGCGCGTGACGCAGGGCGAGCTGGAGCCCCGGCACCTGGTGGGTCCGCTGCGGCTGGCCGACTCGGTCCAGCTTTCCGTCGCCCGATCGCCGGGCCGCGACCCGTCGACGGTGTCGGCGGGAGCGGTGGAGCGGGTGGAGACCAGCGACGGCCGGCGGACTCCCGGCGAAGGCGTGATTCATGGTGCCGGGCGCGGCCTGCTGGTGGGCGGTGGCCGGCGCCGCGCTGCTGGCCGTGGGCGCGATCTCGGACAGGGACGAGGACTGCAGGGACTGCTTCGTCGACGGCAAGGGCCTGGCGCTGCTCGCCGCCGTGCCGCTGGCCGGCCTCACCACGCTGGTCGGCGGCGTGATCGGGGGCATCCACCCGGGCGAGCGCTGGAACCGGGTCCACGGCCCCGTGCGCACCGCGCCGTCGACGGAGCCTGCGGGCGGCACGCGCTGATCGGCAGGCCGAAAGCATCGCCGGCGAGCGGTCGATCGGGCGGATGTTCTCCGTGAGGCGCGGTCCCGGGACCGTGCACCCGGCGTCCGCGAACCATCGGACCGGCCTTCGGCGGAGGCACCCTCCGGCGTCGCCGTGCAGAGCGGCGCGCCGGACGATCAGGTCGGCGGCGGATGAAAATCCGATCGAATCGTGCGCAGTCGTCGTGGCAAGGCCGCGGGCCAGGCTCGCGGATTCGTATCGCAGCCGTCATCCAGAGGCATCGGCGCGCAGCCCTGCGGCCGATCCATCCTTCCATCCACGGACCCGTCCCATGCGCAAGCTCGCCGCCCCACTGACGCTGGCCCTCTTCGTGCTGTCCACGGCTTCGACCGTCGTCCGCGCGCAGGACTCCACGGCCGTCGCGGTGCCTGCGCCATCGCCCGACCGGACCGCGCTGTACGGCACGCCGCTACGCGTGGGCACGTGGGTGCGTGTGACGCAGGACTCGGCGCGCGACCGCCGCGTGACCGGCACGCTGCTGCTGGCGAATGGCTCGCGCATCTCCATCGCGTCCCGGGACGGCGATCCGCTCACGATTGCCCCCGACGCCGTGCGGCGCCTGGAGGTGAGCCAGGGCCGCACCGGGGGCGCCGGGATGCGGAAAGGCGCCAAGGTGGGGCTCATGGTCGGGATCGCGACCAGCGTCGTGGGGTTCGCGCTGGGCTCGCTGGCGGACTCCGGCAACCCAGGATGCGGCGAGTGCTCGATCGACATCACCGGCAAGGGGATCGCGGTGCTGCTCGCGCTCCCGATCACGCTCACCACGACCGGGCTGGGGGCGCTGATCGGCGCGGGAACCGGGGGCGAGCAGTGGCGCTCCGTTCCGCTGCCCGTCCGCACCGTCCCCCGCGACACGCCGGCGGGATACACACCCTAGCTTCCTCATCGGACGGAGCGCGCGCGCGAATGACCGTATCGCCCCACCAGGTCCTCCGCGCCGCGGCCCTCGCGCGAATCCCCGTCACCACCGCCGAGGCCGAGCGGATGTGCGCGGAGCTGGACGCGCTGCCGGCGCTGGGCGGCACCGGCCCGGTCACGGAGCGCCCCGTGCCGTTCGCGGGCCCCGGGCCGGAGCGCGCGCGCTTCCGCGACGCCGGCGCGCTGCCCGATCCCCTGCTGCTTCCCCCGGAAGCCGTCGCCCCGGAATGGCGCGACGGCTTCTTCCTCGTCCCGCACGCGTCGACCGAGGCGAAAGCTCCACGCCTGGACTCGCCCGGCATCCTCCTCCCCAACCTGGCCGCCGGCGGCGCTCTGGACGGGCCCGCGCTGGCCTGGCGCCCCGTGTCGGCGGAGACGGACGCGGTCGAGGGCGGCCGCGCCTCGGAGGGCGGGGAATGACGGCGCCGTACGAGCGGCGCTCGGGCGCGGAGCTGGCGCGGGCGGTCAACGTGGGCCAGGCGCGCGCGGTGGAGCTGGTCGCCGCCGCGGAGCGCGTGCGCGAGGCGTGGGACGCGGGCGCCGCGCCGCTGCATGCCTTCGTGTCCGTGGACTTCGATCGCGCCGCGGATCGCGCGCTGAACGGCGAGGCGGACAACTCCCGACAAGGCGCCCACCGGCCGCTGGCGGGCGTTCCTGTCGCCGTCGGCGACAATCTCTCCACCATCGACTTCCCCACCACGTGCGGCTCGCGGCTGCTGGAGGCGTACGTGCCGCCCTTCGACGCCACCGCGGTGCGCCGGGTGGTGGATGCCGGAGCGACCGTCGTGGGCAAGGCGAACCTGGACGAGTTCGCGATGGGGTGCTCCACCGAGGCCTCCGCCTTCGGCCCCACCCGCAACCCGCACGACCGCCAGCGTGTCGCCGGCGGAAGCGCGGGCGGCGCCGCGGCGGCAGTTGCGGCGGGCATCGTGCCGTTCGCGCTGGGGACCGACACCGGCGGCGGCGTGCGCCAGCCGGCGGCCTTCTGCGGCGTGGTCGGCATCAGGCCCACCTGCGGGATGGTCTCGCGCTACGGGATGGCGGCGCTGGCGCCCTCGCTCGACACCGTCGGCGTCTTCGGGCGGACGGTGGGGGACGCCGCGCTGCTGCTGGAGCGCGTCGCCGGCCACGACCCGCGCGACGGCACGTCCGCCGAGCGCGCCGCCCCCGACCTGGTGGCCGCTCTGGGGCACGACGTGCGGGGGATGACGATCGGCGTCCCCGCGGAGCATTTCGCCGCCGGGCTGGACCCGCGCGTCGAACGGCTCTGCCGGGCCGCGGTGGATCGACTGAAAGCGCTCGGGGCCGTCATCCGCGACGTGCCGCTGCCGCAGACCGCGCACGCCGTCGCCGCGTACCACCTGCTCTCGTCCGCCGAGGCGGCGTCCAGCCTGGCGCGCTACGACGGCGCGCGGTTCGGCACGCGCGCGCGCGGCGCGGCGTCGCGCGAGGCCGTGTACGAGGGAACCCGTGCCCTCTTCGGCGCCGAGGCGCGGCTCCGCATCGTCCTGGGCACGCTGCTGCTCTCCGCCGACCCGGACGGGCGCCTGGACCGCGCCCGGCGGGTGCGCGGGCTGCTCGTGCGGGAGCTGGACGCCGTGTTCGCGGGCGGCGTGGACGCGCTGTTCACGCCCACGACGCCGACGCCGGCATTCCGCCTCGGCGGGTCGGCCGATCCGGCCCACATGCACGCATCCCACGCATTCACCGTAGCCGCCAGCCTGGCCGGCACTCCCGCGCTGTCGCTGCCCATCGGCTTCGCGGAAGGGCTTCCGGTGGGGGGACAGCTGATGGGCCCCGCGTGGAGCGAGCCGCGCCTGGTGCGCATGGCGGACGCGCTGGAGCGCGCACTGGCGCTGGAAACCGCGCCGCCCCGGCCGCTGCTCGTGGAGGTGCCGGCATGAGCGCGCCGGCTGGATCGACGGTGAAACCGGCCGCGGACTCGGCTGCGGAGGCGGTGATCGGGCTGGAGGTGCACGTGCAGCTCCGCACGCGGGCGAAGCTGTTCTGCGCCTGCCGGGCGGAGCTCGGCGTGCCGCCCAACACGCAGGTCTGCCCCGTCTGCATGGGCCTGCCCGGTGCACTGCCGGTGCTGAACGGCGAGGCCGTGGAGATGGCGTGCCGCACGGCGCTGGGGCTGGGCGCGCGGGTAAACCGCACCTCGGCGTTCGATCGGCGCCATGCCTTCGATCCCGCCCTGCCCAAGGGCTACCGCATCACCCAGCGCGCCTCGCCGCTGGCCACCGGCGGCTCGCTGGAGGTGCCGGGGGCGGACGGCGGAGCTCGGCGCATCGCCCTCGCCCGCATGCACCTGGGCGAGGACGCGGGCCAGGCGCAGCAGGGCCGCGTGCCCGGCGCCACCGCGGTGGACCTGAACCGCGCCGGCTTCCCGCTGCTGGAGATCGTCACCGAGCCCACCCTGGCCTCCGCCCCCGAGGCGCGGGCTTTCGTGGTGCGGCTGCGGCAGGCGCTGGAGTACCTGGAGGTGAGCGGGTGCAGCATGGCGGAGGGCTCCATGCGCCTGGACTGCAGCGTCTCGCTGCGCGACGGAGGCCGGCCCGGCGGAGGGACCACGATCCGCGGCCTGGACTCGCTGGACGGGCTGGCGGCGGCCGTGGAGGGCGAGGTGGCGCGCCAGCGCGGCGTGCTGGCGGCCGGCGGACGGGTGGAGCACCGGGCGCTGGAGTGGGACGGGAACCTGGGCCAGGCGCGGGCGACGGCAGAGGCGGAAAGACCGGCGGACTGGTGGATGCCGGAGCCGGACCTGCCGCCGCTGGTGCTGGACGATGCGTGGCTGCGGTCGCTGGAGCTGGGGCAGCCGCAGCTTCCCGGCGCGCGCAGCCAGCGATTCGTGGACGACTACGGCCTTCCGCCGGAGCATGCCGCCGCGGTCACGGGCGGGCGCGACTTCGCGGACTACTTCGAAGCCGTCGCCCGCTCGGGCGCCGACCCCCGCGAGGCGGCCGCCTGGGTGATGGGCGACGTGCGTGCGGCGCTGGACGCGTCCGGCGGACGCGTGGTGGAGTTCCCCGTGCGCCCGCAGGACCTGGCGCAGCTCCTGGCGATGGTGAGCGGCGGCATCCTGAGCCGCGAGCTGGCACGCCGGGTGTTCGCGCGGATGCTGGCCACCGGCAAGCCCGCCGCGCAGATCGTGGCCGACGAAGGGCTGATCCCCGTGCGCGACGCCGGGGCGGTGGACGCCTGGGTGGACCAGGTGCTGGCCGACCACCCGGACGAGGCCGCCCGCGTGCGCGCCGGCGAGGACCGGCTGATGGGCTTCCTGGTGGCGCAGGTGATGGAGCGCTCCGGCTCGCGCGCCGAGCCCACGCAGGTGGCCGAGCGCGTCCGCGCGAAGCTGGGCGCCGCGTGAACGTGCCCTCGCTCGCGGCCTGGCCCCGCCCGGCCCAGCGCACGGCGGCGCCCCAGCCGGACACGCGGGAGCTGGTGTTCACCCTCCACGGCCTGGGCCGCACCCCGCTTTCCATGGCGATGCTGGCGCGCTCGCTGGAGGCGGACGGCTTCCGCGTCGCCAACTGGGGATACTCCAGCACCGCCGCCACCATCCCGCAGATCGGCGCCGCCCTCGCGGCCGAGGTGCGGGCGCAGGCCGGGGCGGCGCCCCGCATCCACTTCGTGGGCCACAGCCTGGGCAACATCGTCGTCCGCTGGATGCTGGCGCACGATCCGCCGCCGGATCTGCCCGCCGGCCGCGTCGTGATGCTGGCGCCGCCCAACCAGGGCTCGCGCGCGGCCGACCGCTTCGCGCCGTGGCTGGGCTGGTTCCTGCGCCCGCTCGCCGAGCTCCGCACCGCCGACGGCACCACCGTGCGCGCCCTGCCGCCGCCCGAAGGCCTGGACGTGGGCGTGATCGCCGGCAGCTATGACGGCAAGGTGTCGGTCGATGAAGCGCACCTGGCCGGCGCCCACCACGCCGTCGTCCCCGCCATGCACTCGTTCCTGATGAACCGCCGCGACGTCCGCGCCCTCGTCACCCGCTTCCTCCGCACCGGCACCTTCGAGCCCGCCGAATCTCCCGCGGCCGGTTGATCACGATCTCGTCCTGGTTTCCAGATTCGGATTTTGTTCGGCATGTATTCTGCATCCATCCGTTTGCACGCAAACGACTTGGCCGATGGGGCCAGCGGAACCGGGAGATGCCGACCATGACCGATAAGCTGACGCAGGAGCACGCGGACGAGAGCAACATGATCAAGGACCCGGACCGCTGGACGACCGGCGACCAGCCCATGACGGGGGCCCAGCGATCGTACCTCCACACCCTGGCCGAGGAGGCCGGCGTGGAGGTTCAGGACGACCTCACCAAGGCCGAGGCGTCGAAGAAGATCGACGAGCTTCAGGAGAAGACCGGCCGGGGTGTCGACTGAGGAAGGGCAGGGAACGGCGACGTTTCGTCCGAGATCCGACCTCGGAACGCACGCCTGTCTCTCGACGACCCCGGAACGACGGATCGGCCGCCGGCAGTGGATGCCGGCGGCCGATCTCGCTTCCAACCAATCCCCAGCGGAAGCTACCGCTTGAGCTGCTCCATGTACTTGCGCCGGAACTTCGCCACCTTGGGCGCGACCACGAAAGCGCAGTACGGCTGGTTCGGGTTCCGCGCGAAATACTCCTGGTGGTACGCCTCGGCGGGGTAGAACGCGCCCGCCGGCGCCAGCTCCGTCACCACCTTCCCATCCCAGATGTCGTCCCGCTGCACCTGCGCCATCACCTCAACGGCTGTGGCCTGCTGCTCCGGCGAGTGGTAGAAGATGGCGGAGCGGTATTGCGGACCCACGTCGTTGCCCTGTCGGTCCTTCGTGGTGGGATCGTGTACCGTGAAGAACACTTCCAGCAGCTCGCGATACGACACCACCGAAGGGTCGAACGTGATCTGGATGGCTTCCGCGTGCCCCGTGCGCTTGCCGCACACCTGCTCGTACGTGGGGTTTTGCACGTGCCCGCCCGTATATCCCGACGCCACCTGCTCCACGCCCTTCAGCTCGTCGAACACCGCCTCGATGCACCAGAAGCAGCCCCCGGCCAGCGTCGCGACCTCCCTCCCGTTCCGCTCCGTCATCCAGGTGTCTCCCCTCGTTCGCTCATCGATTTCGATTGCCGGCGCGCGACACCATCAGCACGGCGCGGTCGCCTCAACCCTCCCCGCGTAGGAAGCCGCCGAGGGATGCGAAGGTTCCCGCAACTGCAAACGGAATAGAAGCTTGCGCCACCGCATCGATTCCACGGGATGACCCCGCCGGATGGAACTGCGATCGCGCCTTCGCCGAGCCCCAGAACCGATCGCGGAAGGGCGGTCCCGTGCGGAAACCATGAAAGTCCTTGCCTTCTCCCGCTTGCGGCCGAGGGTGGCGGGTCTCAGACCGCCGGGTGAGGGCCTCCCCGCCGCGCCCAGTGGCCGAACGGCACCGCGGGCAGGGGAAAGAACTCGTCGGCCATCTCGGCCAGGATCTCGGGCTTCTCCCAGGCGCCGTCGTTCAGGGCCATGCGGCGCACCTTCTTGGCGAGGCCCAGGTTCAGGTCGCCGATGGGGTCCAGGCCCGCCGCGATGGAGCCTCCGCGGCGGGACAGGTAGTCGATCACGTAGTCGAACGAGCGCTGCGCGTAGTCGTCCATCACCCCCTCGCTCAGCGTCCAGCGCGAGTTCTCCAGGATCGTGCCGAACACCGTGTGCCAGCGCTCGTTGTCCTGGAAGCGGATCATCCCCCGGAAGATGCGGCGGTTGGTCTGGAACGAGAACAGGGTGCCCGAGAGCACCCGGTCGAAGAGCGCGTCCGCCGCGGAGTGGTCGTGCTCCATCACCACCTTGCGCGCCAGCGAGGTGTACGTCTCGCCGAGCTGCACGTCCATCCGGTGCTCCCAGTACGAATGGCCGAGCGCCTTGGTGCTGGAGGTGAGCAGGAGCTGGCGCGGCACGTAGAAGTTGTGCGCCACCGTGTCGGCCGCCAGGTGCGCCAGGTAGCCCAGCCCCATCGCCCGAAGCCGGTCGTCGCCGGCGCGCGAGAACACCTCCTCGCCCACGTGCCAGTGGTGGCAGTGGCGGCCGGCGGGCACGTACTTCTTGGCGAGGGAGATGTCCGCCGCCACCGAGCCGTACAGGAAGTCGAACGGGTACGCCGCCAGGAGCTGGCGCACCGCGTCGGGCAGGAGCTGCAGCGACTGGAGCACGCCGGTGCCCAGGTACACGTGCGTCGCCGGGCCCCAGGCCCAGGCCCGGCCCGGCAGCAGCAGGAGCAGCGCCACCGCCAGCGCGAGCGCCGCCAGCGGCCTCACACCACGGTGCCGCAACGCCGTCAGAGGCCCAGCTTGCGTCCGGCCCGGCGGGCGGCGCGCGCGGCGTCACGGCCCCCGCCGCGGGCCAGCTCCTTCAGCTCGTCGCGCGCGTCGGCCAGGATGCCGGCCACCTCGCCGCGGAACTCGCCCAGCAGCTCCTTGCCGGCGTCGATCAGCTCGCCCGTGAACTCGCCCGTGGCCTCGGCGCCGCGGCCCACTCCGCCGCGCACCTGCCGGTAGCCGCGCTTCAGCTCCTTCCGGTAGGGCTTGAGCTGGCGGATGACGCGCTCCTTGGGCGAGGGCTCGGGCCGCATCAGCAGCGTGGCGCCGATGCCCAGCACCGTGCCCACGGCGAAGGCGGCGAGAAAGTCGGTCGTGTCGTTGCGCGGCATGGTCGTCTCCGGTCGGGTGTTCGGTCCAAAGCCTTCGGAAGTCCTGCTCGTCGGTGTCGATTCGGTCACGCCCCGGGCCGTCAGGCGCCGCGGGGGCGGGGCGTGTGCGGGGGCGCCACGTCCGGCACGTCGCCGGCCGCGTACGCCTCCAGCTCCTCGTCCGTGAAGTCGTCGTCCGTCTGGTACGCGCGGAAGGTGTCGGCGCCCACCTGCACGCCGCGGATGGCCGAGGCGGTGCCGATGAACAGGTTCTCCGCCTCCTCCTGCACCACCTGCAGCAGCCCGTTGAACTCGTTCAGGCGCTGCTCGGCAAGCGATGCGGCGTGGTTCAGGCGGCGGTTGGTGGCGGCGATGGTCTGGTTGAGCTGCTGCACGTCCACGCGGATGGAGGTGGACACGTAGTCCAGGTTGTCCGCCACCGACACCGCATGCTTCACGATGGGATCGATGTCCGAGCGGAAGCGCTCGATCACATCGTTGATCCGCGCGTACATCTTCCGCGAGTTCCAGGCGGCGGGGATGAGCGGGATGGCGATGGCGATCAGCGCGAAGGCGATGATGAGGCTGGCGATGCTCTGCACCGTGGAGACCAGCTTCGCGAAGCCCTGCGCCGGCGCGGACACGGTGACCACGGTGTCGGGCAGCGCCATCGCCATCGTGAGCAGCGCGTGTCCGGCGGGGTGCAGCAGGGGGAGCGTGGCAGCGGCGATCAACGGGTGCCTCCGGAAGGGGCGGTGTCAGGGTTCACTCGTGAAGGTCCACGCCCAGGGTGCGGTATCCCAGCTTCGGCACGAGGTGCGGCCAGGCGCGGCCGGCGCGCCCCGCCGCGAACGCCCGGCGGACGGCGTCCCGGGCTTCGTCCGGCAGCGCGTCCAGCCCGTGCGGATCGCGCCGGTCGATCCAGCGCCGCAGCGCCTCGTCCAGCGCGTCCACGCCGCCGGCGGCTTCGACGATCCGCCGAACAGCGGACGGGACGCTCCATCCGCCGGCCAGCGCGGCCACCTCGCCGGCGTACAGCTCGCCCAGCGGCAGCAGGGGCTCGGGCGGAAGGTCGCCGCCCAGAAGGAGCGCGGTGCGGTTCGCGGGGCTGGCCGGAAGCGCGTCCGCCAGCATCCGCGCGCGCAGGCCGCGCAGCCCGTCCGCCGCCCGCTCCGCGTCCGCATCCCCGCCGAGCAGGTGCAAGACTGGTTCCACCTCCCCGGCCTCCACCTGGACGCGGACGACGGCCCCGGGTCCCAGCTCGGCCGAGAGAATCCGCGCCGCCAGCGCCGCTTCCGGTCCGCCGTCGTCCAGCAGCGCGACGCGCCGCAGCCCGCGGTCCGCCAGCGCCTGGCGGGCGACGGCGCCGATCACGGATGCGATGCGCGCTTCAAGCATCGTGGACGCGTCACCGGAACTGGGCGAATCGGTCGATCCGCTCACCTCCGCGCCTCCAGCATCGCCGCGATCTCGCGCGCCACCAGGTGCGGGTCGTCGTCGCGCAAGTGCGAGTACGGCCGCCGGGCTGCGGCGACCGCGTCGATCGACAGGTCCGCCGTCACCCGGTCCTCCGCCGCCTCCGCGCCCCGCGCGATCACGCCGCCGTCCGGGCCGACGATCATCGACCCGCCGGCGAAGACGCACGGGCCCTCGACTCCGGCGCGGTTGGCGAGGACCACGTAGACGCCGTACGCGACGGCCGCGGCGCGGGCCAGGTGCTCCCACGCGCCCCACGAGGCGAAGCGCCCGCCGTTCGCGCCGCCCTCCATCGCCCCGCGTCCCGCCGCGGCGGACTGCACGACGAGCAGGTTGGCGCCGGCGGATGCGAGGAGCCAGGCGAGCGCGGGATGCCACAGGTCCTCGCACACCAGCAGCCCCACGCACCATCCGCCGCCCGCGTCGTAGGTCCGCGCCCGGCCGCCCCGGCCGAACCAGCGCCCCTCGTCGAACATGCCGTACGTCGGCAGGTAGACCTTGCGATGCCGGTGCAGCACCCGCCCGCCGCGGAGGTGCACGGCGGCGTTGTACGGTACGAAGCCCGGCCCCTGCTCGATCATCCCCAGCACCACGTCCGGGCCGTCCGCGAACTGGCCGAACATCTCGGACTCCGGCCCGGCGGAGACCGCCAGCGCGTGGACTCGGTCGCGGACGTCGTATCCCGTGACCGACAGCTCCGGCGTCACCAGGAGATCGACGCCGTCCGCCGCCGCGTCCGCCTGCGCGCGGGCGATGACCGCGAGGTTCGCCGCCGGGTCGCCGAGGACGGGCGCCGTCTGCTCGATGCGGATGCGGAGCCGGGCGCCGAAGCCGTTCGCCGTCACGGTGTCGACCGCCGGCCGGAGCCGTCCGTGGAGGGGCGGACCGAGGCGGCGGGGCGGGGGCGGCGGAGGGCCGCGGCGAGGCTGGGCATGGGCAATCTTACGGTTGCGGCCGGGCCCGTGCAAGCGAGCGCAAGCGCCGCTCCCGGCCCGTTCCACGCGGCGGGCGGCGGCGCGTTGCGGGCACCCCCGGCGGCCCGTAGCTTCCCCGTGCAGCCACCCCATCGCGCCGCGCCGGGAGGTTCCGGCGGGGTGCCGCGGCGTCCGCGCGGCTTCGCACGATCCTTGCGCCCGTCGCCGGGCCGACCCAGCCGCGCCCGCGCCGCACGCCGCTCCCTTCCGGAGCGGCCGCGCCGATTTTCCCCGATCCAACCGGAGACCGGAAGTGCCCAAATTCATCGTTCACGGCGGCGAGCGGCTTCGCGGCCGAATCCGTCCCACGGGCAACAAGAACGCGGCGCTCCCGATGCTCGCGGCCACCCTCCTGACGGACGAGGAGGTGGTGCTGGAGAACGTCCCCAAGATCAAGGACGTGCTCACCCTGCTGGACCTGCTGCGCGACCTGGGCGCCTCGGCCGACTGGACGGGCGCCAACGAGGTTACCATCCGCGCCGCCGACATCGGCCGCGCGCAGCTCGACGAGTCGGCCGCCGCGCGCATCCGCGCCAGCATCCTCCTGGCCGGGCCCATGGTGGCGCGCACGGGGGGGATGAAGCTGCCTCCTCCGGGCGGCGACGTGATCGGCCGGCGCCGGCTGGACACGCACTTCCTGGCGCTGGAGAAGCTGGGCGCCACGGTGGAGTACGGCGCCCGGATCTTCGAGATCCGCGCGAACGGGCTGACCGGGGCGGACATGTTCCTGGACGAGCCCAGCGTGACGGCCACCGAGAACGCCGTGATGGCCGCCTCGCTCGCCCGGGGCACCACGCGCATCCGCAACGCCGCCGCCGAGCCGCACGTGCAGGACCTGTGCAACATGCTCGTCGGCATGGGCTGCTCCATCGAGGGCATCGGCACGGGAACGCTGCGCATCCAGGGCGTCCCAAAGCTGCACGGCGGGCGGTTCAGGATCTCGTCCGACCACATCGAGGTGGGGTCGTTCATCGGCCTGGCCGCCGTCACGCGCGGCGAGGTGACCATCGAGGACGCGGCGGTGGAGCACCTGGACTCCACCCTCATCGGCTTCAGCCGGCTGGGGATCGTCCCCGAAGTGCGCGGCAACGACCTGTTCATCTCGGGCGAGCAGGAGATGCGGGTGCAGATGGACGTGGGCGGCCACATCCCCAAGATCGACGACGGCCCCTGGCCCGCCTTTCCGGCCGACCTCACCTCCATCGCGCTGGTCACGGCCACGCAGTGCGAGGGCACCATCCTGATCCACGAGAAGATGTTCGAGTCGCGGATGTTCTTCTCGGACAAGGTGGCGGGGATGGGCGCCAGCCTGGTGCTCTGCGACCCGCACCGCGTGCTGGTGACGGGGCGCTCGCCGCTGCGCGGCGCGCTGGTGGAAAGCCCCGACATCCGCGCGGGCATGGCGCTTCTCATCGCGGCGCTGGGGGCGGAGGGCACCAGCCACATCTTCAACATCGGCCAGATCGAACGCGGCTACCAGCAGATCGACTCGCGGCTGCGCGCCTTGGGCGCGCGCATCGAGCGGACGGACTCGCGGTCGTGAGCGGCCCGGAGGAAGGAATGGCGGACGAGCAGAAGAAGCGCCCCGGCATCGGCGAGGGGATCAAGAGCGGGATCGGGATCCTGGCCGCGCTCAAGGACGCGGTGGAGGAGAGCATCCAGGAGGCCGTAGACCGCGGCGACCTGAAGCCCGAGCGGGCCACGGACGCCGTGCAGGGCGCCATGCGCCGCGCGCAGGAGGCGTTCGGCGACATGCGCGAGCGGATGGACGTGATCCCCCGCCGCGAGTTCGACGAGCTGCGCGCCGCCGTGGCCGAGCTGTCGCGGCGCCTGGACGCGCTGGAGGGCCGCCCCCCCGTGCCCTCGGACCACCTGCTGCCGCCGGCGTGAGTCCCACGTCCTCGGCGGCGGTGTCCGTCCCCGCCCGCGTGGTCGCCGAGGAGCTCGTTCCCGGCGACGTTCCGCTGTGGGCGCACCCCGAGTGGATGCGCGACCTGCCCTGGCTCGTCCAGGGCACCACCGGCAGGGGCGATGGGGACGAGGCGTTCGACCTGGGCCTCTCCGGCATCCAGCCGGTCGGCGCCGCACTGGACCGGTGGCGCCGGCTCCGCGCGTACACCGGCGCGCGGACGGTCGCCCACTCGCGGCAGGTGCACCGCGCGGAGGTGTGGACGCACGCGGAGCGGGGCGCGCCGGGCATCCTGGTGATGGACGGCTACGACGGCCACGCAACGTCGCTCGATGGGCTCCTTCTGGCCGTCGGCGTCGCGGACTGCGTGCCGGTGTCCATCGTCGATCCGGTGCGCCGCGCCGTCTCCCTCGTGCACTCCGGCTGGCGCGGCACGGCGGCCGGCATCGTGGAGCGCGGCATCGCCATCCTGCGCGGCACCTATGGCTCCGCGCCGGCGGACCTGCGGCTGCATTGCGGGCCCGCGATCTGCGGCCGGTGCTACGAGGTGGGTCCCGAGGTGCACGCCGGCGTCCGGCCAGGCGAGCCGCCGCCGTCCGCGCCGACGTGCATCGACCTCCGCCAGGCCATCGCGGAACGGGCCGCCGCCGTCGGCGTATCGCCGGAGAGCGTCACGGTTTCCGCGCACTGCACCCGGTGCGGCCCCGGCGCCTTCTTCTCGCACCGCGCCGGCTCCCACGCACGGCAGATGGGGGTGCTCGGCATCCGCTGACGCACCGTCCGGCTCTTCCCGCGTCCTCGGGATGCGCGTCGACCGTGCTCCCGTTTTCGTCGGAGTAGCGGTTTCCAGAGACGGTGCATCGAATCGCATCCGGCTCGATCGAAGCAGTCGTTCGTAGCGGTCCGTCGACGGGCTGAAGGGCGCGGAGGGGACGGCAGCCGGACATCCGATGACGCGGTTCGGTCGAGGCGGTGCCTCGCTTGATGCGGTGGAGGACGGAGGGCGGGCGGCGGGCGGACGGGGACGGGCGGGACGGTGGAGGATGCATGGCGCCGCGGGGTGCTCGGGCTTGCTCCGTGCGGCGTTGTTCCTGGCTTCGGAGGCGCGCGCAGGGTTGCGTAGGTCGTTGCGCCGGTCTATATTCGGTGCATCGACGGCGGGATGCGCACGGCAGGGGCGTGCGCGCTTTCGAAGTGGGGAGCGTTTCGCCCCGCTTTTTTTATTTCCCCACGCCGGGCACGCAAACGCCGGAGACGTCGATGGCCGACACATCGCTGGAAGGCGAGATCGAGCGCCGGATCGAGGAGATGGGGCTGGAGATGGTGGAGCTGGAGCGCGCGGGCGACCGCCGCCGGCCCATCCTGCGGCTTTCCATCGACCGCGCCGACTCGATGCCCGGGCAGCCGGGCGTCTCGCTGGACGACTGCACCGCCGTGAGCCGGGCCCTGGAGCCCATGCTCGACGCGCGGGAGGACCTGCCCGACACCTACGTGCTGGAGGTGTCCTCGCCCGGAGTGGAGCGCCCGCTGGTGCGCCGCCGGGACTGGGAGCGCTTCACGGGAGTGGCCGTGGCGGTGCGCGGAAAGCGGCTGCTGGCCGAGCGCGCCAAGCGGCTGGAGGGCACGCTGCTGGGGCTGCGGCCGGGCGCGGAAGGGGGCGACGCCGCCCTGCTGCGCCTGGAAGACGGGGCCGAGGTGGAGATTCCCCTCGCCGAGATCGATCGCGCGAACCTGGTCTATCGGTGGGAACGCAAGCCCCGCCCCTGACGGGCGGGCCCGCGCTCCCGGACCTTCATCGTACTGGACTGCCATGAACAACGCGACGATGATCATCGCGGCCTTCCGCGAGATGACGGCCAACAAGGCGATCTCACGGGACGAGCTGCAGGACCTGATCAAGGACGGCATCCTGGCCGCGCTCGCCAAGCGGTACGGCCCCAACGTCGAGGCCGAGATCCTCATCGACGAGGATGCGGGGACCATCAACATCACCGTGCTGAAGGAGGTCGTGGCCGACGTGGAGGACGCGTCGCGCCAGATCTCGCTGGAAGAGGCGCAGTGGGACGACCCCGAGTTCCAGGTCGGCGACATCATGGAGGTGCCCGTCGAGTTCGCGCAGTTCGGGCGCAACGCGGTGATGGCGGCCAAGCAGCGCATCCTTCAGCGCGTGCGCGAGGGCGAGCGCCAGAAGATCCGCGACGAGTACGAGACCCGCGTGGGCGAGATGCTCAGCGGCGAGGTGCAGCAGGTGGAGCGCGGCAAGCTGGTGATGATGCTGAACCGGGCCCGCGAGGCCGACGCCATCATCCCCTGGAAGGAGCAGAACCCGCGCGAGCGCTTCCGGCAGGGCGAGACCATCCGCGCCGTGCTCAAGAAGGTGGAGGAGACGCCCAAGGGGCCGCGCCTCATCTTCTCGCGCGCCGACCCGCTCTTCGTGGCCGCGCTGTTCAAGCTGGAGGTGCCCGAGATCCAGCAGGGCATCGTGGAGATCCGCGGCGTGGCGCGCGAGGTGGGCGGGCGCACCAAGCTGTCCGTCTCGTCGCGCGACGAGAGCATCGACCCGGTGGGCGCCTGCGTGGGGCTCAAGGGCAGCCGCGTCCGCGCGGTGGTGCAGGAGCTGGGCGGCGAGCGCATCGACATCGTGCCCTGGCACCCGGACCCCGAGATCTACGCCAAGCGCGCCCTGGCCCCGGCCCGCGTCGCCAAGGTGATCTCGGACTACGAGGCCCGCACCATGACGGCCATCGTGGACGAGGACCAGCTTTCGCTCGCCATCGGCCGCGCCGGGCAGAACGTGCGCCTGGCCAGCCAGCTCATCGGCTGGCAGATCGACCTGTACGGCTCGCGGGAGTGGCTGGAGCACGGCGCCGAGCGTGCCCTGTTCGGCGGCGGGGCCGAGGAGGCCGAGTACGACAGCTCGGACTTCCCGCTGCGCGAGCTGGACCTGGCGCCGGCCACGCTGGCCGCGCTGGAGGCGGCGGGCTACACCACCTTCTTCGACGTCATCGACCTGGAGCGCGAGGACCTGCTCCGCATCCCCGCCTTCGGGCCGGCCGAGGCCGACCGCCTGCTGGGGCTGATCGAGGAGATGACGGTGGAGGACGACGACACGGCCGCCTCTCCCGCCGTGGCGGCGGAGTCCGCCGAGCCGGTGGAAGCCGGCGAGACCGGGGTGCCGGCCGAAGCCGCGGAGCCGGTGGAAGCCGCTCAGGACTTGACTTCTGCCGGGGACGGGCAGAACTTGCCGGGCTGAGGCTCATAACATGCGCAGGAGCCACCCGCCCAGGCCGGAGCCGACCGGCCGGCCGCCGGAGCGGGCGCTTCTCGACCTTCTCGGGCTCGCCGCCCGGGCCCGCGCCGTGGCATTCGGCACGGACTCGACACGGCAGGCCGTTCGCGACGGCGACGCCCGCTGCGTGGTGATCGCGGCGGACATCTCGCCCACGCAGCTTCAAAAGCTGCTCCCGCTGGTGCAGGCGCGTGGCGTCCCCTGTTTCAGTGTCCTGACCCGCGACGAGATCGGGGCGGCCGTGGGCCGCGCGTCGGTCTCCGCGGTCGGCTTTACGCAGGAAAGCTTCGCACGACGCGCCGCCGAGCTGGCAGCGGCAATTCCATCTCCGCAGGACTGAGCACAGGAGGAAGCAGCACCATATGCGTGTGTACGAGCTGGCTAAAGAGCTGAACGTCTCGGCCGAGGCCTTGGTGCACCTCCTGAGGGAGATGGACATCCCGGTGCGCAGCCACATGACGCCGCTCGCGGAAGAGCACGTCGCGCGTCTGCGTACCGTGCTGGAGCGCGAGCGCCGGTTGGGGCACCACAACCTCGAGGAAGCGGTGACGCACGCCATCGGCGACGTGGCGCAGGCGCCGCGCCGCCGCCGCCGTGCGCGTGAGGAAGGCGAGGGACCCGGCGGCGACGAGGCCCCGGACTCCACGTCCTCCCCCACCGCCGACGCTGCCGACGCCCTCGCCGCCGAGGCGGCCGAGGCCGCCGCCGAGCGTGGCGCCGCGCTGGTCACCAGCGGAGGCGAGGCCCCCCGTGACGTCACGGTGGTGGTGGAGGCTTCCGAGCCCCCCCCTCCGCCCCTGTCCGTGCGTCCGCGCGCATCCGCGCCGGCCGCCGCACCCACTCCCGAACCCGCCGCGGAGGCGCCCGCCCCCAAGGCGGCAGCACCCGCGGCCCCTGCGGCCGAGGCCCCGGCCGAGCCGGCCGTTCCGGCCGCGGCGGCACCCGAGGCGTCCGAAGCGGCGCGCCCCGAGGCTCCGCCCCGTCCGGCGGGCCCGCGCCCGGCGTACCAGACCCCCATGCCGCGCGACACGCGTCCCGCGGCGGGGCTCGAGTCCGCCCGTCCGGCGGGCGCGCGTCCCCTGGTCCCGCCCTCGGCGCGTCCGGGACAGCCGCCGCGCCCGGGGCATCCCGACCGCGCGCAGACGGCCCACCACGGCGGCGACCGTCCCCAGGGCGGGCCCATGTCGGCGCGTCCGGCGGGCGGCCGTCCCGGCGAGCCGGCGCGTCCGGCGCGTCCGTCCGAGTTCGTGCCCCGTCCCGCCCGCACCGGGGCTCCCCCGGCGGCGGCGAAGACGGGCGCGGGCACCACGCCCGGCGCAGGCGCCGCGGCGGGCAAGAAGAAGGACAAGAAGAAGGGCAAGAAGGGCAAGGGGTGGGTGGACCAGGACGCCGTGGACGCGAACTTCCGCAAGACGATGGCCGCCATGGAGTCGGGCGGCGGGCGGAAGAAGCGCGGGCGCCGCGACCTGGGCCCCACGCAGCAGGAGCGGATGGAGGAGGAGCGCCAACGCGTGCGGGCCGTGGAGGCCGTGACGGTGCGCGTGAACGAGTTCCTCACCGTCGCCGAGCTGTCCGAGCAGATCGAGGTGTCGCCCACGCAGATCATCAGCTCCGCGTTCAAGAACCTGGGCCTGATGGTCACCATCAACCAGCGGCTGGACTTCGACCAGATCGAGCTGCTGCTGGACGAGTTCGGCTTCCAGGCCGTGCGAGAGGAAGAGTACGGCGCCCAACTCGAGGAGGAGACTGAGGAGGAGGCCGAGGCGGACCTTCGCCCGCGGCCCCCGGTGGTCACCGTCATGGGCCACGTGGACCACGGCAAGACCTCGCTGCTGGACTACATCCGCAAGACCAACGTCATCGCGGGCGAGGCCGGCGGCATCACGCAGCACATCGGCGCCTACCACGTCGAGCTGCCGGACGGGCGGGCCATCGCCTTCCTGGACACCCCCGGCCACGCGGCCTTCACGGCCATGCGTGCCCGCGGCGCCGAGGTGACGGACATCGTCATCCTGGTGGTGGCGGCGGACGACTCGGTGATGCCCCAGACCATCGAGGCCATCAGCCACGCCCGCAACGCCGGCGTGCCGCTGATCGTGGCGGTCAACAAGGTGGACCTGCCCGACGCCAACCCCATGAAGGTGAAGCAGGACCTGCTTCAGCACGGGGTGGTGCTGGAGGACTTCGGCGGCGACGTGATGAGCGCCGACGTGTCCGCCAAGCGCGGGATCGGGATGGACGAGCTGCTGGAGAAGGTGCTGCTGCAGGCCGATCTGCTGGAGCTGAAGGCGAACCCCGACCGCGATGCCGTGGGCACCGTGATCGAGGCGCAGCTGGACGTCGGCAAGGGCCCCGTGGCGACCGTCCTGGTCACCAACGGAACCCTGCGCGTGGGCGACCACGTGGTGGTGGGCCTGTACAACGGCCGCGTGCGCGCCATGCTGGACGAGCGCAACAAGCCCGTCCAGAAGGCGGGCCCGGCCACCCCCGTCCAGATCCTCGGCCTTCCCGGCGTTCCCGCCGCGGGCGACCAGGTGATCGCCATGGACTCGGATCGGGCCAGCGAGATCGCGCAGAACCGCCAGCGGCTGGACCGCGAGAAGCGCATGCGGATGAAGAGCCGCGGCGTGAAGCTGACCGACATCGCCAAGATGCTGGCGAAGGGCGAGCAGGCCACGCTCAACCTGGTCATCAAGGGCGACGTGGACGGCTCGGTGCAGGCGCTGTCGGACGCCCTGGAGCAGCTCTCCACCAAGGAGGTGCAGGTCCAGGTCATCCACCGCGGCGTGGGCGCCATCAACGAGTCGGACGTGCTGCTCGCGCAGACCTCGGCCGCCATCGTTATCGGCTTCCACGTGCGCCCCACGACCGAGGCCCGGCACGTCGCCGAGCACGAGGACGTGGACATCCGCCTCTACAACATCATCTACGAGGCGGTGGAAGAGGTGAAGGACGCCATGTCCGGCCTGCTCTCTCCGGAGCAGCGCGAGGTCATGCTCGGCACCGCCGAGGTCCGCCAGCTCTTCAAGGTGCCGCGCGTGGGCACGGTGGCCGGCTGCATGGTCACCAGCGGCGTCCTGGACCGGAAGGGACGGATCCGCATCGTCCGCGACGCGGTGCAGGTGTACGAGGGCGAGCTGGAGAGCCTCAAGCGCTTCAAGGACGACGCCCGCGAGGTCCGCGAGGGCTTCGAGTGCGGCCTCAACATCCGCAACTTCAACGACATCAAGGTCGGCGACGTGCTGGAGTGCTACCGGGTGGAGGAAGTGGCCCGCACGCTCGCCAGCGTGGCGGCGGACCTGGCCCGCGCCGAGAAGTAGGGCCGGGTGGTGGTCGGGCTGGCCGTCTGGGAGCTGCTGCTTCCGGGCTGCTCCTCCCTCAAGGAGAAGCGGCAGGTCGTGAAGGGCCTGAAGGACCGGCTGCACGCCCGGTTCAACGTCTCGGCCGCCGAGACGGACCACCAGGACGCGCACGGGCGGGCCCAGCTGGCCGCATGCGTCGTCTCGTCCGACCGCAAGCACGCGGTGCAGGTGCTGCAGTCGGCCGACCGCCTGGTCGAGGAGGAGGGCAGGGCCCGCATCCTCGATGCGTACACGACGTTCCATTGAAGTGCGGCGGCGCCGGAGTTCCTTCCGCGCGCCGCCGTCCTTTTCCAGCAATAGGGGGTGGAGCCATGCCCAGGTTCAAGCGCACGGACCGGATCAACGAGCAGCTCAAGCAGGAGATCGCCGTGATGGTGCACGACGAGGTGCGCGACCCGCGCGTGGGGCTGGCGACGGTTACCGCGGTGGAGACCTCGCCGGAGCTGGACCACGCGAAGGTGTACGTCACCACGCTGGGCGACGAGAAGGAGCAGGCCGACGTGCTGGTGGGCCTGCGCAGCGCCGCGCCCTTCATCCGCTCGCAGCTGGGCAAGCGCCTGCACATGCGCCGAATCCCGGAGCTGCACTTCGAGTACGACCGCGTGCTCGCGGGCGCCCTGCACATCGAGCGGCTGCTGCGCGAGGCGCTGCCGAACGGGCCGGAGGTGGGGACCGCGCTGGAGGAGACGACGGACTCGGCCGATTCGGCGGACGCCGCGAAGCCCATGGAGGCGTCGGCGGAGACGGCGGGGGATTCGACGCCGTCCGCGGAGGGGGATCGGTCGGCGGATGTGGATTCGTCGGCGGATACGGATGCGGAGGGGGGCGGGGAGGGGAAGGCGTGAGGGGGTTGGTGTCGTCCGGGCGCGGGGGGCCCTCACCCGGCCGGCTCAGGTTCGAGGCCGGGCTTCCGTGCGAGCGGCGGGGTTCCGTCGACGGACGCGGATGAGCGGGCCGAACGGGGTGATCGCGATCGACAAGCCGGTGGGGCCGACGTCGCATGATGCGGTGGCGGCCGTTCGGCGTGCCCTGAAGACGCGAGAGGTGGGGCACACGGGCACGCTCGATCCCTTCGCGTCCGGCCTGCTGCTGATCTGCGTGGGGAAGGCGACGCGCCTGGCGGAGTACCTCACCGGGATGCCGAAGCGGTACGTGGCGACGATGCGCCTGGGGGCGGCGACGGACACCGACGACCTCACCGGGGAGACGGTGTCGACGTCGGACGCGTGGCCTTCGCTGTCCGTGGACGCGATCCGGGAGGCGCTGGGGCGGCAGGTGGGGACGATCGAGCAGGTGCCGCCGGCGTACTCGGCGAAGAAGGTGGACGGCGAGCGGATGTACGCGGTCGCGCGGCGCGGCGGCGAGGTGAAGCGGAAGCCGGTGACGGTGACCATCCACTCGATCGACCTGCTGGATGTGCGGCTGCCGGAGGTGGAGTTCGCGGTGGAGTGCGGCAGCGGCACCTACATCCGGGCGATCGCGCGCGACGTGGGCGCAGCGCTGGGCGTGGGCGGGCACCTGTCCGCGCTGCGGCGCACGCACGTGGGGCCCCACGACGTGGCCCACGCGGTGCCGGTCGATCGATTGGACGAAGTCGAAGCAGTCGCTCGCGCGATGCTCACGCCCGCGGAAGCGGTGTCGCACATGCCCAGCATCACGCTCACGGACGACGAGCGGACGGCCATCGGGTTCGGGCGCGTGGTCGCCGCGCGGCCGGAGCTTCCCGAGGGCGTGCCCGTCGCCTTCCTGTCCGCCGACGGCGAGCTGCTGGCGATCGGCGAGCGCGCGGGCGAGCACGTGCGCCCGCGCAAGGTGTTCGCGTGAGCGGATCGGACCGTAGTGGCGGGTCGATGGACGATGCCTCCGCGTCGGCGCATTCGGTCGATTTCGCGGACGTGACGGCGCTGGCGATCGATCCGGCGCTGGAGCCGGGGGTGCCGTTCGATGGGCGCGGGTCGGTGGTGACGGTGGGCACGTTCGACGGGGTGCACCTGGGGCACCGGCAGGTGCTTCAGGAGATCGCGCGGAGGGCGGAGGGGACGGGGCGGCGCAGCGTGCTTGTCACCTTCCATCCCCATCCCCTGCGCATCGTCCGTCCCGAGATGGCGCCGCCCAGCCTGACGACGCTGGCGGAGAAGAAGGAGATCCTGGCCGGGTCGGGGCTGGAGTACGTGGTCTTCGTCCCCTTCACGCCCGTGCTGCAGCAGTATCCCGCGCGCCGGTTCGTGGAGGAGATCCTGATCGGCCGCGTGGACATGCGCGAGCTGGTGATCGGCTACGACCACGGCTTCGGGCGCGGCCGCGAGGGCGGCGTGGAAACGCTGCGCAGCATCGGCGCGGAGATCGGCTTCGACGTGGACGTGGTGGAGGCGGTGCACGTGGACGGCGGGCCCGTGGCATCGAGCCGCATCCGCGCGCTGCTGGCCGAGGGGCAGGTGGAGACGGCGGCGCGCCTGCTGGGCCGCGGATACTGGCTGGACGGCGAGGTGGTTCAGGGCGAGCGCAGGGGCCGCGAGCTGGGCTTTCCCACGGCCAACGTGCGCATCGAGGACCCGCACAAGATGCTGCCGAAGGAAGGCGTCTACGCGGCGTGGGGCTGGGTGCGCGGCGAGCGCCTGCCCGGCCTGCTGCACCTGGGACCGCGGCCGACGTTCGCCGGCTTCGCGCCCACGGTGGAGCTGCACCTGCTGGACTGGTCCGGCGACGTGTACGGCGAGCGCATCCGCATCGAGGTCGCGGCGCACCTTCGCGGCATCGCGCGATTCGATTCCGTGGATGCGCTCATCGCCGCGATGCGCGGCGACGAAGCGGCGGGGCGGGCGTACTTTCGAGGAAAGTAGTTCTCGGCAGCTCGCTTCCCGGTTTCATGCTTCCGCACGGACTTCGCATCCCGCCGTGGGCCGCGCCTCCGAATCGAACGCACCGGGAGATCGCCGAGGTACGATCGATCCTGCGAACGGAAGCTGTCGAGGACCCGATTCGTTCTCTGCCGGCCTTCTGAACAGATCCGCATTCCATGGTTTCCGACATCCCTGTCCAGGGAAATTACGGGTCCGGGGATTGTGTTGCATGGTTCTGAGTGCTAAATTCCACGACTGTTCCAATTGATCCACGAGGCTTCAAAATCTCGAAGGGTCGGTTGACTTCCCGATCAGCATAGACTCCTCAGGAGGTAACCGATATGGCGATTACCCGCGAAACCCGCGACGCCATCATCCAGAAGCACCAGGTCCACGAGAGCGATCGTGGCTCCACGAAGGTCCAGGTCGCGCTGCTCACGTCGCGCATCAACGACCTGACCGGCCACTTCCGCGCTCACAAGAAGGACCACCACTCGCGGCGCGGGCTGCTCAAGATGGTCGGCCAGCGGCGGCGCCTGCTGGACTACCTGAAGCGCACCGACCTCCCGGCCTACCGGGCGCTGATCGCGGACCTCGGGCTCCGCCACTAGGATCGATCGAACGCGAAGGCCGCACGGCTACATCCCGTGCGGCCTTCGTCCGTAGTGGAGATTCGGGTTCCAGAGACGAAGGGCAACCGGACGCGTGCGAGGGGGAGCGCGGACCGGATCGCGGCCTCCCCCAGCAACCAACGAAACAAAGAAGACGGCGACATGGCGAAAATCGAGAGGCAGTTCGCAGGGCGGACGCTCCGGATCGAGACGGGCAAGATGGCCCGCCAGGCAGACGGCTCGTGCACGGTGCAGTTCGGGGAGACGATGGTCCTCTGCACGGCGACGGCGCAGGACAAGGCCACGCACCTCCCCTTCTTCCCCCTGACGGTGGAGTACCGCGAGCGGACGTACGCCGCGGGCAAGTTCCCCGGGGGCTTCATCAAGCGCGAGGGCCGTCCCTCCGACAAGGAGATCCTTTCGGCGCGCCTCATCGACCGGCCCCTGCGTCCCCTGTTCCCGGACGCGTTCGCCAACGAGACGCAGATCTTCGCGTACGTGATCTCGGCCGACCAGGAGAACGACGCCGACGTGATGGCGCTCACGGGCGCCTCCATCGCGCTGAACGTGAGCCGCATCCCCTTCCTGGGTCCCGTCGCCGCCGTGCGCATCGGCCGCATCCAGGGCCAGTGGGTGCTGAACCCCACCTTCCAGCAGCTGGAGTACAGCGACCTGGACATCGTGGTGTCGGGCAGCGAGACGGCGATCACGATGGTGGAGGGCGGTGCGCTCGAGGTTCCCGAGGAAGAGATCGCCGAGGGGCTGCAGGTGGCGCACGACGGCATCCGCGAGCTGATCGCGATCCAGAAGGAGCTGTTCGCGGCGATGGAGATCCCGGCCACTATGGCCTGGACCCCCAAGGCGCCGCCCGCGGCGTACACCGAGCGCGCCACCGCGCTCGCCACGGAGCCCATCCGCAAGGCGCTGCAGATCGCCGACAAGGGCGAGCGCAAGTCGGCGATGGACGCCAACAAGGCCTCGGTAGAGGCCGCGCTGCTGGCCGAGTTCGACGACGCGGCGGGCCAGGACCTGTACGGCGTGCTGAAGGAGGTGGAGAAGCGCGAGATGCGCGAGATGATCCTCAGCACCGGCAAGCGCTCGGACGGGCGCGCGCTGGACGAGGTTCGTCCCATCAGCATCGAGGTGGGGCTGCTGCCGCGGGCCCACGGCTCGGCACTGTTCACGCGCGGGCAGACGCAGGCGCTGGGCGTGGCCACGCTGGGCACGCAGGGCGACGAGCAGTCGTACGACACGGTGGACTTCGCCAAGCAGCAGACCAAGTCGTTCATGCTGCACTACAACTTCCCGCCGTTCAGCACGGGCGAGGTGAAGCCCATGCGCGGCACGTCGCGCCGCGAGATCGGCCACGGCGCGCTGGCCGAGCGCGCGCTGGAAGCCCTGCTGCCGCCGTACGAGGAGTTCCCCTACACCATCCGCGTGGTGTCGGACGTGCTGGAGAGCAACGGCTCGTCGTCCATGGCGTCCGTGTGCGCGGGCTCGCTGTCGCTGATGCAGGCGGGCGTGCCGATGCGCGCGGCGTGCGCCGGCGTGGCGATGGGGCTCATCAAGGAGGGCGACCGCGTCGCGGTGCTGACCGACATCCTGGGGATGGAGGACGCGCTGGGCGACATGGACTTCAAGGTGGCGGGCACCCGTGAGGGCGTGACCTCCATCCAGATGGACATCAAGGTCGAGGGCATCAGCATGGAGATCATGCAGGAGGCCCTGCGGCGCGCCAACACGGGCCGCCTGCACATCCTGGACGAGATGGACAAGGTGCTGTCGGAGCCGGCGAAGGAGATGTCGAAGTACGCGCCGCGCATCATCACCATCAAGGTGAACCCGGCCAAGATCGGCGAGATCATCGGGCCCAAGGGCAAGACGATCCGCGGCATCCAGGACGCCACCGGCGCCACCATCAACATCGACGACGACGGCACCATCACCATCGCCTCGGTCTCGGGCGAGGGCGGCGAGGCCGCGCGCCGGATGATCCAGGGGATGACGGAGGAGGCCGAGGTGGGCCGCGTGTACGAGGGCGTGGTGAAGAGCACCACCACCTTCGGCGCGTTCGTCGAGATCCTGCCCGGCACCGAGGGCCTGGTGCACATCTCGGAGCTGCAGGAAGGGCGTGTGGACAAGACCGAGGACGTGGTCAAGAAGGGCGACGTCGTGAAGGTCAAGCTCCTGTCCGTGGACGAGAAGGGCCGCCTGCGCCTGTCGCGCAAGGCCGCCATCATCGAAGAGCGGGCGCAGCAGGGCGGCGGGTCCGAGCAGGCCTGATCCGCTCCGCAGCCCAGGGAAGTGAAGACGGCGCCGGCCGCTCCGCGAGGGGCGGCCGGCGCCGTCCTTTGCCGTCCGCCGTCCATCACGGTCCGCGGGTCACCGGGAAAATCCCGGTCGCGCGCGGACGCTCGGCGATCCGCGGAACGGCCCCCGGCCATGAACGCGGCTCACATCCGGGCCCGGCGCCCTCGCGAAAGTGTGGACGGCGTGCCATATTGTTGCCCCCGCGCCCGGCGGCGCGCGGCCTTTCTCCACCCACTCAGGAAGTTCAGGCATATGCGCATCGGAGTCCCGAAGGAGATCAAGACCAACGAGAACCGCATCGCCCTCGTTCCGGCGGGCGCCGAGGCGCTCGTGCAGGCGGGTCACCAGGTGATGGTGGAGGAGGGTGCGGGGCTGGGCAGCGGGTTCAGCGACGAGCAGTACACGGCCGCCGGCGCCACGATGCACGACGTGGAGACGGTGTGGGCGCAGGCCGAGATGATCATGAAGGTGAAGGAGCCCATCGCGGTGGAGTACCCGCGCATCCGCAGGGGACAGCTCCTGTTCACCTACTTCCACTTCGCGGCGGACGAGACGCTGACGCGCGCCCTGATCGCCTCGGGCGCGGTGGCGGTGGCGTACGAGACGGTGCAGCTTCCCTCGGGCGAGCTGCCGCTGCTGACGCCGATGAGCGAGGTGGCCGGCCGCATGGCCATCCAGGCGGGCGCAAAGTACCTGGAGAAGTACTACGGCGGCCTGGGCATGCTGCTGGGCGGCGTTCCCGGCGTGGCGCCGGCCAACGTGCTCATCATCGGCGGCGGCGTGGTGGGCATCAACGCGGCCAAGATGGCGGCGGGCTTCGGCGCGCGGGTCACCATCCTGGACCTGTCGCTGGACCGGCTTCGCTACCTGAGCGACGTGATGCCGGCCAACGTGGAGATGATCTACAGCAACCGCCACAACCTGCTGGAGCGCCTGGCCACGGCGGACCTGGTGGTGGGGGCGGTGCTGGTGCCCGGCGCCAAGGCCCCCAAGCTGGTGAAGCGCGAGGACCTGAAGCGCATGAAGCAGGGCTCGGTGGTGGTGGACGTGGCGGTGGACCAGGGCGGCTGCGTGGAGACGATCCGCCCCACCACGCACGAGAACCCCATCTACGAGGTGGACGGGGTGATCCACTACGGCGTGGCCAACATGCCCGGCGGCGTGCCGCGCACTTCCACGCTCGCCCTGACCAACGCCACCTTCCCGTACGCGCAGCGGCTGGCCGCGCTGGGCTGGAAGGAGGCGTGCCGCAACGACCCCGCCCTCGCGCTGGGCCTGAACGTCGTGAACGGCCAGGTGACGTACGGCGGCGTGGCCGAGGCGTTCGGCATGCCGCTGGTGCCGGTGGAGCAGGTGCTCGCGTAGCCCCTACGCGCGCCTCCGGCCCCGCGCCGGAGGCGTGCACGCCGCGCGCGGCGTCCGCGGGGGCGCGTCCACCACGGACGCGCCCCCGCGCTCCATCTGGCCTGCGACCGGGCTTCCGCCGTCCACCGTTCCGCCGGTGCAGCCGCTTCCCACCATGAGGTCCGCCCGATGACGGTGCGCTTCCGCCGCCTGCCGCACAACCCCGACCTTCCGCTGCCGGCGCGCCAGTCCGCCGGGGCGGCGGGCTACGACGTGTGCTCGGCTGATCCAGACTTCGTCCTGCAGCCTGGGGAGCGGCGGGTGGTGGGCACCGGATTCCAGCTGGAGCTTCCCGAGGGCGTGGAGTGCCAGGTGCGGCCGCGGTCCGGCCTGGCCCTGCGGCACGGGCTGGTGCTGCCCAACAGCCCCGGGACGATCGATCCCGACTACCGCGGCGAGTTGGGCGTGATCGTCTGGAACGCCGGCGCCGAGCCGATCCCGGTGCCGCGCGGGATGCGCATCGCCCAGCTCGTCTTCGCGCACTTCCTCGCCCCCGAGCTGAGCGAGGCGGACGATCTCGGCGAGACGGAGCGCGGCGGCGGGGGATTCGGGTCGACGGGACGGTAGACGCGACATCGTACGATCCCATCGAATGATTCTCTGAGGCCCTGGAACGTCGTGTCTCGGGATCCGAGCGGTTCGAGAACCGTCTCACCGACGCTCCCCCGCATCGGACGTATATCTCTCCACGCCCTGCGGAAAATGGAGAGGCAGATGGGCACTGGTCAATCCCGAGCGGCTGTCTCCCAATCTCTTGACGTCTTATTTCACGTCGTTTAATATCGTTGCACCGCGCCCTGCACCGAGGCGCATCCACCCCCAACACGTGGAGGAACGTATGCCGCTTGTCATCCTTGCTGTGTTCCTGCTCGGCGGTTGTGCCACGATGGGCACCAACACGAAGCAGACTCCCACGAACTCTGCCGGTAGCAATCCGTCCTGATCCGACGACGGGATCAGCCCTAGGGACGCCAAGCCTGGGGATTCCCGGACGTAGCGAGGCCCCGCCTTCCGAGTGGAAGCGCGGGGCCTCGCCGCATCGTCATCCGTCGACCGCGGTTCGTCGATACGGCGGCGATGGGGGTACGAGCGGCGGTCAGCGGGCGAGCAGGTCCTTCAGGCGGTCGCGGTAGCCGCGGCTGGAGGTGAGCTGGGTGCCGTCGCGCATGATGACCACGTAGTCGCCCTGGAACCAGGGCTGGATCTCGCGGATGCGGTCGATGCGCACGATGGTGCTGCGGTGGATGCGCAAGAACTCGGCGGGGTCGAGCTGCGCCTCCACGCGCGACATGCCCTCGCGCAGCACGTGCCTGGCGGCGCCGGCGTGCACGCAGATCTGCTTGCCGTCGGCCTCGATCCAGTCGATGTCGCGCACGGGCAGGAAGGTGGCGCGGCCCTCCTGGCGGATGACCAGGCGCTCCACGTAGCGATTCCGCGTGTCCAGCTGCTCCAGCAGCGCCAGCATGCGCTGGCTCACCTGGCCCAGCGGGCTCTTCTGCAGGCGCTCGCGGACGCGGCGCAGGGTGCGCTGCAGGCGCTCCTCGTCGAAGGGCTTGAGCAGGTAGTCCAGCGCGTGCGCGTCGAAGGCCTGCAGGGCGTACTGGTCGAAGGCGGTGACGAAGACGACGACGGGCATGCGCTCGATGCCCACGGCGTTGATGACCCCGAAGCCGTCCAGCTCGGGCATCTGCACGTCGAGGAAGACGAGGTCGGGGGTGTCCTCGAGGATGGCGTTCACGGCGTCCTCGCCGTTGCCGTACTCGCCCACGATCTCCATGTCGGGCTCCGCCGCCAGCATGGTGCGCAGAAGGTCGCGGGCGAGGGGCTCGTCGTCCACGACGATGGCTCGGATGGTCTTCATCGGGCGGATGGAAGGTTCTGGATGCGCCCGGCCGTCAGGCGGGGAGCGGGATGGTGACCTGCACGGTGACGCCGCCTCCGGGGTTCGCCGTCATCTCGAGCGCCTGGCGGTCGCCGTAGAGCTGGCGCAGGCGTTCGCGGGTGTCGCCCAGGCCGTGGCCCTCGGCGGGCGCGGGCCCGGGACCCAGGCCCACCCCGTCGTCCGAGATGGCCAGCCGCAGCGAGCCGTCCTGTAGCCAGGCGCGGACGTCCACGCGGCCGGCGGCGCTGCGGGGCGCCAGGCCGTGCGACAGGGCGTTCTCCACCAGCGGCTGGAGCAGGAGGCGGGGCACGGGGGCGTCGCGGGCGTCGGCGTCCACCTGGTATCCCACGTCCAGCCGGTCGCGGAAGCGGGCGCGCTGGATGGCGACGTACTGCTCCAGGAAGCCCAGCTCCTCGCGCAGCGGCACCTCCTGCGCGCCGCCCGCGTCCAGCGAGAGGCGCAGCAGGTCGCCCAGGTCGGTGATCATCCGGCGCGCCGCTGCTACGTCCGTGGCCATGAGCGCCGAGACGGCGTGCAGGGTGTTGAACAGGAAGTGCGGCTGCACCTGGCTGCGCAGCGCCTCGAGCTGCGTGCGCGCCAGCCCGGCCTCGAGCCGCAACGCGCGCAGGGCCCGCTCGGCGCGCGCGC
>JAQBQD010000222.1 GCA_028287185.1 Gemmatimonadota bacterium | reverse complement strand
GGCGCCCGACTCCGCCGCCCGCCCCGCCGCGCCGCAGGCCGCGGCCGGCGTGGAGCGGCGCAGCCCGCTGAGCCTGGCGGACGTGGTGTCGCTGGCGCTGCAGAACAACCCCAGCACCCGCGTGGCGTACGCCCAGGCCCGGGCCGCCGCCGCCGCGTACGGATCGGCCCGCGGCCGCCTGTATCCCACGGTGAACGCCACGGCGCCGCTCTCCCGCACGCACGGCGTGGCCGGCGGCACGGGATCGACGGGCGGCACCGGAACGGACAGCACGGGAACCGGACGCTCGGGTGGAAGCGGCGACCGGACGACCTTCACGCCCGGGCTGTCGCTGTCGTACCTGCTGTTCGACTTCGGCGGGCGCGGCGGGAGCATCGCCGCGGCGCGCGAGACGGCGGCGGCGGCGGGCGAGCAGAGCGACGTGACGGTGCAGGCCACCATCCTGCAGGCCGAGGGCGCGTACTTCGCCTACAACGCCGCCCGTGATCTCGTCGACGCGGACCGCGCGAACGTGCGCATGGCGGGCGAGGCGCGCGACGCCGCGGTGGCCCGCTTCCACGTGGGGCTGGCGACGGTGGCGGACACGCTGCAAGCCAGCACGGCGCTGGCCCAGGCGCAGCTCACGGAGCTGACGGCGGAGGGCGAGGTGCAGACGACGCGCGGCGACCTGGCCGCGGCCATGGGCACCTCGGCCGACGTGCCGTTCGAGATCGAGTCGACGCCCGGCCCCGTGCCGGTGCAGGCGCTGGGCGAGAGCGTGGACAGCCTGATGGCCCGCGCCGTCCGCGAGCGCCCGGACCTGGCCGCCGCCCGCTCCACCGCCGCCGCGGCGCGGGCGCAGGTGCGGGTGGCGCGCTCGGCCGAGCTTCCCAGCCTGACGCTGGGATCGAACCTGGGCCGCACATTCTCGAACCAGCCCAACAGCAGCGGCAGCACCTACGGGCTCACGCTGGGCGTGCAGGTGCCCGTCTTCTCCGGCTTCTCGCGCCAGTACGACGTGCGGGAGGCCCGCGCCCAGGCCGAGGCGGCGGCCGCCCGCGTGGACGTGGCGCGGGTGCAGGTGGCGAACCAGGTGTTCACCGCCTACACCACGCTCCAGGTCGCCTCCGGCCGCGTGCGCGCGTCCGCCCTGCTGCTGGCCAGCGCCGTCGAGTCCGAGCAGGTGGCGCGCGGGCGCTACGCGGAGGGGGTGGGCACCTTCCTGGAGGTGCTGACGGCGCAGAACGCCCTGGCCGCCGCCCGCGCGCAGGCCGCGCAGGCCCGCTGGCAGTGGCAGACGGCGCTGGCCCAGCTCGCGCACGACGTGGGGACCCTGGACCGCAGCGGCGCCCCCGGCCTTCCCCTTTCCACCACCGCCGGCACGCCGGCTGCCCCGAGGACCCGATGAAGCGCCCGTTTCCGCCGCTCGCCCCCGCCGCCTGCGCCCTGCTCTTGCTCGCCGCCGCCGCGTGCGGCAAGGCGGACCAGGCGAGGCCCAAGGAGAAGACGCCGGTGACGGTGGCCTCCGCCGTGGTGCAGTCCGTGCCGTACACCATCACCGCCAACGGCACGGTGGAGCCGCTGCAGAGCGTGGCCGTGCAGCCGCAGGTGAGCGGCCCCGTCGTGCAGGTCGCCTTCCACGAGGGCGACGAGGTGCGCGCGGGCCAGGTGCTGTTCCGCATCGACCCCCGTCCCTTCCAGGCGGCGCTCGCGCAGGCGCAGGCGGGGCTGCTGCGCGACCGCGTGCAGGCCGAGAACGCCGCCCGCGAGGCCGAGCGCTACGCCTCGCTGGTCAGCAAGGGCTACGTCACCCAGAGCCAGGCCGACCAGCTCCGCGCCACGGCCGCCGCCCAGCGCGCCGTGGTGGCGAGCGACCTGGCGGCGGTGCAGGCGGCGCAGCTGAACCTGGGCTACGCCACCATCCGCGCTCCCATCGGCGGCCGAACGGGCGGGCTGGGGGTGAAGGTGGGCAACGTGGTGCGGGCCCCCAACCCCGAGCCACTGGTTCTCATCAACCAGCTCCAGCCCGTGCTGGTGCGCTTCACGGTGCCGGGCCGCACCCTGGCCGACCTGCAGCGCGCCGTGCGCGGCGGGACGGGGATGGGGGTGGTGGCCACCCCCAGCGAGGCGGACAGCGGGCACGCCTCGGTGGCGCAGTCGGGCACGCTGGACTTCATGGACAACGCGGTGGACACCACGACGGGGGCCATCACCCTCAAGGCGCGCTTCGCCAACCAGGCCAGCGTGCTGTGGCCGGGCCAGTTCCTGACGGTGAAGGTGAACCTGTACGACCAGCGGGACGCGCTGACGGTGCCGGCCGTGGCGGTGCAGACGGGGCAGGAAGGGACGTACGTGTTCGTGGTGGACGCGCAGAACCACGCCCGCATGACGCCGGTGAAGGTGAGCCGCACGGTCGGCGAGCTGGCCGTCGTCTCCGGCGGGCTGTCGCCGGGGATGCGGGTGGTGACGGACGGCCAGTCGCGCCTGTTCCCGGGCGCCGAGGTGACGATTCGCGGCGCCGGCGGCAAGCGGCGCTCCTGAGGAGGGCGATACCAGATGAACGTGACGGAGCTCTTCATCCGACGGCCGGTGATGACCACCCTGGCCACGATCGCGGTGCTGGTGTTCGGCGTGGCGGCGTACCAGAAGCTGCCGGTGAGCGACCTGCCCAACGTGGACTTCCCCACCATCACGGTCAGCGCCTCGCTGCCGGGTGCCAGCCCCGAGACGATGGCCTCGTCGGTGGCGACGCCGCTGGAGAAGCAGTTCAGCACCATCGCCGGGGTGACGGACATGTCGTCGTCCAGCACGCTGGGATCCACCAGCATCACCCTCCAGTTCGACCTGGCGCGCGACGTGGACGCGGCCGCGCAGGACGTGCAGGCCGCCATCAGCGCCACGCTGCGCAGCCTGCCGCAGGGCATCATCCCGCCGTCGTTCCGCAAGTCGAACCCGGCCAGCTCGCCCATCCTGTTCGTGGCGCTCACCTCGGCCACCGTGCCGCTCTCCACCCTGGACGAGTACGGCGAGACGCTGATGGGCCAGCGCATCAGCACGGTGCCGGGCGTGGCGCAGGTGTCGGTGTTCGGCGCGCAGAAGTACGCCGTGCGCGTGCAGCTGGACCCCGCCGCCCTGGCCAACCGGGGGATGAGCACCGACCAGGTGTCCGCCGCCATCGCCCAGGGCAACGTGAACCAGCCCACCGGCGTGCTCTGGGGGCAGAACCGCGCCTACACGCTGAACGCCTCGGGCCAGCTCGGCAGCGCGGACGCCTTCCGCCAGATGACGGTGGCGTACCGCAACGGCGCCGCCGTGCGCCTGGGCGACGTGGCACGGGTGCAGGACGGGGTGGAGAACACCCGCGTGGCGGCGTGGCTGGCCGACCAGCGCTCGGTGACGCTGGCCATCCAGCGGCAGCCGGGCACGAACACGGTGGAGGTGGCGCAGGCGGTGAAGGCGCTGCTCCCGCAGCTGGAGGCGCAGCTTCCCGCGGGCATCGAGCTGCACATCGTGTACGACCGCTCGCAGAGCATCGGCGAGTCGGTGCGCGACGTGAAGTTCACCCTGCTGCTGACGCTGGCGCTGGTCGTCATGGTGATCTTCCTCTTCCTGCGCTCCATCTCGGCCACGGTCATCCCCAGCCTGGCCCTGCCCATGTCCATGGCGGGCACCTTCGCGGCCATGTGGGCGCTGGGGTACAGCCTGGACAACCTGTCGCTGATGGCCATCACCCTGGCCGTGGGCTTCGTGGTGGACGACGCCATCGTGATGCTGGAGAACATCGTCCGGCACCTGGAGATGGGGAAGACGCCCCTGCAGGCGGCGCTGGACGGGGCAAAGGAGGTGGGCTTCACCATCCTGTCGATGACCATCTCGCTCACGGCGGTGTTCATCCCCCTGCTCTTCATGGGCGGGGTGATCGGCATGCTGTTCCGCGAGTTCGCGGTCACCATCGCCGTCTCCATCCTCGTCTCCGGCGTGGTGTCGCTCACGCTGACGCCCATGCTGTGCAGCCGCTTCCTGCGAGCGGAGTCGGTGCCCCACCAGCACGAGGGGCACGCGCCCAAGGACGCCAAGCTGGGGTGGTTCGAGCGGGGATACGAGGGCACGCTGGGCTTCTACGAGCGCACGCTGAAGGTGGCCATGCGCCGCCGCGGGTTCACGCTGGCGGCCTCGGGCCTCCTGCTGGTGGGCACGGTGGTGCTGTACCAGCTCGTGCCCAAGGGCTTCATCGCCAGCGACGACACGGGCCAGATCACGGGCATCACCGAGGCGGCGCAGGGCACCTCGTTCGACAACATGGTGCTGCACCAGCGCGAGGCGGCGGCCATCGTGCAGAAGGACCCCAACGTGGAGACCTTCATCTCCAGCGTGGGCCAGGGCGGCGGCATCTCGGGCACCAACGCGGGCCGCTTCGTCATCCGCCTGAAGGAGCGCGGCAAGCGGCTGCCCGCCGACGACGTCATCAAGGAGCTGAACCGCAAGCTTTCCGGCATCCCCGGCCTGCGGGTCTTCCTGCAGAACCCGCCCACGGTGAACATCGGCGGCCGCTCGTCCAAGAGCCTGTACCAGTTCACCATGCAGAGCTCCGACCTGGGCGCGCTGTACAAGGGCGCCCCGGCGCTGGAGCGCAGGATGCGCGGCGCGGACCAGCTGCAGGACGTGACCAGCGACCTGCAGGTGGCCAATCCGCAGGTGTCGGTGGACATCGACCGCGACCGGGCGGCGCAGCTCGGCGTCTCGGCGCAGGCGGTGGAGAGCGCGCTGTACGATGCGTACGGCTCTCGCCAGGTGTCCACCATCTACACCCCCACCAACCAGTACTGGGTGGTGATGGAGCTGCTGCCCCAGTACCAGGCCACGCCCGACGCGCTGAACCTGCTGTACGTGCGCTCCCGATCGGGCGCGCTGGTGCCGCTGTCGTCGGTGGTGCGCACGGGCACCAGCGTGGGGCCGCTCTCCGTGAACCACTCGGGCCAGGTGCCGTCGGTGACGGTGTCGTTCAACCTGAAGCCCGGCGTCTCGCTCAGCGAGGGCACGGCGGTGGTGCAGGGGCTGGCGGACAGGACGCTGCCCGGCACGGTGACCACGCAGTTCTCGGGCACGGCGCAGGCGTTCCAGTCGTCGCAGAGCGGCCTGCTGCTCCTGCTGTTCCTGGCGATCTTCGTGATCTACGTCGTCCTCGGCATCCTGTACGAGAGCTTCATCCACCCGCTCACCATCCTGAGCGGCCTGCCGTCCGCCGCGTTCGGGGCGCTGCTGGCGCTGCTGGTGTTCCGGATGGAGCTGGGCGTGTACGGCTTCGTGGGCCTGGTGCTGCTGATCGGCCTGGTGAAGAAGAACGCCATCATGATGATCGACTTCGCCGTGGCGGCCGAGCGCGAGCACGGCAAGCGCCCGGCGGACGCCATCTTCGAGGCGTGCATCGTGCGATTTCGCCCGATCATGATGACGACCGTGGCTGCCATGATGGGCACGCTGCCGATCGCCATCGGCATCGGCGCGGGGGCCAAGTCGCGGCAGCCGCTGGGCGTGGCGGTGGTCGGCGGATTGTTCATCTCGCAGATCATCACGCTCTACATCACGCCCGTGGTCTACACCTACATGGACGAGCTGCAGGACTGGCTCTCGCGCCGCCGCCTGGCCCGCACGATGCCGCGCGACGCCAAGCGCGAGGTGAAGGGACACGCGCCGGTCCCGGTGTCGCCGACGGCGTAGGCTCGCGAAGCGCGGGTCGTTCGCGTTCGATCGACGAAGATGGATGCCGCCCGGCCGCTCGCGTGAGCCGCCGGGCGGTTGGTCTTCGGGGGATGCGGTGCCGGGGCGGACGTTCCCGTTCGACTGCGACGTTCGACGGATCGACGCGGCGGACCATTCGTCGCCGGGTGCCGGCTTTGCCTCTGCGGATCGTCGACCGGCCTCGCGGCTCGACCCGCGCAACCCCGCTCGGCCGATTCTTCCTTGCATCGAATGGATACGCGTCGATGACGCGGATCCGGACAAACGACGGCGGGCGACCCGTGATTCCGGGTCGCCCGCCGTCGTCCATCCACCGAAATCGCCCGAAGCCGCGAACCCGAACAACCAGCAGTTCAGGGACTCCGACGACGCGCGGGGGTCAGCTCTCCTCGGACTCCTCCGAGTCTTCGTCGTCGGCCGTGGGGCGGGCGGCGGCGGCGCCGGCGGTGCTCACCGCGGTGTCCAGGATGTTGGGGCCCAGCGCGGCGCGGAGGTCCGCGAGCAGGCCGTCCAGCTCGCGGCGGAGGGTGGCGTAGCGCTCCGCCGCGTCGCGGCCCACGCGCTGGTCGGCGCCGGCCGTGAGGCCGTACAGGTACTGCACGTGGGCCTGCAGGCCGGGCTTGCTGTACCGGATGGGCGGCGTGAGCAGGCGATCGGCCAGCGCGTTCACCCGCGCCAACGTGTCCGCCGCGGCGCCCGTCGCCCCCGGGAGGCGGCGGCGGGCGGCCTGGAGCACGGCGGCGGCGCGGTTGGCGTCGCTCACCAGGTCGCGCACGCGCAGGTTGTGGGCGAGCAGCGCCTCCAAGTCGGCCTGCGTCACGCCGTCGGCCGCCACGCGCGGGTCCTCCACCACCGTCAGCGGCCGGGTGGCGCTCCATCCACCGGCCGTGAGGCGCACGGCGTAGGTGCCGGGAGCGACCATCGGCCCGTCGCGGCCGCTGCGGCGCAGGCTGGCATCCCACGCCCCGGGAAGCGCCAGGTCCCAGGTGAAGCGGTGCATGCCGGTCCCGCGCTCCAGCCGCGGCGTGCCGGCGCGCTCCGCGGGCATCGGGGCGGAACCGGCGCTGTCGGCCGAGAAGGAGCGGATCACGCGGCCGGCGGCGTCCAGCACGTCCAGGGTCACCGGCCCGTCTGCGGCCGCGGCGCCCAGCGTGTAGTCGATGACGGCGCCGGGCTCGGGATACTGCGGCGCGTCCGGCCTCTCCAGCGCCCGCTCGGCCCCGCCGAACCCGTTGGAGTAGCGCATGCGCACCGCGCGCGCCGGCGTGTACAGGTGCGCGGGCGCCGCCCCCACCGAGTCCGCCGCCTGCCGCAGCGGCGACAGGTCGCTCAGGATCCAGAAGGCGCGTCCCTGCGTGCTGGCCACCAGGTCGCCGTGGGTCACCTTCATGTCCGTCACCGGCGTCACCGGCAGGTTCAGCTGCAGCGGCTGCCAGCGGCCGCCGTCGTCGAACGAGACGTAGGTGCCGAACTCGGTGCCGGCGTACAGCAGGCCCTGCCGCTCCGGGTCCTCGCGCACCACGCGCGTGGGGACGTCGGCGGGAATGCCGTTGCGGCCGTCCGTCAGCAGCGTCCAGCTCTGCCCGTAGTCGTCCGTCCGGTAGATGTAGGGCCGGAAGTCGCCCAGCAGGTACCGCAGCACCGCCACGTACGCCGACCCGCGCCGGTGCGGCGACGGCTCGATGTTCTGCACGCGGCCGCCGGGCGCCAGGCCACGCGGCGTGACGTCCGTCCACGTCCGCCCGTTGTCGCGCGTCACGTGCACGGGCCCGTCGTTGGCGCCCGTCCAGATCACCCCCGGCTCCAGGCCCGACTCGCGGATCGCGTAGAGCGTGCTGTAGTACTCCTCGCCCGTCACGTCGATGGTGATGGGCTCTCCCGCGACGGTCGCCGCGTAGCGCGGGTCGTTGGCGGTCAGGTCGGGCGAGATGCGCTCCCAGGTGACGCCCTCGTCCGTCGTGCGGTGCAGGTACTGCGAGCCGAAGTACACCACCAGCGGGTCGTGCGGCGACACCTCCATGGGAGACACGCGCTGGAAGCGGTAGGCCAGGTCCTTCCCCGCGTTGCCGTACAGCGACTGCGCCCCGATCCAGTACTGCTTCTCCTGCCCCGTGCGGAGGGAGAGGCGGCTGAACTGCCCCTTGCACGCGCCGTAGACGGTGTCCGGCTGGGTGAGGTGGGGGATGATGGGCCCCGTCTCGCACCCCGGCCCCTGGCGCCACGTCTGCGACGGCTCGTCCGTGGGCGTGGAGGAGAGCGGCAGGCTGGGCACGATGACGGTGGTGTTGTCCTGCTGGGCGCCGTAGACGCGGTACGGGAACTGATTGTCCACGTACACCTGGTAGATCTCGGCCGTGGGCTGGTTCATCTGCGTGCTCCAGCTCCGCCCGCCGTCCTCCGTGACGTTCGCGCCGCCGTCGTTGCTCTGGATCATGATCCGCCCGTCGCGCGGGTTGATCCACAGGTCGTGGTTGTCGCCGTGCGGCGTGGGCAGCGTGCGGAAGGTCTTGCCCCCGTCCGTGGACTTGAAGAAGCCCTCGTTGCCGATGTAGACCACGTCCGCGTTGGTGGGGTCGGCCGTGATGTTGTCGTAGTAGAAGGGCCGGGTGATGAGGCGCGCCTCGCCGTTCGCCAGCGCCCAGGTGTCGCCGCCGTCGTCCGAGCGGTACAGCCCGCTGCCCGGCGCCGCCTCGATCAGCGCGTACACCCGCCGCGGGTCGGCCGCGCTCACGGCCACGTTGCTCTTGCCGAACAGGCCGGACGGAAGGCCGCGGGTGAGCTTGGTCCACGTCTCGCCGCCGTCCGCGCTGCGGTAGATGCCCCCCTCGTGCGCGCCGCTGATGATCGTCCACGGCTTGCGCTCGCCGCGCCACATGCTGGCGTACAGCACGTCCGGGTTGCCCGGCTGCAGCTCCACGTCGATGGCGCCCGTGCTGTCCGACACGAACAGCGTGCGGCGCCAGGTGCGGCCGCCGTCCGTCGTCTTGTAGACGCCGCGCTCCGGGTTGCGCGCGAAGGGGTTGCCCAGCGCCGCCACCCACGCCACGTCCGGGTTGGTGGGATGCGCCCGCACCCCGCCGATCTGCCCCACGTCGCGCAGCCCCGCGAAGGTCCACGTCTTTCCCCCGTCCGTCGAGCGGTACACGCCACGGCCGATGGACACGTTGCTGCGGATGCCGTCCGAGCCGGTGCCCGCCCACACCACGTCGGGGTTGGAGGGCGCCACCTCCACCGCCCCCATCGACGCCGCCGCGAAGAAGCCGTCGGACACGTTGCGCCACGAGCGCCCCGCATCCGTCGTCTTCCACACCCCGCCGCCCGTAGAGCCCATGTAGAACGTCTGCGGCTGGGCGGGGATCCCGGTCACGGTGGTCACGCGTCCGCCGCGCCCCGGCCCGATCATCCGCCAGCGCATCCCCGCGAACAGCCCCGGGTCCACCGACGGCGCCGCGGACACCGCGTTTCGCGTGGAGGCGTGCGCCGCGCGGGCACCGCGCTGCGCGGCCAGCGAACGCGGGTCGAGGCCCGCGGCCAGCAGCGCCGCGGCGGCGAGCGCGCGGAGCGCGGGGTAGCGTACGAGAGGCAGAGCGTCGGGGAGCCGTGTCGATGGCATCGGTGTCTTTGCTGTGGGTGGCACGCACGTACGGCGCCCGCGGCCGGTGCAGAAGCTCGCGTCGCGGGGGATTCCGCTATCTAACACGCCGGTCCGGCCGTTCGCCAGTGGTCCGCGCGATTCTGGGGCGCGTAGGGCGAGCCGCGACGGTCGAGGACCGCGGGCCTTCGACCCACGGAAGCGCAGCAGTACCGAGACGTACCGGGGCGCTTCCCAGATCAAGCGGGATGTCTCGACCGCGTCACGCCCCGGCCTGTTCAGTTCGGAGAGCTAGGCGACGCGGTCCGCCTACACCCGGCCCAGCTCCGCCAGCGTCCGCTCGTTGACGAGGTTGCCGGTGTTGCGCGTGCCGGCGGGCTCGAACAGCACCACCTCCACCTCCTGCTCCGCCACCGGCCGGTGCTCCACGCCGCGCGGCACCACGATGAAGTCGCCGGGGCCCAGCTCCACCGCGCGGTCGCGGAACTCCAGGCGCAGGCGGCCGCGGTGGACGAGGAACATCTCGTCCTCGTGCTCGTGGTGGTGCCAGATGAACTCGCCCAGCAGCTTCGCCAGCCGCACGTGCTGCCCGTTCAGCTCCGCCACGATGCGCGGGCTCCAGTGCTCCGCGATGGCCGCGAACTTCTTGTCCAGCGATCCCTCGTCCATGGCGTCCTTTCCCGGTCTGCGGAAATCGGCGGGACGGATCCACCCGCGTTGCGAACGCTGGATGATGCCGCCGGACGGGCCTGCCCCGCAACCGTCCGCGGGAGCGAAGAAGCCCCGCCTCCATTGCCGGAGACGGGGCTTCGCTCATCGACCGTTGCCGGGGTCCCTCCTCGGCTCGTCCGTCACGCAGGCTCGCAGTGAGCGCGCACCCATCCGGTGAGCTCCTCTTCCGTGCGCTGATGGTCGGCGAGCGCCCGGATCTCCTCCACGACCTCCCGTTGCGTCGCGGTGAGGCGGTGCTGGTTCAGCCGGAGGAAGACCGCCATCGAGACGAAGGCCACCCGTTTGTTTCCATCGAAGAACGGGTGGTTGGAGGCAAGGCCGTACGCGTACGCGGCGGCGAGCACCACCAGGTCGGGTTGCTCGTCGTGCCATCTGTTCACCGGACGGGCGAGGGCGGACTCCAGGAGGTTCTCGTCCCGGATGCCCGCCCTGCCCTGGTGCTGCTGGAGCTGGTCGGCGTGGAAAGACTCGACCATTCGCCGCGTGAGCCGGCGCAGCTCGTTCACCGCGCCAGCTCCCGCAGCGCGTCCCTGTACTCGCGGGACACCTCGCGGTAGGCCGCCATCGCATCCTCGAAGTCGGGATCGAAGGGGCTGAGCTCGTAGGTTCCACGCTCGGTGCGGATCAGGTGGAGGATGTCCCCCGTCCCGGCGTGGATCTCCTCCAGGAACTCCTTCGGGAAGATCGCCCCCGTGGACCCGCCCACCTGCCGGAGCTTGATCGCCGCGTGCGTCATCTTCGATCATCCTGCTGGAGTGCCCAACCGGTAGCGTACAGGTAGCGTATCGGGATGCTTATAATATGCATTATAAGCCACCCCAGTCAACGGGGACGACCCCTTCAAACCAGATCCGGAGAGCCGCGAAACCCGACCCCCACTACACCGGCAGGTGGAAGAACGCGATGCCGAGGATGACGTAGACGGCCAGGAGCTGCACGCCTTCCATCCAGTTGCTCTCTCCGTCCTGGCTGATGAGGGCCATGCTGCCCACCGCCAGCGCCACGGACAGCACCTCCAGCGGCGTGAAGAGCAGGTCCATGGGCTTGGGCCCCACGGCGTAGCTCAGGAAGACGAGCACCGGCGCCACGAACAGCGCCACCTGGATGGACGATCCCACGGCGATGTTGATGGCGGCGTCCATCCGGTTCTTGAGCGCCATGATGACGGCCGTCGAGTGCTCGGCGGCGTTGCCGATGATGGCCACCAGGATCACGCCCACGAACACCTCGCTCCACCCCAACCTGGTCGCCGTCTCGGCCGCGGCCTTCACCAGCAGCTCGGCCATCAAGGCCACGCCGGCGGTGGCCACCACCAGCTTCACCACCGGCCGGGTGAGGGCAGCGGGGGCGCGGCCGGCGCGCTCCTCGGGCGGGTCCTCGCCCGTGTCGCCCATGTACAGGTGGCGGTGCGTGCGCAGCGTGAACACCAGGCTCAGCACGTAGGTGATGATGAGCGCCACCGAGATCTCCAGGCTCAGCGCCCGCTCCTCGGCGTGCCCGCGCACCACCATGTGGAAGATGGCGGGCACCACCAGGCCGATGGCCGACAGCACCAGCAGCGTGCTGCCCAGGCTGGCCGCCGTCTTGTTGAAGCGCTGCTTCTCGAAGCGCAGCCCGCCGGCCAGCGCGCTCAGCCCGAACACCAGCAGCACGTTGCCGATGATGGAGCCCGTGATGGACGCCTTCACCAGGTCGTGCAGCCCGGCACGCAGCGCCATGACGGCGATGATGAGCTCCGCCGCGTTGCCGAAGGTGGCGTTCAGCAGGCCGCCCACGCCCTCGCCCACGCGGTCGGCGATCTCCTCCGTGGCGTGGCCCATCACCCCGGCCAGGGGGATCACCGCCAGGCACGAGAGCGCGAACACCAGCACGGGGCCGCCGTGGAACAGGTGCTCCGCCGCCAGCGCGACGGGCACGAAGACGAGCAGCAGGTTGAGGGGGCCCACCTGCGAAAGGATGCGCTTCACCCGGGTCGCTCCCTGGGAGGGTTTCTCGGTGGCGTCGAAAGATGACAGCCGCGTAATCATGGTCTGGAGCAGGGGACGATACCCACGCCCGCACCCGGACGCAACGCCCCCCGCGTCCACCCAGGCCGGGCGTCGCGGCACCATGGCGAAAGTCCCGCCCGGCGACACCGCCGGACGGGACTTCCTTCACGCTCCCCCCTGGAGAGCGGACCTTGAGCCGGCTACTGCTGCTGCACCTTCGTGCGCTCGCGGGTGCGGATGCGAACCTCGCCCGGCGCGGTGCGCAGGCGCGAGGCCTCCCACGGCATCACCAGGTCGCGGCGGCGGCCGTGGCGGATCACCTGCAGGCGCAGGCTGCCGTCCCCGGCGCGCGAGGCGGCCTGGCGCAGGTCGCCCACGGACTGCACGGCGCGGTCGCCGGCGCGCACCACCACGTCCCCGGGCTCCAGCCCCGCGCGGGCGGCGGGCGTCCCGGGAGAGACCTGCACCACCAGCGCGCCCGCGCGGCTGCTGAAGTAGGCGCCCAGCTTGTCGTTCAGGTCCACCATCTCGGCGCCGCCCAGCGCGCGGCGGCCCAGGTCCATCACGAAGGGCACCCGGTCGAACGACTCGCCCCGGCGGAAGGTGAAGGTGTCGCGGCGGATGATCACGTTGCCGCGGCCGCCCAGGCGCTGGGCGCCCTCCGGCGTCATGATCTCGAACTCGCCGACGCCGGGCTGGATGTGCCGCAGGCGCACGCGCAGGCTGTCCATGTGCAGGGCCAGGCTGTCCAGGTGCACGCGCATGGTGTCCAGGCGGATGCGGATGCGCCGGCGCTGGGCCGAGTCCATCCGCACGTGGAACTCGGTGCGGCCGCGCAGATCGCCCATCTCGCCCAGGCGGATGCCCAGCGAGTCCAGCAGGCGCCGCACCTCGCCGCCGCGCAGGCCCGGCAGGTCGCCCAGCGAGTCGAGCTGGATGATGACGGGGTCGCGCATGGAGTCGCCCGAGATGCGCATGGTGCGGTTCAGGATCACCACGTCGCTGCCCGGCCGCGCCGCCGCCGTCACGGTGCGCTCGGCCACCGCGCCGCCGTGGCGCACCCGCAGGCGCACCGCGTCGCCCGGGTGCAGGCGGGTGCGCATGGCGGCCATCTCGGCGTCGGTCGCGGCGCGGCCGTCCACCTGCACCACCGTGTCGCCCGCGGCCACGCCCGCGCGCTGCGCCGGCGAGCCGGGCAGCACGCGCTCGATCACCATCGGGCCGCCGTCGGTGCGGAAGGTGAAGCCCAGCCATCCGCGGCTCACCCCGCTCGTGTGCACCTCCACGTGCCGCTCCTGGGCGGCCAGCGGGGCGGCGGCGAAGGCCACCGCGCCGGCCAGCGCCGCGCCGCGCATCCATCCGTGTCGCATCGTCGTGCTCCTCTCGTTGGTCGGGTATCTACGTCAGTACCACGTGGATTCGTTCTGGTTGGCCACCTGGCGCATCAGCGAGCGCCGCTCCTCCATCGCCGCCAGGTGGTAGCCGTTGGCCACCGGGTCGCGCGGGTCGCGGTCCAGGGCGTCGCGGGTGGCCGCCACGATGCCGTCCAGCGCCCGCAGCCGCGTGCCGGCGTCCGCCCCGGAGGCGGGGTCCGCCAGCTCTGCGTAGCGCCGGAGCGCCGCCGCGTAGTCCGCCTCCGCCTTCCGCAGCGCCTGCTCGGCCTGCCGCGCCTGCGGCGACGGCGTGCGTCCCGCCGTCCTGCCGTCCGCCGCGGAGGCGAAGGTGGCGCCTGGCGCGCTCGGCCTCGCTTCGGCGTCCCCGGGCGACAGCGCGGCGGCGGCGCGCGCGGGTGGGGTCGCGCGCACGGGGCTCATCGCCATCTCGCCCGCGGAAGCGGGTCCCCCCGCAGCGCGGCCGCGCCACGCCCATCCCGCCGCCGCCCCGCCCAGCAGCAGCG
>JAQBQD010000218.1 GCA_028287185.1 Gemmatimonadota bacterium | reverse complement strand
GGCGCCCGCCGCCGGCACCTGCGCCCGCGCCGCGCGCAGCCGCACCAGCGAGGCCGGGTCGTAGAGCGTCTGCGAGGCGCGGGGGCGGGCGTTGTACACCGTCACCGGGCCGGCGCGGTCGGGCAGCGGATCGGCGCCGGGCGCCGTCGGGAAGCTGAACCCGAAGTCCTTGAGGTTGCTGTCCTGGTTCACCACGTTGGCCGTGGCGGTCACGTCGGGCAGCAGCACCGCGCGCGCCTGCAGCACCCGCGCCTCGGCCTCGGCCACGCGCAGGCCCCCGATCACCACGGAGGCCGAGGTGTCCGACGCGAGCCGGACGGCGTCGGCGAGCGAAAGGCGCACCAGGGCCGGCCCCTCGCCGGCCTGCGCGCCCAGCACGTGGGGGGCTGCGAGCAGCGCCGCCCCGGCGATCCAACCGGCCTTACGCATCTGAACCGTCCTTGTCCCCGTTCGCCGCGATGCCGCGGAGGATGATGTCGATGGCGACGTCGACGAAGGCGTCGAAGTCCAGCTCCTCGTCGTCGAAGCGCTGGAGGGACTGCATGTGGGTCACGGCGTTCAGCAGCGGCGACTGGATGACCCGCACCGCGGTGCGCACGTCCAGCTCCGGGCGGAACTCGCCGCCCTCGATGCCGCGGCGCAGCACCGACTCCAGGACGCGCCGGCCGCGGTGCACCACCTCTTCCATGTAGAAGCGGGCCAGCTCCGGGAAGTTGGCGGCCTCGCTGGTCATCAGCTTGGGCACGCAGCTCAGCCGCGAGCGGCCGATCATCTGCCACTTGCGGCGCATCAGCTCGGCCAGCAGGTCGGCGCTGCTGCCCGTCCACTCGGCGACCGTGCGCTCGCCCTCTTCCAGCGAGGGCAGGATGTTGTCCTGCACCACCGCGCGGAAGAGCGCCTCCTTGCTCTCGTAGTAGAGGTAGACGGTGCCCTTGGTCACCCCGGCGCGCTGCGCGATCTCCTCCATGCGCGTGCCGGCGAAGCCCTTCTCCACGAACATCTCCATGGCCGCATCCAGGATCTCGCCCGGACGCGCCTCGGCGCGCCTGCGCCAGCGCGGACATTCCTGGTCGTCGCCCTCCTCCTGCAGGGGCACGCCCGTCTTCGGATCGCTCATCTTTGTCGCTCCAAATAACTGTCTGGTCAGTAAACTAGCGTGTCGTGAGACGCGTGTCAACCAACCCGGGAGTCTTCGGTAATGCGTTCTGGTCTGCGGCGGTGGTGGCTCGCGCCCTGCGTGAAGCCGGCCGCCGGGGGGCCGCTTGACAGCCGCCGCCCCTGCCGCGAATATGTTACCAACTAGTCAGTCAGTTGCGCAAGGGGCACTGCCCCACGCTCGCCGAGCCCGTCCGATCGATGGCGCCCCCCGCGTCGATTCGAGCGGGCGGCGGTGAACGAGGGGATCTGCGCGACTGGAAAGCGGCGGACCTGGACGGAGGCCGCGGGCGCGCCCGCGGCCGGCGGCATACACCGGAAGACGGACACCACGATGCAGAAATCGCTCGCCGCGCCCGGCGCGGCCCACCGGCCCCGGGCGGCCCCCCCGCCCTCGGCGGCGGAGGAAGCCATGGCAATGATCGCCAGGTACCGGTGGCTCATCCTGCTGGGCCTGATCACCGCGGCGATCATGGAGGTGCTGGACACCACCATCATCAACGTCGCCCTGCCGCAGATGGCGGGGAACCTGGGGGCCACGCAGCAGGAGATCAGCTGGGTCAGCACCGGCTACATCCTTTCCAACGTGGTCGTGCTGCCGATGACGGCGTTCTTCACGGCCACGTTCGGGCGGCGCAACTACCTCACGGCCTCCATCGCCATCTTCGTGGCGGCCTCGTTCCTGTGCGGAACGGCGCACTCGCTGCCCACCCTGGTGCTGTGGCGCATCGTGCAGGGCGCAGGCGGCGCGGCGCTGCTCTCCACGGCGCAGGCCACGCTGCGGCAAATCTTCCCGCGGGAAGAGCAGGGCATGGTGCAGGCGATCTTCCTGCTCGGCATCATCGTGGCCCCCACGCTGGGGCCCACGCTGGGCGGATGGATCACCGACAACTACACCTGGAACTGGTGCTTCTTCATCAACATCCCCATCGGCATCGTCTCGGCGTTCCTGGTCTACACCTTCCTGCAGGACCCCAAGGGGCAGGAGCTGCGCTCGGGGCCCGTGGACTGGCTGGGCATCGGCCTGCTGATCGCGGGCGTGGGCTCGCTGCAGTACGTGCTGGAGGAGGGCAACTCGGACGACTGGTTCAACAGCGCCCTGATCCTGCGCCTGACCGTGGTCTCGGTGGTGTCGCTCATCGGGCTGCTGTGGTGGGAGATGTCGTCGCGCAACGAGCACCCGGTCATCAACTTCCGCGTGCTCAAGAACCGGCAGCTCGCGGCGTCCATCTTCCTTTTCGTGGCGCTGGGGTTCGGCCTGTACGGGGGAACGTTCCTCTTTCCCCTCTTCACGCAGAGCCTGCTGCACTTCACGCCCACCGAGACGGGCCTGGTGATGCTGCCCGGCGGGCTGATCACGGGCGCCACGGCGCTGGTGTGCGGCTTCCTGCTGAACGGCAAGAAGCCGCTGGTGGACGCGCGCATCCTGATCTCGCTGGGGGTCTGCTTCTTCCTGCTGGCCATGTGGGACCTGGGGCACCTGACCACCGCCGCCGGCGAGGCCGACGCCCGCCTGCCGCTCATGGTGCGCGGCGTCGCCCTGGGCCTGCTGTTCACGCCCATCAACAACGCGGCGTACGGCAGCCTGAAGCCCAGCGAGGCGCAGCAGGCGTCGGGCCTCATCAACCTGTCGCGGCAGCTGGGGGGCTCGTTCGGCATCGCCATCCTGAGCACCTACCTGACGCGGCACGTGCAGTACCACCGAGTGGACCTGCTCGCGCACATCAACCCCACCAACCCGGCCTTCGTGGAGCGGCTGCACATGGTCACCTCGGGGCTGCTGGCCCGGGGCATCCCCGATGCGCAAGCGACCCAGACGGCCATGAAGATGATCGAGGGCATGGTGATGCAGCAGGCCACGATGCTCGCCTACAACGACTCGTGGATGCTGATCCTGCTCTCGTTCCTGTTCACCGCGCCCGCCATCCTGCTCCTGCGCAAGCCCGACCACGCCGTCGCCGTGGACGCGCACTGAGCCGCGGCCGGAGATCGAAGGTCGCTCGGTGAACGAAGGAGGGCCGCTCGCCGTGAGCGGCCCTCCTGTCGTCGACGCATCCAATCTCCCCGACGTCCGCCGCCATCCGTCCGTCCGAAGACCGGGGAGGGACGGTCGGTCGCCGCAGCCGCCCAGGACGGCTGGCCGGCAGGTGAGACGATCGAAGAGCCCGCGCTCCACCGAGGCGCGGGCCCTTCGTGTGTCCGTCGATCATCCATCCGTCGGCGACCTGCCGGCGACCGGCGTCGATCCTTCCATCCGGCGACTCGACGGAGTCCGCACGCCGCGGACGAGCCCGCGGCATCTGCTCCGATCGACCGCAGTTCCCACCGGACCTCAAGCCCCGCCGAGCCCCGCGCCCCGCGCCGCCGCGGGCATGAGACACCCCTTCGCCTGCTTGTGTATGGAGCGGAGACACATTGCGGAAGAAGAGCCGGGGGGTGCGGACCCGCTACTCCCCCCGCATCCGCCGCTTCAGCTCGGCCAGGCGATCGTCCACGTCAGGCGGAGGCGGAGGAGGGGGCGGCTCGTCGCCGTCCAGGCCGCCCAGCGCGTCGGCGTAGGCGGCCGCGTCGTCGATGCGCGAGGCGAAGCGGTCGAACTCGTCGTCCAGGGGGGCGTCGCGGCCCAGGGCGCCGCGAAGCGTGCCGCGGGCGGCCTGCGCGCGGATCTCGGCGAGCAGGGCGAAGCGGTTGGCGTCGGCCTCCTTGTAGCGCCGCATCATCTCCGTGGCCTCGCGGCGGCGCAGCTCCAGCTCGTCGGCGGCGGCGCGGGACTTCTCCTCGAGCACCACGATGCGCGCGCGGTGGCGCTCGGCGAACTCGCCGGCCACGCGCACCGTCTCGGCGTCGCCGATGCGCTCGGCCAGGCCGCCGCGGCGCAGGCAGTCGTCCAGCTGCCCGCGCTCGCGCGCCACCTCGGCGACGGCGCGGCGGGCCGCCTCGTCGTAGACGGGCAGCTCGGCGCGGGCAGCCACCATCTCGCGGCGCATGGCGCCGAGCAGGGAGGCGACCTGGTCTTCCGGGTCGGTGCGGTTCAACTCGGTTCGGAAGGCGGACCACGCCTCGGCAAAGGCTTTTCGGATGTCTTCGAGCATGGCGGAAAGATAGTGGGCGGACGGCGCCGCGGGCAACGCGCTGGGGGCGGCACCGGGCCCGAGTCTTGCCAAACCGGGGGCTTGCCACCCGAAACCGAGGGAACATGCCGAAGACCGAGCCGGTCCGTCAGCTGCCGCAGAACCTCCGCAACCTGGCGCCCGAGGAGCTGAAGTCCGTAACGCATGGCGACTTCTGGATCCCCGAGGCCGAGCGCGAGCTGTACAAGCGCGCCCTGCAGGCGCTGAACGAGGCGGGCGTTCCCTACGTGGTGGCGGGGGCGTACGCCATCTACGAGCACACCGGCATCTACCGCAAGACGAAGGACCTGGACCTGTTCGTTGGGCCCGGGGACGTGGTGCGGGCGATGGAGACGCTGAAGGGCGTGGGCTTCCGGGCACGGCTGGAGCAGTCGCACTGGCTGGCGAAGGCGCTGGACGGCGAGCTGTTCATCGACATCATCTACGGGATGGGCAACGGCCTTGCGCTCATCGACCCCGACTGGCACGCGCACAGCACCCCGGCTATCCTGGCCGCCACCCCCGTGCGCGTTGCGCCCCCGGAGGAGCTCATCTGGCACCGGCTGTTCATCAACGAGCGGCACCGCCACGACATGGCCGACATCGTCCACCTGATCCTCACGCTGGGGCACCGGATGGACTGGCGGCGGCTGGTGGACAAGACGGGGCGCAACTGGCCCCTGCTGCTGTCGCAGCTGCAACTCTTCCGCTTCGTGTATCCCGGCCACGCGCGGCAGGTACCGGGGGACGTGCTTCGGCTGCTGCTGGACCGCGCGGTGCGGGCGGCCCAGGCGGACGAGGCGCCCGAGGCGGAGCGCGACCTCACCCGCGGCACCCTCATCTCGCGCTTCAGCTTCGCCATCGACGTGAACGAGTGGGGCTTCCGCGACGTGCGCGAGGAGCTGATCCGGCGGATGCAGGCCAGCGCGCCCATCCGCGCCATCGAGGCCAGCGGCGTGTGGGACGAGCGGGCGGCGGACCACGGCGACAGCAGCGTTCCCGGCCCCGACGACGCGGCGGCTGCGGAGGAAGGAGAGGCCGCATGACCGATACCGCGACGCCGCGCACCTGGAACGGTGACCGCAGGCGCACCGACCGCCGACGTCCGCGCGCCGTGCGCATCGCCGCCGTGGGCGACTTCCACTGCGGCGAGGAGGACGCCGGACGCTACCGCGACCTCTTCGCCCGCGCCAACGACGAGGCCGACGTGCTGGTGCTGGCCGGCGACCTGACCCGCCGCGGCACCCCCGCCGAGATGCGCGTGGTGTGCGGCGAGCTGGCCGACGTGAAGGTGCCCATCGTGGCCGTCTACGGAAACCACGACCACGAGGCGGGCGAGATCGCCACCGCGTCCTCCATCCTGCGGGAGCGCGGCGTGCACCTGCTGGAGACGGAGCCCTTCGAGCTGAACGAGCACGTGGGCTTCGCGGGGTGCAAGGGCTTCATGGGGGGCTTCGGGCGGTGGACGCTCACCTCGTTCGGCGAGGCCGCCACGAAGGCGTTCGTGGCCGTGACGCTGGAGGAGGCGCAGCGCCTGGAGTTCGGGCTGCGCCGCCTGTCCACGCCCATCCGGGTGGCGGTGCTGCACTACGCGCCCACGCTGGAGACGGTGGTGGGCGAGCCGGAGCAGATCTTCCCCTTCCTGGGCAACGACCGCCTGGCCGAACCGCTGGACCGCTTCGGGGTGTCGGTGGCGTTTCACGGGCACGCGCACCACGGCACCTTCCGCGGCCACACGCCGGGCGGGGTGCCGGTGTTCAACGTGTCGCACGCGCTGCTGCGGCAGGAGAAGGTGGGGGAGATGTACTTCCGCTACGAGATCCCCATCCCCCCCGCGAAGCCCGCGGAGCAGGCGCCGGGCGCGGCGGCGGCGGCCAGGGCTAGCCCCAGCGCTCCAGGAAGCGCATGAGGGCGGCCTCCTCCGGGTAGTACTGGGCGGGCGTCCCGGCCTGGGCGGGCCGGGACGCCTCGCGCATGAAGGGGGCGATGGTCTTGCCCGCCTGGTACTTCTCCAGCACCACCGGGTGCACGTAGGCGCTGCGGCACACCGACGGCGTGTTGCCCAGCTCGGCCGACACCAGCTTGCACGCCAGCACCACGTTGCGCTTGGCCTCCGCGGCCGAGGCGGGCGGCCCCAGGTCGGCCAGGATCGTGGCCGCGCGCACCGTGCCGCCCCAGGTGCGGATGTCCTTGGAGGTGTACTTCTCGCCCGCCACGCTCTTCACGTACGCGTTCACGTCCGCCGCCGTCACGTCGTGCAGCCCGCCCGCCTCGTCCACCCAGCGGAAGAGGCGGCGTCCGGGCAGCGCCACGATCTCGCGCAGCACCTCCACCAGCGGCGTGTCGGCCACCACGTGGTGCTGGTGGATGGACTTCTTGCCCACGTAGCGGAAGCGGAGGTCGTTGCCGTCGATGCGCAGGTGGCGCTTGCGCAGCGTGGCGATGCCGAAGGTCTTGTTCTCCACCGCGTAGCGCTCGCTGCCCACGCGGAAGAAGCCGCGCATGATGAGGCGCACCACCGTCGCCAGCACCTTCTCGCGCCCCAGCCCCGGGCGCCGCAGGTGCAGGTCGGTGGCCTCGCGGATGCGCGGCAGCACGCGCGCGAACTCCAGGAGCTTCCGGAACTTGCGTCGCGAGCGGCGGTCGGTGGCGTCCGGATGGTAGCGATACTGCTTGCGCCCCGCCGCGTCGATGCCCGTGGCCTGCACCTTCGCCTTCGGGTCCGCCGCGATCTCCACCCCGGTCCACGCCGGCGGGATCGCCAGCGCCCGGATGCGCGCCACCGCCGACGGAAGCCGCAGGGCCTTTCCGTCCGCGCGCAGGTACGTGAACCCCGTCTCCGGCGTCCCCACCCGCTTCCACACCCCCGCCCCGGCCGGCCTGCGTCGCTTCGTCGTCTGGCTCATGCGGCGCCCGTCATTCAAGGAGCGTTCCCGGAGAGGGACCCGGAGCCGCGGAGTCTGTCTCGCGGACGGTAAGGCGGACCTCCCGCGCCGTCCCCCGGCTCCGCCGGGCGCGAATCGTGCGGCGGACGCGGGCCCCGGGCTGGCCGGCGAGGGATGGGACGGTTTCCGACGGAGATGAGCTTGACCAATGCGCGCCACCCCGGGCTGGAAGCGCTCCGGGAGGGCTTCTACCTGCTCGACCCGCAGTGGCGGGTAACGTACTGGAACGGCGCCGCCGAGCGCCTCTTCGGCCTCCCGCGCGAGGAGGTCGTGGGGCGCCTGGCGTGGGAGGCCGTGCCCGGCGCGGAGGAGGAGCGCGTGCGCCGGCGGCTGGGGCCCGCAATGGACGAGCGCGTGCCCGTGTCGTTCCCCATGGGCGTGACCGTGGACGGGCGCTGGCGGGAGACGGCGGTGGAGGCCACGCCCAGCGAGGACGGCGGCGTGGCCGTCCGCGTGCGCGATACCGAGGAGGAGGGGCGCGCGTCCGAGCGCTACCTGCGCCTGCTGGAGTCGATCCGCGACGGCTTCGTGGCGGTGGACGCCGAGTGGCGGCTGGTATACGTGAACCGCGTCGCCCGCCGCCTGCTGGCCATGCGCCGCACCACGCTGGGCCAGGTGCTCTGGGAGCTGCTTCCCGAGCGTCCGGAGGAGATCGGCGAGGCGCTGCGGGCGACGATGGAGGACCGCATGCCCCGCCGCCTGGCCGCCGTGCGCCCCGAGGGCCGCGTCTTCCGCGGGCGGCACTTCGACGTGTGGACGGACGCGGTGCCGGGCGGCGGGATCTCCATCCTGTTCCAGGACGTGACCGGGCACCTGCGCCGCGAGCGCGAGCTGGCGCGCCTTGCGGCCGAGGCGGAGGACGCGAGCCGCGCCCGCAGCCGCTTCTTCGCCGCCGTGAGCCACGAGCTGCGCACGCCGCTGAACGCCATCGTGGGCTACACGCACCTGCTGTCCGGCGCCGCGTACGGCCCGCTGCCGGCGGGGGCCGAGCGCGCCGCCGAGCGCGCCGGCGTCTGCGCCGAGCACCTGTCGCGCCTGGTGGACGACGTGCTGCTGCTCACCACCGCCGATACCGAGCGGCTGCCCGTGCTTCCCCGCGCCATCGACCTGGCCACCTGGCTACCGGCCACCCTTGAGCCCCTGCGGCGCCAGGCCGAGGCGAAGGGCCTGGCCTTCACCATCGAGGTGGATCCCGGCACGCCCCCGCTGGAGACCGACCCCGACCGCCTGCGCCAGCTCCTGCAGCCCGTCATCTCCAACGCCATCAAGTTCACGTCCAGCGGCCGCGTGCGGGTGCGCGCGGCCGAGGCGTACGACGCCGACGTGGGCGACGGCGTGGAGATCTGCGTGGCCGACACGGGCCCCGGCATCGGTGGCGACGACCGCGAGCGCATCTTCGCCCCGTTCGAGCAGCTCGGCGATCCCGCGCGCCACGACTCCATGCGCCGCGGCACGGGCCTGGGCCTGGCCATCGCCCGCCAGATCGCCGAGCGCCTGCGCGGCACCCTGAACGCCGGCCCCGGCGAGGGCGGCGACGGCTCCGTCTTCCGCCTGCGCCTGCCTCTCGCGTTCGGTCCGCCCGCCCCGTAGCGCTCCCGCGCGCGCCGTCCTCGCTCCTGCTCCGCCGATCCCCAGATCGCCCACCCCCTCGCACCTCCGAATCGACCGAATCGACGTATCCACCGAATCCAAGCATCCAGCTTCCGCCGCCCGAACACCGGGGACGGCGCATCGAAGCGTGGATCAGCCTACCGGTCCAGCCCCGACTCCAGCCCCACCATCCCGCCCTCGCTTCCCGTCAGCCACGCCACCACCGCCTCCTGCATGATCCCTTCGCCGCCCCAGGCAGCGAGCACGTGCTTCGGCGTCGGCACCTCCACCGCCAGGCGCGGATGGCTGAACAGCAGGAGCACGGCGTCGGGATGCGCGTCCGTCACCTCGCGCACGCGCGCCTGCGCCGCGGCGGAGATCCCGGGGCGCCCCTTCCACGCGCGGATGTCGGAGTACAGCACCACCACCGGCGTGCCCGCGTCGGACAGCTCGACGCCCGCCGCGCGCAGCGCCGCCGGCAGCGCCACGCGCGGATACGGCGGATACGGCCCGCCGGCGTCGTCCTCCACCTCCACGATGCGCACGGGACCCGCGGGAAGCCTGGGCTCGCCGCGCACCACGCGGAGGGTGCGCACGGCCGTCGACAGCGCCCAGCGCCGGTCGTCCTCCGCCGCGTACTCTCCCACGGGCCCGCCCGCCACCCGGTCGGCCGCGGCGGCGATTCGGCCCAAGGCCTCGTCGACCCGCTCCTGGGACAGCCGGCCGTCCGCCAGCGCGGCCTCGATGGCGGCGATCACGGCGGCCTCGTCCCGCGGGTACAGCAGCACGTCGCAGCCGGCGGCCAGGGCCAGCACGCCGGCGCCCGCCTCGTCCACGTCCGTGGTCAGGCCGTCCATCACCAGCGCGTCCGTCACCACCAGCCCGCCGAAGCCCAGCTCACCGCGCAGCAGGCCCTGCAGGATGGGCGGGGAAAGGGTGGCGGGACGGTGCTGGGGGTCCAGCGCGGGATACGCCACGTGCGCCGTCATCATGGCGTCCACCCCCGCCTCCACCCCGGCGCGGAACGGGGCCAGGTCGGCCTCCAGCGTCCCGCGCGATGCGTCCACCGTGGGGCGCTCGATGTGCGAGTCGCCCACCGTGCGGCCGTGCCCGGGAAAGTGCTTGGCGCACGACAGCGCCCCGCCCGCCCGGCATCCGCGCACCCACGCGGCCACCTGCTGCGCGACGGCCGCCGGCTCGGTGCCGAAGGCCCGTACGCCGATGATGGGGTTCTCGGGCTCCAGGTCCACGTCGGCCACCGGCGCGTAGATCCAGTTCACCCCCAGCGCCCGCGCCTCGCGCGCCGTCACCTGGCCCGCGCGCTCCGTCACCGCCGCCTCGCCCAGCGAGCCCAGCGCCGCCGCCGGCGGAAGCGGCGTGGCGCCGCGGAACTGCTGGCCGGCGCCGCGCTCCAGGTCGCTGGCCACCAGCAGCGGGTGCGGCGCGCGGCGGTGCAGCTCGGCCGTCAGCGCGCGCACGGCGTCCGCCCGCCCGCCGAACAGGATGAAGCCGCCGACGCCGAGGGCCAGCCCCCGCTCGATGGTTTCCCGGTACTCGTCCCACCCCGTCTGCGCGCTCCAGCGCAGGGCGGGAAGCAGCAGGCGCGCGGCGGTCGGCTTCTGGCTCATTCTCTCGCTCGTTCGGGTCTCTCAACCGGCCCGCCCCGGCGCGGAAGGCGTCGGGGCGGGCGGGCCTCACGTGCAGGAAGGCGGCGGCGGGGTGCGCCGGCGCCCCAGCGGAAAGCGGCGTCCCCGCGCCGCGGCCCGCCTCGCCG
>JAQBQD010000213.1 GCA_028287185.1 Gemmatimonadota bacterium | reverse complement strand
GGCCAGCGCCCGCTCGGCGAAGGCGGCGGCGCGTGGCAGGCGCCCGGGCCGGCCACCGTACGTCGCCAGCGCCAGGCTCGTCCACCCGCGCAGCACGGTGGGCCGCGTCCATCGCGGGTCGGCGGCCTCGGCGGCGGCCAGCAGCGAGTCGGCGTGCAGGAGAAGGCGATCGACCGAGCCCACGTCCATGGCGTCGCGCGCGTCCCACAGCGCGCGCGCCTCGCCGCGCGCCTGCTCGGCGTGGAACACCAGCGCGCGGGCCGTGTCGCTGGCCGTCTCCGCCCGCGCCTCGCGCAGCCGCACCTGCCGCCCCACGCGCCGCCGCAGGAACCCCGCGACCTCGCCCGCCAGCGCGTCCTCCAGCGCGAACAGCTCGCCCACCGGCCGCGTGACCGAGCGGCTCTCGATGCGCGTCTGCGTGGCGGCGTCCACGAGCTGAACCATCACCCGCACGCTGTCGCCCGCGCGCTGAACGCTGCCTTCCACCAGGCTTCCCACCCGCAGCCGCGCCACCAGGCTGTCCAGCGGCTGGCGGCCGTCGCGGTACGCCTTCACCGCGTTGCGCGAGGCCATCCGCAGCCCGTCCACCTCGCCGAGCTGGTGGATCAGGTCCTCCGTGAGCCCGTCCGCCAGGTAGCGCATGCCGCCGCCGGGCGTGTCGTCGTCGAAGTACAGCACGGCGATGCGCCGTGGATCGGCGCCCTCCGCCGCCGGCGCCTCGTTCCCGCGTGGCCGCGTGGCGACCAGCGCGGACAGCACCACCCCCGCCACCATCCCCGCCAGCGCCGCGTGCGTCAGCGAGACGCGCTTCCGGCGCCTCGTCCGCGCGCCCCTCTCGACAGCGTCCGATCGCTTCCGCTCCCCACCAGCGCCCGTCCCGAAGTCCGTTGCGGCCGCTCGTGAAAGGGCTGTTCCGGTGGATGCGCCGCCGGTCCGCGCTGCGATCGGATCGGACGCCGGAACTCGCTCGATCGACTCCGCGCCGCCGCGCGCATTCAGCCGGGAAGCCGGCGCATCCTCATCGACCGACGCCGTACATGCCGTGGAGGGTGGATCGACCTCCGGCCGCGGAGGTGCGGGCGCGGCCGGGGTCCGCAGGCGCCGGGCGAAGGCGGCGACCTCGGCGTCGGGCTCCACGCCCAGCTCCTCGCGCAGAAGCGCGGCGTGCGTGGCGAGGGCGCGGGCGGCGGAGGCGCGCTCGCCGGCGACCTCCAGCGCGCGCGCCAGGCCCAGTGCTGCGCGGGAGCTGTACGGGTCCTGCGCCGCCAGCCGGCGCCGCCAATCCACCGCGCGCAGGGCGCTGCCCTCGGCCTCGGCGGCGGCGGCCATCCGCTCCAGCACGCCCGCGAAGACCCGCGCCAGCCGGTCGCGCTCGCCCTCGGCCCAGCGCTCGAAGCCGGGCGCGTCGTCCACGTAGAAGCCGTCCAGCAGCGGCCCGCCGTACAGCCCCGCCGCCCGCTCCCACTCGCCCGCCCCGGCCGCCGTCTCGAAGTCCGCCACGTCGCTCCCCACCGCGGCGGCGCTCAACCCCACCTCGTCGCCGGTGGTCACCACCGCCGCGTCGCCCAGCTCCTTGCGGAACACGGACAGCGACTCGGAAAGCAGGTGGCGCGCGGCGTCGGACGGGCTCTCGGGCCACAGCAGGCCGATGATGCGCTCGCGCCCCACCGGCCGTCCACGCGCCACGCCCAGGATCGCGAGAAGCGCCATGCGGCGGCGATAGGTGGCGCGCCCGGAAAGCGGCTCGCCCCCGCGCGAAAGGGAGGGGAAGCCGAGCAGGCGGAGGCGTAGCGGGGGCGGCGGAGGGGGGCTCAATGAGGTGTTGGAGACTGCGCGGGGCTTGGCATTGAGGGCGGTTCCGCATCTTAGGCCCACGTCCGGACGGCGGCAAGGCGCCCCGACGGACGCGGCCCGCCCCTCATCCAAACTCCAGCCGTTGGAGGACCCGATGCCCACCCTGCTCCCGCACCCCGCCCCGCGCAGCTCCCGTCGACGCACCCTGATCACCGCCGCGCTGGCCGCCCTTCTCGGCGCCGCCGTCCCCGCCGCCGGCAGCGCGCCCGCCCCGGCCGCGCACACCCCGATGGCCGGCAGCATCACCTTCTACGCGGGCGCCTACGGCGAGGGCGCCGAGCTGCTCACCCTGCGCGAGGGCTCGCCGCCCACCTCGGCCCCACCCGCCGGGGTCCGCTCCGCCCGGCTGCGGGGCGTGCAGGCGGGCACCACGTTCGACGTGTACGTGAGCGCCGCGATGGCGAAGCTCGTGGATCCCCTCCATCCGGGCACCGTGCCCGGCGCCGGCGCCTGGACGCGCGTCACCGCGTTGCGCGACGTGGACGACTGCGTGGTGGGCAGCTTCGACCTCACGTACGCCGACCGCGACGTGCGGGTGGAGCACAACGGGCCGGGCGGCGTGGACGGGCACGTGGCGCGGGTGGCGCTGAACGGCGTGGAGACGGACCTCTACGGCCTGCGCTTCGTGCACGCCAGCGACCTGCACGTGGACGTCACGCCGGCGAGCCCCGGCGTGTGCGAGAACTGCGACGGCAACCGGAAGCTGGTGGCGGCGCTCAACGGGCTGGACACGCTGCCGGACCCGTCCGGCCGCCGCGTGGGCCCCGTCTCCTTCGCGCTGCTCGCCGGCGACGTACTGGACCAGCCGGACGCCATGCAGGCGGAGCGGTTTGCCGGCATCTACCGCGCGCTCCGCTTTCCGTACCACCTGGTTTCCGGCAACCACGACCTGCCCCGCAGCCACTTCTACGTGGACTACCTGGCGCCGCTCATCAAGGAGCAGCACGGGGGGCAGTACCTGTACTCGTTCAACCAGGGCGGCGTGCACTTCGTGGCGCAGCACACCAACTGCCCCGACCAGTGCGTGAAGGGGCAGAACTGGGATGCCTTCCGGCACAGCCTCGACTTCCTGGAAGAGGACCTGCGCCACGTGGGGGCGGGCGTGCCCATCGTCGTCTTCCAGCACTACGGCTTCGACGGGTACACCATCGGCGCGAACGACTGGCCGGCGGCGTACCGCGAGCGGTTCCTTTCCATCGTGCGCGGCCGGAACCTGGTGGGGCTGCTCACCGGCCACTCGCACGTGCTGGAGACGGCCGCGGTGCCCGGGTTGGGCGCGGACTACAACTTCATCTCCGGCTCGCTGGACTCGCGGCCCGGGCGGGGCATGGACCGCCAGGTGTGGGTGTACCGCGTCACGCGCGACAGCCTGCTGGCGGACGCGCTGAACTGGGACAACCTGACGTGGTCCGCCGGACGCCACGTGCGGCGCGCGCTGGCGGCGGACACCTTCTGGTCGCAGCCGGCGGCGGTGCCCGGGACGGCCGAGGACGTGCCCACCTTCGCGGACGTGGGCGGCACGCGCTGGATGGTGTGGAGCGGCGCGGACGACCGCCGCATCCGCGTGGCGAAGTACGACGCGGCGGCGGGGCGCTGGGGCAGCCCGAGCGTGGTTGCGGCCGGCAACGCCGACGCGGTGAGCTGGGGCGCGGTGGGCGCCGGCGCGCTCCTGGGCCGGCTCACGCTGGTGTGGCACAAGCACGGCACCAGCAGGATGTACGTCTCGTCGATGGACTCGTTCGGCGGGTGGAGCACGCCCACGCCGCTGCCGGGGATGGACATCGGCAACTACAAGAGCCCCGCGGTGGCCGTGGTGGGCGGCGCCCTGCACGTGGTGTTCAACGGCTGGGGCAACACGCGCCTGTGGCACACCGCCACCACCATGGGCAACGGCTTCCGGACCGCCGAGGCCATCCCGGGCTCGGACACCGACAACCAGCCGGCGCTGGTGGACCAGGGCGGCATGCTGGCCGTGGTGTGGACGCGCCACCTGGGCGACCGCGCCATCCATCACCAGCAGCTCCAGAACGGGGCATGGAGCGCGCCCTTCGCCGTGGTGCACGGCACCGCCACCAGCGACCGCGGGCCCGGCCTCGCCTGGCACCAGGGCCGCCTCTTCCTGACGTGGAGCGACGCCGGCCGCGTCTACCAGGCCACGTGGAAGGACCACGTCTGGAGCCCGAAGCTGCCGCTGCCCGTGCCCGGTGTCGTCAGCCACCGCGGAACGTCGATGGGCGTCGCCGGAGGGACGCTGTACGTGGGATGGAACGCCGGCGGCCGGACCTTCTACGCCTCGCGCGGCCTGTAGCGGGGGACCGCCTCCGCTTCGGACGAACGACGGTGGATCGGTGGATTCGACGGATTCGGTCGAGACACGCAGGGGGGTGGTGCATCGATGGATCGATGCACCATGCGTCCGCTGACGGTGATCCGCCGATCCTCGACCGGCCGATCTACGGACTGCTCCACATCAAGGAAGTAACGTCGGACGAGCTGAATCCGATGCCGGGCGGGCGTTCCGGGAGGCTCCGGGGCGCCCGTCCGCCGTTCCTGCCGACCTGTCGGCGGTGGATGCGGAGGTGTCTGCCGCCGGCGACGGGAGGCGGTCCCGCGGCGTCCGCGCGCGTCGAGTGGGAAGGGGTCGACCGGGGTCCGGGACGGGTCCGGGGATCGGCGGAGGACGGCCGGCCGGTCGTGTACGCGTGCGCGCGACGGGCGGGCGGTGGAAAGGGCGAATTTTCGGGCACCCGCGCGGGTTTTCGGGGTACAGAGCGGGGAGTGATGCCCGGCACCCCTCCCCGTGCCGGTATTTCGACGTTCCCAGGCGATACCAATGGCCGACGAGACCACGCCCGAGCAGGTCGAGCTGCCCCGTTCCCGAATCGTTCCGCGGCTGATCGAGGACGAGATGCGCGAGTCGTTCATCGACTACTCGATGAGCGTCATCGTGCAGCGCGCCCTGCCCGACGTGCGCGACGGGCTGAAGCCCGTGCACCGGCGCATCCTGTTCGCCATGCACGAGGCGGGGCTGAACCCCAACCGCCCGTACAAGAAGAGCGCGACGGTGGTGGGCGACGTGCTGGGCAAGTACCACCCGCACGGCGACGCGTCCGTGTACGACGCCATGGTGCGGATGGTCCAGACCTTCTCGCTGCGCTATCCGCTGGTGGACGGGCAGGGCAACTTCGGCTCGGTGGACGGCGACTTCGCGGCGGCGTACCGCTACACGGAGGCGCGCCTGGCCCCGCTGGCGGGCGAGCTGCTGGCGGACATCGACAAGGAGACGGTCGCCTTCTCGCCCAACTACGACGACCGCCTGCAGGAGCCCACGGTGCTCCCCGCGCGGCTGCCCAACCTGCTTGTGAACGGCAGCAGCGGCATCGCGGTGGGCATGGCCACCAACATCCCGCCGCACAACCTGCGCGAGGTGGTGGATGCCTGCGTGCACGTGCTGGACAACCCGGACTGCACCATCGACGAGCTGATGGCGTTCGTGCGCGGGCCGGACTTTCCCACGGGCGGTGTCATCTACGGACGCGACGGCATCCGCGAGGCGTACACCACGGGCCGCGGCCGGGTGGTGACCCGCGCCCGCGCCCAGATCGAGGAGCGCGACGGGGGCCGGGGCGACCGGCTGGTGATCACCGAGATCCCCTTCCAGGTCAACAAGTCGCGCCTCATCGAGTACATCGCCGAGCTGGCGCGCGACCGCAAGATCGACGGGATCGCCGACCTGCGCGACGAGTCGGACCGGGACGGCATGCGCATCGTGATCGACCTGAAGCGCGACGCCATCCCCCACATCGTGCTGAACCAGCTGTACAAGCACACGCAGATGCAGAGCACCTTCGGCGTGATCATGCTGGCCCTGGTGGGCGGCGTGCCGAAGGTGCTGAACCTGAAGGAGATGCTCTTCCACTTCGTGCAGCACCGGCACGAGGTGGTGCGCAAGCGCGCCGAATTCGAGCTGCGCAAGGCCAGGGAGCGCGAGCACATCCTGGAAGGCCTCAAGATCGCCGTCGACAACATCGACGCGGTCATCGCCATCATCCGCGGGTCCGAGACCACGGACGAGGCCGGCGAGCGGCTGCGCGACACCTACGGGCTTTCCAACCGCCAGTCGGACGCCATCCTCAACATGCGGCTGGCGCGGCTCACGGGGCTGGAGATCGAGCAGCTGGAGAACGAGCTGGCCGAGGTGCGCTCCACCATCGCCGACCTGGACGACATCCTGGCTTCGTACGAGCGCCGCACCTCCATCATCAAGGAGGAGCTGCGCGAGGTGGCCGACAAGTACGGCGACGAGCGCCGCACCGACATCCTGGGCGAGGCGGGCAGCTTCTCCATCGAAGACCTGATCGCCGACGAAGAGATGGTCATCACGGTGAGCCACACGGGCTACATCAAGCGCGTGCCCGTGGACACCTACCGCGCCCAGGCCCGCGGCGGGCGCGGCATCAGCGGGATGAAGACCAAGGAAGAGGACTGGGTGGAGCACCTGTTCCTGGCCAGCACGCACGACTACCTGATGTTCTTCACCCGCGACGGCCAGTGCTACTGGCTGAAGGTGCACGAGATCCCCCAGGGCTCGCGCGACAGCCGCGGCAAGCCGGTGGTGAACCTCATCAACGTGGGCCCGGACGAGAAGATCGCCGCGCTGGTGCCCGTGCGCGAATTCGCCCACGACCGCTTCCTGGTGTTCGCCACGCGCAAGGGCACGGTCAAGAAGACGGCGCTCTCCGCCTACGGCAACCCGCGCAAGGTGGGCCTCAACGCCATCAACGTGCTGGAGGGCGACGAGCTGATCGACGTGCAGATCGCCGACGGCCGCTGCCACGTGGTGCTGGCCACCCGCGAGGGCAAGGCCATCCGCTTCCTGGAGGAGGACGTGCGCGAGATGGGGCGCGCCACCACCGGGGTCCGCGGCATCCTGCTGAAGCCCGAGGACCGGGTGATCGGGATGGTCGTCACCAAGCCCGGCAGCACGCTGCTGGTGGTGACCGAGACGGGGATGGGCAAGCGGACGGACGTGGAGGAGTACCGCGAGCAGTACCGCGGCGGCCAGGGCGTCATCAACATCCGCATCACCGACAAGACGGGCCGCGTGGTCGCCATCAAGGAGGTGCACCCCGGCGACGAGCTGATGATCATCACCCGCGAGGGCATCATCAACCGCCAGCCCGTGGACGGCATCCGCGTGATCGGCCGCACCACGCAGGGCGTCAAGCTGGTGAACCTGGGCCCCAAGGACGCCGTGATGGACGTGGCCCGCGTGGTGAGCGAGACCGCCGAGGCCGAGGCCGTCACCGGCGCCCTCGACGGCGCGGACGTCGACGGCACGGACGACGGCGCGGGTGGGGAGCACGAGCCCCGCATCGACATCGTGGACGAGGTGTCGCACGACGGTGGGCTGGAGGAGCTGCTGGAGCGCGCCGAGGACGACGCGGGCATGGACGACGTCGACACCACGGGCGCCGGGGACGGCGACGAGGGCTGACGCATCGGGTAGGCCGGCCATCGGTTGATGGTCGGCGGATGAACGAAGCGGGCCGGCGGGGAGTGATCCCTGCCGGCCCGCTTTCCCGTTGGTGGATTGAGAACTACGCCGTCGATGCGATCGGACGCCTCCGCCGACGGGCCGGCCGATCAACCGTCTCGGATGCGGCCGCGGCTGGCGCGGCGACCGCCCCGCGGGATGAATCCCGGGGCTGCGACGGCAATCCGCCCCACTGCGTGGGGCCGTGGTGGTGCGGAGGCGGGCGTCGCAGTGCCGGGCGCGCATCGGCCGCCTCGTCCGGATCGACAGGGCGGTGGGGGGTCAGAAGGTCGCCTGCTCGTCCGCGGAGGGGCCGTAGATGGAGGGCACCGGCACGTCCAGCAGGCGCAGGTAGACGGACAGGGCGCCGCGGTGGTGCACCATGTGGTTGATGACCATGCCGCGGATGATGCTGGCCTTGGGGCGCTTCATCATGACCTTCTCGCCCATGCGCAGCGTCCAGTCGCGCGCGAACGCCTCCTCGGGCAGCGCGCCCAGGGCTTCGCGCAGCTCGGCGGTGTTGGCGTCGAACAGGCGCAGCAGCGCGGCGTTGTCGGTGGCCGCCTCCAGCTTCGGCGGGTTGGTGCCCAGGTCCAGCTCGTCGGACTGTGCGGTGGCGGTGCCCCAGAGCGGCAGGTTGGCGACGTGCGAGGCCAGCGAGCCCAGGCTGAACGACTTGTCGTGCGGCTTCCACGCGAAGTGCTCGTCGGGCACGCGCTCCAGCACGCGGCGGGTGGTGGCCAGCTCGGTCTCCAGGTCGCCGAACGCGGCCTGGCGGAGCGTGAGGGTGTCGGCGGGCGTGCTCATCTTGGGATCTCCGTCGGTCGGTGGCGATGAAAGCGGTCCGGGGGCGCGGGGCTCCGCGCACGGATGCCCAACATCGGCGCCGGAGCACCGGCCGGCAATGCCCGCGGCGCGGTCGGCCGATCGGCATCGCCCTGAATCTGGCCCCTCGCTACCGCTCGGACGATCCACCGACGCGCACATCGGGTACCGTATCCGCCGCGCCCATCTCCTCATGGAAGGCGAGGGCGGTCGCGAGGTGAGCCAGCAGCTCGGCCGGCACCGACGCGCGGTCGATCAGGCCCGTGTGGATGGCGTGCGCCGCCACCAGCTCCTTCATCGACGACGTGTACTGGTTCCAGAGATCGCGCGCGGGGCCGTCGTGGAAGGCGTGGATGCGCTCACTGAGCTCGAAGGCATCCACCTCGCCGGCGCGCCACCGGTCGAAGTCGTCGGCCAGCGGGCGCAACGCGGCGTCCAGCGCTTTCTCGTGTGCCTGCGTGATCAGCTCGCGCATCATTCGCCTGACGTGCTTCGGTGTCTCGTTCATCTGCCACCCGACAGGCTCAGGAATCGTGAGATACGGAGAAGCGGCGCACCGCGGCGTTTGCCGATGGTCCGCCGCTCCTCGTTCGATCGCCAACTCTCGTCTCCGGGCGCGTGGAGATCGGACATCCGCCTGCATCCAGGGACGACGGTGTCCGGCCGGCGGCCTACTGCGAGCCGACGCGGTTCCAGGGAAGCCAGCCCTTCGGCGTCTGCACGAAGAGGGTCTGGTCGCTGGCGGCTTCCTTCTCGGCGGCCACCATGTTGCGCACGCTCACGTAGTAGCCCTGCAGCCTGGGATGGTGCATCCACGGCGGGATGGACTGCGTGCGGTAGGTGAAGTCCACCGAGGTCACGCGGTGCCCCTCCGAGTCGCTGGGCATGGTGAACTGCTGCACCTCGCCCAGCATGCGCTGCCCGCCACAGAAGCCTGGCGTGGCCGTCATCAGCCCCGGCAGGTGCGGGTGGAAGGCCGACTTCCCCAGCTCCGTGAGCGTTGCGGCGGTCTGGACGACGGGCCGGTTGCCGGCGATCCCGACCTCCTTCAGCTGCAGGTCGATGAGGCCCGCGTCGCGCAGGGCCGCCAGCTCGGGCAGCGAGCGCAGCAGGTCGTCCGTGGGGCGCACGGTGTCCTGGCGCGTGTAGGGGAACGCCACGTTGGTGGCGAAGCAGGGCGGCCGGCCCAGAAGCTCGGCGGTGAGGGCCGATGCCAGGGCGCGCTTGTCGGGCGCGTTGGGGTCGCAGGCGGCCAGCAGGGGAAGGAGCGCGGACGCGACCAGGACGGCGCGGCGTTTCATGGGTCCCTCCGGGGATGGGACGCGTGGCGTGGGTGGCGCGGCCGGGCGCGGCTCCGGGCGGAGCCTCCGGCGCGGGGAGCGCCGGCCGGCATCGGGCGCACGGTCCGGCTCTCCCGCCCCATAGTTTTCTGTTTCCGCCGCCGTCGCGCAAGAGTTTTGACGGCAACCGGTTCGCCTCCACACTGCCGGCACGGGTGGACGGCGAGTGCGATCCCTCCGCGTCCTTACGCGCAACCGTGTTCCCCGGAGGCGTCCATCGATCCTCGGCCCAGGCGCCGCGCGCTCAGTGGCGCCGCCGCGCCGGCTTCCGCGCCGCGTGCGTGGGGGTGTGCGTGGTGCGCCGGCCGCGGGCTCCACGCGAGGGCTTCGGCTTGGGCTTGGGGCGCAGCTCCGGCGGCAGCACGGCGCCGGGGCGGGGCGTCACCGGCTGGTCGGTGATGGCCAGCGCCACCGCCTCGTGCACCTTCCGCCGCACGTCGTAGATCTGGCCCTCGTTGCCCCGGTCGTAGGTGCGGTTGGTGAGCAGCACCACCGCCACGTCGCGCTCGGGATCGGCCCAGATGCTCGTTCCCGTGAACCCCGTGTGGCCCCACGACCGCGCGGAGAAGAGCGCGCCGGCGCTGCTCTTGTCGGCCGGCCGGTCCCACCCCAGCGCGCGATGCCCCGGCAGTCCCTGGTCCGCCGTGAAGCGCGCCACCACCGCGCGGGACCAGATGCGGCGCGGGCCGTACGCGCCGCCCGCGAGCAGCGTCTGCGTGTAGACGGCCAGGTCGCGCGCGGTGGAGAAGAGCCCCGCGTGCCCCGCCACGCCGCCCAGCCGGAAGGCGTTGGCGTCGTGCACCACGCCGCGCACCACGTACGGGCGCTCGGTGCGGATGGCGCCCGGTGCCGTCCTCCGCCGGTCGCGCACGGGGGGCAGATACATCGTGTTCGCCATCCCCAGCGGCCCCCACACGCGCCGCGCCAGGTAGCGGTCGATGGGCTCGCCCGCCTGCTTCTCCACCACGGCCTTCAGCAGGATCATGCTGAAGTCGCTGTACACCATCTTCGTCCCGGGCGTGTAGACCAGCGGCTCCTTCAGCACCTCGCGCATCGCCCCTTCCGGCGACGACTGGTCGGAGTACAGGTCCTCGCCCGGGGGCAGGCCGGCCGTGTGGGTCAGCAGGTTGCGGATGGTGACGTCGCCCCGGTCGCCCCCGCGGAAGCCGGACAGGTAGCGGTGCACGGGCGCGTCCAGATCCAGCCTGCCCTCGTCCACCAGCGCCATCGCCGCCGCCGTGGTTCCGGCGACCTTGGTGAGCGACGCCAGGTCGTACAGGGTGGACTCGGCGCTCACGGCCGGGGCGCCCGCCTCGCCGTGCAGCGCGCCGTATCCCCGCAGCTTCACCAGCATCCCGTGGCGGATGACCGCGATGGAGGCGCCGGGAAAGACGCCGCTCTGCACGCCCTGCATCACGATCTCGTCCACCCGCGCCAGCTTCGTCGCGTCCATGCCCGCCGCCGCCGCGTCCGCGCGCCGCAGCACGGGCGCCGGCGGCCAGGCGGAGGAGGCCGGACGCCGCGCATCCCCCGCATCCTGGCCCAGCAGCGCCCGCGCGGCCGCCGCCTGCGCCTCGGGCCCCGTGCCCCACGCCAGCACCTGCGCGCCGGCGCCGTACGGAGGCAGCCCGCCCGTCGCGAACGCCACGTCCACGATGCGGCGCCGCGTCGTGTCCGCCACCGCCCGCGCGCTGTCCGCCGCCGCGGCCGGAGACGGCTTCGGCTTCGGCGGAGTCGGCGCGCGCGACGAGGCCGATGAACGGGCCCCGGCCTTCCTGCCGGTCGATCGCGCCCCTGTCGTCCGACTCGCGGATGGACGCGTGGCGGTCTCGGCCTTCGGCGGGGCGGGAGGCTTCGGCGGTCCCCCGTGCCACTCGGAGACGGCCGGCTCGGCTGCAGGAAAGCGCGCGATCACGAGGCAGTCCGGCTCCGCGGGAGCCGCAGGTGTGGGCGATGCCGGCGGAACTGCGGCGGCCGCCGGTCTCGCGGTTGCGGACGACGCTGGGGATCGGGTCGATGGAGAAGCGGCGGCGGATGGACGGGGGGCGGTGGATGCGATGGAGCCAGCCGATCCGGCGCGGAGAAGCGATCCGCGCGCCCACACGCTGTCCGCCTGCATCCGGACGAGGCCGCCGGGGACGCGAGACAGGGCGCCCGCGAGCGCCTCCGCGTCCACTCCGGGCGCCGTGACCAGCGCCGTGCGCCGGCAGCCGCGGAGCACCTGCGCGGGGGCGGAGCCGTAGGCCAGAGTCGATGCATCGAACGCGTCATGCGCGGCCTTCCGGGTCGCCGCGGCGTCGGCCGGCTTCGGGGAGCCGTCGTCCCCGCCCTGCTTCCGCCCGCCCCGCTGCTTGATGCCCGCGCGCTGCTTGGCGGCGAAGATGCGCCGAACGGCCTCGTCCAGCCGCGCGCGGGTGATGCGCCCAGACCGGACCGCGCCGACGAGGCCGTCGATGACGCCGCGCGGGTCGCGCGGGCCGGCCACCATGTCCGCGCCCGCCGCGACGGCGCGAATGGCCGCCTCGCGCTCGCCGTACGCACGCTCCAGCGCCGAGCCCGCGCCGACATCGGCCAGCACGATGCCCGCGAACGCCAGGTCGCGACGCAGGTCGCCGCGGATGGCGACGGGCGAGACGGCCAGCGGCAGCGAGTCGCCCGTGAGCGCCGGCACCGCGACGGCGCCCAGCGCGATCCCGTCCGCCCCCGCCGCCGCGAAGCGCCGCACGAATCCCAGCGGCCCCGCCTCGGCCGCCGCGCGGTCCATCTCCAGGGCCGCGAACCCGCTGTCCGCCGGCGCGTTCGGGGCGGGGAAGGCGCGGGCGACCACGAGGAGGCCGGACGAGCGCAGGCCGTCCAGGTAGCCCAGCGTTCCCGCGTACGCCGCCGGCGAGCGCGCGTCCACGGGGGAGAGCCCCGCGTCCGGCGCGATGGGCGGCGCCGTGACGAGGGCGGCGTGGACACCCAGTCCGGCCGCCTCGCGCCCGGCGGCCGCACC
>JAQBQD010000205.1 GCA_028287185.1 Gemmatimonadota bacterium | reverse complement strand
CCCGGTCGGCGAGCGTGCGGGCCTACCGCGCCGAGGCCGCCGCGGTCCCGGCCGACGCCTGAGCGGGGCCGGCCCGTCGCCGCAGCGTCCGAGCGCCGCCACGCACGCCTGCTCCGACGATCGACCGGCCCTACCGCTTCTTCGCGAGGATGGTCCCGCGGCACTTCGCGGCGCCGCAGATGCAGGGGTAGCGCCTCTTTGCGGCGGGGGTGTGGCGCTCGTCGAGGACGAAGTTGTAGTCGTAGGTGAGCTCCTCGCCGGGGGCGATGTCGCGCACGCTCTCGATCCACACGCGCCCGTCGTCGACCACCGCGTCGCAGTTGGGGTCGCACGAGTGGTTGATCCAGCGCGACATGTTGCCGCCGCGGCCGGCGTCGATCACCACGTCCCCGTCGATGGCGAACAGGAAGGTGTGGTACGGCACGGCCCGGTCCTCGGGATACAGGGCGTCGGCCACCGCGTTGGTGATGCGCTTGCCGCGGTACTCGATGAGCCGCACGCCCGATGGGATGGGCACCCGCGCGAACACGCCCTTCCCGTGGATGCGCGAGCTGCGCATCGCGAGCACCTTGCCGGCGCTGATGTTGGGTTTCTGCATCCCGTATTCTAACCTCGCCCCCCGGCTTCGTCACGCGGCAGCCCGCAGCGTCCCGGTCCGCGCCGGGCACCTTCCGCCAGGAGCGGCGCAGCGCCCGGGATGAACGACGGGCCGGGGATGCGCTCCCGGCCCGTCCGCCCCTCGCCCTCGCTCAACGCGCGCCGCTCAGCCGGCGGACGCCAGGCGGGTGCGCAGGGTGTCCTCCGCGTCGTGCAGGGCGTCCCAGCCGTCGCGGGCCTCGTCGGCGACGGCGTCGCGGGGCGCACGGTCGGTGGGCCACGGCACGGCGCGGTCGGCCGAGGAGCCCGGATAGAGGTTGAGGCTGGCGGCCACGATGGCGCGTGCGGCGGCAGCGCGGTCGGCGGCGTCCAGGCGGCCCAGCGCCTCCAGCGTGCGCAGGGTGCCGCGGGCGTACAGGTCGGCCAGGTAGGCGCCGTACTCCTCGCGCGCGGCGCCGGCGTCCAGCGCGGCGGCGCGCTGCAGCAGGGCGTCCAGCAGCTCGTCGTCTCCGGTCTTGAGCGCGCGCTGGGCAGCGACGGCGGCCAGGGTGGTCCACTCGGGCGCGGTGTCGGGCGGGGTCTCGGCGGCGTAGGCCAGCTCCTCGTCCAGACGCTGCAGAAGACCCTCGTTGGAAAGGCGCTCCAGCGCGACGATGGCGGGGTCGCGGCGCGGGCCCTGGCGGCCGCCGTTCGCCACGCTCCGGTTGCGCGCGGCGGCCTGGGACGCCTCGGCCTGCGTCACGTGCCCGCCGCCCACGATCACCACCTCGGTGCCGGGCTGCACCTCGTGGAACAGGCGCAGCGCGTCCGCGTTGGCCAGGCGGATGCAGCCGTGCGAGATGCGCTGGCCCAGCAGCTCGGGATGGTTGGTGCCGTGGATGGCCAGCCCCTCGCCCAGGTACACGGCCGCCGCGCCCAGGTCGCCGGGGAAGTTGCGCCTGGGGTCGCCCTGCGGCGGCACCGGCAGCCCGTTCTCCACGAAATACCAGTCCGGCGCCACCCAGACGGGCTCCAGCGCCTTGAACTGCACGTGGAAGACGCCGTTGGGCGTGCTGAAGTCCCAGGCGTCCCGGTCGGACGAGAGCCGCAGGCCCGTGCCCACGCCCGCCGCCGCCGACCACAGCACGCGCCGGCCGCGCACGTAGTACAGGCGGTGCGCGTCCACGTCCACCACCACGGCGTAGCGCCCGCGCGAGATGGCCTCGGAGCTCACGCGCCGCCCGGCCGGCCGCGCGCTGGAGCCCTGCGCGCCCAGGGACGGCGGGACGAAGGATGCCAGCCCCAGCAGCAGCGCGGCCGCGGCGGGGGCGAGAAGTCGGGTTCTGAGGGTGGAGCGCATGCGGTATCCTTCGATACGAACGATGGGGGTGTCGGAGCATCCCTCCCTTGCAAGATACCCGCCCAACCCGGAAGGTTGCCTTCATCGACGAAGTGAACGGGATTCTGCTCGGCTGCGCCTCTGTCGGCGTCAGCCTGAGAAGCGCCGCCGCCCCGGTTCGGCGCGGGAGTCCTCGCCCCGCGGGAACTACGGGGGTGCCGCGAGGAGCCGGGATCCGACACGGACCCCGCCTCCGAAGGGAGGCATCGTCTGGTCGTTGCCGCGGGTTCGTCCGCCCGTCCCGGAGCCTTCCCGATCCCTCGGTCCCGTTCGAAGTCCGGCCTTCCCATCCCGGCCCACCCTCTCGAATCCACCTCCATGCAACCCTTCGCACGTCTCGATGCACTGAAAGGACGTATGCGAGCCGCCACCTCCTCCGCACCCGCCGTCGCCCAGGACCGCGACCTGGCCGAAGCCCTTCTCCTGCGCGGAGACGAGGCCTCGTTCCGGGAGCTGTACCGCCGGCACACGCCCCGCCTGCACCAGCTCGTGCTGCGCATCGTGGGCGGCGCGGAGGCGGACGCGGAGGACGTGGTGCAGGACACCTGGATCCGCGCGGTGGAGCGGCTGGACGGCTTTCGCTGGGAGGCGGCGTTCTCCACCTGGCTCACGGGGATCGGGCTGAACGTGGCCCGCGGGATGTTGCGCCGCCGCGGGCGGTGGGAGGTGCCGGCAAGCCCGGACGCGCCCGAGCCGTGGCGCCCGCCGCCGCACCACGCGGAGCGCATGGACCTGGAGCGGGCCATCGCGCTGCTGCCCGCCGGGTACCGCGCCGTGCTGGTTCTGCACGACGTGGAGGGATTCACGCACGAAGAGATCGGGGAGCAGCTCGGCATCGCGCCGGGCACGTCCAAGAGCCAGCTCTCGCACGCGCGCCGCGCCGTACGCCGGCTGCTGGGCCCCGCCGAGGAGGTGTTGAGATGAACGGGATGGAACCGACGGGTGGGCCCGGGACGCCGGAGCCCGACGCGCTGACCCCGGCCGAGCACGAGGCGTTCGCGGCGCTGCCCCGCGAGCGGGCGCCGGGGCGGCTGCTGGAGGAGCGCACCGTCCGCGCGCTCCGGGAGCGCGGCCTCGTCCAGCCGGCGCATCGTCACGGCGCAGCGCCGCGACGGCCGTGGCTGGCTGCGGCCGTGGCGGCGGGAATCGCCCTGTTCGCCTGCGGGCTGGCGACGGGGCAGTGGATGACGGGGCGGCAGGCGGCGGCCGAGATCGCCGACCTGCGCCGGCAGGACGAGGCGCGCGCGGCCACGCTGGTGCGGCAGACGGGGGCGGCGTACGTGGCCGCGCTCTCCGCCCTGGCG
>JAQBQD010000176.1 GCA_028287185.1 Gemmatimonadota bacterium | reverse complement strand
CACCACGCCGCGGATCTCGCCGTCGGCCTGCTGCGCCGGAGCCTGCGCGCCCGCGCCGCCCGGTCGTCCGCCGCGGGGGGGCGGGCCGCCCGCCTGTGCGCCCGCGTCCGTCGCGGCGCCCGCAAGGAGAAGGGCCAGCAGTGCTGCATCCACGAACTTCATCGACAGGATCCGTTGGTCAGAAATGAGGGGTGGCCCGGGGCGCCTGCCGCGGGCCACCGTGCCGCGCCGCCGTCCGTGGACGGAAGCGCGCGCCGTGCGAAACGCCTGCCCGCCGCAACGACGCGCGCGGTGGGCAAGCAGGGGGTTACACGATAAGGTCGCAGGGGTTCCGAAGCGTTTGCGGTCCTGGGCGCTCGGGAGTGACCCGAAACCCCATCCCCGCCCGCTCCGGCCGCGGACCCGCGCGCGGAAGTCCAGTCGCGGCGCGGGGATGCGGGTCGGATCGGAACCCGCGAATCGCTGACGGAACCCGGACATCCCGGAGCGCGAAGAGCCCCGCCTGCGCGGCGGGGCTCTTCGTCCACCTCGACCTTCGATCCTCGGCTTTCGGTGTTCGATCCGCGGCCTACGGCTGCTCCTCGGCGGGGGGACGGCCGGCGCCGATCCAGGTGGGCGCGGGGCCGTCGGCCAGCATGCGCACGGCGCGGGCGGCGGCCGAGATCACGGCGGTCATGTGGTCGAACTCGATGCGGCTGGCGTCGTCGCGCACCGTGTGGTAGTCCGCGTGCAGCCCGAAGCTGGACAGCGTGTGCGCGGGGATGCCCATGCGCGCGAAGGCGATGTTGTCGCTGCGCTCGAAGAAGTTCTGGTCCGGGCGCGGGTCGGCCACCAGGGGGATGCCCGCCTGCCGCAGCATCTGCCCCATCGTCGACCGGTCGTATCCCGTCAGCCACCCCTTGCCCGGACCGCCCGCCAGCGAGTCGGGCCGGCCGATCATCTCGATCTCCAGGTTGGCCTGCACGCGCGCCAGGGGCAGCAGCGGGTGCTTGATGAACCACAGCGTGCCCAGCAGCCCCGCCTCCTCGCCCGTGGTGGCCAGGAAGAGGATGGAGCGCCGGGGCCGCGGGCCGGCGGCGATGGACCGCGCGATCTCCAGCACCGCCGTCACGCCCGAGGCGTCGTCGTCCGCGCCGTTGTAGATGGAGTCGCCGTCCACCGGCGTGCCCACGCCCAGGTGATCGTAGTGGGCGTCCACCAGCACCACCGAGTCCGCGAGAACGGGGTCCGCGCCGGGCAGCACGCCGGCCACGTTCACGCCCGTCACCCGCGTCACGCCGGGCAGCGTGTCCCACCCGGGCGTGCCCTCCAGCGCCACGCGGCGGCGGCCCGTGGCGCGCACCAGCAGCGGCACGCGCTGGAAGTAGCCGCTGTCACCCGCCGGCCGCAGCCCCAGCGCCCGCATGCGGTCGGCGATCAGCCGCGCGGCCTTCGCGGAGCCGGGCTGGCCCGTGCCGCGGCCCAGCATGGAGTCGTCCGCCAGCGCCGTGAGCGTGGCGCGCACGTCCTGCACGCGCACGGTGCCGTCGGTGCGGGGGCCCGCCTGCGCGGCGGCGCGCGGCGCGGCGCAGAGGACGGCCGCCAGCGCGGCGGCGGAAAGCGTCAGGTCGCGAAGTCGCATGGTGCCGGTTGTCGTGGGAGGGTCGGATGGATGGCGGCGCGTGCCCCACAATCTGCATCCCCCACCCGCGCTCGGAAAGACGCGCCACGCGGGCGGCGGCCCCCACATCCCAGCGGAGGCCCCTCAACCCCCGCGGTTCCCCGGCACGGCGAAGCAGTCGGCGCGGCCGAACGTCGATCGTGGCTGTTCCGCCGCGCCCGGGCACGTCTGGATCGCCATCCCGCGCGCGACGGGGTCCTGCGATGAACAGCCGGTGGGGCGGGGGTGTAGGGGTACGCGCCGCGTCCAGCCGCCATGACCCCAGGGATCCCGCCGTGACGCCAGCCCGTCCGTCCATCCACCGTTCCTCCACCCGACGGACCCATCGCCGGAGCGGGCCCGATCGAAAGGCTTGTCATCGACCGGCCGGCCGACGCTCCGCGTTCACCAGCGCCGTGGCGGAACGGCGGAGGGAGCGCTGATGCGGATGCGGTCCGCGCGGGTGGCGCTCGGTGTCGCGGCGGCGGCCGTGTGGGCGGCGGGCGCCTGCTCGCTGGCCGAGGTGGCGGCGCCGGCGGGCGACGACACGCTGGTGGTGGAGGCGGTGCTGCGGACGGACCACCTGGAGCAGCTCGTGCTGCTGCACCGCAGCATCGTGGGCAGCACGGTGCGCGGCGAGCCGGGCGCGCGCGTCACCCTCACGCGCGACGACGGCGCCGCGCTCACCCTGCGGCAGGCTCCCGACGGCGTGTGCACCTTCGTGGACCCGGGCTACTTCACCTCCGACAGCGTGCAGGTGCACGCCACCTGCTACACCACCGAGGGATCGGGCGTCCCCGTGCCGCCGGGGCAGCCGCAGCCCGCGTTCGTGGTGCCGGGCCGCACCTACCTCCTGCGCGTGGAGACCGCGCGGGGCGAGGTGGCGCAGGGGCGCACCCGCGTGCCCGGCGGCTTCCACCTGGGGTTCCCGCTGGGCCTGCCGGGGCCGGACCACGTGCCGCACTGCGCGCTGCCGGCGGACACCAACGTCACCCTCACCTGGTCGCGGGCCGACAGCGCGTGGAGCTACCTGGCGCGCATGCAGGTGGACGGGCTGGGCGAGGCGCTTCGGGCCCGCGGCGACTCGGTGGGCGGGGTCGTGCCCAACCCGTTCGAGCTGCTGGGCCTGTCCATCTCCGCCGCCGACACCACCGTGGTGCTGCCGCGCGAGTTCGGCGTCTTCGACCGCCTCACCCAGAACCTGGACGTGCTGCGCATCCTCCAGCGCGGCTTTCCCGCCGGCCTGCGCGTGTCGCTGATCGTGGCCGCCGCCGACCGCAACTACGTCAACTCCATCCGCGGCGGCCGCTTCAACCCCTCGGGCCAGGCGCGCATCTCCAGCATCGTGGGCAGCGGCGTGGGCGTCTTCGGCTCGCTCGTGCCCCTCTACGCCGTGGTGGACGTGCGCGAACCCGGCCCGGGAGACGCGCCCTGCCTGCCGCTCTGACGCGTCGCACCTTCGACCCCGCGGGGTCGAACGGCCTTCGTCCGCCCCTGGTCCCAATCGTTCGCCGCCGCCGCGTCCGCGAAGGCGGACGTTTCTCCCGCGGTAGCCCCGGGTTTCCAACCCGCGGGCCATTCGCGGCCGTGACATCGTCTTCCGCCGATCACGAAACCCGGCCGCGTCCGCCGTCCATCCCCGGACGCGCATCGGGCGGCGGGGACCATCCCCGCCGCCCGATGCGCCGTCATCGACCGCGATCCGCCGTCCGCCCGCGGTTCGACCGGCGGACGGGGCCTACTGGCCTTCGATGGCGAACACCAGCGACACCGTGGCGCTCACGCTCTGCTCACCCGCCTCCACCGGCGTGGGCGCGGAGCCCGCGTCGGCCATGGCGCTGCGCATCATCACCGGCCCCGGATACGGGCGCGGGGCCTGGGCCGTGCTGGCGTCCAGCACGCGCCCCAGCCGCACGCCCAGGCCGGCGGCGATGGTCTGCGCCTGCGCGCGGCCGCGGTCCAGCGCCTGCCGTAGCGCCTGCGCCTGCAGCGCCTCGCCGTTCTTGATGCCGAAGCGGATGCCGTCCGCGCGGTTGGCGCCCGCGGCCAGCGAGGCGTCGATCAGCCCGCCCACGGCGTCGGTGCGGTCGGTGCGCACCGTCACCACGTTGGCGGCGCGGTAGCCGCGAATGACGGGCGGGCCGTTGCCGCCGGGCCGCGGCTGGTAGTCGGGCGACAGGCTGTAGTCGTGCGTCTGGATGTCGGTGCGGGCCGCGCCGGCGCGCTGCAGGGCGGCGATCACGCGGGCCATGGCGGCGGCGTTCTGCTCGCCGGCGGCCCTGGCGGTGGGCGCCGCCGTCTCCATCCCCAGGTCGATCCAGGCCTGGTCGGGCGCGGCGCGCGCCTCGCCCGTGGCGGACACGCGGATGGTGGCCACCTCCGGAAGGGGCGGGGCGGCCTGCTGCGCGCCGGCGGGCGCGGAAAGCGCGGCCAGGGCGAGCAGGGCGTACAGCGAGGCGCGAGTCTTCATCGGCAATCCCGGATTCGGTGAACGTCGGCACGCCCGCGGTGCGGGTGCGCGCATGCCTGTCGTACCCTGGCGCGCCCGTTCGGTTGCGTGCGGGACGGGGGATGCGCGAACGACGGGCCCTGGGGAGGACGAGGGAGGGCCCGGAGCCGTGGTGGCTCCGGGCCCGAAGGGGGGGTGGGCAGCGCCGAAGGCGGTGTGGCGGGGTCTTGCTGCGGGCGTGGGGTGGGGTGTGCTGCGGGCGTTGACTGGAAACTCAGCGGATCCCTGCGGTCGCTGTCCCCCCTCGAGTGTCGCCGGTCCGGGCACCGTGCCCATCCCGTCGTCGGCATCCCCTAAGGCAATCGGGGGGCCACGCCCTGGCACGTCCGTAAGTCGTTGCGAATGAAGACCGTCTACAGATGGCGGCGGGAACGGGTGTTCGGAAAGGTGGGGCTTGTACGGTACATGGTGAGGCGTGCCTGTCCCACAACCCGACACAGCCGTGCGTGTTGGCCGCAACGGGATCGGGCCGTTCTCCACCGGCCGCGCCGCGGGCGGGTCCGCCGCCCGGAGGGACTGAGGCGCCGTGGAACCGAGGCGAACGAGGGAGCGCGGCGGCGGGTGAGGTGTATCCGTCGCATCGAACAAGGTGCGGAACCCACGAGCGGAGCGGGGATGGCCAGGAAGTACGCGATCAAGGAAGTGTTCGCCACGCTGCAGGGCGAGGGCGCGCAGGCGGGCACCCCCGCGGTGTTCCTTCGCTTCGCGGGGTGCAACCTGGGCTACGAGGTGTGTCCCTGGTGCGACACCGACTGGGTGAAGGCCACCTGGACGCTGGGGCTGGACGACACGCTGGAACTGGTGCGGCGGACGGCCGTGGAGGGCTTCGGGGCCGAGAAGCCGGGGCTGCTGCTGGTGGCCACGGGGGGCGAGCCCAGCCTGCAGCTCGACCGTCCGCTCTCGGACGCGCTGCGGGCGCGCGGGTATCGCATCTCCATGGAGTCCAACGGCTTCCGTCCGGTGGACCGGAGTCTGGTGGACTGGCTGACGGTCTCCCCGAAGCAGGCCGTGTTCGGGCAGAAGGACGGGGACGAGATGAAGCTGATCTACACCGGCGGCGCCGTGCCCGGCATCACCCCGAACGTGGACGCGGTGCGCGCCATCGCGGCGGGGACGGAGTTCGCCAGCTACTTCCTGCAGCCCGTGGACGTGCCCGCCACCGGCGGCCCCAACTACGGCGAGGCCATCGCCGCGGTGATGGAGCTGGGCCCCCCGTGGCGCCTTTCGGTCCAGACCCACAAGGTGGTGGGGATTCCGTGACCCACCCCCCGTCCGGCCGGTTTTCGCGGGGGCGGTGACGGGCGTGCGCGCCTTCTACTGCGACCGCTTCGTGCTGCCGCTGCCGCCGGGGCACCGCTTCCCGATGGTGAAGTACGCCCGCGTCCGCGAGCGCTGCCTGGCCGAGGGCGTGCTGGCGCCGGGCGACCTGGCCGAGCCGCCGGCCGCCGGATGGGACGAGCTGGCGCTGGTGCACGACGACGACTACGTCCGCCGCGTGCGCACGGGCACGCTGGAGCCGCAGGCGCAGCGCCGCATCGGCTTTCCGTGGAGCGCGGAGATGGTGGAGCGCTCCCGGCGCTCGGTGGGCGCCACCATCGCCGGCGGGCGCGTGGCGCTGGACGAGGCGGCGGAGCGCGGGTGGGGGGTGGCGGCCAACCTGGCGGGCGGCACGCACCACGCCTACGCCGGCCACGGCGAGGGATTCTGCGTGTTCAACGACGCGGCCGTCGCCATCCGCGTGCTCCAGCGCGAGGGGCGCATCCGGCGCGCGGCGGTGCTGGACTGCGACGTCCACCAGGGCAACGGCACGGCGGCGCTCTTCGCGTCCGATCCCTCCGTCTTCACCTTCTCCATCCACGGCAGCGGCAACTATCCCTTCCGCAAGGAGCGCAGCTCGCTGGACGTGGAGCTGCCCGACCGCGCGGGCGACGACGCCTTCCTGGCCGCGCTGGACCTGCACGTCCCCACCATCCTGCACGACTTCCGTCCCGACCTGGCCGTCTACCTCGCCGGCGCGGACCCCTGGCGCGACGACCGCTACGGGCGGCTGGCCATGAGCAAGGAAGGCCTGGCCTCGCGCGACCGCCTGGTCCTTTCCGCCTGCCGCGAGGCCGGCGTGCCCGTGGTGGTCACCATGGCCGGCGGATACGCCCGCGACACCGAGGACACGGTGGACGTGCACGTCGCCACCCTTCGCATCGCCGCCGAGCTCCACCGCGCCCGCGCGGCGTCCGCGCAACCGGTCGCTGCCGCGGAGGCGTAGGCCGCGCACGCAGCGATCTCGCGTGGGGTCGATCGAAGCTCCATCACCTTCCCGTCGTCCTCGCCACATCCCGCTCCCGCTCGCACTCTCCATCGCCCGAAGCTCGACACGCGCGCCCGGCCGACCTCGGCGAATCGTCTTCGGCGCCGCCTTCCGCGTCGAACGGTCGACGTCGTCGGCGATGCTGCCGTCCACCCGAGACGGCGTTCTGGACACGTTCGATCGGATGGATGCGGTCCGTTCGGCCGAGGAGATACACCGTGGCGCCGTGGTTGCACGGGGATTCGGGCGGATGGCGGGGCGCTGCTGCGGCGTGGGAGGGAGGGGGATGCGATGCTGCTGAAGGCCGTGTGGTTCTGCGTGGGGCTGGCGGGGCTCTACTTCGGCGCCGGCTGGCTGGTGAGGGGCGCGGCGCGGCTGGCGCGCTCGTTCGGCGTGAGCCCGCTGGTGGTGGGGCTCACCGTCGTCGCGTTCGGCACCTCCGCGCCGGAGCTGGTGGTGAGCACGGTGGCGGCGGGCCGCGGCAACGGCGCGCTGGCGCTGGGCAACGTGGTGGGCAGCAACGTGCTGAACATCGCGCTCATCCTGGGCGCCGCCGCCGTGGTGCGGCCGCTGGCGGTGCGGATGGCGCTCGTCTTCCGCGAAAGCCCCATGCTGGCGGCCGCCGCCCTCGCGCTGCCTGTGCTTGGGCTGGATGGCACGATCTCGCGCGTGGACGCGGCGATCCTGCTGACGGTGTTCGCCGGCTACCTGGCGTTCGTGGTGCGCTCCGCGCGGCTTGAATCCGCCGCCGTCGGCGAGGAGTTCCGCGAGTTCCAGGCGGAGGAGGCCATCGAGCGCCGCGCCGAGCCGCGCGACAGCTCGCGCCTGCCCAACGTGGGATGGACGCTGCTGGGCATCGGCACGCTCCTGGTGGGCGCGCAGATGATGGTGGACTCGGCCGTCTTCTTCGCCCGCGTGCTGGGCATGTCGGACCTGGTGGTGGGATTGACGGTGGTGGCGCTGGGCACCTCGCTCCCGGAGCTGGCGACCAGCACCGTGGCCGCCCGCCGCGGCGAGGCCGACATCGCCCTGGGCAACGCGCTGGGCTCCAACATCTTCAACGTCTTCTACATCCTCGCCGCCGCCGCGCTCGTCCGTCCCATCGCCGTGGACCCCGCGCTCTTCCGCTTCGAGGTGCCCGTCCTGATCGGCCTCAGCCTTCTCTTCCCGCTCCTCGCCGCCACGCGCCGCCGCATCGGCCGGCTGGAAGGCGGCCTGCTGCTCGCCTGCTACGCTGCCTTCACCGCGATTCTGCTGATGCGCTGAACGGCCAGCCTCGGCCGGGTCGTGGTGGTTCCGCGCGGCGGGCGGCGTCCCCCGAAACGACGACGGCCCGCGGAGATCATCCGCGGGCCGCCGTTGTCCATCCCCGTTCGGCCCTTCACCCTCTTCCCGATCGACCGTTCCTCCGTCGACCGCGAGCTCACGAGGGTCCGATCACCCGCGCGCCGTCAGGGTCTCTTGGCAGGCGGCGCGGCCTGGGCGGGGGCGGTGGTGCCGGCCTCGGCGCCGGCGGGCGAGGTGCTGGTGGGGCTCGCCTTGCCGGTGCGCGCGCTGTCGGCGGCGGCGCGGTCGGTGGTGTTGCCGTGCGCCTGCTGAACCGCCTTCCGGCGCGCCTCGGCCACGCCCTGCCGCTCGAACATTGCGATCGTGGACCTGACGTCGGCCGGCGCGCTGTAGCTGGTGGAGGCCATCGACCGGGTCTCGCGCGCCAGGCCGGGAACGAAGGGGCCGTACTTGGAGCCGGGGCTCCACAGGATCCAGTCGTTCAGGCCCACGTCGTACACGCCCCTCACCTGCTGGCGAAGCTGCTCGGGGCCGTAGGTGAAGTTGTGGTCCACCCAGGGCGCGCTGAACGCCTGCAGCCAGGGGATGTTGCGCGCGGTGTGCAGCCCCGCCTGCTGCAGCGCCTGCGTGCGCAGCACCGCCATGCCGGCCGACTTGAACAGCGTCTCGTACGGCATGCGGTTGGGGTGGGGCACGCCGGGCAGGTGCGTGGGCAGGTAGTGCGACGGGTACATCATGGGCTCCACCACGTCCGCCGTGGAGGCGATCGTCTCCCACTGCTGGCCGATGCCCACGTCGCCCGGGTCGTTGGGCGTCAGGCCGAACACGTCTGCGGCCACGGGCACGCCCAGCGGGTGCAGCCGCGCCTTGGCGCGGTTCAGGAACGCCGCGATGGCGTCCGTGCGGGCGCCCTGCGCGTGCGGGTGCACCTGGTCGGGCAGGCTCCTGTACGGCTCCGGGAAGCGCACGTAGTCGAACTGGATCATGTCGAAGCCCAGCTTCGCCACCTCCTCGGCGATGGCGATGTTGTAGTCCCACACGTTGGGATCCCAGGCGCTCACCCAGGTGTTGCCCTTCTTGTCGGCCCACAGGCCGCCCGAGGGGTTGCGGATGGACCAGTCCGGCCGTGCCTTGCTGAGCACCGGGTCCTTGAACACCACGATGCGGGCGATGGCGAAGATGTGGTGCGCGTGCAGGGTGTCGGTGAACGCCTTCAGGTTCGTGAGCGTCACCTCCTTGGGATTCGCGAGCTGCATCTGCAGGCCCAGCCCGCTCCTGTAGTGCATCCCCCGCTCGTCCTTCACGTCCACCACTAAGGTGTTGATCTCCGTCTCGTCCGCGATCTTCAGCGCGGCGGGCAGGCGTTGCCGGCCGATGGCGTAGGCGTTCAGGTAGATGCCGCGGATCTGCGCCGGCATGCGGCGGGTGACGCTGCGCGGGTCGCCGCCCGGCATGCCGCCCGCCGGCGCCGCGCCGCCCTGCGCGGACGGAGAGGGTGCCGCGGCGGCGGACGAGTCGCCGCCGGCAGGGGCATTCGATGCGCCCGGCTTGTCGCCGCTTCCGCAGGCGGCGAGCAGGGCGAGGACGGCCACGGCGGCCGCGCTGCGGACGTGCTGGATGGTCATGGGGGCCATAGACATGCGTTTATCGAAGACAGCGGGCGCCGGACGATACCGGGCGCGGGCGGGCGTGGCAAGGATCGCGCCCTTCGCCGCCCTCCGGAGGCTGGAGCCGGCCCCGTCGAGGCAGCGTTACGACGTGTCAGAAGCGCCGCGGCCGGTTCGTTCCGGTGATCGCTCCGCACCGCCGCGGACCCGCGCCGCCGCACCCGCCACGCTCCGCCCGGAGGGAGGTCCCACGCCATGCTCCGCATCCGAACCGATTTCGCCGCATGCGCCGCGCTGCTGCTTTCCGGCGCCGCCCGCCTGGATGCCCAGAGCGTGCACGGGCAGGTGGTGGAGGCGCAGGGCGGGCGGCCGGTGGCGGGCGCGCTGGTGGTGCTGCTGGACGACGGGGGCCACCAGCGCGGCGGGGTGCTGAGCGACGCCGCGGGCCGCTTCGCGATGGATGCGCCGGCCGCCGGCCGCTACCGCCTGCGCGCCGAGCGGGTGGGCCGCGCCAGCACGGTGTCCGAACCCCTGGACCTGCGCGCCGGCGACGCGCGCGAGGTGCGGCTGGCGGCCGGCGGCGCCCTGGTGGAGCTGCAGGGGATCACGGTGGAGGGCGCCGTCAAGAAGTGCGCCCGCCCCGGCGCCACGGTTCAGACGGCGACGCTCTGGGAGGAGGCGCGCAAGGCCTTCGCGGCCGCGGACTGGGCGGAGAACACCGCGTTCCGCTTCCAGGTGGCGCAGTACGCCCGCAGCCTGGAGCCCGGCTCGCTCCGGGTGCGCAGCGAGGAGCGGAAGGCGCGGAGCGCGACCGCGCCGAGTCCCTTCGCCTCCCTCTCGCCCGATTCGCTGAGCCGCCTGGGATACGTGGTCCGGCAGCCGGACGGCGCGCTGTACTACGGGCCCGACGTGCGCGTCCTCGCATCCCCCCAGTTCGTGGAGGAGCACTGCTTCCGGGTGACGGCGGCCGGGCCGGAGCAGCCGGGGATGGTGGGGCTGGCGTTCGAGCCGGTGCGCGACCGGCGGCTGCCGGACATTCGCGGCACCATCTGGATGGACCGCGCCAGCGCCGAGCTGCGCTACGTGGAGTACGGCTACGCCAACCTGCCCACGCGCGTGCCCGTGGGCGACCTGGGGGGCCGGGTGGAGTTCGAGCGGCTTCCCGACGGCGCGTGGATCGTCCGCCGCTGGCGCATCCGCACGCCGGAGATCGCCGTCGCGCGGCGGGCTGCGGGCATGTCCACCGGCGGCGCGTCGGGCGGCGCGCAGGTGGAGTCGCTGGCCGGCATCCACGAGAACGGCGGCGAGGTGACCGGCATCCTCACCGGCGACGGGCGGCCGCTGGACGCTCCGGCCCGCGCGGCCATCGCGGGGACGCTGACGGACGCGGCCACGGGGGCGCCCGTGGCGGGCGCGCGCGTCTACCTGTCGGGCACGCAGTACGCGGCCGTCACGGACGGGGCGGGCGGCTTTCGCATCGACGCGGTGGCCGAGGGAAGCTACGCCGTGGGATACGTGCACCCGCGCCTGGACAGCCTGCCCGCCCAGCCGCGGCCACAGGTGGTGGCCGTGAAGCCCGGCGACGAGGCCCGGGTGGCCCTGGAGCTCCCGCCGCCGCCGCGCGCGCCGCCGACGCGTCCGTGCGCCTCGCGCGGAACGCCCAGGGCACGGCCGGGCGCCCCATCCCGCTGCAGCGCGTGGCCGCCACCGCGCCGGGGCAGGGGCGCAGCGAGCTCCACCAGCGCGCCGGGCGCGGGCAGGGCGTCTACCTGACCCGCGCGCAGATCGAGGCGATGCACGCTTCCCGCGCCACGGACCTGTTCCGCGGCGTCTCGTCGCTGGAGGTCGTGAACACGGTGCGCCCGCGCGCCGCGGGCAGCCAGGCGCCGCGCGGCTCCGCGTCGTTCGGCCTGAACGCGGAGAGCCCCGGCGACCGCGGAAAGCCGAGCTGCGCGCCGCGGGCGGGCGCCG